>NZ_MLCF01000099.1 GCF_001879105.1 Mangrovactinospora gilvigrisea | reverse complement strand
GCTCAGCACACCACCGCCGCCACCACGCCGCTCCAGCGACGGGCCGGCGCCACCGCGACCGCGACCCCGCACCGCCGGGTCGCGCTCAACGCGCCGACGCTCAGCGCCGCGGCGCTTCCCCTGGCGTCGACCGCGGCCGCCCCCGCGGCGCCCCGGCACCGCCCCGCCGTCCTCCCCGAGGTGCAGCGGCTGCTGGACGCGTCGGCCGCCGCCGTGCCCCAGAAACCGCACCGCAGCCCGCCGGCCGCGGCGGCAACGCCGCCGCCCGCGCAGCAGAAGCAGCAGACGCCGCCCCCGCCGCAGCACCACGTCCATGCCTCCGCCTCGGCCGCAGCCACCGCCTCGGCCCGGCAGCCCGCCAAGGACCTTCCCGATCCCGAGCTCGACGTCCTCGCCCGGCGGCTCCTCGGGCCGCTCGCCCGGCTCCTCCGCGCCGAGCTGCGGATGGACCGGGAGCGGGTCGGCCGTCTCCGCGATCCCCGCTGGTGACCCGACCCCTCCGCACCCCCAAGGAACCCCATGACGACCGCGACGCAGGACCCCGGGTCCACCATCTTCTTCCGCCTCACCATCGACGGCCTCGACCTCGGCCTCTTCAACAGCTGCGAGGGCCTCGCCGCCGATGTCGACGTCCAGAGTTGGGAGGAGGGCGGCAACAACAGCCATGTGTGGCAGCTGCCCACCCGGGTCCGCCACTCGCCGATCCGGCTCTCCCGCCCGCTCACCAAGGAGACCTCGAAGGTCACCGCCTGGATCTCCTCCGTCGCCACCGGCATCAAGCGCCCCACCGCGCAGATCGTCGCGCTGCGCGCGGACGGCAGCCAGGTCGCGCAGTGGGGCCTGCTGGAGGTGCTGCCGGTGAGCTGGAAGGGGCCGAGCCTCGACCCGGCGAGCCCGGCGGTCGCCACCGAGACCCTGGAGATCGTCCACCACGGCTTCACCGACGCCGGAGCCTGACGGAGCCTGAAGGAGGCACAGCACCATGACCAGCCCCACCGCCCCCGGCGGCATGCGCCGCGCCACCCTGCGGCTCTACGAGCCGCCCGCCGACGTCACCTCCTCCCCCGGCGGCGTCATCGCCGAGATGCGGCTGCAGTTCAACCCGTCGTCGCTGAGCCTCACCAAGGGCGCCGCCTGGGAGCCCGGCCGCGCCGTCGGCTTCCGCCGCACCTCGCCGCCGCAGTTCCTCAACGCCGAGCCGCGCCGGCTCACCCTGGAGCTGCTGCTGGACGCCTCGGACCACCCGGGCAGCAGCGCCGTCCGGACCCGCGTCGACACCCTGCTCACCGCGTGCGAGCCCACCGAGGCGAGCCTCGCCCGCAAGGCGCCGTCCCCGCCGTGGGCGCGGCTGGAGTGGGGCACCTTCCGCACCATCGGCTTCGAGGCGTGCGTCACCAACGTCGGCGTCACCTACACCGCGTTCGCGGCGGGCGGCGAACCGCTGCGCGCCACCGTCTCCCTGACGCTGCAGGAGATCCCGGGCCAGACGCCGGGGCAGAACCCCACCTCGGGTGCGCTCACCGCGCGCCGGGTGCACCGCACGGTGGCCGGGGACAGCCTGCAGTCGCTCGCCTTCCGGGAGTACGGGGACGCCGGCGGCTGGCGCGCCATCGCCGAGGCGAACGGCATCGACGACCCGATGCACCTGGCGCCCGGCACCGAACTGCTGCTGCCCGCGGCCGAGGAGCTCTGAGAAGCGAGTCCCATGAGCGAGAGCCCGTACACCGAAGTCCTCGCCGTCGAACTGGACGGCCGGCCGCTCACCGACAAGCTGGCGTCGGTCCTCGTCGACGGCTGGATCGACGCCAGCGTCAACGTCCCCGCCGCCTTCCAGCTGACCTTCGCCGACCCCAACCACAAGGTGCTGCAGCAGTTGGGCGTGCGGATCGGCTCGCGCGCCCAGCTGCACGGCCTCGCCGACGGCAAGGGCGGCGACACGCCCCTGCTCACCGGCGAAGTGACCGCCCTGGAGACGGACTTCGACGGCTCCGGCGCGCACACCGTGGTCCGCGGACTGGACTACGGGCACCGGCTGCTGCGCGGCCGCAACGTCACCGGCTTCAAGGCGATGACGGCCTCCGACATCGCCCGCCGGATCGCCGCCAAGCGCGGGCTGAAGATCGGCCGGATCGACTCCACCGCCACCATCTACGAGTTGGTCACCCAACCCGGCGTCTCCGACTGGGAGTTCCTCAAGCGGCTCGCCGAGGAGAACGACGCCGACGTGGTCTTCACCGACGACGGCAAGTTCCAGTTCATCAAGCCCAAGCCGGCCTCCGGCGCGCCCTCCCCCTCCACCCCCGCCAAGTCCTCGCACTACGTGCTGGAGAAGGGCCGCAACCTGCTGCGCTGCCGGGTCGGGGCGACCGCCGCCGACCAGGTGACGGACGTGGAGGTGCGGGGCTGGAACGTCGCCGCCAAGCGGGCGCTCACCTCCCGGGTGCCGGCCCGCAAGAGCGACGAGCTGGGCATCGGCCTCACCCCGGGCACCGCGGCCGCCGCCTTCGGCGCCGCGCACCAGCTGGGCGTGGACGTCCCCTACGACACCCAGACCGAGGTGGAGCACGCCGCCTCCTCGCTGGCCGCCGACATCACCGGGGCGTTCGCCGAGGTGGAGGCGGAGGTGAAGGGCGACCCGTGGCTGCGGCCCGGCGTGCCGGTGGCGCTCAACGGGCTGGGCGCGCCCTTCGAGGGCCGCTACACCGCCACCGCCGTCCGCCACCACTTCGGCATCCACACCGGCTACCGCACCCATCTGACCGTCAGCGGACGGCAGAACCGCAGCCTGTACGGGCTGACGGCCGGGGGCGCCGCCGGCGAGGGCGGCCCGGGGCAGCGGCTGCCCGGCGTGGTGATCGCCACCGTCACCGACGTCAACGACCCGCTGCAGCAGGGCCGGGTGAAGCTCTCCTTCCCGTGGCTGTCGGACGACTATGTGTCGGACTGGGCGCGCAGCGTGCAGTACGGGGGCGTCGGCGGCGGCGGGGTGATCTGCCCGGAGGTCGGCGACGAGGTGCTGGTCTCCTTCGACCGCGGCGCGCTCGACCACCCCTATGTCATCGGCGGCCTCTACAACGGCCGGGACAAGCCCTCCCGGCACGACGTCCGGCTCACCGACGCCACCGGCGGGAAGACCAACCGGCGCAGCCTGGTGTCGCGCAGCGGCAACCGGCTGGAGCTGCTGGACGCGCCGACCGGGCCGCGCGGGGTGCGGCTGCGCACCGGCGACGACCGGATGAAGGTGTATCTGGACCAGATCGGCTCGGTGCTGGAGATCAGCGGCACCGGCCGGGTCAGCGTCCAGGGCGGCCCCGCAGTGGAGATCGGCGCGAAGGGCGCGGTGTCGGTGACCGGCGCCGCGGTCTCGGTGCGCGCGGAGGGCGCCCTCTCGCTCGCCGGCACCGAGGTGAACATCAGTGCGGCGACCCTCACGGTCGAGGCGGGCGAGTTCAACACGACGGCGGCGTCGGTGTCGATGGAGGCCGCGTCCATCGCCATGGAGGGCGTGGTCACCGCCAACGACATGCCGGTGGTCTGAGGGAGGAATGGGTATGAGCGAGCAATTCGTCGGCTCCGGCTGGTCGTTCCCGATGCGGGTGGACGCCTCCGGGTCGATCGCCCTGGTCTCGGGCGAGCGGGAGATCGAGGAGGCCATCCGGCTGGTGCTCTCCACCGCGCCGGGCGAGCGGCCCACCCGGCCGGAGTTCGGCTGCGCCATCCACGAGCTGGTCTTCGCGCCCATCAACGGGGCGACGGCAGGACGGATCGCGCATGATGTGCGAGCCTGCCTGGACCGGTGGGAGCCGCGCATCGAGGTGCTGGACGTCGAGGTGTCCGTCGACCCGGACAAGCCGGCCGTCCTCTACATCGACATCCGCTACAGCATCCGCGGCACCAACAACCCGCGCAACCTGGTCTTCCCGTTCTACGTCATCCCCTCGCACGAGGACCCGGAGGACGGCGCGGCGGAGGCCGACGCGCCGCCCTCCGCCGCCCCCGTCCGCAACCTCGAAAACTGAGAGCCTGAGAGAGCCCGCATGGCGCTGCCCGCCCCCAACCTCGACGACCGCCGCTTCCAGCAGTTCGTGGACGACGCCAAGCGCTATGTGCAGCGGCGGTGCCCGGAGTGGACCGACCACAACGTCTCCGACCCGGGCGTCACCCTCATCGAGGCCGTCGCCCACATGCTCGACCAGGTCAGCTACCGCTTCAACCGGGTGCCGGACCGCAACTACCTGGCGTTCCTGGACCTGTTGGGCGTCACCCTCTACCCGGCCGCGGCGGCCCGCGCCGAGGTGACCTTCCGGCTGTCGGCGCCCCGGCCGCAGCCGGTGGTGCTCGCCGCCGGCACCGAGGTGGCGACCCGGCGCACCGAGGTGGAGGACGCGGTGGTCTTCGCCACCGCCGAGGAGCTGCGCATCGTCCCCTGCGACCTGGACGCGCTGCTGGTGCAGCCGGCGCCGGAGGCGGACGGCGGCGCGGGCCGGCTCTCCGACCGCACCACGGAGATGCTGGACGGCAAGGACGTCCCGGTCTTCTCCGCGCCCCCGCGCGAGGGCGACGCCCTGATGCTGGGCCTCACCGCGCCCGTCCCGCACTGCCTGGTGGCGCTGCGCCTGGACAGCCGGGTGGACGGCGTCGGCGTCGACCCGCGGCAGCCCCCGCTGCGCTGGGAGGCGTGGACGGCGGACGGCTGGACGGCGTGCGAGGTGGAGGAGGACACCACCGGCGGCCTCAACCGCCCCGGCGAGGTGCTGCTGCACGTCCCGGGCGGGCACGCCGCCTCCCGGATCGGGCGGCGAGAGGCGGGCTGGCTGCGCTGCCGGGTGGTGCCGGCCGAGCCGGGCCAGCCGTTCTACTCGGTGAGCCCGACGGTCCGTTCGGCCTCGGCCTTCACCATCGGCGGCACGACGCTCGCCGAGCACGCGGAGACGGTGCGCGAGGAGGTGCTGGGCAGCTCCAGCGGGGTGCCGGGGCAGCGCTTCTCGCTCGCCCACGGCCCGGTGGTGGCGGGCGAGCCCCCGGTGCTGGTGCAGACCGCGCGGGCCGGCGCGGACGACGGGGACGGCGGCTGGCAGGACTGGGCGGTCGTCCCGGACTTCGCCGGCTCCGGCCCCGAGGACCGCCATGTCACCCTGGACGCGGCCACCGGCGAGGTCTCCTTCGGCCCGGCGGTCCGTCAGTCGGACGGCGCGCTGCGCGCGTTCGGCGCCGTCCCGCCGCGCGACGCGGTGGTGCGCGCCGCCCGCTACCGGATCGGCGGCGGCCGGCGCGGCAATGTCGCCCGCGGCGCCATCAACGTGCTGCGCAGCTCGGTGCCGTTCGTCGCCGAGGTGGTCAACCGGGAGGCGGCCTCCGGCGGGGTGGACGCCGAGACGGTGGACGAGGCGAAGCTGCGCGCCCCCATCACGCTGCGCACCCAGGAGCGCGCCGTCACCCAGCGGGACTACGAGGAGCTGGCCCGCCGGGCCGCGCCCGGGGTGGCCCGGCTGCGCTGCCTGGCCGCCGACGACCCGGACGACGCGCACAGCGGCGGCCCGGGCGCGGTGCGGGTGCTGGTGGTGCCGCAGGCGGTGCCGGACGAGGGCGGGCGGCTGCGCTTCGAGCAACTCGTGCCGGACGACGAGCTGCTGGCGGCGATCAGCCGGCATCTGGACGAGCGGCGCCCGATCGGCACCCGGCTCGCCGTCGGCCCGCCGTTCTACCAGGGCGTCACCGTGGTGGCGGTGGTGCACGCCTTCGCCGGGGCGTCCGGGGAGCGGGTGCGGACGGCGGCGCAGGCCGCACTGCACGGCTACCTCGACCCGCTGACCGGCGGCCCGGACGGCACCGGCTGGCCGTTCGGCCGCCCGGTGCACGCCGGCGAGGTCTACGCGGTGCTGCAGCGGGTGCCGGGCGTGGAGCTGGTGGACGAGGTGCAGCTGCACCCCGCCGACCCGCTGACCGGGCTGCGCGGCGAGGCCACCGACCGGGTGCAGCTCGCCGCGGGCGCGCTGGTCTTCCCCTTCGACCACCGGGTGCGGGTGATCGCATGACGGTCGATCGCCTCGGCGACGGCGCCTCGACGCGGGGGCGGGTGGACGGGCTGCCCAGCCCGCATCCGCTCGGCCCGCGGCTGCCCGCGGTCTTCGCCGAGGACTCGATGGCGCAGCGCTGGGTCGCCGGCCTCGACGACCTGCTCGCGCCGCTGCTGGTCGACCTCGACAACTTCGACGCCTATCTGCGCACCGCGCTGGCGCCCGAGGACTTCCTGCGCTGGCTGGGCAGTTGGGTCGGGGCGGAGACCGGCCCGGACGCGGCGGGCACCCGGCTGCGCGCGGCGGTGGCTGCCGCCGGCCGGCTGCACCGGCTGCGCGGCACGGCCGAAGGGCTCGCCGAGGCGGTGCGGTTGGCGTTCGGCGTCCGCCCGGAGATCGAGGAGAGCGGCGGGGCGACCTGGTCGGCGCGCCCGCTCGGGGAGTTCCCGGGCAGCTCGGCCCCGGGCGTGCTGGTGCGGCTGCGCGTGCCGGACCCTTCGGCGGTGGACGTCCGGCTGCTGGAGGAGCTGGTGGCGGCGGCCCGTCCGGCGCATGTGCCGTACCGGGTGGAGGTGGTCGGCGCGGGGCCCGCGCCGAGCGCCGACGCCGGCCCCGAACCGGCCCCGGGCGGCGGCGGGTTCGGGCCGTGGCTGGGCGACGCCACGGCGCTGAGCGACGTGCCGCCGGTGATCGATCCGCGATCGGGTGCAATGGGAACGACGAGAGAGACTGGAGGTACCGGTGGCAACGGGTGACCAGGGTCAGGGACGGCAGGGCGGCGGGGGGACCATGACCTGCGCCGAGTGCGGGGCGACCGGGCAGACCCAGGCGTTCTGCTCGGAGTGCGGGGAGTTCCTGCAGTGGGAGCGGGGCTCGACGGTGGTCGGCCCGGCGCGCAACCCGGAGGCGGACGGCCCCGGTCCGCGGCGGGAGCCCCCGCCGCGGGCGCGCTCGGCGGAGCCGCGTCCGGCGCCGCCCCGGGCGGATCCGCGGGGTGCCGCGCCCGCCGGCGGCGGGGCGCCGCAGCCGCCGGCGCCGCGGCCGGCCGCGGCCAACCCGCCGGCGCCGCCCGCGCCGTCGAGCTGGCCCGGGAGCGCGGCGGCGCCCGCGCCCGGCGCGTCCGCCGACCCCTATGCGGCGGCCGGCTACACCAGCCGCCCGACGCCGGACGCGTCCAACCCCTACAAGACCGGCGGCACTCCGACGCCGCCCCCCGCGCCGGCCGCGCCGTCGGCCCCGGCGGCTCCGCCGGCGCCGGCCGCGCCCGGTTACGGCGGGACGCCCAACCTGCACCGCGTCGAGCAGCCCGGCTCCGAGCACGACACCGAGGACCTGCCCGACCACCGCGAGGTCGCCTCCCGCACCGAGCGGGCCCGCGCCCTGCTGGTCCCGGTGGAGGCCGCCAACCCGCAGGCGCCGCCGCCCGCCGACCCGGCCGCCCCGGTGCAGCCGGGCCGCGCCGATCGGGAGCGCCCGCGCAGGGTGCGCCGGCTCGCCGCGGAGGAGGAGCCGCTGGACGGCCTCGCCTGCCCGTGGTGCCACACCGTCAACCCCGAGACCCGGCACTACTGCCGGCGCTGCGCGATGCTGCTCACCGTCTCCGGCACCAGCGAGCGGCAGCCCTGGTGGCGGCGGATGTTCGGGCGGGACGGCGGCCGCGTCCCGATGGCCGGCGAGCGGCCGCGGGTCCGCGGGCTGCGGGCGCGCTGGCCGATCTGGGCGCTGCGCGCGGTGGTCGCGGCGGCGATCGTCACCGCCCTGGTGATCTGGACCCAGCCGGGGGTGGAGGCGGCGGAGGACCACTTCACCACTCCGGTGCCGATCCACGCGTCGTCCGTCACCGCCTCGCACTCCGACCCGGGCCACCCGGCGACCAACCTGGTGGACGGCTACAACACCACCTGGTGGGGCGACGGGGTGGACGGCAGCGGCGCGGGCCAGTACGTCACCGCCTCCTTCGCGCTCCCCGTCCACCTGCTCTACCTGATGATCACGCCGGGGGCGGGCACCGACCAGAACGCCTTCAACGCGCAGGCGCGTCCCCTGGCGGTGGACATCACCGTGCTGCACGCCGACAACACCACGACCGTGGTGCACGCCACCCTCAACGACGCGGCGACCCCGCAGGCGATTCCGGTGCGCGGGCGCGATGTGGAGAAGCTGCGGGTGACGCTGCGCCAGGCGTACGGCGTCGGCGCGAAGAAGGAGGTCGCCATCGCCGAGCTCGAGTTCTTCGGCAAGAGCGCGGCGACGACGAGTCGCTGAGGACGCCGGCGCGCCGCAGGGGCGCGGGGCCGATCCGTCAGGGCGTCCAGGTCTCGGACGGCTTCGCGTCCGGCCACGCCGTGTCCTTGCGGATGGCGTCGAACAGCTGGGCGTCGCGCGTCGGGTCCAGCAGGACCACGCTCTGCTTCTGGCGCCAGCCGGTCCCCGTCGTCGGGATGGTGCGGAACTCCAGGTCCGTCTGCTTGATGCCCTTGAGGCTGCCGGCGAGCCCCGCCATCCCGGAGAGCGAGAAGCCGTCGTCCACGGTCATCGTGTTGGTCATCGACCCCAGCAGCTCACGGGTCTTCAGCGGGTGGCTGAGCACGCCCTGCGAGAGCACCTTCCCGGCCACCGCGGAGAGCAGCATCTGCTGGTGGACGACGCGGTCGAAGTCGCCGCGCGGCAGGCCGTGGCGCTGGCGGACGAACTTCAGCGCGGTGGCCCCGTCGAAGTGGTTCCTGCCCTTGCTGAACGACACCTTCTGCTGCGGGTCGTGCAGCGCCTGGTCGAGGGTGATGTCGACGCCGCCGAGCTGGTCGATGGTGGTCTTGAAGCCCTCGAAGTCGACCGCCACATAGTGGTCGACGCGCACCTTGGTGAGGTTCTCCACGGTGGCGACCAGCAGGTTCGGGCCGCCCCAGGAGAGCGCCGCGTTGATCTTCGCCTCGCCGTGGCCGGGGATCGGCACCCAGGAGTCGCGGGGGATGGAGACCGAGCTGATCGCCGACCGGTCGGACGGCACATGCATCAGGATCATCGTGTCGGTGCGGTTGCCGAGGGCGGTCTTGAAGCCGTCCTTGCCCTCGCTGCCGGTGGTGGCGCCGTCCCGGGTGTCGGAGCCGACCATCAGGATGTTCATCGCCTTGCCGGCGGCCGGGTCGGCCGCCGGCCGCTCGCCCGCGCCGTTCAGCTTCGAGCGGTCGAAGACGTTCTTGGCGTGGCCGATGCCGCCGGTCAGGCCGCTGATGTACCACCAGGCGCCGCCGCCGACGGCGAGCACGAGCACCAGGACGCCGGAAAGGATCCACCACAGCACGCGGCGGCCGGGGCGGGGTCGGCGACGCGCGCCTCGGGAGCTTGACATGGGGTCTCCTTGACTGAAGGAAGGTCGGGGGGCTGGGTGGTGCCGCGGTGCGGACGGGTCGGCGGTCAGGCGACCGTCCAGCTGCCCGGGCCGTGCCGGTGCAGCACCGCGCCCAGTTCGGCCGGCTTGGCGGGCTTGCCGTGCCGCAGCAGGGCGATCGCCCAGCGCGGCGCCGCGGCGAGCGGGCGGGTCGGGACGGCGACCTCCAGGGCGGCGAGGTCGGGGGCGCCGGCCGGGACGACGGCGCCGTCGGCGCGCACCGTCCCCGTCACGCCCTCGGCAGTGAGCACCGCGGTGACGGCCACCGGTGCGGCGAGCGGGCCGAGTTCGAGGGGGATGCGCAGCCGCAGCATCCCGTTCTCCTCGCCGGCCCACGACCAGTCGGGTTCCCGCAGCGCGTCCTTGACCCCGTTCGGGGCGTGGCCGCCGGCGCGCATGCTGAGCTGGTTGTTGGCCGTCCAGTAGGGGCCGGCGAAGCTGCCGTCCGGGAGGAACGCGGGGCGCAGCATGCCGTCGACGAGGGCGTTGCGCTCGGCGCCGATCCGCACCCGCGGCTCGTCGCCGCAGGCCTCCAACCGGGCGTGCAGGTCCCACAGTCCGCGCAGCGGGCGGCCGTGGTCGGCGGCGGCCGGGTCGGTGGCGCAGCCGGCCTCGGCGCGCACCGCGACCAGCGGCAGGCCGGCGGCGTTGCGGCCGAGCGGGACGGTGCTGAGGCGGGTCTCGGCGGGGACGGGCACCTCGGTGCCCTGCTCGCGGTGGCGCCACAGCGGGGCGAGGCGGACGGCGGCGAGGTCGGCGGTGGCGTCGGCGGCCTCGGCGACGCCGGGCAGCGCCAGCAGGTCGGCGGGCAGGTCGAGGCGGTAGCGGCCCCGGTCGGCGACGAACCGGACGGGGGTGCGCCGGCCGTTGCGGTCCTTGTGCACCAGGTCGGCGGTGAGCCCGAGTTCGAGCCGGCCGTCGCTGCTCCAGCGCGTCCACTCCAGGCTGGCGGCGGCCGCGATCCCGGCGCGGTGCCGGGCGAGCCGGCGCAGCGCCTCGGGGTGCCCGGCGCGCAGCACCGCGGACCGCACCCGGTGGGCGGCGGGCAGCAGCGCCTCGGCGGACGGCGCCACATAGCGCTGGGCGACGGGCAGCAGGGCGGCGTGCCAGGCGGCGAGCTGCTCGGCGCCGAGCCGGGCGGCCCGCTGGTCGAGGCGGTCCAGGAGCTCGGTGCGGTGCAGATGGGCGACGCACCGGTCGAGGGCGGGCCCGGTCGGCAGGCTCCCCCACAGCAGCTCGAAGAGGTCGGCGAGCGAGCCGGCGAGCGCGTCGGGGTCGGGCGCCGGCCCGGGGTTCGGGTTCTTGTGCAGGTGGTAGCAGGTGTGGTCGTGGACGGCTGCGACCGACTCGGCGGCCAGCTGGGCGCGGAGCGCGAAGTGCCGGTCGGCGAGCGGCACCGGCCCCTCGGGGAAGCGCAGCCCGGCGCGCTCCAGGAACGAGCGGCGGAAGAGCATATGGGCGCCGAGCGCGTCCATCAGCACCGGATGGGTGGTCAGGTGCCCGCGGTCCAGCGGCTGGGCGGTGGCCAGGCGCGGGGCGCGGCGGCCGTGCCCGGCGGTGCGCGGCACCACGATGTCGGCGCCGGTGGTCTCGGCCCGGTCGACGAGCCGGGCGAGCGCGGTCCTCGGCAGCCGGTCGTGGGCGTCCACGAAGAGCACGTAGTCGCCGGTGGCGTGGTCGAGGCCGAGGTTGCGGGCCCGTCCGGGGCCGCCGCTGCCGCCCTCCTGCCCGGTGGCCAGGACGGTGTTCCAGGTGTGGAAGGCGGTGTCGCCGCGGAGCAGCGCGGCGGTGTCGTCGGTGGAGCCGTCGTCGACGAAGACGGCCTCGAAGCGGTCGCGTCCGAGGGTCTGCTCGCCCAGCGCGGCGAGCGCGGGGGCGTAGTGCTGCTGGGCGTTGCGGACGGCGACGACGACACTGGCGGTGACCGTCATGCGGCCGGTCCCCAGGGCCCGTTGGCGCCGGGGATGCCCGGCAGGTCCTGCTGCGCCTCGGGCCCGCCGGGCAGCGCCTGCTGCTCCAGGTAGCGCTGCCACTCGTGGAGGGCGGCGCGGTCGGAGAGCGAGTTGGCGGCGCCGTTGAACCGCTCCATGGAGGTGGGCCGGTCCGGGCCGAGGACGTAGTCCTTCAGGGCCCGGCGGTGCGGGGCCATCGGGTCGTGCCACGGCTCGCGCACCGCCTGCAGGATGGCGGGCAGCCGGGTGCACTCGCGGTCCAGCAGGTAGGCGCCGCCGGCGGTGGTGTAGGCGGCGTAGAACTCGTCGTCCGGGAGGTTCTCGGCGTTGGTCAGGACGTACGGCTTCAGGCTCGCCACGAAGTCGGCGACCACCGAGGAGACGTCGCTGATCAGCATGTCGGCCTGGTTGAAGCACTCGTAGAGGGTCGGCAGCTGCTTGAGGATGACGTTGTGCCGGACGGGCCCGCGGGTCTGCCAGAAGACCCGGTGCCATTCGGCGTGCAGCCGGTGCCACTCGGTGGCGGCGGCCGGGTCGCCGGGGCGGGCGCGGCGGGTCTGCTCGGCGTCGTCGCCGCGGCCGCCGCGTCCGGAGAGCCGGTCCATCTCCGCCTGGATGCGCTGCAGTTCGGACTTGGCGCCGGCCACCCGGGAGGCGGTGGCGCGGGCGTCGCGGCGCCGGTTGTCGGCGCGCAGCAGGTCCTGGATGGCGAGGTCGGCGGCGGCGGCCTTGGGCGAGCGGCGCCCGGTGAGCGGGTGCGGCTTGTAGATGACCCGGACGTTCTCCTTCAGCAGCGCGCGGATCATCGGCACGCCCATCGGGATCAGCGAGGTGTGGCAGTCGTCGTCGCTCCAGCCCTCCCAGGTGGGGGCGTACAGGACGACGGGCAGCGGGCCGGGGGTGTGCTGCTCGTGGCGGAGGATGGGGGCGAGCTGGGGCCGTCCGACCTCGACGATGGCCTGGTTGCTGATGGCGTGCCGGACGCGCTGGTAGCGGTCGCGTCCGGCGCGGCCGGCGACCCAGATCTCGTCGTAGACCTTGCTGACCCGGTTGCTGCTGGCGAGCTTGTCGCTGTCGCCGTGGCCGATGAAGACGTGCTTGGCCTCGGCGACGCGCAGCATGTGGACGTTCTTGCCGGCGTTGCCCGGGTAGAGGACGACGCGGACGTGCGGCAGGTCGAGCTCGGCGAGGTCGTCGGCCTTGGGGACGCAGACCACGGGGAGGAAGGTGCGCCCCAGGAACCGGAAGGAGGCCCGCTCGCGCAGGATGATCAGCGGCCGCAGGTCGAGCTGCTCCAGCGTCTCGATCCACATGTTGACCTGGTACATGAAGTCCTGCGAGACCGCGGCGAAGCTGAAGTAGAGGGCGACCTCGGGCCGGTAGGAGCCGAGCTGGGTGTTGACCGAGTCGATCACCTGGCGGCGGGTCGGCATCCGCTTGGACCGCTTGTAGTGGCGGGCCAGCAGCAGCACGGCAAGGACGGTGAGCAGGAGGCTGGCTGCGAAGCCGAGGCCGGCGTAGCGCCACTCCCCCTTCCACAGCGCGGCGAGGACGCCGGCGTGCGCGGGCACGTCCAGGTGCAGCAGGCGGCGCAGGTACTTCTGGTAGAGCAGGGCGGACGGCGCCTTGGGGATGCGGATGCCGGAGAGGTCGAGGTTGCGGACGACGATCGGCATCACCCGGCGCAGCCGGATGGTGCGGTGCAGCCCGGTGTAGAGGGCGATCAGCCCGAACTGGGCGATGTTGACGAGCAGGATGGCGAGCAGCCAGCCGTCGGTGGCGTCGAGCCGGTAGGCCAGGATGACCAGCGACGCGGTCCGCGCCAGGAACCGCATGATGCGGTTGAGGCGGAAGGCCGCCAGCCGGCCGATGAACTCCGGCTCCTTGGAGTGCAGCCACTCGTCGGTGAGGTACGACAGCGCCGAGGCGACGGCGAAGCCGTAGAGCGACGGCAGCAGGGCGAGCACCGGTACCGCCGCGAACGAGGCCGCGCAGAGCAGCGCAAGGAGCAACCCGCCCCGACTGCGCAGCCGCAGTACCCCACACAACCGACGGATCATCGGCTCCCTCTCGACGACATTCCTTGATCAGGTGTTCGACATGAGAGGGAAGCAAATGGTTGCCTAGGGAACGGTAAACACCAAGAAACGATCAGGTCACGCCATCAACTCGCCGACATCCCCGGGCGTCGCGCCTCGCGCCCCCACAGGGGCAGGGGGCGGGCGCGCTCAGCCGTTGGCCGGCACCCGGTCGGCCTCCGCACGGCGCTCGCGGTCCCCGCCCGCGGCGCGCGCGCCGGGGATCGTCGCCGCGATCACCGCGGCCACCACGGACACCCCGCACCCGACCAGCAGCCCGGTGCGGAACCCGTTCTCCGACGCCAGCACGTGCCCGCCCAGCGTCACCGTCATCTGCGACAGCACCACGCCGACCACGGCCGCGCCGATCGTCGTCCCCAGCGAGCGCATCAGCGTGTTGAAGCCGTTCGCCGCCGCCGTCTCCGCGGGCGGCACCGCGCCCATGATCAGGGCCGGCATCGCGCCGTAGGCGAAGCCCACACCGCTGTTGACCACCATGCCGACGATCATCAGCCCCCATGCCGACCCCATCAGCGGCAGCGCCAGCCCGTAGCCGGCCGCGATCACCACGATGCCGGTGATCAGCGTGAACTTCGGCCCGCGGGCATTGCTCAGCTTCCCGCCCAGCGGCGAGATCAGCATCATCATCAGCGCGCCCGGCAGCATCCACAGGCCGGTGTGCAGCATGCTCTGGCCGAGCCCGTACCCCAGCGCCTTCGGCAGCTGCATCAGCTGAGGCGTGATCAGCATGTTGGCGTACATCCCGACGCCCACGAAGACCGACGCCACGTTGGTGAGCAGCACCCGCGGCCGCGCCGTCGTGCGCAGGTCGACCAGCGGCTCCCGGGTGCGCAGCTCCATCGCTCCCCAGCCGAGCAGCACCACCACGGCGCCGATCAGCAGGCCCAGCGTGGTGCCGGACGTCCAGCCCCAGTCGGCGCCCTTGGAGATGCCCAGCAGCAGCGCCACCACGCCCACCGCGAGGCCCAGCGAGCCGGGCAGGTCGAAGCGCTGGCCGCGGGCCGCCGCCGGGGAGTCCGGGACGCAGACCGCGATCAGCAGCCCGATGAGCAGCGCGAGCCCGGCCGAACCCCAGAAGAGCACCCGCCAGTTCGCGTACTGCGCGACCGCCGCCGCGACCGGCAGGCCGATGCCGCCGCCGATCCCCATCGACGCCGAGACCAGCGCGATCGACCCGCTGAGCCGCTCGGCGGGGACGACGTCCCGCAGCAGGGCTATGCCGAGCGGCACCATGCCCATCCCCATCCCCTGCAGCCCGCGCCCCACGATCATCGGCAGCACGGAGGAGGAGAGCGCGCACACCACCGAGCCGACGATCAGCGGGACGGCGCAGACCAGCAGCATCCGCTTCTTGCCGAAGAGGTCGCCGAGCCGCCCGGTGATCGGCACGCAGACGCCGCCCGCGAGCAGGGTGACGGTGATCACCCACGCGGCGTTGGAGGCGTCGGTGTGCAGGATCGCCGGCAGTTCGGCGATGAGCGGGGTCACCAGGGTCTGCATGATCGCGGCGACGGTGCCGGCGAGCGCGAGCGTCGCGACGACCGGGCCGGTGCGTTCCGTGGGGGACACGCGGACCACTTCCTCTCGGGGTGCTGGGCGTGGACGATGTGCATCGTACATGTGGCGTGTATCGTGCACATCGGCCGCCGGGAGGACCCCGCGTGATATCCCTGGACCCGACGGCGCACGGACGAGCAGGGCAGGTGGAGCAGCAGCCATGGCCGCGCGGAAGCGGAAGCCGATCGACCGGATCGAGTACGAGCACATGGTGCTCGGCCGGCACCTGCCCCGCTCGGAGCGGGAGCGGCGCCGGTCCGGCCGGATGGAGCGCAGCGCCTACATCCTGCTGAGCCGGATCCGGCTGCAGGGGCCGATGTCCATCGGCGAGCTCGCGGACGCCTTCGGGCTGGACGCCTCCACCCTCAACCGGCAGACGGCGGCCGCCGTCCGGGCGGGGCTGCTGGAGCGCATCCCCGACCCGGACGGCGGCATGGCGCGCAAGTTCCGGATCACCGACCGCGGCGCGAAGGACCTCGACGAGACGCGCGACGAGCAGATCCGCGGCCTGGAGCGGGTCTTCGAGACCTGGTCGGCCGAGGACGTCGAGCGGTTCGCCGGCTACCTCAAGCGGTTCAACACCGACATCGAGCGCCTGGACGGCCGCACCTGGCCCCGCCCCTGAGCGGGCGGGACCGGGTGCGGCAGGGTTCCGTTCAGCAGCTCATCGTCCAGGTGTGCGACCCGCCGCGGTCGTTCGCGCCGGCGTTGTAGCCCACCTCCTGCCCCGGCGCCAGGCAGAGCGTCACGTCGCCGAGCAGCTCACGGTAGTTGTAGATCTTGACGTGGTCCTTCACCCCCGGCCCCGAGATGCCGTGGTTGGCCCAGGAGGAGTCCTGGTGGAACATGTCGCCCTCCCACCAGTGGTCGTCGCCGCTGTGCTCGATCTTCATGCCCTGGAAGTTGGCGTCCGTCCAGACGCAGAAGTCGCCGCTGCGGCACACGGCGTTCGCGCCGGCCGGCGCGGAGCCGGCCAGCAGCATCCCGCCGCAGAGCGCGGCCGCCGCCGCGACGGTCCCGATGACGCGCTTCCTCGTGGATCCCATCAGTGCGGGGTGTCCTTTCCGTTGGTGCTGGGTGTGCGGACGCCCTCCAGAACGGAGAGCGCCTGGACGCGGGCGTGCGCCCGCATGCGGCGGTACGCCGCGATCTCGGGGCGGTGCAGCGCCCGCACCCGGGCGAGGCTGCGGCCGCTCTTCTCGGCCTCCGGCCGCAGGTTGTCCACCACCACCGACGCGCGGAACCAGCGCCGGTCGTCGCCGTAGAGGCGGCGGTTCGCGGCGGCCAGGCAGCCGTCGGTGTGGGCGCGGACGGTGTAGCCGGTGGGCAGGGTGAGCGCGAGCTGCGGCCGTCCGGCGCCGAAGAGCGCGTCGCTGACGCGCTGCTCGGCGCGGGCGCCGGAGGGGTGCGAGGGCAGGCCGCGGCGGGCGAGGCAGTCCTCGGTGAGCACCCGGGTGGCGGCCCGCACCGCGTCGTCCGGGGAGAGCCGGGGCGCGTCCGGCGCGCCGCAGCCGGCGACCGCCACCAGCACCGCCGCCACCAGCACCGCCACCAGGGGCAGCGCCGCCGGCGGCAGCCGGCGCAGGAGCGTCACCCCTGCTCGCAGCCCATGGTGGAGTCTGAGACGCCGTCGAACTTGCCCGCCCAGGCGGTCCAGTTGTTGTCGTAGTCGTCCGGGCGGATCTCCCGGTAGAGGCAGTCGCCGCCGGACTGGTAGCTGATCGCGTAGACGGTGACCGAGGCGTGCGAGTCGAAGGAGTAGACGTGGCGCTTCAGCCAGTCCGGCGCCTCCTTGTAGCCGCCGGGGACGTAGTCCCAGGCGCCCTGGCCGCCCATCTGGTTGGTGCCGTACCAGAAATAGACGTGCCCGGCCGGCACGGCGTGCGCGCTGGTGGCGGTGGCCGCGGTGAACGCGGCGGACAGCGCGGCCGCGAACGCGGCGGCGAGGACGGCGGGTCGGCGCATGGGGCGGGTCCTCCACTGGCGTCGGACCCCGCCGCGGCGGGATCCGGAACGATGTCTTCCAACGCCAGCAGTCCCCCGCCCACCTCCCGTTATGCCGGGCCGGGCCGCGGTTCCCACGATCGGGCGGCCTTGCGGCGCGCCTCCCCCGTTCGGGCCTGACGAGCGGTCAGGCGGGTCAGCCCCGGGCCTTCTTGAGCAGCATGGCGCCGGAGACGATCCGGTAGACGCCGTAGAGCATCGGGCCCCAGGCGACGATGTAGACGCCGCCGCCCTGGGCGTTGGAGAGGGTGATCAGCGTGATCAGCAGCCCCGCGACCGCCCACACCGCGCCGAACCCGATGCCCCGCTTGCCCTTGGTCTCCCACATCTGCCGCTGCGCGGCCGTCCCGGTGCCGGACTGCGCCTGCGCGTAGACGGGCGGCTCCTCGGGCGGTGTGCCCGGCTGCTGCTGGTACTGCGACATGACTGGTGTCCCCCTCGGTGATGGATTGCGGTTCAGCCGATCCGCGTGCAGCCGGCCTGCCGGAGCGACGCGACGATCCGGTCGACGAACGCGTCCCGGCCGTCCTTGATCTGCAGCGGGATCGGGATCTCGACCCCGCCGCGGCCCCGCAGCCGGTAGCCGCGCAGCTTGCCCTCCTCGCCCTGCCGCGTGTCGTGGACCGGCGTCAGGCTCTCCGCCTCGGCCCACCGCACCACCCGCACGCTCGACCGGCGGCGGTTCACCAGCCCGCCCTCGTACAGGTAGTGGACGCGGTTGCCGACGAGCAGCCCCCGCACGGCGAGCACCGCGCCGTAGAAGCCGAAGAAGAACAGCCCGAACGCCACCACGTGCAGGATCGAGTGGACCCAGCCGAACGGCGAGACGTCGTCGGCGTAGGCGGCGATGAGCGCCAGCAGGCCCCAGCCCCCTCCCGCGAAGAGCACCCCGACCACCAGCGACTGCCCGGTGGTGATCTCCCGCCGGGCGTCCACCGCCCGGCCGAGCGCCGCCTGCGCGGCCGCCGCGGAGACCCGCTCCGGCACGGCCGCCGCCGCCGCGGCGCCGGCCCCCGCCGTCCCCGTCCCCGTTCCTGTTCCCGTCGCGTCCGCCATGGCGGACCGCCTCCCCCGATCGATACGGCTCGTCCCGCGAAGCAGTGTGGGGGAGCGCCGACCGCGGCGGCACGGGGCTTTCGCCCCGCCGAAAAGGTGGAACCGCTCAGCCGGTGCGGTCCACCGGGAGCTCCATGAAGAGCCCGGGCTTCGCCAACTCGCGGAAGCCGTACTGGGCGTAGAGGCCGTGCGCGTCCGCGGTGGCCAGCATCACGCGGCGCAGCCCGCACCGCTCGGCCTCCGCGCGCACCGCCGCGACCAGCGCCTTGCCGACGCCCAGGCCGCGCGCCGCGTCGTCGACGAAGACGTCGCAGAGCCAGCCGAAGGTGGCGCCGTCCGTCACCAGCCGGGCGAAGCCGAGCTGCCGGCCGCCGTCGTCGTAGGCGCCGAAGACGACCGAGCCGGCCATCGCGCGGTCCATCGTCGACGCGGCGCGGCCGCGCGCCCAGTAGGACTCCTCGGTGATCCAGCGCAGCACCCGCTCCCGGTCCAGCCGGGCGGGGTCGGTGGAGACCTCGACGGCGCTCACTGGCGGTACCCCGCCAGGAAGCGGCCGATCCGGCCGATCGCCGTCTCCAGGTCGTCGGCGCGCGGCAGCGTGACGATCCGGAAGTGGTCGGGCTCCGCCCAGTTGAAGCCGGTGCCCTGCACCACCTGGATCTTCTCGCGGAGCAGCAGGTCGAGGACGAACCGCTCGTCGTCGACGATCCGGTGCACCTTGGGGTCGAGCCGAGGGAAGGCGTAGAGCGCGCCGCGCGGCTTGACGCAGCTCACCCCGGGGATCGCGTTGAGGCACTCCACCGCCCGGTCGCGCTGCTCGCGCAGCCGCCCGCCGGGCAGCACCAGCGACTCGATGGAGCGCGGCCCGTCCAGCGCGGCCTGCACGGCCAGCTGCCCGGGGGTGTTGGCGCACAGCCGCATGGACGCCAGCGTGCCGAGCCCCTCCAGATAGTCGGCGGCGTGCTCGCGCGGCCCGGTGACGACCAGCCAGCCGCTGCGGAACCCGGCCACCCGGTAGGCCTTGGAGAGCCCGGAGAAGGTGAGCACCAGCAGGTCCGGGGCGAGCGCGGCGACATGGTGGTGCACGGCGTCGTCGTAGAGGATCTGGTCGTAGATCTCGTCGGCGAAGACCACCAGGTTGTGCCGGCGGGCCAGGTCGAGCATCCCCTCCAGCAGCTCCTTCGGGTACACCGCCCCGGTCGGGTTGTTGGGGTTGATGATCAGCAGCGCGCGGGTGCGGTCGGTGATCCTCGCGGCGAGGTCGTCCAGGTCGGGCAGCCAGTCGGCGCCCTCGTCGCAGCGGTAGTGGACGGGACGGCCGCCGGCCAGCGTCGTCACCGCCGTCCACAGCGGGTAGTCGGGGGCCGGGATCAGCACCTCGTCGCCGTCGTCGACGAGCGCCGTGACGGCCATCGAGATCAACTCGGAGACGCCGTTGCCCAGGTAGATGTCGTCGACGTCGACGCCCTCCACGCCGCGCCGCCGGTAGTGCCCGGCGACCGCGCGGCGCGCGGGGAGGATGCCGCGCGACTCGGTGTAGCCGTGGGCGGCGGGCAGGGTGCGGATCATGTCCTGGAGGATCTCGGCCGGCGCCTCGAAGCCGAACGGTGCCGGGTTGCCGGTGTTGAGCCGCAGCACGCTGTGCCCGTTGGCCTCCAGTGCGTCGGCGTGCTCGATCACCGGACCGCGGATCTCGTAACAGACCCCGGCCAGCTTGGACGACTGCTTCAACTCCATGCGCCTGCACCCTCCCTGATGGACGCTCGTGCCCACTTGGTTCTACCAAGGTCACACTTGGAATGTCCAACATCGCGGCTAGAATGTGGCGCATGCCGCGCCGAAGCTATGACCAGTACTGCGCCCTGTCCCGCGCCCTCGACGTGCTCGGCGAGCGCTGGACGCTGCTGATCGTCCGCGAACTGCTCAGCGGGCCGCGGCGCTACACCGACCTGCACGCCGACCTGCCGGGGATCAGCACGGACGTGCTGGCCGCGCGGCTGCGCGAGGCCGAGGCGGACGGCCTGGTGGCCCGCCGCCGGCTGACGCGACCGGCGGCGGCAACGGTCTACGAGCTCACCGAGCGGGGGCGGGCGCTGCTGCCGGTGCTGGGGGTGCTCGCGGAGTGGGGCGGCCCGCTGCTCGCCGACCGCCGCGAGACGGACGCGGTCCGCGCGCACTGGTCGGCGCTGCCGCTGCTGCGGCGGCTGCTGCCGGTGGGGATGCCCGGCACGGTCGACGTCCGGCTCGACGAGGGGACGTTCCACCTGGTGCTCGACCCCGAGGCCCCCGCCTACGCCGACGGCCCCGCCC
>NZ_MLCF01000098.1 GCF_001879105.1 Mangrovactinospora gilvigrisea | reverse complement strand
CGCTCTCCGACCGCATCCCCGGCCGCGGCCGCCGCGACGACGACGCGTGGGGCAGTTCGCACTGGAGCGACGGGGAGGAGTAGCCCCCCGCCCCCGCCCCAGCCCCGCACGTCCCCGCACGCGGCGGGATCACGCCACCGCCGAACGCGTCCACTGGTCGCGGACGACGGTGGCGTCGGCGTCCGCGCGGCCGCCGCGGCGGCGGAGCTCGATGGCGGGGCGGGCCGCCTCCTCCGGCGGCTGCCACGCCGGGGCCGCCGTCCGCGGCCCGTGCAGCGCCCAGGCCGCCTGGCGCGCCGCGCCGCGCGCCGCGTAGTCGGCGGCGTCCCCGGCCGGCACCAGTACCGGCGCGGCGAAGAGCCCCGGCGCGGTCGCCCGCACCAGCGGCCAGCGCGCCGCCGCGCCGAGCAGCACCACCCGGCGCACCTCGACGCCGGAGGCGCGGATCCCGTCCAGCGCGTCGGCGAGCCCGCAGAGCACACCCTCCACCGCGGCCCGCGCGACATGCTCGGGCCGCATGTTGTCGGGGCGCATCCCGGAGAGCGCGCCGGTGTCGCAGAGCAGGTCGCCGCCGGCCGCCCCGCACGGGCCGCCCGCCTCGTCCGGCTCGGCGGCCGGCCGCATGACGAGCCCGCAGGCGCCCGGTTCGGAGCGCTCGGCGAGCGCCGCCAGCCCCGGCAGGTCGGTGCCGAGCAGCGCCGCGGTGGACAGCAGCGTCAGCGCCGCGGTGCGGGTCTCGGCGAGGACGAGGTGCTGCCCCATGGCGTCGGCGAGGACGGTGACGTCCCCCGGCGCGCCCGGCTCCCCCGGCGTCCGCTTCCCCGGGGTCGGCACCCCTGCCGGCGCCGCCGGCACCGCGGGCACCGCGTCGTGCACCGCGAAGACCGCGCCGCCGCCCGCCAGGGTGGCGACCGCGTCCCCCGGCCGCAGGCCCAGCCCGAGGGCGGTGGCCATCGGCTCGCCGGTGCCGGCGGAGACCAGCAGTCCGTCGGGGGTGCGGCCGGCGGCCTCGGCGGGGCCGAGCACATGCGGCACCACCGTCTCGTGGCCGAGGGCCAGTTCGAGCAGGTCGGCCCGGTAGGTGCCGGTCACCGGGGACCAGTAGCCGGTGCCGGAGGCGTCGCCGCGGTCGGTGGTGCAGCGCCGCGGACGGCCCGTCAGCTGCCAGTTGATCCAGTCGTGCGGGCAGAGCACCTGCTCGACGCGGTCGGCGGCGGCGGGCTCGTTGGCGGCGAGCCAGCGCAGCTTGGCGATCGGCCAGCCGGCGGCCGGGACGGTGCCCAGCTCGCGGGCCCAGGCGGCGGGGCCGCCGAGCTCGGCGAGGAGTTCGGCGGCGGCCTCCTCGTCGCGGCAGTCCTGCTGCAGCAGCGCGGGGCGCACCAGTTCGCCGTTGCCGTCGAGGGGGACCATGCCGTGCGCCTGGGCGGCGACGCCGATGGCGTCCACGTCCTCCAGCAGCCCGCCGGAGGCGGCCTCGCCGAGCGAGAGCAGCCAGGACTCCGGATCGGCCTCCAACTCCACGGGGAGGGCCCCCGGGTCGGCCGGGGCCGGGTGGACGGCACGCGCCCGCCGCAGGATCTCGCCGCTGTCCGCGTCGCAGACGACGATCCTGGTCGACCTGGCGGAACAGTCGATGCCGGCAACCCTCATGGGCCTCATTATGGTCGCGCGGACGCGCTTTTATCGGCCAAATGCATGAGCACGCGCACATCCGGATGCACGTGCACGTGCAATCCAGCCAGTTTCGGACCGCCCGTCAGCAGCCCCCCGCCAGGTGCCGGTTGGGCGGGTGCCGCTTGACGCCGCGTCAGTCGAGGTAGCCCCGAAGCTGATCGGCGAAGGTGTGGTCGCGAAGCTTGTTGAGCGTTTTCGACTCGATCTGGCGGATGCGCTCCCGGGTCACCCCGAACAGCCGTCCGATCTCCTCAAGCGTGCGGGGGCGCCCGTCCGCCAGGCCGTAGCGCAGCTGGACGACCTTGCGCTCGCGTTCCCCCAGCGTCGAGAGCACCGCCTCCAGGTGCTCGCGCAGCAGCAGGAAGGCGGCCGATTCCACCGGGGAGGCGGCGTCCGCGTCCTCGATCAGGTCGGCGAGCGCCACGTCCTCCTCGTCGCCGACCGGGGCGTGCAGCGAGACCGGCTCCTGGGCCAGCCGCAACACCTCGACGACGCGCTCCGGTTCGACCTCCACCAGCCGCGCGACCTCCTCCACCTCCGGCTCGGCGCCGCGCTCCTGGAGCAACCTGCGCTGCACCCGGATCACCCGGTTGATCAGCTCCACCACATGCACCGGGACGCGGATGGTGCGCGCCTGGTCCGCCAGGGCGCGGCTCATCGCCTGCCGGATCCACCAGGTGGCATAGGTGGAGAACTTGTAGCCGCGGGTGTAGTCGAACTTCTCCACGGCCCGGATCAGTCCGAGGTTCCCCTCCTGGACGAGATCGAGCATGCTCAGCCCGCGGCCTACATAACGCTTCGCAACGGACACGACCAGTCGCAAGTTGGCCTCGATCAGTCGCCGCTTGGCCATCCGGCCGCGGATCACCAACTGGTCGAGGTCGGAGGCGAGCCGGGTGCTGAGGCCGCCGTCGCCGGCGGAGGCGAGCCGGGTCAGCCGCTCCTCGGCGAAGAGCCCGGCCTCCACCCTGCGGGCCAGCTCCACCTCGTCGGCGGCGGTCAGGAGCGGGATCCGGCCGATCTCGCGGAGGTACTGGCGGAAGAGGTCGGCGGAGTGGCCGACGCTGGCGTCCGAGCGGTCGACGCGCTCGGTCCGCTCCGGGCGATCCGGCTCGGGTTCGGGTTCGGGTTCCGGTTCGGACGCCGACTCGGCCTCGGGCTCACGTTCAGGCTCGGGTTCGAGGTTCGCTGCCGCGAGCGCAGCGTCCGCCTCCGCTCCGGGGGCAGGTTCCGGCACGGGGGCGGACGGCCCGTCCCGCACCCCTCCGGACGGCCGGGGACTCTCGTCGTCCTCCGGCGCGCGGGCAGACCCCAGGGGAACGGTCCCGGCCACCTCGGCCTCCGTCCCGGTCGTCTGCGTGAACGTCCTCTTCCTGGCCCGCGGGGTGCGGAGTCCACGCGATGCTGCCTCGGACACCGTCTCAAGTGTGGGGTAAGCCGGGCCGGTCGGCCCACCTCCGTGCAGCAGGTTTTTTCCGGTCGATCACCATCCGCTCATCCGCGCGGCTTTGCACATGATTTCGAACGGTCCTTAACCGGCGCCCAGTCGGACCTGAAGCGCGCCCTAAGGGCAGCCGCCGAACGCCCTGCCGCGGACCCCGCCCGCCTAGCGTGCCGCCTGGTCCACCCCACGCAACGACCCGCGGGAGAAGCAATGACGACGCTCCGTCACCTGACCCGGGCGGGCACGGCCGCCACCACTGCCGCTGCCGCGCTGGTGCTCGCCGGCGCCGGCCCGGCCGCCGCGCACGGCTCGCTGGGCCAACCCGTCAGCCGGGTGCTGCAGTGCTACGGCGAGAACCCCGAGCACCCCGTCTCCACCGCCTGCCGGGCCGCCGTCGCGGCCGGCGGCACCCAGGCCCTCTACGACTGGAACGCGGTGCGGCTCGCGGACGCCGCCGGGCAGTCCCGCCGAAAGATCCCGGACGGCAGGCTGTGCAGCGCGGGCGACGACGAGTTCAAGGGCCTCGACCTGCCCCGCGCCGACTGGCCCGCCACCCGCGTCGCGTCCGGCGCCGCCTACACCTTCCGGTTCCGGGTGACGGCCCGGCACAAGGGCACCTTCGCCTTCTACCTCACCAAGCCCGGCTACGACCCGGCCAAGCCGCTCACCTGGGCCGAACTGGCCGACCGGCCGTTCCTGACGGCCACCGACCCCGCCGTCCGGGACGGCAGCTACGTCATCCCCGGCACGCTGCCGAAGGCGAGCGGCCGCCAACTGGTCTACGTCGTCTGGCAGCGCTCGGACAGCCCCGAGGCCTTCTACTCCTGCTCGGACGTCGACTTCGGCGGCGGGACGGCCGGCGCGGCGTCGGACACCGCCGAGCAGCCGACGGACCGCCGGATCGCCGCGGGCGCGGGCCGCTCCTCCATGAAGGGCATGACCGCGCACGGCACCGCCCACCGCACCCTCGCCGAGACCGGCGGCAACTCCGGCGGCAACTCCGGCGGCGGCTCCGGCCTCGGCAGCGCCGAGACCCCGCTGCTCGGCCTCGCCCTCATGGTGCTCGGCGGCGGCGCCGTCCTCTACCGCGCCGCCGCCCGCCGCCGCGCCGCGGCTACAGCGCGTCGGCGCCGCGCGTGACGAGCGCGTGCCGATAGCCCTGCAGCGCGCTCAACTCCGCCTGCACCGCCCGCAGCTGATCGTCCGGCAGCCGGCCCGAGTTGCGCTGCAAATACTTCTGCACCTCGGCGATCCGCCGGTCGACGGCCTGCCGGCGGACGGCCACCAGGAACCCGCCCGCGTACAGTGCGTCCACCTCGCGGTGGGTGCGCAGCGGCTCCACGGCCAGCTCGGTGACGAGGCCGCGCACCATGTCGTCGGGGCAGGCGTCCCGGACGGCGGCGACGAACGCGGCCCCGCTGTCCGCGGCCGGCGCCGCGCCGGCCGCCACCCCGCCCGCGGCGCCCAGCGCGAGGCGCACCGCGCGGTAGGGCGCGGCGGTGAACTCGTCGTCCTGGTAGGCGTCGAGCGGCACCACCAGGGCGGGCGCCTGGAGGGCGAGCTTGAGCAGCTCCCGCTCGGCCTGCTGCGCCGGGTCGCGCGGGTCGAGGACGGGCCGGGCGGGCGCCGCCGGGGCCGCCTCGGGCGCTTCGGCGCCGCCCCGGCGCCGCTCCTCGGGGCGCTCCGGGCGCGCCTGGCGCTCGCGCAGCCGCCGCTCCTCCCACATCACCCGCTTGCGGATGAACTCCTCGTCCATGAAGCCGATGAGCTTGTCGAGGCGGACGGCGTAGCGGGTGCGGACCGCGTAGTCCTTGATCCGGGCGACGATCGGGGCGGCCGCGTCCAGCGCGGCGA
Organism: Mangrovactinospora gilvigrisea; assembly: GCF_001879105.1. Lineage (GTDB taxonomy): Bacteria > Actinomycetota > Actinomycetes > Streptomycetales > Streptomycetaceae > Mangrovactinospora > Mangrovactinospora gilvigrisea. Next base: position 8,895 of record NZ_MLCF01000098.1, on the reverse strand, counting down.
TCCGGCCCTCCTCGGTGTCCAGGTTGTAGCGGTCGACGGTGGTGCGGACGGCGAACTCGAAGAGCGGGACGCGGGCGTCGACCAGCTCGCGCACCGCGTCGTCGCCCTTGGCGAGCCGCAGGTCGCACGGGTCCATCCCGTTGGGCTCGACGGCGACGAAGGTGCGGGTGACGAACTTCTGGTCGTCCTCGAAGGCGCGCATCGCGGCCTTCTGGCCGGCCGCGTCGCCGTCGAAGGTGAAGACCACCTCGCCGCGGAACTCCCCGGTGTCCATCAGCAGCCGGCGGAGAATCTTGATGTGGTCGCCGCCGAAGGCGGTGCCGCAGGTGGCGATGGCGGTGGGGACGCCGGCGAGGTGGCACGCCATCACATCGGTGTAGCCCTCCACGACCACGGCCCGGCCGGTCTTGGCGATCTCCTTCTTGGCCTGCTCGATCCCGTACAGCACCTGGGACTTCTTGTAGAGCGGCGTCTCGGGGGTGTTGAGGTACTTCGGCCCGTTGTCGTCCTCGCGCAGCCGGCGGGCGCCGAAGCCGATCACCTCGCCGGTGAGGTCCTTGATCGGCCACACCAGCCGGCCGCGGAACCGGTCCATCGGCCCGCGCCGGCCCTCGCTGGCGAGGCCGGAGGTGAGCAGCTCCTTGTCGGTGAAGCCCTTGCCGCGCAGGAAGCGCACCAGGTTCTCCCAGCCGACGGGCGCGTACCCGAGCGCGAACTGCTCGGCGGCGGCCGCGTCGAACCCGCGGTCGGCGAGGAACTGCCGGGCGACGAGCGCCTCCTGGCCGCCCAGCTGCTCGGTGAACCAGGCGGCGGCGGCCTTGTTCGCCTCCACCAGCCGGGTGCGCTCCCCCTTCTGGCGCCCGGGGCTGTACCCCCCGTCCTCGTACCGCAGCTCGATCCCCGCCTGCGCGGCCAACCGCTCCACGGCCTCGGCGAAGGTCAGGTGCTCGACCTGCTGGACGAACTTGATGGCGTCACCGCCCTCCCCGCAGCCGAAGCAGTTGCCGGTGAGGATGTTGTCCTCGAGGACGAACGCGTGGCCGTCGGGAACGGTGGCGCAGTAGACCTCCTCGACACGGTCGGTGGGTTCGACCGACTCGACGACCCAGCCGCGCCGGGCGAAGTCCTTCTCCGGGGCCAGGAAGCGGGAGCGGTGCTCGTCGTCGAGGAAGAACTGCTCGGTGAGGTCCTGCGCCACCAGGTGGATGCGGTGGACCGGGCTCGGCTCGCGGCCGGGGACGCCCTCGCGCACCTGCTCGGTCACCCCGTAGGTGCCGATGCCCAGCCGGGTGCACAGCGTCCGCACGCCCTCGAGGACCTCGCGGCGCGTGCAGTCGAGGACGACGGTGCCGTCCTTGGCGACGTGGCCGCCGGCGGCAAGGTAGCCGGCGAGGAAGCCGTACAGGTACGGGGCGGACTCGGAGAGCGGCGGCAGTTCCTTGACCGGGTCGAGCTGGGCCGTGGCGCCGGAGGAGTCGAGCATGCCGTCGCCGAAGGTGATGCCGTGGGCGATGCCGGAGGGCGAGGGGGTCGTCTGCTCGATGCGCGACCCGGGGAAGACGTAGCCGAGCCGGTCTCCGGCCTTGAGGTCGGCGGTGACGACCTCGCGGAGCGAGCTGCGCTCCCGGCCCGCGCGGAGGAACCAGCGGTGCTGGTCGGTGGCGTGGATCTCCTTCGTCCGGCCGTTGCGGCTCAGGACGATCCGCAGCAGCGGCTGGACGCCGAAGGACTTGAAAGGGGCCTCGACCCAGTTCGCGCCGCGTCCGAGGACCTTGGCCGTCGTACCGGCCAGCTCGCGGATCGGCCGGACGCCCTCCCAGGTGAGCACCCGCGTCTCGCCGGCCAGGCAGTGGTACAGGCCCTTCGAGGGGCTGACGTGGAAGCTGGGGGACTTCTCGTCGTGGAAGGGGCAGAGGCCCTTGAGCTGGCCGCCGCCGGCGTTGCGGAGTTGGAGGTGGTCTCCGACCACGGTGTCGATGGGGACGGTGTCGCGCACCGCCTTGATGTCCTCGTCCCTGATCCGTCCCGCCACGAGACACGAGTCTACGGCCCGGGTCGGACGGGTTGGACGGATCCGCGCGGCGCGGGGGGTCAGGCGATGGGGGTGAGGAGGCGGTGGGGCGCGCGGAGGGCGCGGCTGATGCGGTCCTCGCGGGCGTTGCGGTCGCCGGGGCCGGGGACGACCTCCGCGTCGGCGGGGTTCTCGACGGTCGCGCCGCAGCGCTCGCAGCGGCAGAAGGCGTCGAGGCGTCCGCCGCAGTCCAGGTGGCGGAAGTGCTTGCGGGGGCCCTCGGCGTTGGGCGCGGCGCGCTCGCCGAAGCGGCCGAGGGCGACGACGGCCGGCCACAGCTGCTTGCCGAGGTCGGTGAGGACGTACTCGTGGCGGGTGCCGGCGCCGTCCGGGGCGGGGCGCTTCTCCATCACGCCGGAGTCGACGAGCGCGGCGAGGCGGGCGGCGAGGACGGCCTTGGGGATGTCGAGCCGCTCGCGGAAGTCGCTGTAGCGGCACACCCCGTAGAACGCGTCGCGGAGCAGCAGCAGCGTCCAGCGCTCGCCGACCAGCTCCAGTCCGCGGGCGATGGAGCAGTCCTGGGCCGCGTAGTCCTTGGGCAGCATGCGGCCAGTGTAGGACGCCCGGCGAGAAAAGGGTTCATTGACCGAACCTGGCTTTGGTGCTTGACTGAGGTTCGTTCACCGAACCTCTCACGCACGAGGAGGTGCCCTGCCCATGTCCGCTGTGCTCTCCGGGGCGGCCGCGACGACCGCTGCCGGCGACGACGCCCGCGGCGCGCGGCGCGCGCTGGCGGTCGTCTGCGCCGGGACCGTTGCCGTCCTGATCCACTTCACGATGCCGCTGCTGATACCGCGCCAGATCGCGGCCGGCCTGCACGCCGGCTCCGGCGGCGCCGTCTGGCTGATGTCCGGGATGAGTCTCGGGCTTGCCGCCGCGCTGCTGCCCACCGGCGCGCTCGCCGACGACCGCGGCCGGCGCCGGGTCTTCACCGCCGGTGCCGCACTGCTCGCCGCGGCCACCGTGCTCTGCGCGGCCGCCCCCGACGGGGCGCTCTTCACCGCCGGGCGGATCCTCCAGGGCGCCGCCGGCGCGGCAGTGCTCGCCGCCGGGCTCGGGCTGGTCGCCGACTCCTACCGGGAGCCGTTCGAACGGGCGCGGGCGATCGGCCTGTGGGGTGCGGCGCTCGGCCTCGGCATCGCGGTGGGCCCGGTGCTGATGGCCTACGGCTCGGACGCGGGCGGCTGGCGGACGCCGTTCTGGGTGATGGCGGCGGCCAGCGCGGCCGTCGCGGGACTGGGTCTGACGCTGCGTCGGGACACCGGCCGGCCGGACGCGGAGCGGCGGCCGGTGGACGCCGTCGGGGCGCTGCTGCTCGCCGCGGCGCTCGCCGCGATCGTGGCCGGCTGCGCGCTGGGGCGCTCCGGGTGGACGCGTCCGCAGGCGCTGGTCCCGCTGCTGGCAGGTGTGGCGCTGCTGGGGGCGTTCTTCGCCGCCGAGGCACGGCAGAAGGCGCGGGGACGGGCGCCGATGCTGGATCCGGCACTGCTGGCGCACCGCGGATTCGCGGGCGCGGCGGTGGGCGCGCTGGCGACGGGGCTGGCGCCGATCTCGCTGGTCAGCTATCTCCCGACGCCGCTGGAGGCGGGGTTGGGGACGGGGGCGTCGGTGCCGGCGTGGCTGATCTTCGGCTGGTCGGGGCTGTCGGTGGTGACGGCGACGTTCGCGCCGCGGGCGCGGCTTTTGCGGGCCGTCGGGGCGCGGACACAGGTGGCGGCGGGGCTCGCCGTCTCCGGCATCGGGCTCGCCGGGACGGCCGCGCTGGCCGCGGCGGGGGCGTGGCAGGCGGTGCTGCCGGGCCTGGCGGTGTCGGGCGTGGCGACGGGCGTGCTCAACGGCGGCCTGGGCCGGCTGGCGGTGGAGTCGGCGCCGGAGGGCAGCGGGGGGCTGGCGTCCGGCGTCAACAACACCGCGCGCTACACGGGGAGTTCGATCGGGACGGCGGTGGTGGTGAGCGTGGCCGCGCCGGCCGGGTCGCTGCACGGGTTCGGGGTCGCGGCGGGCGTGACGGCGGGGCTGGCGCTGCTGGGGGCGGCGCTGGTGCGGCGGTTCCGCTGAGTGCGGCGCCCGGTCCGCCGGCCCTCCCGTCCGTCGCCCCTCCCGTCCGAGGTCCCTCAAGGGTCCGTCAGAGGGTCCGCCAGGGGTGCGCCGATGACCCGTCAGAGGTCGGTCAGGGGGACGGCCGGGTCGGCGAGGGCCGTGAGGTCGACCGGGCGGTCCTCCCGGATCAGCTGCTGGATCTGCTCGTTGACGTCCCAGACGTTGACGTTCATGCCCGCGGCGATCCGGCCCTCCTTGAGCCAGAACGCCATCCACTCCGACTCCTCGCCGGCCTCGCCGCGCACCACCACCTGGTCGTAGTGGCCGGGCGGCGCCCAGCCCGCGTACTCCATCCCCAGCGCGTACTGGTCGGTGAAGAAGTACGGCACCTTCGCCTGCCAGGTCGCCGGCCCCTCGGGCTTCTCCCCCAGCATCGCCCGGGCCGCCACCGGCCCGCCGTCCCCGGCGCACGCCCAGTGCTCCACCCGCAGCCGGCGTCCGCCCAGCGCCGCCCACGGCGCGCTGACGATGTCGCCCGCGGCGAAGACGTCGGGGTCGGAGGTGCGCAGCTGCTCGTCGACGAGCACGCCGCCGCCCTCGTCCCGCTCCGCCAGCTCCAGCCCGGCACCGCGCGGCAGCGCCAGGCACGGCGCGGCGCCGATCGCCACCGCCACCGCGTGCGCCGGCAGCTCCTCGCCGTCCCGGGTCGCCGCGGCCAGCACCATGCCGTCGTGGCCGCGGAACTCGGCGATCTGCGCGCCGAACTCGAAGCGCACCCCGTGCGCCCGGTGCATGTCCTCGAAGACGCTGCCGATCTCCGCGCCCAGCACCGCGTGCAGCGCGGTCGGCGCGGTCTCGGCGACCGTCACCTCCGCGCCGTGCCCGCGGGCCGCCGCGGCGATCTCCAGGCCCAGCCAGCCGGCGCCGACCACCAGCAGGTGCCCGTTGTCGCGGCCCAGCGTGCGCAGCGTGCTGCGCAGCCGCTCGGCGTCGGGCATGGTGCGCAGCACATGGATGCCGGCGAGGTCGGCGCCGGGGACGTCGAGGGTGCGGGCGTCCGAGCCGGTGGCGAGCAGCAGCCGGTCGTAGGGCAGCCGGGTGTCGTCGGCGAGCACGACCTCCTTGGCCTCCCGGTCGATCGCGGTGGCGGGCTGGCCCAGGTGCAGCTCGACGTCGTGCTCGGCGTACCAGCCGGACGCGTGCACGAACGCCTCGTCGCGTTCCTGCGCACCCGTCAGATAGTCCTTGGAGAGCGGCGGCCGGTCGTACGGGGCGGTCAGCTCGCGGCCGACGAGGATGACGCGGCCGTCGTAGCCGGCGTCGCGCAGCTCCTCGGCGGCCTTCGCGCCGGCCAGCCCCGCGCCGACGATCACGATTCCGCGTTCTGCAGTGACCACAGCTTCCCCTCCGGGGGCGCGAGACGGATCGGTCCAGCCAATGTCCCGCAGATCGACGGCGCCCGGAAGACCGCTCCCCGGATCCTCGCCCGGGTTCAGTCGACCGGCGGACATTTCGCGGCCCGATGATCGGACTTACGCTTCGGAGCATGGCCGCTCCCGTGACCCCGCCGTCCCCGTCCTCGCCGTCCTCCCCGTTCTCGTCCTCCTCCTCGCCCTCCCCGTCCGGCGGCGTCTTCTCCGTCCCCGCCGAGGAGCTGCGCACCCGCCGCAGCACCAAGTGGCGCGAGTTCCCGGCGGACGTGCTGCCGCTGTGGGTGGCGGAGATGGACGTCCGGCTCGCCCCGCGGATCCGCGAGCGGCTCTCCGGCATGGTCGAGAGCGGCGACACCGGCTACATGGACCCGGCCCGGCTGCCGGCCGCGTTCGCCGACTTCGCGGCGCGCCGCTGGGGCCTGAGCATCGACACCGGGCGGCTGTACATCCTCCAGGACATCATGCGCGGGGTGCTGGAGCTGCTGCGCTACGGCACCGCGCCGGGCGACGGGGTGGTGATCAACCAGCCGGTGTACGGGCCGTTCCCGGTCACCGTCGAGGAGGCCGGCCGACGGGTCGTCAACGCCCCGCTGGCGCACGACGCCGCGACCGGCCGCTACGAGCTGGACCTGGACGCGCTGGAGGACGCCTTCCGGGCCGGCAACCGGGTGTGGCTGCTGTGCAACCCGCACAACCCGGTGGGCCGCTGCTGGACGCGGCAGGAGCTGTCCGCGGCGGCGGAGCTCGCCGACCGCTACGGCGTCCTGGTGATCGCCGACGAGGTGCACGGCCCGCTGGTGCACGCGCCGCACACCTTCACGCCGTTCTCCTCGCTGGAGGCGGAGTCGGCGCGGCGGGCGGCGACGCTCTTCTCGGCGTCCAAGGCGTGGAACGTGGCGGGGCTGAAGTGCGCGCTGCTGACGACGCGTTCGCCGCGGACCTGGGGGATCGTGGAGCAGTTCTGCTTCGAGGTGGGGCTCGGCTCCAGCATCCTCGGGGTGGCGGCGAACGAGGCGGCCTTCGGCGAGTCGGAGGAGTGGCTGGACGGGCTGCTGGGCGCGCTGGCGGAGAACCGCCGGCTGCTGGGCGGGCTGCTGCGCGAGCAGGTGCCGGGGGTGCGCTGGGAGCCGGAGCACGCCGAGGCGACGTACCTGGCGTGGCTGGACTGCCGCGGCCTCGGCCTCGACGACCCGTACGCGACGTTCCTTCAGCGGGGCCGCGTGGCGTTCGAGCCGGGCACCAAGTACGGCGACGCGTACGGGGGGTTCGTCCGCCTCAACTACGCGACGTCGCCGGAGGTGCTGCGGGAGGCGGTCGGGCGGATGGCCGCCGCGGTGGCGTGAGCGCCCGCCGCGTCGGGGGCGCGGCTCACGCGCCCAGCTCCCCGTGCAGGCTCACCGCCTCCGCGTCCGTCAGCGAGGCGATCCGGTCGGTGACCACCCGCAGCCGCGCCGCGTCGTCCGCCGCCGCCTCGAACGCCCCGCGGAAGAGCCCCAGCCCCTCCGGCGCGGACCGGGTCAGCCGCTCGGCCAGCTCGGCGAGCAGCTCCCGCTGCGCCGCGTAGCGCCGCCGCTGATCCGGGCGCCGCATCACGTACTGCGCGGCCACCGCCTTGAGCACCGCGCACTCCAGCACGGTGCCCGCCGGCACCACCAGCTCCGCCCGATACCGCGTCAGCCGCCGCACCCCGCCGTGCCGTTCCCGGGTGGCCCCCTCCGCCGCCCCGCAGAACCGGCCGATCAGCTGGCTGGTGGCGTCCTTCAGTGCCGCGTTGCCGCGCGGCGTGCCCGCGGGGTCCGCGTCGGAGGGCCAGTAGGGCAGCGCGAGCAGCCGGTCCAGCGCGGCGTCCAGCGCGGGCGCGGGCGTCCCCGCCGGGGCGTAGTGCTCGGCGGCGAGCGCCAGCAGCACCAGCCGCTCCCCCGGGTCGCGCAGCGCGGCCGGCCGGACGTGCCCGGCGAGCAGCGCGTCCTCCAGGTCGTGGACGGAGTAGGCGACGTCGTCGGCCCAGTCCATCACCTGGGCCTCGAAGCAGCGCACCTGCGCCGGCGCGCCGGCCCGCAGCCAGCGGAAGACGTCCAGGTCGTCGTCGTAGACGCCGAACTTGGCCGTGCCGGGGCGGCCGCCGCGCCGCCACGGGTACTTCACCGCGGCGTCGAGCGCGGCGCGCGTCAGGTTGAGGCCCACGGAGGTGCCGTCCGCGGCGAACCGCTTGGGCTCCAGCCGGGCGAGGATGCGCAGGCTCTGGGCGTTGCCCTCGAAGCCGCCGCAGGACGCGGCGAACGCGTCGAGCAGGCCCTCGCCGTTGTGGCCGAACGGGGGGTGGCCCAGGTCGTGGGCGAGGCAGGCGGCCTCCATCAGATCGGGGTCGCAGCCGAGCGCGCCGCCCAGCTCGCGGCCGATCTGGGCGCACTCCAGGGAGTGGGTGAGCCGGGTGCGCGGCAGATGGCGGTCGCCGGGCGAGACGACCTGGGTGGTGCCGGCGAGGCGGCGCAGCGCGGCGGAGTGCAGCACGCGGGCGCGGTCGCGCTGGAACTCGGTGCGGCCGGGGCGCTTGTCCGGCTCGGGGACCCAGCGCGCCAGGTCGTCCGCCCCATATGCCGCGTTGCTGCCGTTCTCTCCCATGTCAGCCACGGTAACCGGCGGCCTCGCGGGCCAGCAGCGCCGCCTGGACGCGATTGGTGCAGTCGAGCTTGGCGAGCACCCGGCTGACGTAGGTCTTGACGCTCGCCTCGGTGCTGCCGAGGCGGCGGGCGGCCTCGGCGTTGGAGAGGCCGTCGGCGACGGCGTCCAGCACCTGGCGCTCACGCTCCGTCAGCCGGGCGAGGCGCGCCAGGCGCGGGTTCGGGGCCGCCTGGTGGCGGGGGACGGCCCAGCCGAGGACCAGCCGGGTGACGGACGGCGAGAGGAAGGCGTCGCCGCGGTGCGCGGCGCGGACGGCGCGGCGCAGCTCGTCGGGGGCGCAGTTCTTGAGGACGAAGCCGGCCGCGCCGCCCTCCAGGGCGCGGGCGACGTTCTCCTCCTCGCCGAAGGCGGTGAGCACCACGACCCTGACCTCGGGGGCGACGCGGCGCAGCTCGGCGAGGGCGGCGAGGCCGCCCATCACGGGCATCGAGAGGTCGAGCAGCGCCACATCCGGCCGGTGCCGCAGAGCGAGGTCGACGGCCTCCCGCCCGTCCCCGGCACACGCCACGACCGCAAGCCCGGGATCGGCATCGAGAACCGTCCGCACACCGGCCGCGATCAGCGGCTCATCATCGGCGAGAAGCACCCGCAGCGGCGTCATCGCACCCCCAGCAGCAAGCCCGCAGGGAGGGCCGCGAAGAGGATCAGGGCGAGGGCGGCGCCGGCCTC
>NZ_MLCF01000097.1 GCF_001879105.1 Mangrovactinospora gilvigrisea | reverse complement strand
CGCGTCCCCGCCGGGCATGTCCCCGCCGGGCGCGTCGCCGCCGGACATGTCCCCGGCGGGCGCGGGCGGGGGGGTGGGGGGCGCGGGGGGCTTCGGGATCACCCGGAGCGGGGTCAAGGCGGGTTGACGCCGGGTCAGCAGCGCCGCCGCGCGGGCCGCCGTCGCGTCCAGGCCGGCGCCGGCGAGGACCGAGAGGCCCGGCAGCGCGTAGAAGACGTAGCGGATGTTGTACAGCGGGTCGGCGAGGGAGACCGCGAGCAGCAGCAGCGGCGGCAGCACCAGCCACGCCGCGGCGAGCGGCAGCAGCGTGGTGCGCCCCGCGCGCCGCCGGCCGCGCCGGCACAGCGTCAGGCCGGCCGCAGCCAGCAGCGTCATCGCGGCGGCGTCCACCCGTCCGGGGCCGCCGAAGTTCTTCACCAGGCCCAGCAGATTGCCCGGGTGCGGCGGCTCGATCCAGCTCACCGCCGCGGACTCGGTGGAGCAGACGGCCCCCATCGCCCCCGCCGCCGCCAGCGCGATCCCGCACGCCAGCGCCCACCCCCGCCAGACCGCCCGGCGCCGCGTCACCACCGCCAGCCCCGCCGTCAGCGCCGGCACCAGCAGCACCGCGAACAGGTGCAGCACCGTCCCCAGGGCCAGCGCCGCGCCCGCCGCCGCCCAGCGGCGGCGCCGCTCGGGGCGCTCCAGCGCGCGGGCCAGCAGCCAGACGCCGGTCACCGCGCAGAGCGAGACCAGCGCGTACGACCGGGCCTCCTGCGCATAGCGGGTCACCATCGGCGTCACCGCGTAGAGCAGCCCGGCGGCGAGCCCGGCCCGGCGGCTGCCGGCGAGCCGGACGGCGACCGCCGCCACCCCGGCGGCGGCCAGCGCCACCGCCGCCGCGGAGACGCCGCGCAGCACCGCGAGGGCCGCCGCGGGGTGGCCCATCGCCCCGGTGGCCAGCAGCACCAGACGCATCGTCAGGTAGTAGGCCCCGTGCACCGCGTCGACCCGGCCGAGCATCCGCCACAGCTCCGGGAAGGAGCGGTGCACGGCGGCGTAGCTGTAGCCCTCGTCCATCCAGGGCCCGACCCTGGTCAGCCCCGTCGCCGCGACCGCCGCGGCGAGCGCCGCCGGCGCCCACAGCTCGACTCGGCGTGCGACACCCCTCGCACGCCCCCCACCAGCGCGGGCGGACGGCTTCGCCGTCGTACGCCCCTCCGCCACCACCGCAGTGCCGTTCACAACCCGAATCAACGCGCCTGACCCGCCCCGAGTTGTCCTGTGCGCCCGAGCTCACCCCGAATTCACCCCCGCTTCGCCGTCCCGCCGGCACAACCCACGCGCCGTTCACTCGTTCACCCGTTGCGGGCACAGCCGGTACAAAGCGCCCGGCGTTCCTCCCCGCCTTCCGTCCGAAATGCTAGAAACATCACCGATGCCACGATTCAGCGTTGTGATCCCCGTGTTCGAGGTGCAGGGCTACATCCGGCCCTGCCTGGAGTCCGTGCTGGGACAGCGGTACCCGTCCGCCGACCGGCTCCAGGTGATCGCCGTCGACGACCGCTCCCCCGACGGCTCCGGCGCGATCCTCGACGAGGTCGCCGCCCGGGATCCCCGCCTGACGGTCCTTCATCTCGGGGAGAACGTCGGCCTGGGCCGGGCCCGCAACGCGGGCCTGGAGCAGGCCCACGGCGACTACGTCCTCTTCCTGGACAGCGACGACCTGCTGGCCCCCGGCGCGCTCGCGGCCCTCGAGGCGCGGCTGGCGGAGACCGACGCCCCGGACATCGTCATCTTCGACTACCTGCGCCTGCACTGGGACGGCCGCCGGACGCCCAACCGCCGGGCCGACGTGCTGTCCGGCGCCCCGTCCGGCGCCTTCCGCCCCGCCGACCACCCGGAGCTGCTCGAACTGCTCCCCGTCGCCTGGAACAAGGCCTACCGGCGGGACTTCCTCACCGAGCACGGCTTCCGGTTCCCGTCCGGGTACTACGAGGACGCGCCGTGGACGTACCCGATCCTGATGGCCGCCGAGCGGGCCGCCGTGCTGAACCGCGTGTGCGTCCTGTACCGGCAGCGCCGGCAGGGCGGCAACATCCTGCGCACCGTCAGCCACCGCCACTTCGACGTCTTCGACCAGTACGAGCGGATCTTCGACTTCCTCGACGGCATGCCCGACCAGGAGGCGGCCCGCTCCTGGCGTGCGCTGCTGTTCCCCCGGATGGCCAGCCACTACACCACCATCCTCGACCACCCCTCGCGGCTTCCGGACGCCGCCCGGCCGGACTTCTTCCGGCGGGCGGCCGCCGACTACCGCGCCCGGCTCCCCGAGGGCCCGCGGACCGCCCGGGCGGTGGGCCGCAAGGAGGCGCTGCTGGCCCGCGGCGGGACGCTGGGCTGGCGGGGCTACTCCGCGCTGCGCCGGGCCGCCCGGGCGAAGGCGGCCGCGCTGCGGCGGGGGCGGCGCACCGCGGCGCGCGCGGCCCGCGCGCTGCTGCGGGCGTACTACCGCGTCCAGCGCCTGATGCCCCTGGACCCCGGGCTGGTGCTCTTCTCCTCCTACTGGGACCGCGCCCCGTCGTGCAGCCCGGCCGCGCTCGACGCCGAACTGGCGCTGCTCGCGCCGGAGTTCCGCCGGCTGTGGGTGGTGCACCCGAGCCACGCCAAGAACGTGCCGGCCGGCACCCGGACCGTCGCGCCGGGCTCCCGCGCCTACTGGCGGGCGATGGCCCGCGCCGCCTTCGTCATCAGCAACGTCAACCTGGCGAACCGCGTGGTCAAGCGGCCGGGCCAGGTGCACGTCCAGACCCATCACGGGACGCCGCTGAAGGTGATGGGCATCGACCAGCTGGACTACCCGTCGAGCCGTCAGCCGGGCGACCCCGCGCAGCTGATGGCACGCTGCGACCGCTGGGACTGGTCGATCTCCTCCAACCCGCACTCCACCGAGGTGTGGGCGCGGGTCTACCCGGGGCGGTTCCGGACGCTGGAGTCGGGCTATCCGCGCAACGACGTCTTCTACCGCTCCGGCGCCGAGGACGTGCTGCGCGCACGCCGGCGGATCGGCGTCCCGGACGGCGCGCTGGCGGTGCTCTACGCCCCCACGCACCGCGACTGGGAGCGCGGCTACCGGCCCCACCTCGACCTGGACCGGTTCCTCGCGGCCACCCCCGAGAACGTCGTCGTGCTGGTGCGCGCCCACTACTTCCACGACGCGGAGGGCGCCGGGTCGCTCCCCGCGTCGCCCCGGGTGTACGACGTCTCGCGGCACCCGTCGGTCGAGCAGCTCTGCCTGGCGGCCGACTGCCTCGCCACCGACTACTCGTCGCTGATGTTCGACTACGCCAACCTCGACCGGCCGATCGTCTGCCTGCTGGACGACTGGGAGACCTACCGCACCGTCCGCGGCACCTACTTCTCGCTGCCCGACGAGCCGCCCGGCCACGTCGCCCGCGGCACCGACGAGCTGGCCGCGCTCTTCGCCGCCGGCCGCTGGGACGACGCCGAGTCCGCGGTGCTGCGCGCCGCCTTCCGCCGCCGCTTCTGCGCCTTCGACGACGGGCGGGCGGCGGAACGCGTGATCCGCGCCGTCCTGTTGAACGAGCCGGACCCGGATCCCATCGTTCCGCTCGATCTCCGCCGCCCGGCGCCCGCTCCCCGCGAGGCCCTGGCCGGGCGCCGGCCGGAGGGCTCGGTGCCCCATCCGGCGTCCGGCACCCGGGCGGCGACCCGCTGAGCCCCGCTCAGCCGGCCCTCGGCCGCGCCGCCTTCGGCCGCGCCGCCGCGAGCGGTGCCACCAGGATGCCGAGGAAGAGCGGCACGACCATGTAGCGGGCGAGCTGCCCCGGGTTGGCGGCCAGCACGGTCAGCTGGGCGGCGGCGATCGGCGCGGCGAGGGCGAGCGCGGTCCAGGAGCGGCGCCGGCGCGCATAGCCGGCGACCGCGGCGTAGCCGAGGTAGCACCAGGTCGCGCCGCGCCAGACGACGATCTGGCTGGGCAGCCCGGTGGTGGACCGGTAGAAGGAGTCGGCGAGGCGGCGCGCGGTGGCCGACGGGGGGCGGGGCATCAGCACCGTGCGGGCCCGCGGCAGCCGGCCCTGCCAGTTCCAGTCGGCCATGGTGAACAGGTTCTGCTTCACATGCGGCAGGGAGATCTGCGTCTGCCCGTTGTACCGGGCGGGGCCCGGCAGGAGTCCCCAGCCGATCTGGGAGCGGCACAACCGCACCCGCACCACCTCGACGGGGTCCTTCCTGACCGTCCGCCACCACAGGGCTTCGAGCCGTGCGTTGTTCGCCGCCGCCGCATCGTCGTCGAACGGATCCGCCATCGTCCGGTCCAGGTCCCAGCAGTCGGACCCGCGCCCGGACCAGTGCGAGAGGGGCGCGACCCGGGCCATCAACCGCCGGTCGGCGGCGGTGAAGTCGGCCGGACGGCGGCCGTAGACGTCCGCGATGTCGCCGTAGAGGAAGGACTCGCTCTGCGCGCCCTGGACCATCCGGACCCCGAGGGCGGGATAGACGACGCCGTTGAGGAGCAGCGTCAGGGCGGCGGCGGCCAGGGTGAGCAGCAGGAGCACCCGACGGATTCCGGCCAGGACGACGATCAGCACCGCGCAGGCGCCCACGGCCGGCAGCATTCCGTTGTTGCGGAACAGCATCAGCCCGGCCGTCCCGACGGCGAGCAGCCCCAGTTGGCGGCGCGTCGCCGCGTTCCGGATGCTCGGCGCCCCGCCGTCCAGGCGCACCGCGAGCAGTCGGCATGCGGCGGCGAAGGCCAGCACCCCGCAGATCGCGAACGGCACGTCCTTCCAGAGGAAGACGGTGAACGCCCCCGTGGACGGGAGCGCCGCGCACCCGGCGGCGGCCGCCAGCGACCAGCGGCCGCGCACCCCGAGGTCGCGCAGCGCGACCGCGCTGTAGGCGAGGACGGCCGCCATGGCGACCGTCTGGACGAGGACGAGCGCGGCCAGTCCGCCGGTCAGGTGCAGGCAGGCCCACACCAGGGCCAGGTAGAGCACCGAATGGCCGCTGTTCCAGTTGCCGGTGGTGACCTGCCAGACGTAGTTGACGGAGTCGAAGCTGCGGAGACCGGGAAAGAAGGCCACCAGCCATGCCAGCAGCAGCAGCTGGGTGACCGCGTAGACCGCCACCGGCAGGCGGTGCGGCGGTCGGACCCGCTTCAGCAGGTGGTTCGCGGTGCGTTGGGCCTCGACGCGCGGGAGCGGCACGGTCCGGCGCCGGACGAATGTCGGGATCATGACGGGGGTCGTTCTCCGTTCTGCTCGGACCTCGTCGATGTCGGCGGACCGTCACCCCACGCCTGGCACCGTCCCCGCGTAGACGAACTCGTTGTAGCGGAAGACCCGTCCGGTGCGGCGCGGCAGCGGGAAGGAGTAGTTGTGCAGCTCCTCCAGGCCGGCCCGGGACGCGATGGCGCGCAGCGCGTCCGCGTCGACGAACCGGATGTGGGTGGGGTCGCTGGCGAAGCCGGCCTCCTGAGGGGTGATCAGCACCACCAGGCCGCCGGGGCGCACCATCGGGAGGTAGCTCGCGAGCAGCGCGGTGCCGTCCGTCTCCGTCAGGTGCTCCAGGACGTGCGCGCAGAGCAGGGCGTCGAACCTGCCGACGCCGCCGCGGCCGATCAGCTCGTCCGCGGTGAACGCGACGAGGCCGCGGGCGCGGGCGGCCGCCACCGAGGACGGGTTGTGGTCGACGCCGACGCTGCCCGCGCCGCACACCGCGAGGTTGCGGCCGATGCCGCAGCCGATGTCCAGCACGCGGATCCCGCCGAGGCCGAGGCTGCGCAGGTTCCAGTGGTAGGGGGCCTGCGTCGGCAGCAGCCGCTTGAGGCCGGATCGCTCGCTCGTGATCAGGCGCTGGGTGTAGGCGGCCTCAGCCGTCGACAAGGTGTCCGGTTCGCTCATGCTCATCCCTCTCTTCGGTGATCAGGGCCGCGCGGCGGCGCGCCGTGCGCACCGCGGCGACCGCCAGCACGACCGCGACCGACCAGGCCCCGGCCAGGTAGGAGGCGCCGACGACGGTGACCGGCGGGAGGCCGGCGGGCAGCGCCCAGCCGGCCAGCAGGACAGCGGCACCCACCGCCCACGCGGCGCCCTGGGCGCGCTGCCCGGCCATCGCCAGCAGGCCGTTGGCCAGGACGAACGCCGTCAGATAGGCCGCGCTGCCCAGCCCGAGGAGCAGCAGGTCGACCCGGCCGGGGGCGGCCGTCGCGGCGAACAGCACGCGCAGCGCCCACGGCCCGGCCGCGGCGACCGCGCCGGCCGCGACCAGCCCGACCGCGCCCACCGCCGCCACCGCCGCGCCCAGCCGGCGCAGCAGGCCGCGGGTGTCGCCGCGCGCCCATCGGTCCGTCAGGGCGGCGAGCAGGCCGGCCTGGACGGAGGTGACGAGGAACTGCGGCGCGCGCACCAGCACCAGGGCGCCCATCAGCGCCGCCGTCAGGGCGGCCGCGCCCGGGGCGAGCAGCCGGATGCCGATCACCGGGGCGTTGGCCAGCGCCTGGGAGAGCAGGGACGAGACCAGCAGCGGCAGGAAGCCGCGGCGCAGCTCGTCCGCCCCCGCCGGGTCTGCCACCACCGCCGGACCGGCCGCCACCGCCCGGTCCGCGGCGTCGCCGCGCAGCGCCCCCGCCGCCCGCAGCGCGGCGGGGACGCAGGAGAGCACCGGCGCCGCCACCAGCACCGCGCCGAAGGCCGCCGCGTCCCGGCAGCCGGCCGTCCACAGCGCGGCGGGCAGCGCCACCCGCAGCAGCCCGTCCCCGGCCAACTGGGCCGCGTACCAGGGGAACAGGCCCAGCCCGGCGAGCACCCCGCGCACCGTGTGCGCCACCGCCAGGCCGGCCAGCGCGCCGGCGAGGACGGCCGCCATCCGCAGCCGCCCGTCGAGCAGCGGCAGCGCGAGCGGGGCGAGGCACACCGCCGCCAGCGCCAGGCACGCGGCCGTGCGGATGCCGCGCCGCACCACTGGACGCACCCCGCGCCCGCCCGCGCGGCGCGCGGTCAGCGCCCGGGTCAGCTCCTGCTCGACCGGGAAGAACAGCCCGATGCCGACCGAGAAGACCAGCGCCCACACCGTGGAGAGCCGGGCCAGGCCGCCCGGGGCCAACGCCCGCCCGGCGAGGGCCAGATGGACGTAGCAGCCGCCGGCCAGCAGCGCCGTCCCGGCCCCGACGGCCGACCCCGCCCGCCTCACGGCCGCGCCGCCCCCGCCCCGCACGCATGCCGCACCAGCCGCGCCGCGCCGGACCACCGGCCGCGCGCCATCGCGCCCGGAAGCAGCGTCAGCGCATGCACCCGGGAGGAGAGATGGCGCCGCGACGCGGCGGCCGCCTCCGGCCAGCCGTGCCGCTCCAGCCGCTCCGCCGCCTCCGCGAAGAACGCCCGCGCCTCCGCGAACCGCTCCCCGCCGACCGCCGCGGACGCGGACTCGCTGCCGCCGTGCCGCCGGTAGCGGAACACCACCTCGGGCGCCACCACCAGCGACTCCCCGTCCAGCAGCAGGTCCAGCACCAGCGCCAGGTCCTGAATGACCCTCAGCTCGGGGCGGAAGCCGAAGCGCCGCACCGCCGCCGTCCGCCAGCACAGCGACGGGAAGTACAGCCAGTTGCCGCGCAGCAGCGAGCGCGCCGCCCGCTCCCCCTGAAGCATCAGCCGCTCCCCGGCCGGGGGCAGCCGCGGCGCGTAGACGAGCCGCTTCGCGCGGTCCACCAGCGGCAGCACGACCTGCCCGGCGGCGTCCACCACCTCCACGCCCGGCTGCACGATGCCCGCGTCCGGTGAGGACGCCAGCGCCCCGCGCACCGCCGCCAGATAGCCCGGCAGCATCAGGTCGTCGCAGCCCATGAAGACCGCGTACGGCGCCTCCGCCAGCTCCGCGCAGCGGTTGAAGTTGCCGGTGACGCCCAGGTTGACGGGGTTGCGCAGATAGCGGACCCGGTCGTCGCGCAGGTCCGCGAACCAGTCGGGCACCTCCGGCTCGGTGCCGTCGTCGACGACGGTGAGCCGCCAGTCCGAGCCGTCCTGCGCGAGGACGCTGCGCACCGCCTTCCGCATCAGCGCCGGATCGCCGTAGTAGGGCATCAGGATGTCGAAGCGCAGCATGTGGTGGCGCGAGGAGACCGCGATGGACGTCATCGTGCCCCGGCCTCCACCCGATCCGCCTCGGACGCGGCATCGGACGCGGCCTGCGCGGGCAGCGGCCCCGGCGGCGGCGCCGGCAGCCGGCGCGTCACGGCCAGCGCCAGCACCAGCCCGGCGCGCGCCAGATAGACCGCGGCCTTCACCGGCGAGGTGCTCGGCACCCCGGTGGCGCGCGGCCGCATCGCCACCGGCACCTGCCGCACCCGGTAGCCGCGGCGCACCACGCCGACCAGGCTCTCCACTGTGTCGCCGAGGTACTCCACCGGGTAGAAGGCGGCGAAGTGCGCCATCACCGCGCGGTTGCAGGCGCGGAAGCCGGAGGTGGTGTCGCTCAGCCGCACCCCGGCGAGCCGGGAGACCACCGCGGACAGCAGCCGCATCGCCCAGCGCCGCGGACCGCGCGCCCGGTAGCTGCCGGCGCCGGCGAACCGCGCGCCGATCACCAGGTCGGCGGCGTCCGGGCCGGCCAACCCGTCGAGCAGGACGGCCAGCTGGGCGGGGTCGTGCTGGCCGTCGGCGTCCACCTGGACGGCCGCGTCGTAGCCGTGCGCCAGCGCGTAGCGGTAGCCGAGCCGCATCGCCCCGCCGACGCCGAGGTTGTACGGCAGCACCGCGACCCGCACCCCGGAGGCGCGGGCCACCTCGGCGGTGCGGTCGGCGGAGCCGTCGTCCACCACCAGGACGTCGACGTCCGGGCGCACCTCGCGCAGCTCCCGCAGCACCGCGGCGAGCCCGCGCGCCTCGTTCCAGGCGGGCATCACCACCAGCACCCTCACCGCGCGGCCTCCTGCCGGGCGGCCCGTCGCTCGGCCGCCTCCCCGACGGCTACCCGCAGCAGCGCCACCTCCTCGGCGAGCGTCCGCGTCTTCTCCTCCAACCGGCTCGCCTCCCAGCTGAGATGGAGGCAGACCAGCAGCAGCAGCACGAACCCGCCGAACAGCACCAGGCTGACCCCGGACGCCACCCCGACCAGGCCGGCCACCCGGTCCAGCGCCCGTGGACAGAACCCCAGCGGCACGACCACCGCCCCGATCGCCATCCACAGCACCGCGTACTTCTCGCGAAGGCGGTGGCGGCGGAGCAGCTCGACGATGACGGTGAGCAGAACAATGCCGATGGAGGAAGTCAGGATGGAGAGGCTCACACACTGTTTAATCCCTTGCCTCGCGGACTCGTTGCCCCCTCGCCGATAAGATCCCCCTATTGAGCTAGCGCGGGACTGCGCAAACAGCGGAGTCGGTCACGTGCGCCTCGAATCTGCGGAGCGATTCCGACATCCATGCGACTCACGCACGCCCGATCCTCCGCGAGAAAGGATGAATGGCTCATATGACCAGGTCTATTGGCGGGTTCCCACCGAAATCGCTCAGGAGAATTCTGGTCGGCCGACGACCCCATCTCCGGGCCTGGCTGCTGGGCGCCTGCAGTCTCGCGCTGGTCGCCGCGGCGGCCGCCGGCCGGCCCGTCTGGTTCGCCGCCGCCGGAGCCGCGGCGCATGCCGTCGACCCCCAGACGGGGCTCCCGCAGCTGCGCAGCACCGCGCTGACGGCCCGGCTCAGGAAGCTCCAGATCGGACTCAACGTCCGCATCCTGGTCCGCGACATCGTCCTGCTCGTCGCACTCGCCCAGGTCGCCGGCGCAGGACCGGCGGCAGTCGTCGCGGGGGTCTGCCTCCTCGGCCACCAGGCGATGGCGGCCCATCAGAAGAAGCTCGCGGCGGACATCAGGCGCCTGCGGAACGTCCCCGTGGCCACCCGCAACATCGACCTCGGGGATCTGGCCATCGTCGATGCGCCGAGCGGAGGCTGGGAAGGGCGCGCCTTCCGAAACACCTCGCGGTCCGAATGGGCCCTCTGGGTCGGCGCATTGATTGCGGCGGCCGGCGGGTCCATGGTTCCGGCGATCCTCGGATCGGCGGTCACCTGGTGCTGGTGCCTGGTGATTGTGCTGCGCCTCCGCGCCGTTCGGAACCACCATCGGAGCATGCCGAGTGCGGTGCGCGTCGATGCTTTCGTCGATCGGTGGATCGAGAACTTCCGACCCACCGGAATCCTCTACTTCAGCGGCACCCGCGGCTCGGAATATCAAGTGAACATGTGGCTGGAGGAGTTCGAGCGCGCACCCGGCCGAACCCTCGTCGTGACCCGCGAACGCGCCCATCTGCCGCATCTCGCTCCGACCTCGCTGCCGATTCTCTGCGTGCCGGACGCCAACCGATTGATGGGCCTGGACCTGTCGTCCGTTCGCCTGGTCGGATATGTCGCCAACGTGGGTTCGAACATTCATATGCTGCGCATGCCGGGCGCCGCCCATGTGTTTCTCGGTCACGGCGACAGCGACAAGGTCGCCTCCGTCAACCCCTACTGCCGGGTCTACGACGAAGTGTGGACGGCCGGCCCGGCGGGCCGGGAGCGCTTCGCCGAAGCCGGCGTCCGGCTGCGCACCGAGGCCCTGGTCGAGGTCGGCCGTCCGCAGCTGGAGCGTGCCTTCGCGTCGTCGTCGCCGCCGACCCGGGACCCGATGGAGGCGGCTCTCACCGTGCTCTACGCGCCGACCTGGGAGGGCTGGGTGTCCGACCCCGGTTCCACCTCGCTCATGAGCACCGGGGCGCAGCTCGTCAACGCGCTGGTCCAGCACTCCCGTTCGGTGCGCGTGCTGTACCGGCCGCACCCGTACACCGGCATCGCCGACCCGCGGGCGTGCCGCGCCGACCAGGCCGTCCGCGGTCTCCTTCGGCGGCACGGCGCCGTCGACGGGACGAGCACCCCGCACACCGGCGCGTCACCGCGGTGGCCCGGCAGGCCGGAAGCCGACGATGCGGAGCTCTCCCGGGACGGCATGCTCACCGCGACCGACGTCCAGGAGCTCCGCGACGGCGCCCGACGGGCCGACGAGGAGTACTGGTCCGCCGCCGGCCCCCGGGCGCACCACGCGGTCGGACCGGGCGGTCCGTCGCTCTACTCGTGCTTCGACCGGTGCGACGTCCTGATCACCGACGTCTCGAGCGTCGCGTCCGACTTCCTGGCCACCGGAAAGCCGTTCGCGCTCGTCAACGGGCGCGGTCTCACGGCCGAGGAGTTCCGCTCGCGCTTTCCCGTCGCCAACGGCGCCTACCTGCTCGAACCCGACCTCCGGAGCCTCGGCGCAGTCCTCGGCGCCGCCGCGGAGCGGGCCCACGACACTCTCGGGCCCACCCGCGGACAGGTGCGGGAGCATGTTCTGGGCCGATCGGGCCCTGAGCCCGGCGGACGGTTCCGGGCCGCCGTGCGGCGGATCCTGACCGCCGATCAGAGCGTGGGGATTCCGCGCCCCGCACTCGTGGCGGACACCCCGGCGGAGAGCGAACCCGTCTGAGCGGGTGCCCGCACGCGGCGGGCGGGCCGGCGCCCTCAGCCCTTGCGGAGCCAGCCCGCCGCCTCGACCGCGTAGTACGTGAGGATCGCGTCGGCGCCGGCGCGGGCGATGCCCGTGAGGGTCTCGAGCGCCGCGGCACGGCGATCGATCCAGCCGTTCGCCGCGGCGGCCTCGATCATCGCGTACTCGCCGGAGACCTGGTACGCCGCCACCGGCACCTCGGACGCGTCGGCGACCCGGCGCAGGATGTCCAGGTAGGCCATGGCCGGCTTCACCATCACCATGTCCGCGCCCTCGGCGACGTCCAGGCGCAGCTCGCGCAGCGCCTCGCGGGCGTTGGCCGGGTCCTGCTGGTAGGTCTTGCGGTCGCCCTTCAGCTCGGAGTCGACGGCCTCGCGGAACGGGCCGAAGAACGCCGAGGAGTACTTGGCGGTGTAGGCGAGGATGCCGATGTCGGCGAAGCCCTCGTCGTCCAGCGCGGCGCGGATCGCCGCGACCTGGCCGTCCATCATGCCGCTCGGCGCCACCATGTCGACGCCGGCGCGGGCCTGCGCCACCGCCATCTCCTGGTAGCGCAGCAGCGTCGCGTCGTTGTCGACGGAGCCGTCCGCGCGCAGCACGCCGCAGTGCCCGTGGTCGGTGAACTCGTCGAGGCACAGGTCGGCCTGGACCACCAGCGCCTCGCCGACCTCCGCCTTCACATCGGCGATGGCCCGCTGCAGGATGCCGTCCGGGTCGGTGCCGGCCGAGCCGACCGCGTCCCGCTCCGCCGGGATTCCGAAGAGGTTGACGCCGCCGATCCCGGCCGCCGCCGCCTCCGCGGCGGCCTTCCGCAGCGAGTCGCGGGTGTGCTGGAGCACGCCCGGCATCGACGACAGCGGCACCGGCTCGCGCAGCACCTCCTTGACGAACATCGGCAGGATCAGCTGCGCGGGCGCCACCCGCGTCTCGGCGACCATCCGCCGCGTCGCGGCGTTGCGGCGCAGCCGGCGCGGCCGCACCAGCGGGAAGTTCTCCGGGTCGGACATGCGGTACGGGCCCCTTCCTGGATCCCTCGACGCCCGGTTTCCGGATCTTCTGGATCCCGGGCGTCCTGGCTTGCTACAGCACGCTCTTGCGGCGCCGGCCGGCGCGCTTCTCCGACGGGCGCAGCACCCGCTCGCCCGCCTCCAGCGCGGCGTCCCGGCGCGCGGCGCCGTACTCGGCGAGCGCCTCCGCCAGCGCGGCGACGGTCGGCTCGGGCGACAGCACGTCGACCCGGAGGCCGTGCTCCTCCGCGGTCTTGGCGGTCGCCGGGCCGATGCAGGCGATGACCGTGACGCTGTGCGGCTTGCCGGCGATGCCGACCAGGTTGCGCACCGTCGAGGACGAGGTGAACAGCACCGCGTCGAAGCCGCCGCCCTTGATCGCCTCGCGGGTCTCGGCCGGCGGCGGCGAGGCGCGCACCGTCCGGTAGGCCGTCACGTCGTCGACCTCCCAGCCGAGATCGACGAGACCGGCCACCAGCGTCTCGGTGGCGATGTCGGCACGCGGCAGGAAGACGCGGTCGATCGGGTCGAAGACCGGGTCGTAGGGCGGCCACTCCTCCAGCAGGCCGGCCGCGGACTGCTCGCCGCTGGGCACCAGGTCCGGCTTGACGCCGAACTCCACCAGCGCCCGCGCGGTGGACTCGCCCACCGCCGCGACCTTGATCCCGGCGAAGGCGCGGGCGTCCAGGCCGTAGTCCTCGAACTTCTCGCGGACCGCCTTCACCGCGTTCTGCGAGGTGAACGCCACCCACTCGTAGCGGCCCGTCACCAGGCCCTTGATGGCGCGCTCCATCTGCTGCGGGGTGCGCGGCGGCTCCACGGCGATGGTCGGCACCTCGGCCGGCACCGCGCCGTAGGAGCGCAGCTGGTCGGAGAGGAAGGGGGCCTGCTCCTTGGTGCGGGGCACCAGAACGTTCCAGCCGAAGAGCGGCTTGGTCTCGAACCACGAGAGGTCGTCGCGCTGCCGGACCGCGTCGCCCACCACGGCTATGGCCTGCGGGCTGACGTGGTCGGCGGCCTGGGCCGCGGTCGGCAGCATCTTGGCGGCCTTCAGCTCCGGCTGGACCGTGCCGAGGGTGACCTGCCAGGTGCGCTGCCGGGTGGTGGTGCCGTGGATGGTGACGGCGACCGGGGTGTCGGGGGCGCGCCCGCCGACCACCAGGTCCGCGGCGACCCGCGGCATCTCCGCCAGCGGGGCGGCGATCACCAGGGTGGCGGCGGAGGCGGCCAGTTCGGCCCAGTCCTCGTCGCCGAGCTGGGCGGCGTCCGCGAACCGCACGCCCGCCCCGGCGCCGGAGCCGCGCAGCGGCATCCCGGCGTAGGAGGGCACCGCGGCGGCGCGGGCGATGCCCGGGACCACCTCGAAGGGGACGCCGGCGCGGGCGCAGTCGAGCATCTCCGCGGCGATCGCGCCGTCCAGGCCGGGATCGCCGGCGACGCAGCGGACGACCCGCCGTCCGGCGCGCGCGGCCTCCATGGCAAGCTTGAGGCCGTCGCCGGAGCTTTCGGCGAGGGGGAGTTCGGTGCGCTCGGTGTGCCGGGGGCAGTGCTCGTCGGC
This sequence comes from Mangrovactinospora gilvigrisea, assembly GCF_001879105.1. GTDB lineage: Bacteria > Actinomycetota > Actinomycetes > Streptomycetales > Streptomycetaceae > Mangrovactinospora > Mangrovactinospora gilvigrisea. The sequence goes on along the minus strand of NZ_MLCF01000097.1, from coordinate 1,727 downwards.
GACGGTGAGCGTGCCCGGGTCGGCGATGACGACGTCCGCGGCGGCGAGGGCGCTCGCTCCGCGCAGCGTCAGCAGGCCGGGGTCGCCCGGTCCGGCGCCGAGGAAGGTGACGCGCCCCTCGCTGCGGGAGCCGGGCGCACAGTGCGCGGCGTCCTCTTCGGAGTGCGCGATGGGGTCGGTTGCGGTTGCCATAGTGCCTGCCGTGGTGCCGGCCGCCTCCGCGGTGCGCGAAACGCTGCTGCGCTGCTGCTCGGGCGGCTTCGTCTGCTGGGTCGTGCTCGTAGTGACGGGGCTCAAAGAACTCGCTCCCCCATGAGGCCGGCCGCGCCGCGGGCGAGCAGTTCGGCCGCGAGTGAGCGGCCGAGGGCTGCGGCATCCGCGGTGGAGCCGGTGGCGGACAACTGCACCTGGGAACCGCCGTCGACCGTGCCGACGACCGCACGCAGGCGCAGTTCGCTGACATTACCGCGCGCTGGCGAATCGTTCGAATCGTCTGAAACCGCGTCAGGTGCGGTGTCCTCCGCGGAGGACGGGGCGGGCACCGCGAGGGCGCCGACCGGGGCGGAGCAGCCGGCCTCCAGGGCGGCGAGCAGCGCGCGCTCGGCGGTGACCGCGGCGCGGGTCGCCGGGTCGTCCAACTCGCCGAGGCGGGCGCGGAGTTCGCCGTTTCCGGCGGCGCACTCCAGCGCGAGGGCGCCCTGGCCGGGCGCGGGGAGCAGCAGGTCCGGGTCGAGCAATTCAGTCGCCTCCGTATGCCGGCCGATCCGGCGCAGGCCGGCCGTCGCAAGGATGACGCCGTCGAGCTCCCCGGATGTGACAAATCCGATGCGCGTGTCAACGTTGCCGCGGATCGGGACCAGCTCCAGCGGGGCGCCGCGGTCGCGGGCCCAGGCGGCCAACTGCGCCATCCGGCGGGGCGATCCGGTGCCGACGCGGGCCGGGCGGCCCGCGGCGCGGCACTCCTCGACGAGGGCGGCGAGGCCGAGCCCGTCCCGTGCCACCAGGGCGTCCCGCGGGTCCTCCCGCGGCGGCACGGCGGCCAGCGCGAGACCCTCCGGGGGCGCGGTGGGCAGGTCCTTCAGGGAGTGCACGGCCAGGTCGATCTTGCCGTCCAGCAGCGCCTCGCGGAGCGCGTTGACGAAGACGCCGGTGCCGCCGATCTGGGCGAGCGCCTCGCGGGAGGTGTCGCCGTAGGTGGTGATCTCGACGAGCTCGACCGCACGCCCGGTGCGGCGGGTGATCTCGTCGGCGATCAGCTGCGATTGGGACATCGCCAGGGTGCTCCGGCGGGTGCCGAGCCTGAGCGGTACGGGAGGGGCTTGCATGGGTGTGCCAGTGCTTCCGACGGACGGGAACGGGTTCGGGATCGCGGAGCCGTCTCCCCCGACCGGCGGCCGCACCGCCGGCCCCGCCACCCCATCGGCCCCGGGTATGACCGCGGTGCCGCGCCCTTGGCCGAAGGCCGCCGCCGAAACCCGAGCCGCCGGCCCGGACCCACTCGCGGCACGGCCAAAGCCGGAGCCACTCGCGCCCCGGCCGAAGCCGGGGCCGCCGGAGACCAGGCCGGACGCCGACGGCACGCCGCCACCGGCACCAGCCGCGCCGCTCACGGCAACCGCCTGCTCTGCCCGCGGCGAAGCCACGCCCGCGCCACGGCCGAGGGCCGAGGCCGGAACACCGGAGACCGGGCCGGACGCCGACGGCACGCCGCCACCGGCACCAGCCGC
>NZ_MLCF01000096.1 GCF_001879105.1 Mangrovactinospora gilvigrisea | reverse complement strand
GGTGGGTGTTGTGGGCGGGGCCCCGGGGGTGGGCCAGGTGGTGGGTGGCGTGGCTGGCGGCCAGTCGGCCGGAGCCTGGGAGCCGCCCGTCTGCGGAATGGGTTGGCGGGGGCCGGGCACGCTCTCGGAGCCCTGCTGCCGGCCGGCGTCCGTGGCCGGCGTGGTGGTGGCCTGGGGTGGGCGGGGCCGCTCCGCGCGGGTCGCGGTGACGCGGACCTGGGGGTGGGCGTCGGACGTGGTGTCGGGCCGACCGCGGTCTGCCGGCCGCGGTTGGTGGGGTGCGGCGTCGCCGGCCTTGCGGGGGGCCGGTACTCGGTCGGCGCGGCGGGTGGTGCGCTGGGCCGCCGCCGGGGTCCGCCAGGGGCGATCGGCCGGCTGGGGGCATGGGGCGTCGGGCGCGGCGGGACGCGGACGCGGGGACGGCGCGGGAGGCTCCTCGATGCGCGTCGCCGCCGCGAAGAGGCGGACCGCGCGGGGCTCGTCCGAGGGCGGGGCCGGCGGCGGGGCGGAGACGTACGCGGCGCGGAAGCGCGTGAGCGGCTCGGAGCCGATCCGCAGATAGCCGCAGCCCGGGACGCGCGGCAGCGTGTGCGCGTCGGGGACGCCCAGCGCCGCCCGCGACTCCTCCGCCGAGAACGTCCGCAGCCCGATCCGATAGGAGAGCGCCGCCTCCAGCCCGGAGAGCCGCCCCTCCTCCAACCGCTGCGAGGCGAGCAGCAGATGGACGCCGAGCGACCGCCCGATCCGCCCGATCTGCGTGAACACCTCAGCGAACTCCCCGCGCGCCGCGAGCAGCTCGCCGAACTCGTCCACCACGACCAGCAGCGACGGCAGCGGCTCCAGCGGCGCCCCGTCCGCCCGCGCCGCCTCGTACTCCGCGGCGCCCGGCAGCCGCGCGCCCAGCCGCGCCCCCGCCTCGCGCAGCACCTCCTGGCGGCGCCGCAGCTCGCCGCCGATCGCGTCGGCGAGCCGGTCGACCAGGTGCAGCTCCGCCTCCAGGTTGGTGACGAGCGCCGCGGTGTGCGGCAGCGCCGCGAGGCCGTCGAAGGTCGCGCCGCCCTTGAAGTCCACCAGCACGAAGTTGACGGCGTCCGAGCGGTGCGTCAGCGCGAGCCCCAGCACCAGCGTCCGCAGCAGCTCCGACTTCCCCGAGCCGGTCGCCCCCACGCACAGCCCGTGCGGCCCGGCGCCGCCCGCCGCCGCCTCCTTGAGGTCGAGCAGCAGCGGCCGCCCCGTCCCCTCCACCACCCCGATCGGCACCCGGAGCCGGTCCGCGCCGGTGCCGCGGGACTGCGTCACCGCCGGGTCGGCGCCCGCGGACGGCAGCCCGTGCAGCGCCGCGAAGCCCGACGGGGCGTCGTCCGCTCCCGACCCCGACCCCGGCCCCGCACCCGCCGCGCGGGCCAGCGCCCTCGCCAGCGACTCCGCCGCCGCCGGCCCGAGCCGGTCCGCCGTGCCGCCGCCGGGGAACGCCTCGCCGTCCCGGCGCAGCTCCAGACCGCCGCCGCTGATGTCGACCATCAGCGCGCCGGGCACGTCCGCACCGCCCGCCGCCGCCTCCAGCACCGTCACCCCGGGACGGTCCGGCACCGCCGCCCCCTCCGCGACCAGCACCAGCCGCCGCCCGTCCGCCGGCGCGCCCCCGCCGCCGTCGTCCGAACGCCGCGCGTGCGGCAGCCACTTGACCCACTCCCAGTGCCGCGCCGCCGCCCCCTCCGCGCGCACCTCCACCGCCACGTCCCCCGGCGCATGGTGCACCGTCAGCTGCGCGACCAGCGCACGCAGCACCCCGCGCGCCGCCTCCGCGCCGCGCGCACCCGCGCACACCACCACCCTCGGCGCCCCGGTGACCGCCAGCACCACCGGCAGGTCCGGCACCGTGCGGTGGACGGCCACCAGCCGGCAGCGCGCCCGCTCGCAGAGCGGGTCCCGCCGGGCCGGCGGCGTCTCGGACGCCACCGGCACCGGGCCCACCGCCAGCGGCTGCGGGCCCGAGCCGACCCGGACCACACCGAACCCCTCGTCCCCGCAGCGCCGCCGCACCGTGCGCCCGCCCGCCACCAGCTCCCACAGCCGGGCCGGCTCCGGGTGCCCCGCCAGCAGCTCCTCCCGCTGCCGGGCCGCCGCCCGCTGCGCCCGGACGCGTACCTCCGACAGCAGGGCGAGGTAGTCGCGCCGCGCCTCCCGCAGCCGGGCGGCCGGCCCGGACCGCAGCCGCACCAGCTGTGCCGCCCCCACCGCCAGCGAGGAGGCCACCATCGCCGCCCCGCCCAGTCGCGCCGCGGCCGGCATCCCCGGCATCAGCAGCAGCGGCAGCGCCCCGACCGAGGCGAGCAGCGGGAGCAGCGCCGTCCACGCCCCGCCCCGGCCGGCCGCCTCCTCCGCGGCCCCGGGCAGCGCGGGCGCCGCGGGCACCAGCAGCGGCTCGCCCTCCGGCGCCCCCTGCAGGCCCGCGGCCGGCGCACCGGCACCGGCACCAGCGCCAGTTCCGGCACCGACCCCGATCCCGGCCGTTCCGACATCGGTCATCCGTGCACCCCGGTCCCTGTCCGCTGCGGGCCGCGGACACGGCGGTGGCCACGGCGGTGATCCCGCCGAATGCTGCCGCGCCCGAGAGCCGTCCGGACCCACCGGAACCCCCGGTTCCCCCGAAAGAGCGGACCCCGCCCGCCGAAACGTCACCGTCCCCCCGCGCGCCCCCTAGGGTCCGCCGGGTGACCACGGCAGACGTTCTCCGACTCACCGTCAGCGGCCCGCGCCGGCGCACCGATCTGGCGCTGCCGGGCGATGTCCCGGTGGCCCTGCTGCTCCCCGAGATCGGCCGGCTCGCCCGCGCGGAGGCGCCCGGCACCGTGCTGCTCCGGCTGGACGGCACCCGCCTCGACCCCGAGCTGCCGCTGCCCGCCCAGCGGGTCCGCGACGGCGACCTGCTGCTGCTCCGGCCGATGCCGGACGGCCCGCCGCCCGCGCCCCGGCACGACGACATCGCCGACGCGCTCGCCGCCGGCGCCCCCGCCGCGCGCAGCCCGCTGCGGCCGGCGGTGCTGGCGGGCGTCGCCGCCGTCCTCACCGCCCTCGCCGCCGCCCTGGCGCGCGGCGGCGCACCGCCCGGCTCCGGCACCGTCCCCGGGACGGTCGCCGCCGCGACCGCCGTGCTGCTGCTCGCCGCCGCCCCGCTCGCCGCCCGCCGGGGACGCCGCGGCGTCGCGCTCGCCCTCGGCCTGCCCGCCCCGCTGCATGCCGCGCTCGCCGCGGCCCTGCTGCTGCGGCTGCACCCGCCCGCGCCGCTCGCCGCCGCGGCCGGGCTGGGGACGGCCGCCGTGCTCGCCGCCCTCGTCCCCGGCGCGGCCACCCTGGCGGCCGCCGCGCTGGCCGCCGCCGGCACCGGGGCGGCGCTGGCCCTGGGGCCCGGCGGGCTCGGTGTCCGTCCGGTCGCCGCGGTGGCGCTCGCCGCGGCCACCGTCCTGCTGCCGCTGCTGCCCGGGGCGGTGCTGCGTGCCGCCCGCCTCGACCCGGAGGACGCCGCCGACCGCCCGGGCGCGGACACCCTCGACCGTCCGGACACCGCGGACGCGCCCGTCGACCCCGTCGACCTCGACGCGCTCGCCGCCCGCCGCCGCCGGGCCGACGCCCTGCTCACCGGCCTCACCGCCACCGTCGGGGTGGTCGCCGCGGCGGCCGTCGCGGCCCTGCTGCTCGCCCCGGGAGCCCCGGCCGGCGACGGGACCGGCGCCCCGGCCGGCGCCGCGGCGCTCGCCGCCGGCTGCGCCGCCGCGCTCGCCCTGCACGCCCGGCGGATGCCGCGCGGCCGGCACGCCTGCCCGCCGCTCGCCGCCGCGCTCGCCGTCCCCGTCCTCGCGGTGCTGCGCGCCCCCGCCTCGCCCGTGCTCGCCGTGCTCGCCGCCCTCGGCGGCGCCGCGCTGCTGTGCGGGGCGCTCGCCCCGCCGGCCCGCGGACCGCTCGCGGCCCGGCTGCTGGAGGGCGCCGACGCGGCCGCCCGGCTGCTGCCCGTGCCGCTCTGCGTCGTCGCGCTGGGCCTGCCGTCCGCCGCCTGGCACTGGGCCTCCGCGGCCCTGTGACGGCCTCGGGAGGGCCTCGGGAGGGGCTCTCGAGGGCGGTCGGAGGCACCCGTTCCGGCTGATACGCTGGAGCGTCGGACGAGTACTGTCAGACCTCCCGTGCAGACGACCGGGGGCGCTCGCCGACCGGATCACAAGGGAGCCTCCACCAGTGGCGCTCGACAACACCAGCAAGAAGCAGATCATCGCCGAGTACGGCACCAAGGAGGGCGACACCGGCTCCCCCGAGGTCCAGATCGCGCTCCTCAGCCGTCGCATCAGCGACCTGACGGACCACCTCAAGACCCACAAGCACGACCACCACAGCCGTCGCGGCATGTTCCTCCTGGTCGGCCAGCGCCGCCGGCTCCTGCAGTACCTGGCGAAGAAGGACATCGAGCGCTACCGCTCGCTGACCGACCGCCTGGGCATCCGTCGCCGGGCCACCATCGCCCGCTGAACGGCAGCGCGTGAGGTCACGTGAGACGTGGTGAGAGGGGCGGCCCCCCGGTCCAAGATCGAGGGAGCCGCTCCTTCGCCGTATCCGCAGGCCTCTTCGCCCGCGATCTCACCGAGCCCCGCCGTCCACCCCGCCGACGTTGAGTAGGGTGGAGGGGCACGCCGTGTGACCGAGCCGGGAGGCTCGGCCCCGGCACCGCGGAGTGTCCGCACGCACCGGGCGGCGCCAGGAGGCGCCGGTCCTCGGTAGTGGCCACCGGAAGGCAGCGTTCCGCGCTCCTCCCGTGGGCTTCGATCGATGACCGGCCCGGCCCGGCCCGCATGTGTGCAACCTGACACTCCTTCAGAAGCCCGGCGCGCGCCGTCGCGCCCGCGCCGCAGAACAGAGAAGACTGGAGAGTCACAGGTGGCTCAGGACACCGTCGACACCAACGACAACGCCACGTATGCCGAGGCCGTCATCGACAACGGCTCGTTCGGCATCCGCACCATCCGCTTCGAGACGGGCCGGCTGGCCCGCCAGGCCGCCGGCTCCGCCGTGGCCTACCTGGACGACGACACCATGGTGCTGTCGGCCACCACTGCCTCGAAGCACCCCAAGGACCAGCTCGACTTCTTCCCGCTGACGGTGGACGTCGAGGAGCGGATGTACGCCGCGGGCAAGATCCCCGGCTCGTTCTTCCGCCGCGAGGGCCGGCCCTCCGAGGACGCCATCCTCACCTGCCGGCTGATCGACCGCCCGCTGCGCCCGTCCTTCAAGAAGGGCCTGCGCAACGAGATCCAGGTCGTCGCCACGGTGATGGCGCTCAACCCCGACCACCTCTACGACGTGGTCGCCATCAACGCCGCCTCCGCCTCCACCCAGCTCGCCGGGCTGCCGTTCTCCGGCCCGATCGGCGGCACCCGCGTCGCGCTGATCGACAACCAGTGGGTCGCCTTCCCGACCAACACCGAGCTGGAGCGCGCCGTCTTCGACATGGTCGTGGCCGGCCGCACGCTGCCCGACGGCGACGTCGCGATCATGATGGTCGAGGCCGAGGCCACCGAGGAGACCATCAAGCTGGTCGCCGACGGCGCCGAGGCCCCCACCGAGGAGGTCGTGGCCGCCGGCCTCGAGGCCGCCAAGCCCTTCATCAAGGAGCTGTGCCGCGCCCAGCAGCAGCTGGCCGACGCCGCCGCCAAGGACACCGCCGAGTACCCCGTCTTCCTGGACTACCAGGACGACGTCTTCGAGGCGCTGTCCAAGGCCGTCAAGGACGACCTCGCCAAGGCGCTCACCATCGCCGGCAAGCAGGAGCGCGAGGCCGAGCTCGACCGCGTCAAGGGCATCGCCGTCGACAAGCTCCTCCCGGAGTTCGAGGGCCGCGAGAAGGAGATCTCCGGGGCCTACCGGGCGCTGACCAAGAAGCTGGTGCGCGAGCGCGTCATCCGCGACAAGGTCCGCATCGACGGCCGCGGCATCACCGACATCCGCACCCTCTCGGCCGAGGTCGAGGTCATCCCGCGGGTGCACGGCTCGGCGCTCTTCGAGCGCGGCGAGACGCAGATCCTCGGCGTCTCCACGCTCAACATGCTCCGCATGGAGCAGCAGCTCGACACCCTCTCCCCGGTGACGCGCAAGCGCTACATGCACAACTACAACTTCCCGCCCTACTCCACCGGTGAGACCGGCCGGGTGGGCTCCCCCAAGCGCCGCGAGATCGGCCACGGCGCGCTCGCCGAGCGCGCCCTGGTGCCGGTCCTGCCGACCCGCGAGGAGTTCCCCTACGCCATCCGGCAGGTGTCGGAGGCTCTCGGCTCCAACGGCTCGACCTCCATGGGCTCCGTCTGCGCGTCGACCATGTCGCTGCTGAACGCCGGTGTGCCGCTGAAGGCCCCGGTCGCCGGCATCGCCATGGGTCTGATCTCCCAGGAGATCGACGACCAGATGCACTACGTCACCCTGACGGACATCCTTGGTGCCGAGGACGCCTACGGCGACATGGACTTCAAGGTCGCCGGCACCAAGGAGTTCGTGACGGCCCTTCAGCTGGACACCAAGCTCGACGGCATCCCCGCCTCGGTGCTGGCGGCCGCGCTGAAGCAGGCCAAGGAGGCCCGACTGCACATCCTCGACGTGATGATGGAGGCGATCGACCAGCCCGACGAGATGTCGCCGCTGGCCCCGCGGATCATCACGGTGAAGATCCCGGTCGACAAGATCGGCGAGGTCATCGGCCCCAAGGGCAAGATGATCAACCAGATCCAGGACGACACCGGCGCCGAGATCACCATCGAGGACGACGGCACCATCTACATCGGTGCCACCGACGGCCCGTCCGCCGAGGCCGCCCGGAACACGATCAACCAGATCGCCAACCCGACCATGCCGGAGGTCGGCGAGCGCTACCTGGGCACCGTCGTGAAGACCACGACGTTCGGCGCCTTCGTCTCGCTCATGCCGGGCAAGGACGGCCTGCTGCACATCTCGCAGCTGCGCAAGCTCTCCGGCGGCAAGCGCGTCGAGAACGTCGAGGACGTCGTCAAGGTCGGCGACAAGGTCCAGGTCGAGATCGCCGAGATCGACCAGCGCGGCAAGCTCTCGCTGATCCCCGTCATCGAGGGCGAGGACGGCGACTCCGGCTCCGCCGACGCCGACAAGTAAGACCGAGCGGCACCGGCCAGCGGCGGCCCGACCCGGCGATCCGGGGCGGGCCGCCGCTGCTGTACCGTCGGTCCCGTCGGGCCCCCTGCCCGGCGGGTCCCACCCCGCGGCACCCCCCGCAGCACACCCAGCCCAGCGCAGCCGAACGCGAGAGAAGCAGCAGTGCAGCAGATGAGCACGGTGCGGTCCACCGTCCTCCCCGGCGGACTCCGGATCCTCACCGAGTCCGTCCCCACCTTCCGCTCCGCCACCTTCGGCATCTGGGTCGGCACCGGTTCCCGGGACGAGACCCCGGATCTCGGCGGGGCCACCCACTACCTGGAGCACCTGCTCTTCAAGGGCACCGCGCGGCGCACCGCGCTGCAGATCTCGGCCGAGATCGACGCCGTCGGCGGCGAGATGAACGCCTTCACCTCGAAGGAGTTCACCTGCTACTACGCCCGCGTCCTCGACGACGACCTGCCGCTCGCCATCGATGTCGTCAGCGACATGCTCACCTCCGCCCTCAACCGGGCCGAGGACGTCGACGCGGAGCGCGGCGTCGTCCTGGAGGAGATCGCGATGACCGAGGACGACCCGGGGGACCAGGTCCACGACCTGTTCGCCGAGGCCGTCTACGGCGACACCCCGCTCGGGCGGCCCGTGCTGGGCACCGTCGACAGCATCAACTCCCTCAGCCGGGACGCCATCCACGGCCACTACCTGGCCCACTACGGCCCCCGGAACCTGGTCGTCGCGGCCGCCGGCAACGTCGACCACGACCAGGTGGTGCGGCTCGTCGAGCGCGCCTTCGCCGGCGTCCTGGCGAACGCCGACCGGTCCGCCGCCCCCTGCGCCATCCGCCCCGAGGACCCGGCGGCCGTCTCGCCCGCCGGCACCGTCCGGGTGCTGGACCGCAGCACCGAGCAGGCGCACATCGTCCTCGGCATGCCCGGCGTCTCCCGCACCGACGAGCGGCGCTGGGCGCTGGGCGTCCTCAACGCCGCGCTCGGCGGCGGCATGAGCAGCCGGCTCTTCCAGGAGGTCCGCGAGAAGCGCGGGCTCGCCTACTCCGTCTACTCCTTCACCTCCGGGTTCGCCGGCTCCGGCCTCTTCGGCATCTACGCCGGCTGCCAGCCGCAGCGCACCGGGGAGGTCCTCAAGATCTGCCGGGACGAGCTGGACCGGGCCGCCACCGAGGGCATCGGCGGCGAGGAGCTGCGCCGCGCCGTCGGCCAGGTCGCCGGTGCCACCGTCCTCGCCCTGGAGGACACCGGGGCGCTGATGAACCGCCTCGGCAAGGGCGAGCTGTGCCACGGCGGGCAGCTGTCGGTCGACGAACTGCTCGGCAAGGTCAACGGGGTGACGGAGGACCAGGTCCGCGAGGTCGCCCGGGACGTCCTGGCGCAGCGGCCCAGCCTCGCCCTGATCGGCCCGTTCCGCGACAAGCAGGCCGCCGCCTTCGCCGAGGCCGTCTCCTGACCGCCCGACCCCCGACGAACCCCTGGGAAGGACCCGCACCCGCATGAGCAAGCTGCGCGTGGCCGTCATCGGCTCCACCGGCCGCATCGGCTCCGAGGCCGCCAAGGCCGTGGACGCCGCCGAGGACCTGGAGCTGGTCGCGGCCCTGCACCGGGGCGACTCCCTGGACGCCCTGGCGGAGGCCGGCGCCCAGGTCGCCGTCGACCTCACGCACCCCGACGCGGTGATGGACAACGTCGGGTACTGCGTCCGCAACGGCATCCACGCCGTGGTCGGCACCACCGGCTGGACGGACGAGCGGCTGGCGACGCTGCGCGGCCGGCTCGCCGAGTCGCCGTCCACCGGCGTGCTGATCGCCCCGAACTTCTCCGTCGGCGCGGTGCTGACCATGAAGTTCGCCCAGGCCGCCGCGCGCTTCCTGCCGACGGTGGAGGTCATCGAGCTGCACCACCGCGGCAAGGCCGACGCCCCGTCGGGCACCGCCGCCCGCACCGCCCGGCTGATCGCCGAGGCGCGGGAGGCGGCCGGGCTGCCCCGCCAGGAGGACCCCACCACGCACGGCCTGCAAGGCGCCCGCGGCGCCGACGTCGACGGGATCCCCGTCCACGCGGTCCGGCTGCAGGGCCTGCTGGCGCACCAGGAGGTGCTCTTCGGGGGCGAGGGCGAGACCCTGACCATCCGTCACGACTCGCTGCACCACAGCAGCTTCATGCCCGGCGTGCTGCTGGGCGTGCGGCGCGTCGTCGACACCCCGGGCCTGACGGTGGGCCTGGAGCACTTCCTCGATCTGGACTGAGGCGGCCATGGCTCCCGGACTGAAGCAGCGGATCACCTTCGCGGTGCTGTCGCTGGCGCTGGTCTTCTACTTCGTGCTGGCCGGCGACCGCGGCGTGGTGCTGATCCGCGACGGCCGACCGGTCGTCGTCGCGTTCGGCGTCGCCGTGCTGATCCTGCCGGTGATCGGCGCGTGGTTCCTGTGGCGGGTCGTCGACTTCGGCTTCCGCAGCGAGGCGCTGGCGCGCGAGCTGGAGGCCGAGGGCGGCCTGCCGGTGGACGAGCTGCGCCGCACGCCGGCCGGCCGGATCGACCGGGGCTCGGCGGACGAGGTGTTCGCGAAGCGGAAGGCGGAGGCGGAGGCGGCGCCGGAGGACTGGCGCAACTGGTTCCGGCTGGCGATCGCGTACAACGACGCGCGGGACACTCCGCGGGCGCGGAAGGCGATGCAGCACGCGATCCGCTTGAGGCGCCGGGTGCGCTGAGCGGCTCGCGTTCCGCGCGCCGCGGCGTTCGCCGCCCCGTCCGACCGGGCACCCCGCCCGGACCGCTTCGCGGTCCGCGGGGGTGCCGGGGTGCCGGGGTGCCGGGGTGCGGCTGGTCAGCGGTCGGTGCAGGCGCGGTACCAGTCGAAGAGCGCGGCGACCGCATCGCGGTAGTCGTCCTTGCGGGTACGGCTCAGGAAGTCCGCGTTGTGGCTGGAGATGATCTCCTCCCACGGCTCCCCGCCCGACATCCGCCGCAGCGCCACCGCCTCGCCGTTGCGCCGCCGCGGCGTCCCGAGCACGCGCACCGGCATCTGGTAGACCACCAGCTCGCCCACCTGGTGCCAGCGCAGCTTCGTCGTGCGCAGCAGCCGGACGCGCCGCACCCCGCGGGTGCTGACGTAGAGGCCCATCCGCAGGATCCGCAGCGCCAGCACCACCAGGACCAGCGCGATCCCCGCGGCCACGGCCGCCCGCACCGGGCTCTGCGCGAGATAGCTCAGCAGCGACCCGAGCAGCAGCATCGGGCAGAGCGCCAGCAGCACCGTCGCCGCGCCGACCCGGTAGCCGCCTATCCGGTACGGCCGGCGCCAGCGGCTGGGGTGCAGCGGCGGGCGGACCGCGTCGTCCAGCGGGTCCGGCGCGCCGCGACGGCCCGCCTCGGCCCCCGTCCGGCTGCCGAACATGGCCTGGGCGGTGTCAGCGGTGGCCACGGTGCGATCTCCCCATCTCTGTGTCCCGGTGTCCCGGTGTCCCGGTGTCCCGGTGTGTCGGTATCCCGGTGTCTCTGTGTCACACGGTGGTGCGGACCGGGACGTTCGGCCCGGATGCCGGGGTGAGCCTACTGGGACCCCGCGCGGGCGTCGATGCCGCGGCTCCCTCGGCCGTCCCGGTGGGCTCGTTGGGGCCCGACGGACCGTCTGAATTGCCCGAAATCTGATGGTGCGTCTATTGTGGTGCGCACGATCCCGGCGCCGCCCGAGCCCCCGAGCGGGCGGCTCCGGGATTCGTGCACCCCCAGCTAGCGAGTAGCCTCGACACCATGGCCCCGACCTCCACCCCGCAGACCCCGTTCGGGCGGATGCTGACCGCAATGGTCACCCCGTTCGACGCGGACGGCGAGCTCGACCTCGACGCCGCCCAGCACCTCGCCACCCACCTCGTCGACCTCGGCAACGACGGCCTGGTCGTCAACGGCACCACCGGCGAGTCCCCCACCACCAGCGGTGAGGAGAAAGAGCGGCTGCTGCGGGCCGTCATGGAGGCCGTCGGCGACCAGGCCTTCGTCGTCGCCGGCGTCGGCACCAACGACACCCGCCGCTCCCTGGCCGCCATCGACGGCGCCGAGCGGGCGGGCGTGCACGGCCTGCTCGCCGTCACCCCGTACTACAACCGGCCGAGCCAGGAGGGCCTGCTCGCGCACTTCCGCACCCTCGCGGACCGCGCGGAGCTGCCCATCATGCTCTACGACATCCCCGGACGGACGGGCCGCGAGCTGACCACCGAGACACTGGCCCGGCTCGCCGAGCACCCGCGGATCGTCGCCAACAAGGACGCCAAGGGCGACCTCGGCGCCGCCTCCTGGGTCATCGCCCGCACCGGGCTGCCCTGGTACTCCGGCGAGGACATGCTCAACCTGCCGCTGCTGTCGGTCGGCGCCGCCGGTTTCGTCAGCGTCGTCGGCCACTTCGTCGCCGACCGGCTCGTCGACCTGATGGACGCTTTCCAGCGCGGCGACAACGCTTCGGCGATGAAGATCCATCAGGGCCTTCTCCCGGTCTACCAGGGCACCTTCCGCACCCAGGGCGTGATGACCACCAAGGCCGGCCTCAATCTGCAGGGTCACCGCACCGGCCCCGTCCGCCTCCCGCTCGTCGATCTCACGGAGACCGAAACGGAGCAGCTCAAGGCGGATCTGGCGGCCGGCGGGGTACACCTTTGAGCAAGTGGGGAATCGAACCCCTGAAGCTTGTGCACGACAGACGTTGATGCGCGCCCCCGGCCGGAAGGCGGGAGGCCGGGGCTCGCATCGGTTTTTGATCCGACAACCGAATGAACGCAAGGCGCGCCGCACGGGCGCGCGCGAAGGAGAACCTTTTGAGTCATCCACACCCTGAGCTGGGCGCTCCGCCCGCGCTGGCCGAGGGCGGCCTGCGCATCACCCCGCTGGGCGGGCTCGGCGAGATCGGCCGCAACATGACGGTCTTCGAGTACGCCGGCCGCCTCCTGATCGTCGACTGCGGCGTGCTGTTCCCCGAGGAGGAGCAGCCCGGCGTCGACCTGATCCTGCCCGACTTCAGCTCCATCCGGGACCGCCTGGACGACGTGGTCGGCATCGTGCTGACGCACGGCCACGAGGACCACATCGGCGGCGTCCCCTACCTGCTGCGCGAGAAGCCGGACATCCCGCTGATCGGCTCCAAGCTGACGCTGGCGCTGATCGAGGCGAAGCTGCAGGAGCACCGGATCCGCCCCTACACCCTTGAGGTGAAGGAGGGGCAGCGCGAGCGCATCGGCCCCTTCGACTGCGAGTTCGTCGCGGTCAACCACTCCATCCCGGACGCGCTGGCGGTCGCCATCCGCACCCCGGCCGGGCTGGTCATCGCCACCGGCGACTTCAAGATGGACCAGCTGCCGCTGGACGGCCGACTCACCGACCTCCCGGCCTTCGCCCGCCTGGGCGAGGAGGGCATCGACCTGCTGCTGGCCGACTCCACCAACGCCGAGGTCCCCGGCTTCGTCGGCCTGGAGCGGGACATCAGCAACTCGCTGCGGCAGGTGTTCGCCAAGGCGGACCGGCGCATCATCGTCGCCAGCTTCGCCAGCCATGTGCACCGCGTGCAGCAGGTGCTGGACGCCGCCCACGAGTTCGGCCGCAAGGTGGCCTTCGTCGGCCGCTCGATGGTCAGGAACATGGGTATCGCCCGCGACCTGGGCTATCTGCGGGTGCCGCCGGGCCTCGTCGTCGACCTCAAGACGGTGGACGACCTGCCCGACGAGGAGGTGGTGCTGATGTGCACCGGCTCCCAGGGCGAGCCGATGGCCGCGCTGGCCCGAATGGCCAACCGCGACCACCAGATCCGGATCGTCAAGAACGACACCGTGGTGCTCGCCTCGTCGCTGATCCCCGGCAACGAGAACGCCGTCTACCGGGTCATCAACGGCCTGACGCGGTGGGGCGCCAACGTGGTGCACAAGGGCAACGCCAAGGTGCACGTCTCGGGCCACGCCTCGGCCGGCGAGCTGCTGTACTTCTACAACATCTGCAAGCCGAAGAACGTGATGCCGGTGCACGGCGAGTGGCGCCACCTGCGGGCCAACGCCGAGATCGCCGAGCTGACGGGCGTGCCGAAGGACCGCTGCGTGATCGCCGAGGACGGCGTCGTGGTGGACCTGGTCAACGGCCGCGCGAAGATCACGGGCAAGGTGCAGGCCGGCTATGTGTACGTGGACGGCCTCACGGTCGGCGACGTCAACGAGGCCGAGCTGAAGGACCGCCGCATCCTCGGCGACGAGGGCATCGTCTCGGTGTTCGTGGTCGTCGACTCGACGACCGGCAAGGTTGTCGGGGGACCGCACATCCAGTCCCGCGGCTCCGGCATCGACGACAAGGCCTTCGACGCTGTGAAGCCGAAGGTGGAGGAGGCGCTGGCGCAGTCCGCCCAGGACGGCGTCACCGACCCCCGCCAGCTGCAGCAGCTGATCCGCCGCGCGATCGGCCGCTGGGTGTCCGACACCTACCGCCGCCGGCCGATGATCCTCCCTGTGGTGGTCGAGGTCTGACGCCTCGTCACCCGGATACGGGCCCCCGCCGCACGGGATTTGCGTTCCGCGGCGGGGGCCTGTACGTTAGACCAGCTGCCTTCGAGAGGGGGCGCCGGACGGGCCGAGAGGCCCGATCGGACGCAGACCCCGAGGACAGCACCCCAACTATCGGAACGACGGTAACGCTCTGTTTTGCGTTGCCCGAATGCCGAAAGAGGGGGAGGGAAAAACCCCGCCGGAAAGTCTGGTAAGGTTTAACCCAGAACGAAGCGCCCGGAGGAAAAGCCG
>NZ_MLCF01000095.1 GCF_001879105.1 Mangrovactinospora gilvigrisea | reverse complement strand
CTGTGACATGCCCGCCCCGCACACCGCCGCCCCCGGACAGCAGAAAAGCCCGCGCGCAACCTCCGCACGGGCTACTCCGCCGAACCAATCAGGCGCCGGGCCTAACGCCCCCGCTCGTCCTGACGCCGCTGCCAACGCTCCTCCAGCCGGTCGGTGACCCGCCGCTTCTGGCGTCCCCCGAGCTTCCGCGAAGCCTTCGCCGGCCCCGTCCCCGGAGCTCCCGGCGCCGCCGCGCCGGGCGCCGCCGCGGCGCCACCGCGCCACGCCGCCACCGCCAGCACGCCGCTGCCCAGCACCACCAGGAACCCGACCACGCTGATCGGCCACAGCCCCTTCACCATCACGCCCGCCACCAGCAGCGCGACGCCGACCACGAGCCCGCCGACCGCCTGGTACACCCGCTTGCGGGTGTGCAGCCGCAGACGGCTGCCCTCCAGCGCCGTCGCGAACTTGGGGTCTTCGGCGTACAGCGCTCGCTCCATCTGCTCAAGCAGACGCTGCTCGTGCTCCGAGAGCGGCACGGAGTCCTCCTACTCGTCGATCACACGCGGCGATCGAGTATGCGACCCTCCCGGCAGTACCGGATGTACCAGGACCATGCCCCCGTACAAGGTCGTCATGCCTTTGGCGTGCGCGGTTCGACCCCGTGCTGCCGGGGGCTTCCCGCTTTACCCAGATCATACGTTCCGAGGTCGCGGCGCGGGATAGCGGCAGCGGGGAACTTTGCGCCCCTTTGGACCGCGGCGACCGCCCTCCACCGCCCCGCAGCTGCGCCCTCGCCCCATGAACGCGCGGTACCGCGCCGGAGTGCCCGGTTCCGCCGAGAGAAGGACCACCCCTTCGGGGCCCCGGAACGCCCGCCCCGGAGGGTGACGGACCGTCCGTACGGACGAACCCCTCAGAACGAACCGCACGAACCGCACGAACCGCACGAACCGCGCGCACGAACCGCCGGGACGAACCCGCTACGCCCGCGCGGCGAAGACGTGCAGCTGCGCCGCCACCGCCAGCCACGCGGGCTCCCGCGCGGCGGCCGCCTCCAGCGCGTGCAGCGCGGCCCGCGCCGCCGGCTCCGCCTCGTCGGCGCCGTTCGGCACCACGTCGCAGAAGATCCGCACGCCGTGCACGGACTGCACCGCCAGACCGGCGCCGCCCGCCAGGGCCTCCAGCTCCTCCGCGGTGAAGCGGTGCGGCACGGGGTCGCCCTCGCCCCAGTTGCCGCGCGCATCGGTGAGCGCGTTGCGGGCCTCGGCAAAGCGCCCGGTCAGCGCGCGGGCCAGGACGGCGCCGCCGCGGCCCGCGGCGAGCAGGCTGAGCACGCCGGAGGGCCGCAGCACCGACGCGGCCGCGGCGAGCGCGGCGGCCGGGTCGTCCACGTACTCCAGGACGCCGTGGCAGAGCAGCACATCCGCCGAGGCCTCGCCGGCCAGCGCGGGCAGCTCCTGGCTGTCGCCCTGGACGGCGGTGACGCGCTCGGTGACGCCGGCCTCGGCGGCCCGCCGCTGGAGCGCGGCGAGCGCGTCGGGGTTCGGGTCGACGACGGTGACCCGGTGGCCGAGCTTGGCCAGCGGGACGGCGAAGCCCCCGGTGCCGCCGCCCGCGTCCACCACGTCCAGCCGCTCATGTCCGCTCTCCTTGGCGAGGCGGGCGACGGCGTCGCGGAGCAGCTCGTGGACGATCGCGGTCCGCAGGAATCCCCGCTGCAGAAGGGGGTCGTCGCTCACGGCGGCACTGGATGACGGCATGGGGCCACTCTACTTGCGGAGCGCTCCCCCGCCGCGGTGCGCGGCGGCCGCCCCGGGAGGGGCCGTGGCACTAAGCGGGTCAGCCGGCTCTCGGCATCAGGAGGGCGGCTCCTCTCACCGACCCGTCGGACCCGGCGGAGCCCTCCTCGGGGAGGGTGGGCTGGAGCATCAGCAGGCGGGTGACGATCCGCAGGAAGCGCTTGGCGTCGCGCACCTGGTCGTCCGCCTCGCGCTGGGCGACGGCGTCCCGCACCCCGGCCTCGGCGAGCGCCCGGCGGCGCGCGCCGGCCGCGAAGTACGCCGCCCACTCGGCCAGTTCGGGCGCGACCTCGGGCAGCACCTCCCAGGCCGGACGGATCTTGCGGCGGCGCCGTTCGCTGACCGTGTCGGGACGCACCCGCACGGCGAGCACCGCCGCGGCGGTGCGCAGCGCGGCCAAGTGGGCCGCGACGAAGCGCTCGTTGGGGGTGGCGCCGGCCTCGTCCGCCTCGTCGAGGCTGCGGCGGGCCGAGTCGAGCAGGCCGAGGGCGGCCGGCGGGGCGGCGGCGCGGCGCAGCACCGGGTGGACATCGCCCGGCGCGCCCGGCCCGGGAACGGCGCCGGCGGGCCGCCGGCCACCGGCGGACTGTCGTGCGGACATCTCGCCTCCTAGCGGGTACACGCATGTCCGATCCCTTTCATTACCCATGCTGCACCGCACCACTGACATTCCCCCCTTGCGCACAACCGCGCCCGTGGCGACGTGGGGAACTGCCGGAGCGACCACGGCGGCTCTGCCAGCCGAGATGCGCGCCGA
Organism: Mangrovactinospora gilvigrisea; assembly: GCF_001879105.1. GTDB lineage: Bacteria > Actinomycetota > Actinomycetes > Streptomycetales > Streptomycetaceae > Mangrovactinospora > Mangrovactinospora gilvigrisea. The sequence continues at coordinate 18,348 of NZ_MLCF01000095.1, read as the reverse complement.
CGCACCCCGCCACATCTCCCCGCACCGCAACCCTTGACGGCCCAGGGGGCCGTCGGTAGCTTCCTAGGCGAGCGTTCGCCTTTCCCTCGATTCCACCAACTCGCAAGGGTGCGTGCATGTATGTCTCTCTGAAAGACGTCGCGGAAAGGGCGGGGGTGAGTTTCCAGACCGTCAGCAAGGTGCTCAACGGCCGCAAGGCCACCGTCTCCGACGCGACGCGGGAACGCATCATGGCCGCCGCGGCCGAACTCGGATACGTGCCCAACGCCCTGGCCCGCGGGCTGGTCAAGCAGTCGACTTACACCATCGGAATCGTCGCCGACAGCTTCGACGACTGGTTCCTCTCGCAATTCGTGGTGGGCGCCGAGCTGGAGGCCCGCAACCGCGACCACTCCATCCTGGTCTCCACCGAGGCCGGCGGCGCCGCCGCCGAGCAGGGGCAGGGCTACGCCCAGTCCCTGCTGGAGCGGCGGGTGGACGGCCTGATCGCCGCCGCACCCAGCGCCGAGGAGGACGAGAAGGCCGCGCAGGTGCTGCGCAGCCGGCTGCCGGCGGTCGCCATCCACCACGTACCGGGCGGCGGGGTGCCCGTGGTGGGCTCGTCCCACTCGGCCACCGGACGGATCGCCGCCGAGCACCTGCTCCTGCTGGGTCACCGCCGGATCGGCTCGATCACCGGCCCGAGCAGGCGCCGGGTCACCGAGAGCCGGATGCGCGGCTTCCGCTCCGCCCTGGAGGCCGCCGGCATCGCCTACCCGGACTCGGCCTGGACCGCCGAGGCCGACTGGTCGGCGGAGGGCGGGTACCGCGCCACCGCGCAACTCCTCGCCCGCGCACCTGAGTTGACGGCCCTGCATGTGCACAGCGACATGATGGCCACCGGCGCGCTCGCCGCGCTGGCCGACGCGGGCCGCGACGTGCCGTCCGACTGCTCCGTCATCGCCTGCGACGATCTGCCCTTCTCCGGTTATCTGCGCCCCCCGCTGACCACCGTCCGGATTCCGGCGCGGCGGTCCGGTGAGCGGGCCGTGGAGCTGCTGCTCGATCTCATCGAGCGCAAACCGGTCGGGGATCCCCCGAAGGACAAGGTGTTTCTTCCGGTCGAGCTGGTGGCACGGCATTCCACCGCGCCGCCCCGCTCATAACCCCCGTGGTACGCCCCCTCATCGACAATCAGAAGCGGGTGTTCAAAGTCGTGCGCCCTTCCCTCAGAGAGCCGAGAGATTCCGACCCGGCCATATCCCCCTCCTCCCCCTCGTCCCGCTCCTCCCGCACCGCCCCCTCGCGCCGCGGCGTGCTCGCCGGCCTCGGCCTTGCGGCCGGCGGCGCCGTGCTCTCCGGCTGCGCCTCGCCCGCCGTCGCGGGCATCGTCGGCACCGGCCCCGGCAAGGACACGCTGCAGTTCTGGTCGCTGCTCGGCGGCGCCGACGGCATCGTCATGCAGGGCATGGTCGACCAGTACAAGAAGACCCACCCGAACGTCAAACAGCAGACGGTCACGCTGGGTTGGGGCGACCCCTACTACACCAAGCTCTCGCTCGCGGTCATCGGCAACCATCCGCCGGACGTGGGGATCGCCCACCTCACCCGGGCCCGGATCCTCGCCAAGGCCGGGCTGCTGGACCCGATCGCCGAGTCCGACCTGGAGCGCAACGGGCTGCGGATCACCGACTTCAACCCGGTCGCCGTCCAGATGGCCACGATCAACGGCAAGCTCTACGCGGTGCCCCTCGACACCCATGTGCAGACCGTCTTCTACAACACCAAGATCTGCAAGCAGGCCGGGCTGCTCAAGCCGGACGGCACCCTCGTCGACCTGGACAGCCGGGACCGCTTCACCGAGGCGGCGCTGGAGTCCAAGAAGGTCACCAAGCAGTGGGGCTTCGGCATCGGCGTGCAGGACCCGGTGATCTCCTGGCGGCAGTTCCAGGGCTTCTACAGCCAGGCCGGCGGCCAGGTCGTCGCCGACCAGGGCACCAAGGTGGTGCTCGACGACGACAAGGCCGGCGAGGTCATCGACTTCATCACGGGCCTCACCCTGCACAAGGGCGCCGTCCCCTCCACCGCCTCCTCCGGCGCGGTCTTCAACGCCTTCGCGGCCGGCACCCTGGGCCTGTTCATCGACGGCGACTGGGACATATCCGCGTTCAAGGCCGCCAAGACGCCGTTCGACATGACCCGCTTCCCGCAGCTGTTCGGCTCCGTCCCCACCGATTACAAGGTGCAGGCCGACTCGCACTCCCTGGTGCTGCCGCGCAATTCCGGCCGCAGCCGACAGCGCCTCGACACCACGCTGCAGTTCATCAAGTCGATCATCTCGCAGAGCCTCACCTGGGGCGGCGGCGGGCACATCCCCGCCTATCTGCCGACCGACCGCAGCGAGGCGTACAAGAAGCTCAAGCCGAACTCCAACTACGCGGCCTCCGCACGGCACGCCGCCTACGACCCGGACGCCTGGTACTCCGGCTCCGGCTCGCACTTCGAGTCGGTGGTCGGCGGCTATCTGTCGGCCGCGTTCACCGGCCAGTCGTCGGTCTCCGCGGCGCTGAAGAACATGCGCCGCGACCTGAACCGGCTCGCCAAGACCAAGTCCCCGCTGAAGTCCGCCTGACGGCCCCGAAGGAGTTGCCATGTCCTCCGCCACGGACGGCGCCCTGGCCGGTGCCGCAGCACCCGCGACCGCGTCCCGCAAGCGCGCCGGAAGCACCGGCGGCCTCCAGCTGAAGTCCGGCGAACGCCGGGTCGGCTGGGCCCTGGTCGCCCCGTTCCTCGTCCTCTACGCCGTGTGGCTGGTCGGGCCGACCCTCTACGGCCTGGTGATGAGCTTCTTCAACACCAGCGTCGCCCGGTCCGGCCTCAACGGCTTCGTCGGCTTCCAGAACTACGCCGGGGTGCTCAGCGACCCCGAGTTCTGGGGAACCATGTGGCACTCCACCTGGTTCACCATCATCACCACCATCCCGCTGGTGATCCTGCCGCTGGTCTTCGCGCTGCTCACCAACCGCGTCGGCCGCGGCCAGTGGATCTTCCGGTTCGCCTTCTTCGCGCCCACCCTGGTGCCCGTCACCGCCGTGGTGCTGATCTTCGGCTGGATGTACTCGGCCAACAACGGCATCCTCGACCAGGCGCTCGCCAAGCTCGGCATGGGACCGGGCAACTGGACGGTGACCACCGGCATGAGCTGGGTGTCCATCACCATCCTCACGGTGTGGTGGACGATCGGCTTCAACTACGTCCTCTACCTCGCCGGGCTCCAGGACATCCCCACCCAGCTCTACGAGGCGGCGGCGCTGGACGGCGCCTCCACCTTCCAGCAGATGCGGACGATCACCCTGCCGCTGCTGCGCCGCACCATCCTGCTGGTGACCATGCTGCAGATCCTGGCCTCCATGAAGGTGTTCGACCAGATCTATCTGCTCACCTCCGGCGGGCCGAACTTCTCCACCCGCCCGGTCATCGAGTGGATCTACGACACCGGCATCACCCAGTACCGCACCGGCTACGCCGCGGCCGCCTCCATCGTCTACTTCGTGGCGCTGCTCGTCGTCGGCCTGGTGTGGATGCTGATCAACCGCCGCCCGAGCGAGGAGGACTGACGCATGGCCAGCACGGCTCCCGTCGCGATGCGGCGGCTCGACAGCAAGACCGGCGGCCCCCTGCGGGTCAAGGCCGACTGGCGCAGCCGGGCGTTCACCCAGCTGTCCTGGACGGTGCTCGTCCTCTTCGGGCTCATCTGGATCTTCCCGGCGTTCTGGTCGCTGGACACCTCGCTCCGGCCGGAGGGCGAGATCGCCGCCCACCCGGCGGCGTTCTGGAGCAGCCACTGGACGTTCGGCGCCTACGGCACGGTGTGGAAGAACGCCGACATGCTCGGCCTCTACGTCAACTCGTTCCTGATCTCGACGCTGTCGGTGGTCTTCACCGTGGCGGTCTGCTCGATGGCCGGCTTCGCCATCGCCCGGATCCGCTTCCGCGGCTACCGCCTCGTCACCGGGATCGCGCTGGCGGGGCTGCTCATCCCGCCGCAGATCGGCATCCTGCCGATGTTCCGCGAGGTGCAGTCGATGCACCTGCTCAACACCTACTGGTCCAACATCCTGCCGGGCATCGCCGCGCCGGTGGCGGTCTTCGTCTTCGCCTCCTTCTTCCGCGGCCTGCCGCACGAGATGGCGGAGTCGGCGCGGGTCGACGGGGCCGGCTGGTTCCGCATCTACTGGCAGGTCTACCTGCCGCTGTGCCGGCCGGCCGTCGCCGCCGTCTCGATCTTCACCTTCATCTGGTCGTGGAACTCGTTCCTATGGCCGCTGCTGACGCTGAGCAGCCCGAAGGTGATGACGATCCCGGTGGGCCTCAACTCCATCCAGACCGGCTTCGGCCTGATCCAGGGCCAGATCATGGCCGGCGCCGTGCTGGGGGCGCTGCCGCTGGTCTTCGTCTTCCTCTTCTTCCAGCGCCACATCGTGGAGGGCGTCGCCAACACCGGCATCAAGTAGCCGACCGCGCCGCCCCCTCCTCACCGCCGAACCACCCCGACGAAGGAACTGCACATGGCACCGGACTCCACGCCCGCGCGCATCGACCTCGACCCCCGCTGGACGGTGGGCGACGTCGACCCGCGGCTCTTCGGCTCCTTCGTGGAGCACTACGGCCGCTGCGTCTACACCGGCATCTACGAGCCCGAGCACCCCACCGCGGACGCCGAGGGCTTCCGCGGCGACACCGCGGAGCTGGTGCGCGAGCTGGGCGTGCCGATCCTGCGCTACCCCGGCGGCAACTTCGTCTCCTCCTACCAGTGGGAGGACGGCATCGGCCCGCGCGACAAGCGGCCGGTGCGGCTGGACGGCAACTGGCGCGCCCTGGAGGACAACCAGGTCGGCACCGACGAGTTCCTGTCCTGGACGAAACGGGTCGGCTCCGAGGCGATGATGGCCGTCAACCTGGGCAACCGCGGCACCCAGGCGGCGATGGACCTCGTCGAGTACTGCAACCACCCCTCCGGCTCCTACTGGTCCGACCTGCGCCGCGCCAACGGCTACAAGGACCCGCACGACGTGCGGGTGTGGTGCCTGGGCAACGAGATGGACGGGCTCCACCAGGTCGGCCACAAGACCGCCTACGAGTACGGGCGGCTGGCGGCCGAGACGGCGAAGGCGATGCGGATGATCGACCCCGGCCTGGAGCTGGTCGCCTGCGGCTCGCTGCACCCGCGGGTCGCGACGGCCTTCTCCTGGGAGTCGGAGGTGCTGGAGCACTCCTACGAGTTCATCGACTACCTCGCCATCCACGCCTACTACGAGCAGCGCGGCGAGGACCGCGACTCGTTCCTGGCGGCGGCGATCGACATGGACCGCTTCATCGAGTCGATCGTGGCGACGCTGGACTTCGCCAAGGCGCGGGGCCGGCACAAGAAGCAGGTCAACATCTCGTTCGACGAGTGGAACGTCTGGTACAACGACGCCGGCGAGGTGGCCGGCCAGGACTTCCGCAAGGCGCCGCGGCAGAGCGAGAACATGTACAACGTCGCGGACGCGGTGGTGGTCGGCAACCTGCTGATCAGCCTGCTGAAGCACGCGGACCGGGTGAAGATGGGCTGCCTCGCGCAGCTGGTGAACGCGATCGCCCCGATCCACACCGAGCCGGGCGGGGCGGCGTGGCGGCTGCCGACGTTCCACCCGTTCGCGCTGACGAGCGCGCACGGGCGGGGCACCGTGCTGAACACGCTGGTGACCAGCCCGCGTTACGAGACGCGCTGGTTCGGTCCGGACACCCCGCAGCTGGACGCGGTGGCGGTGCGGGCGGAGGACGGGGAGTCGGTGACGGTCTTCGCGGTGAACCGCTCGCGGGAGTCGGCGCTGCCGGTGGAGGTGGACCTGCGCGGGTTCCCGGGGCTGACGCGGGTGTCGCAGGTCGTCCTGGCGGACGAGGACCCCGAGGCGACGAACACCGCGGAGCGGCCGGACCGCGTCGTCCCGCGTTCGGTGTCCGGAGCGCGGGTCGACGGCGGGACGCTGTCGGCGCTGCTGCCGCCCCTGTCCTGGAACATGCTCACCGTCCGCGCGGCGTAGGGGCCGCCGCACCTTCGCCCCGGCACCCCACCCACCCCGGGCGGGGTGCCGGGGAGGAGGGGGCGGCAAAGGCGACAGGGCGACGCGGCTACCCGCGGTTGAGCAACAGGTGGTTCCCCGTGGACCAGCCGTGCAGGCGGTACGCGGGGAAGACCGCTGCCCCCTCCACCGCATCCCGCAACGCCGGCAGCGCCCGCTCCGCGAGCAGCCGCGCCCCCGGCTCGGTCCGCTCCGAAAGCCACCCCGCGAACCCGCGCCGGTCCTCCTCCTCCGCCAACGCCAGGAAGAACACCGCCTGCCGCCACGCGTACCCCGCGTCCTTCGCGACCCGCAGCGGCCGCCGGTTGCCGATGGTCTGGCCCGCCTTCTCCGCCGCCACCGCGCACGCCCGCCGCGCCAGCTCGCCCCAGCCCGCCGCCGGCCGCACGTCCAGCACCGCGACCAGCGCCGCCAGGTTGTGCGTCGTCAGGATCTGCCCCTGCTCGACGACGCTCCCGTTCTCGGCCACCGAGCCCCAGCCGCCGGGCTTCACCCCGGCCCGCTCGTGGCAGACCCGCCCGAAGCCCCTGCCGTCCAGATCGGCGATCGCCGCCGCCGGGTCGAGCCCGTAGTAGCGGGCGTAGGCGGTCCCGTCCAGCAGCTCCGCCGCGATCCGCGCGGCGCTGGCGAACTTGGCGGTGAACGTCCCCATGAAGATGTCCGCCGCCAGCTCCTCGGTGAGCGGCAGCGCCACCCCCGCCGCGCGTGCCAGCGCGCCCAGCTCGGAGACGAGCGGGTTGGGCAGGATCGTCCCCGCGAACCCGTCGAGCGCCAGCTCGGCGAGGTGGACGAGCGCCTGGCGGGCGCCCTCGCGGGCCGCGCCGTCCGCGTCCCGGTGCCCGGACACCGCCCGCACCCACGGCAGTTCGTGCTCCCGCACCTGGTGCTCCAGGTTGAGCAGCAGCAGCCCGCGCCGGTTGTGGAAGGCGCGGTGGTGCGCGGCCATCAGCGCGCGCAGCGCCGGGTCCGGGTAGGCGAGCGCCGTCGCGGAGGCGACCAGCTGCGGCACCAGCTCGGCGAGCACCTCCGCGGAGGGCACCAGCCCGCGGGCGATCAGCTCGCGGACGGGAGCGGAGAGCGCCCGCGCCACGATGCGCCGCACCGGCTCGGGCAGTTCGGAGCCGGCGGGCACGCCGGTCTGCGCGGCCTCCCCGGCGGTGACGGGGCCGAGCAGCGGGTCGATGTCGGGCACGCCCGCGTCCTCCGGGAGGAGGGCGAGCCGGCGGACGGCAACCTGGGCCAGCGCGTGGTGGGCCGGCCGGGCGGCGTCCGCGGCCTGGCGGGCGCGCAGCGCGGCGTGCCGCTCGGTGCCGGGGGCCCCGCGCTTGCGGGTCATGGACTCCAGGGCGTGCCTGAGCAGGCCCTGCTGGCGGGGCGTCAGCGCACGGCCGTCGGCGGCGGGCCGCAGGCAGTCCAGGAGGGTGTGCAGGTTCTCGCCCGGCCTGCGGTGCTTGCGGCAGAGCGTGTGCTCGCCGGCCAGGGCCCGGTAGCGGGCCAGCAGCCGGGCGCCGCCGCGGCGCCATTCGGGGGTGCCGCGGTCCTCGGCGAGCCAGTGCGCGAGCACCTCGTCGGTGAAGGGGTTCCAGACGGCGAGGGCCTCGTGCAGCGTGTCGATGCGCGGGTTGCGGCGGCGGGCCGCGAGGGCGCCGCGGGCCTCGCCGGCGGTGCTGCGGTGGACGGCCTCGGGGTCGGCGCCCTCGTCGGCCTCGGCCGCCCCGCCCTCGGGGACGAAGCGCAGCCGGTCGGCGAACGGGCCGATCTCGTCGAGGAGTTCCAGCGCGCCGGCCCGGTCCCCGGCGCGGACCAGCCAGGCGACGGTGAGCAGCGCGGCGTCCTCGGGGAGAGCCAGCACGTAGTCGCCGGCATCGAGGCGCGCGATGAGGGCGTCCAGCCCGGCGTCGGTGAGCCGGCCGGCGAAGTCGGCGCGGCCGTCCGCCCCGGCGGGCAGCGCGGCGGCGGCCGCGCCGGTGGCGAAGCCGCCGCGGACCACCTCGGGGGTGGTCCAGGCCGGCAGGCCGGCGACGGGCGCGCGGCTGCCGACGGTGACGCTGCCGTCGGCCATCCCGGCAAGGACGCGCTGCCAGCGTTCGGAGCGCTCGCGGGCGCGGCGCCGGGTGGCGGCGTCCTCGTGGGTGGCGGCGGTGCGCAGGGCGCTCGCCAACTGTCCGGCGGCGTAGCCCGGGTCGGGCGCCACGGGCCGGAGGCCTTCGGGCTCCTCGTTGCGGTTCATGCCGGCGTGGCAGGTCCTGCCCCTGCGCCCTCCGGGACCACAGCCCGGTGCTCTGCTGCTGAGCTACACGCCGTCGCGCGCTGCTGACGGATGAGTCGACGTGGCAGGTGCTGCCCCTGCGCCCTCCGGGTAAGAAGCCCGGTGCTCTGCTGCTGAGCTACACGCCGTCAACTGTGCGATTGCGGGCGAGCGTAGCCGCTGGGAAGCGGCGGGGGCCAGCGGGTTGTCGGGGCTGGGCGGAGCCGTGCTAACTTTTTAGACTGACCAGTCAGTTCAAAGAGCAGTCGAGCACGCGGGAGCAGGGGACGCCATGGGGACGAGAAGCGGGGCGGCGGTGCGCGCCGAGGGCCTCACGCTGCGCGGCGGGCGCGGGCCCGTCTATGCCGATGTCGCGCTGGACGTCCCCGCCGGGGCGCTCGCCGCGGTCGCCGGCCCGCCCGGCTCCGGGCGCACCGCGCTACTGCTGACGCTGGCCGGGCGGATGCGCCCGAGCGCGGGCACCGCGTCGGTGGACGGGATGCCGCTGCCGCGGCGGGCCGCGGCGGTGCGGCGGATCGCCGCGCTGGGGCCGGTGCCGGGCGTCAACGACCTGGAGCCGACGCTGACCGTCGCCGAGCACCTGCGCGAGCGCACCCTGCTGCGCCGGCCGCCGCGCGGGGCGGACGCGGCGCTGGCCATGGTCGGCCTGGACGCCGAGCCGAAGACGCGGGCGCAGGACCTCTCGGCGCTCGACGCGTTCCGCCTCGCGCTGGCGGCGGCGCTGCTCGGCGGCCCCCGCCTGCTCGTCGCGGACGACGTCGGCGACCGGCTGGCCGCGGAGGACGCGGCGATGGCCTGGAAGGTGCTGCGCGGCATCGCCGACACGGGGGTGACGGTGCTGGCCGCGGCGGCCGACGCGCGGGAGGCGGACACGCTCGTGCGGCTCGGCACCCAAGCGGGTTTGGCGAAGTAGGGGGCGCTTTCCGCGTCGTTCGGTGCGTGCAGCTGCAAGGCGCCCGAGCTCGTTCGTAGTGGTTCTTACGTGCGTGCTTGGGCAACGCCGCAGATGTGCGTGCCGGGCGGCGCGGGAAGTGCGCCCTACTTCGGCAAGCCCGCTGAGCCGGCGCCGTGACCGGCTGCGTCCACCGCGCCCCGGCGCACCCCCGCTGGTCCTGCCCACGCCCAGCCGCGCGGCGGAGCCGCCGGGGACCGCCCCGCCTCGCCCGACCCGCGCGGCAGAGCGCCGCGACCCTGCCTGTACATCCTGCCTCTGGAGACCTGTGATGCCCTCGTCCCGCAAGCCCCGCACCCCGAGATCCTTCGGCGCAGCCGCCGGGCGGCTGGAGCTCGCCCGGTTCGGGCGGGGGCGGTTGCCGCGGGCCGCGATGGCCGCCGTGGTGCTGCTGCCGCTGCTCTACGGCGCGCTCTACATCTGGTCGATGTGGGACCCCTACGGCAGCCTCGACAAGCTCCCCGTCGCCCTCGTCCAGCAGGACCGCGGCCCGGTGGGCCGCGACCTCGCCAAGGAGCTGGAGAAGCGGCGGACGTTCGACTGGCACCCCGTCAGCGCCGAGCGCGCCGCCCTGGGCCTCGCCAAGGGCGACTACTACATGTCGCTCACCGTCCCCGGCGACTTCACCTCCCGGCTGGAGGCCAACGGCGGCGCCGAGCCCGCCGACACCGCCCTCAAGGTGCGGACGAACGACTCCAACAGCTATCTGAGCGGCATCATCGCCCGCTCCGCCTTCAAGGAGATCCGCGGCGCGACCTCCGTGCAGGCCTCCCGCGCCTACTACGACAAGATCTTCGTCTCCTTCGGCGACATCCACCGGCAGACCACGAAGGCGGCCGGCGGCGCCGACCGGCTCACCGACGGTGCCAAGGAGGCGCACTCCGGCTCGTCGAAGCTGAAGGACGGCGCCGACCGGCTCAACTCCGGCCTGGGCAGCGCCACCAGCGGCGCCAAGACCCTCGCCGACGGCCTCGACGAGCTCCACCGGGGAGCCGCGCGGGCCGCCGCCGGCACCGCCGAGCTGAACCGCCTCGCGCGGGCCGACGGGCGGACGCAAGCGGCCATCGACCTGCTGCGGCGCCGCCCCAAGGAGGTCAGGGCCGCGGCCGACGCGGTGGCCGCCGCGGCCGGGGCCGTCCACGACCACGCCCGCGAGCTGCCGGCGCTCACCTCGACGGCCCGTCAGGCCACCGCCACCGCCTCCGCCCAGGCCAAGGACGCCTACGGCAAGCTGTGCACCGCCGACCCGGCGGCCACCGGCTGCCCGCAGCTGGCCGGCGCCCGGGACGCCGCGGCGAAGGCGGCCACCGCCGCGTCCGACGCCGACACCTCCATGCAGAGCCAGAACCTCGACCAACTCGCCGCCGACGCCGGTTCCGTCCAGAAGGACGCCGTCCGGCTCGCCGCCGCCGCGCCGCACCTCGCCGACGACCTCTCCGGGGCGCTCGCCGACATCGGCCGCCTCAATACCGGCGTCCAGCAGCTCTCCACCGGCTCGGCGAAGCTCGGCAAGGGCGCCTCCGGCCTGCACACCGGACTGGTCGCGCTCTCCTCCGGCGCCGCCGGCCTCGACTCGGGCCTCGGCACCCTGGACGGCGGCCTCGCCAGGCTCGCCGACGGCAGCGGCACCCTCGCCGAGGGCCTCCACCAGGGCGCGGCGAAGATCCCGGACTACGACGGCACCCAGCGCGCCGACCGCTCCCAGGTGCTCAGCGACCCCGTCCAGCTGGCGATGAAGCACCTCAACGCCACCGCCAACTACGGCACCGGCTTCGCCCCCTACTTCGTGCCGCTCGCACTCTGGGTCGGGGTGATGGTCGGCTACATGCTGCTGCGGCCGCTCAACCCGCGGCTGCTGTCGGCGAACGCGCCCGCCCGGCGGGTCTGGCTCGCCGGCTACCTGCCGGCCGTGGCGCTCGCCGTCCCGCAGATCGCCGTGCTGCTGGCGGTGCTGCACTTCGCGCTCGGGATGGCCTTCGCGCACGCCGCCGCCGCGTTCGGGTTCCTGCTGCTGACCTGCGCCGCGTTCGCCGCCGTGCTGCAGTTCCTGAACGCCCGGTTCGGGCCCGCCGGGCGGGTGCTCGGACTGGCCCTGCTGATGGTGCAGTTGACGTCCGCGGGCGGCACCTACCCGGTGCAGACCAGCCCCGGGTTCTTCAACGCCGTGCACCCCTGGCTCCCGATGAGCTGGGCGGTCGCCGCGATGCGCCGCCTGATCAGCGGCGGCGACCTGACGGTGGTGGGGCAGGGCTGCGCGGTCCTCGCCGCCTACCTGGTCGGCTTCGCGGCGCTGACCGTGCTGACGGCCCGCCGCAAGCAGATGTGGAGCCTGGCCCGCCTCCACCCGGAGCTGACGCTGTGACGGCTGGAACAATGCCTCCCGTGACCAGCCAAGCGCCCGACGGCCGCCGCGCCGCGACCCGCCAGCGGCTCTACGAGGCCGCCGTCACCCTCATCGCCGAGCAGGGCTTCTCCGCCACCACGGTGGACGAGATCGCCGAGCGGGCCGGCGTCGCCAAGGGCACCGTCTACTACAACTTCGGCTCCAAGAACGAGCTGTTCGAGCAGCTGCTGCGGCACGGCATCGGGCTGCTGGCGCAGAGCCTGCGGGACGCCCGCGCCGCGCATCCGGGCGCGCCGCTGGAGGCGCTGGACGCGATGGTCCGCGCGGGCCTGGTGTTCGCCGTCGACTATCCGGCGTTCATGCGGCTGCTCTGCGCGGAGATGTGGCGCACCAACCGGGCCTGGCAGGAGACGCTGCGGCTGCTGCGGGAGGGCCCGGACGGGCCGGTCGCCGAGGTGCGGGCGGTGCTGGACGAGGCCCGCGCGGACGGGCTGCTGCCGGAGGAGGTGGACACCGGCCTCGCCGGGCCCGCGGTCTTCGGCATGGTCCTGGTGGTGGCGCTGGACTGGCTCACCTTCCAGCCGGAGCGGGAGCTCGACGACATCCACGCCGTGATCATGACCCTGATCCGCGCCCGCACGTGACCACGGCCGGCCCGCCGCGTCGCCCCGACCCGGTTGCCGCGTTCGCGGCCGCCGCACGCGAAGAGCGGGCCGGGGCGTGATGCTCCCTCACCCCCGTCAGGGAGCATCGCGCCCCGGCCCGCGCGGGCGTGGGATCCGCCGCCCCGTGTCGGCGGTTCCCCCGCGCGGTGCCTCCACTCTGACCGCTGACGCCGCCGCAAAGATCCGTACAGATACTCAGATCTGCCCCGCGGGGTACTCAGGCCCTGCCCAGCGGATACTCAGGGACCGGAGCGCACTGATCCGGTTTCGTCCCGTTCCGGGCCCGGCCGGTAGAGTCGGCTGACATGGCAGAAGTAGTCGTCCTCGGCGCCGGGCCCGCCGGCCTCGCCGCCGCCGCCCGCCTCGCCACCCTCGGCCACCGGGTGACGGTGTGCGAGCGCGGCGCGCAGCCCGGAGGCATGGCCGGGACGCTGGAGCGCGACGGCTTCCGCTTCGACACCGGCCCGTCCGAGCTGCTCCTCCCCGCCGTCTTCCGCGACCTGTTCATCAAGACCGGGCGCAAGACGCTGGAGGACAGCGTCGGCCTCCACGAGTCCGACCCCTCGGTGCGCCACCTGCTGCCCGGCGGCGGCATCGTCGACCTGCCCAACGCCACCCGCGGCGGCATCGCCGACGCGCTGGACCGCGGCTTCGGCCCCGGCAGCTCGGCCAAGTGGAACGCGCTGCTGGACTTCGGCGGCGAGGTCTGGGGCGCCACCCGCCGCCCCCTGCTGGAGGCGCCCGCCTCCACCGCGCCCGGCGGCGAGCGCGCCCTGCACCGCACGCCCGGCCTCTCCACCGGGATGCGCGACCGCTTCCGCCGCGGCCACGACACCCTCGCCGGCGTCGGCAAGGCCCGCCTCGGCGACGGCCGGCTGATCGCGCTGCTGGAGGAGTACGCGCTGCGCTTCGGCTTCGACCCGCGCCAGGCCCCGGCCTCCCTCGTCGTCCTCCCCTACATGGAGCAGACCTTCGGCACCTGGACGATCACCGGCGGCGTGCGCGCCCTGATCGACGCGCTCTTCCTGCGCTGCCAGGAGCGGCGGGTGGCGTTCCTGATGAACACCACCGTCTCGAGCGTCATCGTGCACAACGGCCGCGCCGCCGGGGTGCGCGTCGCGGACGGCCGCGCGCTCCGCGCCGACCTGGTCGTCTCGGACGTCCCCGCCACCCGGCTGATACTGGAGGGCTGGTCGCGCGCCACCGTCCTGGAGCCGCCCGGTCCCAAGGCGGGCCTCCCCGCGCCGGGACGCTTCTCCCTGCACCTCGCGCTGAAGATGCGCGGCGCCCCGCCGCTGCTGCCGCACCGCACGGTGGTGCACGCGGCGGCCCGGCACGAGGAGCTGCACGCGCTCTTCCCGCCGCTCGGCCAGGGCAAGCCGTGCCCGCGGCCGACGGTGCAGATCTCCCGCCCGGACGACCCCGCACTCCGCCCCGACCAGCGGCACGAGGGCGTCAGCCTGACGGTGACCGTGCCTTCGCACGGCGTCGGCGACGGGCAGTACGACTGGTCGCAGCAGGGCGCGGCGGACCGCTACGCCGACCAGCTGCTGGCCCATGTGGCGGGCTACGGCGTGGAGTTCCGCGACCGGGTGCTGTGGCGGGAGATCCGCACCCCGCTGGACGTGGAGCGGGCGACGGGCTGGCCGGGCGGCTCGGTGCCGGGCCCGTCGCTGGCGGGCGCGGGCGGGACGTTCCTCAAGCCGCCCAACGAGACGGACATCCCCGGCCTCTACCTGGTCGGCGGCTCCGCGCATCCCGGCGGAGGGCTCGCCCACGCCGGCATGTCCGCGTCCATCCTCGCCGACCTCATCGGCCCCCCGACCGACTGACCTGCCGGCCGGCGGCCCGCGCACCGCGCGGCGCCCACCGGAGCGTCAGTACCGGGTCTGGCCGTAGGGGTCCTGCTCCGCCGCGTACTGATGCGGAATCGTCGGCAGCCGGTACTGCGGATGCTCGCCCGAGTCCGAGTCGTACGGGTCGTACGGCTGCGGCGTGTACGCCGCCTGCTCGTACCCCGTCGCCTGGTACAGCCCGGGGTCGTAGCCGCCCTGCGCCTCGCCCTGCGGCGCGTACTGCTGCTGCTCCGGGTAGTACGCCTGACCCTGCTCCGCGTACTGCGCCCCGTACCCCTCGTAGCCCTGATACGCCGTCTGCTGAGCATCCGCGTACTGCTGCTGGTGCTCCTGCTGCCCGTACGCGTACTCCGCCGGCTCGGCCTGCTGCGCGTACTGGGCGTACTCCGGGTACTCCGGATACGCGTACTCGGCGCCCGCCGCGTCGGCCCCGGCGGCCACCACCTCCGAGGGCGCCGGCGCCGCGGCCGGCATCGGGGCCGCCTCCTCCACCGGCTCCACCTGGAGCTGCGGCTGCGCCTGCACGGGCGGCCGGTGGCCGCTGCGGCCCGCCGCGGACTTCCGCCACGGGGCGTCGATCCCCCAGGCGTCCACGCCGCCCTTGCGCACCGACAGCGTCACGAACGCCTGGCCGGTGCCGAAGAGCACCACACCGCCGGCGATCACCGGCATCGAGCGGAGGGCGACTCCGCCGACCACGCACAGGAAGCCCAGCAGAGCGAGCAACCGCCAGTGCAGCTTCGCACCGCGCTGCATCAGCACCTCGCCCACCAGCCAGAGCGTCACCAATGCGAACGCGACATACAGCGCCGCCATGCCCACCCGCACACCACTCCCTCAACGATCCCGCATCGGCCGCCTGCTCCCCCCAACGAGCACCGGGCCTCTTGGGTGCCCGGCGGAACGTGGCGACCATTGTGTCCCACGCCACGTCCCGCGGGAACTCAACGGCACGGCCGAAAATGCACGGAATCGCGGACGCACCCCGCACGCCCCTCCCGCACGCCCTTCGCGCCCCCTCCGCACGCGGCGGGGCGGGCGCCGGGGCGTCAACGCCGCGCGTCCAGCCCCAGGTTGCGGTAGATCTCCAGGGTGGCCGTCGACTGGTTGAGCGTGATGAAGTGCAGCCCCGGCACGCCCTCCGCGAGCAGCCGCTCGCTCATCCGGGTCGCGTGGTCGACGCCGATCGCGCGCACCTCGGCCCGCGCCGCCGCGTCGTTCTCGCCGCCCAGCCCCTCCGCCGCCCGGCGCACCCGGGCCACCAGGTCCTCCGGCATCGGCGAGTCGCCCAGCTGGCCGAACCGCTCGATCTGGCTCGCCAGCGTCAGCGGCATGATCTCCGGGATGATCGGCACCGTGCAGCCCGCCGCCGCCACCCGGTCGCGCATCCGCAGGTACTCGTCGACGTCCCAGAACATCTGGGTGATCGCGTAGTCGGCGCCGGCCCGGCACTTCGCCACGAAGTGCCGGGTGTCCTCCTCGACGCTCCGCGAGCGCGGGTGCTTGGCGGTGAACGCCGCCACGCCCACGCAGAACTTCCCCGACTCCTTGACCAGCGCGACCAGTTCACTCGCGTAGTCGAGCCCGTGCGGCGTCGGCGTCCACGGGCCCATCGGGTCGCCGGGCGGGTCGCCGCGCAGGGCGAGGATGTTGCTGATCCCGGCGTCCGCGTACTGGCCGATCAGGTGCCGCAGCTCGGCGACCGTGTGGTCGACCGCGGTCAGGTGCGCGGCCGGCATCAGCGTGGTCTCGGTCGCGATCCGCTCGGTGGCCTCCACGGTGCGGCCGCGCGTCGAGCCGCCCGCCCCGTAGGTGACGGAGACGAAGGTCGGCCCCACCTGCTCGATGCGCCGCAGCGCCTTCCAGAGGGTGCGCTCGCCCTTCTCGTTCTTCGGGGGGAAGAACTCGAAGGAGAAGGACTGCTTGCCGGAGGCGAGCACCTCCGCGATGCTGCGGGGGCGGGAACCGGACCGCGGGGCCGCGGCTGCGGGGGCGGTGGTCGTGTCGTTGCCGGGAGCCATGCGAGCCAGGTTCTCACACCGCCGAACCCCCTGTTGCGGAGCCGCGTCACGGGAGATGATCGGCTCCATGCCGAAGTCCACCGGGGAGCAGACCCTCTTCCACGAACTGTCCGCGTATGTCGCCCACCCGCGCATCACCGGCCTCGCCGCCTCGACGGACGGCGCCCGCCTCGCCGTCTCCGTCCAGCACCTCGACGGGGAGGGCAGCGCCTACGTCTCGTCGCTCTGGGACGTCGACCCGTCCGGCGAGCGGCCCGCCCGCCGGCTGACCCGCTCCCTCAAGGGCGAGTCGGCACCCGCCTTCGCCCCCGACGGCGACCTCTACTTCCTCTCCGGCCGCCCGGAGAGCGACCCCAGCGCCAAGAAGGACGAGAACGGCGACGCCGAGGGCGCCGCGCTGTGGCGGCTGCCCGCCGGCGGCGGCGAGTCCGAGCGGGTGCTGCAACGCCCCGGCGGCCTCGGCGGGTTCACCCTCGCCCGCGTCGCCGGCACCCTCGCGGTCACCGCCGGCGTGATGCCCGGCAACCCCGACCCGACCGACGCCGAGGCCGACGCCAAGCTCCGCAAGGAGCGCAAGGACGCCAAGGTCACCGCGGTGCTCTACGAGTCCGGGCCGAACCGCTTCTGGGACCACGACCTGGGCCCGGACGAGGCGCACGCCTTCGTCCGCCGCGCCGACGGCACCCTGCTGGACGCCGGCGGCCGCGGCGCCGTCGACGAGGACGGCCCGGTGCTCTCCCCCGACGGCACGCTCATCGCCTACAGCCGCTTCGTCCCCGGCCGCGTCCCGGACCTGAACGCCTCCGCGGTGGTCGTCGCCGACGCCGCCACCGGCAAGCAGCTGCTGGAGGTGGCCGCCCCGGAGCGCTACGAGTACGGCGGGCCGGTCTTCGCCTCCGACGGCCGCTCGCTGATCTGCGTCCGGATGCAGCGCGAGACGTTCGCCGCCCCGTACGACAGCACCCTGGTGCGGATCGACCTCTCCGACGGCTCGGAGACCGACCTGCTGCCGGAGTTCGACAACTGGCCGGGCGGCGCGGTGGTCTCGCCCCGCGCCGACGACCCGACGATCTGGTTCACCGCCGACGAGCTGGGCCACGCCCCCGCGTTCCGGCTCGACGCGGACGGCACCGTCACCCGCCTCACCCGCTCCGGCGCCTACACCGCGCTCTGCCCGTCCTCCGACGGCACCACGCTCTTCGCGCTGCGCAGCGCGGTGGACACCCCGAACCGGGTGGTCCGCCTCGCCGCCGCCGGCGCCGACCAGGAGTCGGCCGAACTGGACGCCCCCGGCGGACTGGAGTCGCTGCCCGGCACCCTCACCGAGGTCCGCACCACCGCCGAGGACGGCACCGAGCTGCGGTCCTGGCTGGCGCTGCCGGCCGGCGCCTCGGCGGAGTCGCCGGCGCCGCTGCTGGTGGTGCCGCACGGCGGCCCGCAGGGCAGCTGGAACGCCTGGACATGGCGCTGGTCGCCGTGGCCGTTCACGGCCCGCGGCTACGCGGTACTGCTGCCGGACCCGGCGCTCTCCACCGGCTACGGCCAGGCGATGCACGAGCGCGGCTGGGGCCAGTGGGGCGGGCAGCCCTACACCGACATCATGGCGCTGACGGACGTCGCCGAGGCGCGCGACGACATCGACGCCACCCGGACCGGCCTGGCGGGCGCCTCCTACGGCGGCTACATGGCCAACCGGGTCGCCACGCTGACGGACCGCTTCAAGGCGATCGTCTCCCACGCGGGCCTGTGGGACGTGAGGGCCTTTCAGATGGACACCGACGGATCGTGGTTCTTCCGCCGCATCTTCGGCGACGTCCTGGGCGGGGAGGAGCAGCTGCGCCGCTACGACGAGCACTCCCCGGACCGGGGCGCGGCGCGGATCACCACGCCGATGCTGGTGATCCACGGCGCGAAGGACTACCGGGTGCCGGTGGGGCAGGGCATGGGCCTCTTCCAGGACCTCCAGAAGTTCGAGGTGCCGGCGAAGTTCCTGTACTTCCCGGACGAGAACCACTGGATCCTCACCCCCAACCACGCCCGGCTGTGGTTCGACACCGTCCTCAACTTCCTCGACCACCACGTCCAGGGCGCCCCCTGGACCCGCCCCGAGCACCTCTAGCCGAGTTCCAGCGGGGCG
>NZ_MLCF01000094.1 GCF_001879105.1 Mangrovactinospora gilvigrisea | reverse complement strand
CAGCCCCCGGTCCGGCAGCCCCCGGTCCAGCAGCCCGCCGCCGCCTACCCGCCGCCGCAGCCCATGGCGCCGCCCGCCGCGATGCCGCCCCAGCCGCCGGCCTCCCCGCCCCGGGTCACCCTCGACAAGGGCCGCGTCAGCCTCCGCAAGCGCGAGACCGTCTCGCTGGTGAAGGCCGGCCGCCCGCTGCTCTCCCGGGTGCGGATGGCCCTCGGCTGGGACCCGGCCCCCGGCCGCGGCAACATCGACCTCGACGCCTCCTGCATCGCCTTCGACGCCTCGCGCCGCAAGCTCGAACTCGTCTGGTTCATGCACAAGGCCGCCTACAACGGGGCGATCCTGCACTCCGGCGACAACCTCACCGGCGCCGGCGAGGGCGACGACGAGTCGATCAGCATCGACCTGGGACAGCTCCCCGCCGAGGTGCACGCCGTCGTCTTCACCGTCAACTCCTTCACCGGGCAGAAGTTCACCGATGTGGCCCGCGCCTACTGCCGGCTGGTGGACGAGTCGAACCAGGCGGAGCTGGTGCGCTTCGACCTCTCCGAGTCGGAGCCGCGCCGCGGCGTGCTGATGTGCAAGCTGGTGCGCGAGGGCGAGGCGTGGTCGATGACCGCGCTCGGCGAGTTCGCGGACGGCCGCACCGTGAAGAAGATGGTGGATCCGGCGGCCGCTCTCCTCTGAGTGCGCCTACGGTGAGGGGTGGGCCGTCCCCCAGGACGCCCGCCCCTCCCCCTCCTGGAGGTTCCACTCATGGGAGCGCTGCACCAGGGCCGCTCGGGGCGGCCGCGGATCCATGTCAACCCGCTGCACGGGGAGGTCGACCCGGCCGCGGGCATGTCCGAGGCGCCGCCCCGGTTCCGGCTGCCGGACGGCCCGATGCCGCCGACGACCGCGCACCGCATCATCCACGACGAGCTGATGCTGGACGGCAACGCCCGGCTCAACCTGGCCACCTTCGTGACCACGTGGATGGAGCCCGAGGCCAACTCGCTGATGGCGGAGTGCCTCGAGAAGAACATGATCGACAAGGACGAGTACCCGCAGACCGCCGAGCTGGAGCAGCGCTGCGTCAACATCCTCGCCGATCTGTGGAACGCGCCCGACGCCCAGGCCGCGGTGGGCTGTTCGACGACCGGGTCGAGCGAGGCGTGCATGCTCGCCGGCCTCGCCCTCAAGCGGCGCTGGTCGCAGGCGAACGCCGACCGGTACTCCTCCGGCGCCCGCCCCAACCTGGTGATGGGCGTCAACGTCCAGGTGTGCTGGGAGAAGTTCTGCAACTTCTGGGAGGTGGAGCCCCGGTTCGTGCCGATGGAGGGCGAGCGCTTCCACCTCGACCCGGACGCGGCCGCCGCGCTCTGCGACGAGAACACCATCGGGGTGGTGGCCATCCTGGGCTCCACCTTCGACGGCTCCTACGAGCCCGTCCCGGAGCTGTGCGCCGCGCTGGACGCGCTGCGCGACCGCACCGGCCTCGACATCCCCGTGCACGTGGACGGCGCCTCCGGCGCGATGGTCGCCCCGTTCCTCGACCCCGACCTGCGGTGGGACTTCCGCCAGCCGCGGGTGGCGTCGATCAACACCTCCGGCCACAAGTACGGCCTGGTGTACCCGGGCGTCGGCTGGGCCCTGTGGCGGGACGCCGAGGCGCTCCCCGAGGACCTCGTCTTCCGCGTCAACTACCTGGGCGGGAACATGCCGACGTTCGCGCTCAACTTCTCCCGCCCCGGGGCGGAGGTGGTGGCGCAGTACTACGCGTTCCTGCGGCTGGGGCGCAAGGGCTACCGGGTCGTCCAGCAGACCTCGCGGGACATCGCGATGCATGTCGCGGAGGGCGTGGAGAAGCTCGACTGCTTCCGCCTGCTGACCCGCGGCGACGAGCTGCCGGTCTTCGCGTTCACGACGGCCGACCACATCACCTCGTTCAACGTCTTCGACGTCTCGCGGCGGCTGCGGGAGCGCGGCTGGCTGGTGCCGGCGTACACCTTCCCGGAGAACCGCCAGGACCTGGCGGTGCTGCGGATCGTGATCCGGTACGGCTTCTCGATGGACCTGGCGGACATGCTGCTGGAGGACATCTCCCGGGTCGCGCAGGAGCTCGACACCCAGCAGGACGCGCCCGTCCAGACGGAGGAGTCGGCGGGGTCCTTCCACCACTGACGGGCCCGCCCCGAGGGGCGGGCGAGCGTCGGGCGACGAGCCGTCAGCCGTGCTCGGCGTAGCGCTCCGCGAGCTTGGCCTCGGCCTTCCCGAGCCACACCTCGCGGCGCTTCTTCGCCGGGCTGTCGGTCGCCTTGGCGGCCGCCGCCTTCGCGGCCTTCTCGGCCGCGACGGCCTTCTCGTGGGCGACGCGCGCCTCGTCGCGGGCCTCGACCCGGTTCGAGCAGGACCCGTCCGCGCCCTCGGCGGCGTAGCCCGCGTCCTCCGGAGCGGCGCCGGCCGGCGGCCAGCACCGCAGCTTCTCGGGGTTGCGCATCCCCCACACCTGCCGGACCCGCCCCCCGCGGCCGATGCCGAACGCGTAGACCGTCACCACCGCCCCGTCCAGGCAACCGACCAGCCCGGGGCGGCCGTTGACGGTGCGCTCGCGGAGGGCCAGCCCAGGGAACCGCTCGATGAGGCGGACCAGCCCGCGGGCGATCCGCTCCGCGCCCTGCTGCCGGTGGCGGAAGGTGCTCGCCCGGCCGCCGCCGTCGCCGACCGCCACGGCCTGCGGATCCAGCAGCGAGACCAGCGCGGCGATGTCCTGCCGCTGCCAGGCCCGCTTGAGGTCCCGGACGACGGCCGCGTCCCGCCGGTCCTGGGCAGGAGCCCCCGCCGGCCCGGCGTCCGCCTCCCGCACCCGGCGCCGCGCCGAGGACGCCAACTGGCGGCACGCCGCAGGCGTGCGGCCGACGATCCGCGCCACCTCCGCGAACGGATAGCGGAAGACGTCGTGCAGCACGAAGGCGACGCGCTGCGCCGGGGACATCGCGTCCAGCACCACCAGCAGCGCCATGCCGACCGACTCGTCGAGGGTGATCCGGTCGGCCGGGTCGCCCTCCGGCGCGCCGCGCCACTCGGACGGATCGGGCAGCGGCTCCGGCAGCCATTCGCCGACGTACTGCTCGCGCCGCGCCCGCGCGGAGGTGAGCTGGTTGAGGCAGATCCGGCTGGCGACGGTGGTCAGCCAGGCGGCGGGCGAGACGATCGCCTCCCGCTCGCGGCGGGAGAGCGCGTACCAGCGGGTGTACGCCTCCTGGACGGCGTCCTCGGCGTCGGCGAGCGAGCCGAGCAACCGGTAGGCGATGTTGATCAGTTGGCGCCGCTCCTCGACGCCGACCGCGGCGCGGCCGCCGGCGCTGCTCCGGGTGGGCATGGGGTCTCCCTCCGTCGAGGCGCCCGGGGCCGTCCCGGGCCGTCCTCACCGGTACGACCGGACGGCGCCGCGATCTGTGACACCTCACACTTCGGGCGGCTGCCCGGTCGGACCACCGCAAGCACACCGACCGCCACCCCCCCAGGGAGCCCGACCGCCATGACCACCGAGAACGCCCCGCACGCCGAGAGCACCGAGGGCGCCGAGCGCACCGCCACGCCGGACGGCCTCCGCTCGCGCCTGCCCGACCTCACCAGGCTCTACCCCGAGCTGGCCGCGCTCTCCGGCGCCGTCCGCAAGGCGGTGGCCACCGGCCCGGTGCCGCAGACCACCATCGCCCTGATGCAGCTGCGCGCCGCGCAGATCGCCGGCAGCACCTACCACGCGGTGGCGCTCACCGAGGGCCTGCGCAAGGCGGGCGAGGAGGAGCGCCGCATCACCGCGGTGGCCACCTGGCAGAGCGCCCCCTACTTCTCCGCGGCCGAACGCCTCGCCCTGGAGCTGGCGGAGGCCGTCCTGACGCCCAATCCGTTCGGCGAGCGGGTCTCCGACGCGCTGTTCGCCCGCGCGGCCGAGCACTACGACGACGAGTCCCTCTGGCACCTCACCGCGGCCCTGGGGCACCTCAACCTCTTCATCCCGGTGGCGCTGATCGGCAAGCCGATCCCGGGCCGCCCCCCGGGCAAGAACTACTCCCGTTGACGAACGGGCCGTCAGCGCGGCGCGCTCCGCTCCGACTTCGAGCACCGCCGCCCGGACCAGCGACTCCCCCAGCCGGGGCCGGGTGTGGTCGATACGCTGGCCGCGTGACGACGGACGGGGCAGGGACGAGTGTGGACGGGGCGCCGCGGCGCGTCCTCGCGGGGCGGTACCGGCTCGAAGGACGTCTCGGGCAGGGCGGTATGGGGACGGTGTGGCGGGCGGTGGATCTCCTCCTGGACCGGTCCGTGGCGGTCAAGGAGGTCCTCGTCGATGCGGGGAGCGGGCACGCGGAGCGCGCCGAGAGACGCGAACGCGTGCTGCGCGAGGCGCGCACGGCCGCCCGCCTGACGCACCCGCGGATCGTCGTCGTGCACGACGTGGTGGAGGAGGACGGCAGGCCCTGGATCGTCATGGAACTCGTCGAAGGCCGTTCCCTCGCCGAGGCGCTGCACGAGGAGGGGCCGCTGTCCCCGCGCGACGCGGCCCGCGTCGGCGCCGAGCTGGCCGCCGCGCTGGCCGCTGCCCACGCGGGCGGCG
The DNA here is from genome assembly GCF_001879105.1 of Mangrovactinospora gilvigrisea. Taxonomy (GTDB): domain Bacteria; phylum Actinomycetota; class Actinomycetes; order Streptomycetales; family Streptomycetaceae; genus Mangrovactinospora; species Mangrovactinospora gilvigrisea. The sequence continues at coordinate 28,630 of NZ_MLCF01000094.1, read as the reverse complement.
TGCTGCACCGCGACGTCAAGCCGGGGAACGTGCTGCTGGAGGCCGGCACGGGCCGGGTCGTGCTGACCGACTTCGGGATCGCCCGCCCGGTGGACGGGACCACCCTCACCTCGACGGGCCAACTCGTCGGCTCGCTGGAGTACATGGCGCCGGAGCGGATGTCGGGAGGGCGCGAGGAGGATCCCGCCTCTGATCTGTGGTCGCTGGGGGTGCTGCTCTGGGCCGCGGTGACGGGCGACGCGTCGCCGTTCCGGCGGAACTCGGTGGCCGCCGTGCTTCACGCGGTCGCGCTGCAGCCGCTGGTCCTTCCGGAGACGGCCGGGGAGTTGATGCCGCTGCTGGCGCGGCTGCTGGACCGGGACACGACGGCCCGGCCCGACGCGGCCGAGGCCGAGCGGGAGCTGCGCGCCGTGGCGGAGGAGCGCGGGTCCGGAGCACGGGCCGGCGCCGCCGCCGCGGCACGGCCGGCGCCCGCCCCGCCGGAGACTCCGCCCGCGGGGCCTCCCGCAACCGAGCAGAGCGGTCCGGGTTTACGCGGTCCCGCGGGACCGCGGCGCCGCCGGCGTGGTCTGACGGTCGTCCTCGCCGCAGCCGGGGCGCTCGCTCTGGCCGGTGCGGGCGCCGGGGCCGTCCTGATGACCGAGGGCCGGGGCGGCGGGCACCTGCCCGCGTCCACGACGCCCGCCTCCCGTACCGCGGCCTCCCCGACGGTGACGGCGCCCGCGCCTGCCTCCGCGTCCCCGTTCCCGTCCGCGTCCCCGTCTGCGTCCGCCTCCACCGGCTTCCACCAGGTCGAGGATCCGCGCGGCTTCGCCCTGGACGTCCCGGACGGCTTCACCCGCAGCGACGAGCCGCCGCGAGTGTTCTACTACTCCGCCGGAAGGCGCTTCCGCCTGGGCATCATGACCAAGAACCCGGCCCCGGCCGACGGGCCGCTCGCCGAGATGCGGGCCGAGGCGGCCGCGGCGGACGGCCCCCATGGCGCCTACCCCGGCTACCGCGGCGGCACGGTCACAGCGACCGAGCACCGCGGGGATCCGGCCGCGCTCTGGGAGTTCACCTGGAACGGCGACGGCGACGGCCCCCGCCACACCCTGGATCTGTCCTGGAGCCACGGCGGCACCCAGTACGACGTCTGGGTGTCCGCCCCACTCGCGCAGGCCGACGCAGGGCGCCGCTACTACACGGCCGCGGAACGCAGCTTCACGCCCGGCTGATCCCGGGCGGGGCGCGCCGAGGAGATCGGCAGCCGGGCGCTGGATGAGCGGCGCGGCGGCCGGGCGTGCCTGCCCTTCCTGCGGAAGTCTCTGATTCTTGGAAGACCCAAGATCAGGACAGTCCCACAAGTGGCCAACCAGTTTCTCGGCTGCATGGACAGAATCGCCGTCAGCGGCCTCTTCGAGCAGCCCGGCTCCAGCCCCGACAAGACGGCACGCCGCTTCACCAACGACCACGGCCACGGATGGTTCGTCGATGACAATGCCTCACACGACATCGTCACCGCCTACACCGACATGCCGCGCACCAGCACCGGACGGCCGGACAACAACTGGGCCCTGTGCGACCGCCCCCTGGACGAGCGGCACCGCCCGCACTGACCCGCACCCCGGAGGCCGCCTTGTTCGCCGTCACACTCTCCCCTCCGGAGGGGATGACGCTCACGCTGGAGACCGACACCAGCGCCTGCGAGATCTCCACGACCGACCTCGACGGCCTGGAGCCCGACGCCGTGCACGCGCTGATCCAGGCCGTGCGACTGCTGGCCGAGGGTGTCCCCGACACCGGTGCCCGATGGCCCTCCGAACCCCGCGGGCACTTCATCGACCTCAGCCACGGCTGGCGCGGCCAGGCCGGCATCGCGGTCCACCCCTTCGCCGACGACTGGCTCGACACCTCCCTCAACCACACCCCAGGCACGTGGACACCCCGCCGCGGCCCGGCCCTGTTCACCGCGACCACCACACTGCCGGCGCTGGTCCGAGCCTTCACCGAAGCCTTCGGCGCAGCCCGGGCCGGTTACGTCAACCACGACCGCCCCAGGTTCGGACCCTACTGGCGCTACCCCTTTCCCGAGCAGGAGTTCGCACGACTCCAAGCGGCTGGTGCCGCTCTTGCCGACGCCACGTAGGCACCTGCCGCGGGCACGCACGGGGCCCGGTGCACGAAGGGCTCCTGCCCCCTCGGTCCCGTTCGGACGTCCGCCGATCGTTGCCATGCCCGCGGCGGGCGGCCGGGGCTTCCCTCCATCCCGCCGCTGTGTGCGCTGTGTGCGCTGTGCGTGCCTCGGGTGCCTCGGATCAGCGTCAGGGGACGGCACATAACGCACTAGAAGCGATGCTTCGGCGCCTCATCCCATCTTCACCAGGACCGGGGACCCGCTGGGGACGGCGCACGATGGTCTCCAGGAAAACTTGGACAGCCGCGAAGGGGCCACCCGCTGCAGCGGGCTCCAGAAGGCCTCACGCCCCCCGCTGACGCACCCGGGCCGGCGTCCTCCCCGAGCAGAGGGAGGACGCCGGCCCGCGGCCGTACCCGACGGACCGTCAGCGCAGCGCGCGCCCCCGGCGGCGGTAGGCCGCGATCATCGGGACCACGTTCAGCAGCAGGCCCGCCAGGCCCACCCCCGTCACCAGGTTGATGCCGGGGCGGAAGCCGGAGAAGTCGTGGCCGCCGGACGCGCCGCCCAGCAGGGCCGTCACCACGGCCAGCACCAGGGCCGCGCCCACCTGGCCGGAGGTCTGCACCAGGCCGGAGGCCAGGCCCTGCTCGCTGTCGTCGATGCCCTCGGTGGCCTGCGACATGATCGAGCTGAACCCGAAGGCGAAGCCGCCGCCCAGCAGGATCATCGTCGGGAAGACCGCCGACCAGTAGCCGGGCGCGGTGCCGGAACTGATCAGGAACCAGACGTAGCCCAGGCTGAGGGAGGCCATCGCCGACAGGATCAGCGGCGCGGTGCCGAACCGGTTGATCAGGTTGCCGGTGATGGGGGAGGCGACGACCACCAGGATGCCGGCCGGGAGGAGGGCCATCGCCATCTTCAGCGGCGACCAGCCCAACACGTCCTGGAGATACAGCGTCATCATGAACTGGAAGCTCATGTAGGAGCCGAAGAGCGCGATGACGCTCAGGTTGGCCCGCACCACCGTGCCGACCTTGAGGATGCTCAGCCGCACCAGCGGGTGCTTCAGCCGGTTCTCGATGACGACGAACGCGGCCAGCAGCAGCGCGGCGAGTGCGAACCCGCCCAGCGTGAGCGGCGACGTCCAGCCGTTGCCGGAGGCGGAGACCACCGTGTAGACGGCGAGCAGCATGCCGCCCGTCAGCGTCGCGGCGCCGGCCAGGTCGTGCCCGCCGTGCTCCTCCGGCGCGTGCTTGGGCAGCAGGAAGTACCCGGCGACGACGGCGGCGACGGCCAGCGGCACCGGGGTCAGGAACGTCCAGCGCCAGCCGAAGTTGGTGAGCAGCCCGCCGAGGATGAGCCCGGAGGAGTAGCCCGACGCCCCGAAGAGCGAGAAGACGGAGAGCGCCCTGTTGCGGGCCGGCCCCTCGTGGAAGGTGGTGGTGAGGATGGAGAGCGCGGTGGGCGCGGTGAAGGCCGCGGCCAGGCCCTTGGCGAAGCGGGTGGCGATGAGCAGCGGCCCGCTGTCGACGAGCCCGCCGATCAGCGACGCCACGGCGAACGCGGTGACGGCGATGAGGAAGACCTTGCGCCGGCCGAGCAGGTCGGCGGTGCGCCCGCCGAGCATCAGCAGGCCGCCGTAGCCGAGGACGTAGCCGTTGACCACCCACTGCAGGGAGGTGGTGGAGAGGTGGAGTTCGGTGCCGATGGACGGGAGGGCGACGCCGACCATGGAGACGTCGAGGCCGTCCAGGAAGAGCACCACGCACAGCACGGCGAGGATGCCCCACAGCTTGGGCGTCCAGCGCTGGGCGGCGGCGGGGCGGTGGTCTGCCGGTGGCGGCGATATGGCGCGCTCGCCGGCCGTGGCGGCGGCGAGGTTCTCCGTAGCGGTCATGGACGAGGACACTACATGCGTCCGCATCTAATGTCCACGCATAATATTTGTTTGCATAGATGTAACGTGCGCGCTAGGGTGCGGGCATGAAGACGCAGGACCAGGAGAAGTCGGCGCAGCGGCGCGGCACGGCGACCGGAACCGCCCCCGGATCGTCGGACGGCGCCCTGGTGGAGCGGTGGCGCTCGCTGCTCTCCTGCTACAGCGGCATCGCCCTGGCGCTCGACCGCGAGCTGCACGCCGAACACGGCATCACCATGAGCGACTTCGAGGTCCTCGACCGCCTCGCCGAGAACTCGCACCCCTCCGGCATGGAGGGCTGCACCGAGGCCGGCATGCGCATCCAGGAGATCGGCGAGCACATCCACCTCAGCCAGAGCGCGCTCTCCCGCACGGTGGCCCGGCTGGAGAAGTCCGGCCTCGTCGAGCGGGTGCTCTGCGAGTTCGACCGCCGCGGGGTCTTCGTCGCCCTGACGAAGAACGGCCGGGCCTGCCACACCGCCGCCGCCCGCACCCGCCTCGAGGTGCTCCGCGAGCACCTGGCCGGCTGAGGCGCACCGCCCGACTTCCCCGGCGGACCTTCCCGTTCCCCTCCGCCCCGCATAGGCTCACGCCGGAACATCCGACTTCTGGCAGGGACGGGCCGTGGGAGAACACCTCAAGCTCTGGTACGACGCCCCGGCGGATCCGGATCCGGCCGCCTGGGAGTCCGGCGCGCTGCCGGTGGGCGGCGGGGCGCTGGGGGCCATCCAGCTCGGCGGCGTCGCCGTGGACCGCCTGGCGATCGACGAGAAGACCCTGTGGACCGGCGGCCCGCACTCCCGCGAGGGCTACGACCACGGCATCCCCGGCGAGGACGAGGCCGGCGGGTACGCGGCGGCCCTCGCCGAGCTGCGCCGCCGGATCGCCGAGGACGGCGAGGCCGACCCGGAGCAGGCCGTCGCGCTGGCCGGCCGGCCGCGCACCGGCTACGGCTCCCACCAGGTGCTGGGCCATCTCGTCCCGGCATTCCCCGGGCACACCGCCGAACCGGGCAGCTACCGCCGCGAGTTGGACCTGGAGTCGGCGGTGGCCCGCGTCCGGTACGTGTCCGGCGGCGTCCGGTACGTCCGGGAGCTGTTCGCCTCGCATCCGGACGGCGTGCTGGCGCTGCGCGTCTCCGCGGATCGGGCGGGCGCGCTGGCGATGGAGCTGGACCTGCCGACGCCGGACAACCGGACGCGCGCGGCGGAGGCGTCCGGGACCGGGGCCTCCGGGACGGCAGCCTCCGGGACGGGCTCGATGGCGGTCTCCGGCGCGCTGCACGACAACGGGATGCGGTACGCCGCCGCGCTGCGGGTCGCCGTCGAGGGCCGGGACGGGGACGCGCGGCTGACGGCCCGTCCGGACGGCGGGCTGTCGATCGCCGGCGCGGACGCGGTGACGGTGCTGCTCGCCGCGGCGACGGACTTCGCGGGCGGCCCCGAGGACCCGGAGGTGGCCGCCGCCCGGACGGTGCAGGCCGCGGCGGAGCGCTCCTGGGTGGAGCTGCTGGAGCGTCATACATCCGACCATCGCGCGCTCTTCGACCGCGTCGGGCTCGACATCGGCCAGCACGCCGACGCCGAAGGCTACGGCGAAGGCTACGGCGACAGCACCGACGGCGAGGCCCCGGACCTTCCCACGGACCGGCTCCTCGCCGCGTACGGCACCCCCGGCAGCACGCCCGCCGCCGACCGCCGGCTGGAGGCGCTCTTCTTCCAGTACGGCCGCTACCTTCTGATCGCCTCGTCCCGGGCGGGCTCGCTGCCGGCCCACCTCCAGGGCGTCTGGAACGACACCACCGCCCCGCCCTGGGGCGCCGACTACCACACCAACATCAACCTGCAGATGTGCTACTGGCTCGCCGAGACGGCCAACCTGCGGGAGACGGTCCCGCCGCTGGTGGACTTCGTCGACGCGCTGCGCGAGCCGGGCCGCCTCGCCGCCCGCCGGATGCTCGGGGCGGAACGCGGCTGGGTGGTGCACAACGAGACCAACCCCTTCGGCTTCACCGGGGTCCACGACTGGGCGACGTCCTTCTGGTTCCCGGAGGGCGCGGCGTGGTGCGCGCTCCACCTGATGGAGCGCTGGCGCTTCGGCGGCGACGGCGACGCCGCCGACCTCGCCTTCCTCCGCGAGCGGGCCTGGCCGGTGCTGCGCGAGGCGGCGGAGTTCTGGCTGGAGGCGCTGGTCGCGGACCCGCGGGACGGGACGCTGGTGGCCAACCCCAGCTACTCCCCCGAGCACGGCGTCTTCACCGCGGGCGCGGCGATGGCGCAGCAGATCGTCGCCGAGCTGTTCGACTCCGTCTCGGAGGCGGCGGCGGTGCTCGGCCCGGTCGGCGAGGACGCCGCCGTGGTCGCGGAGGTGGCGAAGGCGCGGGAGCGGCTGGACCCGGGGCTGCGGATCGGCGACTGGGGCCAGCTGCGGGAGTGGAAGGAGGAGCGGGACGACCCGGAGGACCACCACCGGCACGTCTCCCAGCTCTTCGCGCTCCACCCGGGCCGCGCGGTGACGCCGGCGTCGACGCCGGAGCTGGCGGACGCGGCCCGCGCGACGCTGCGGGCCCGCGGGGACGGCGGGACGGGGTGGAGCAAGGCCTGGAAGATCAACTTCTGGGCGCGGCTGGAGGACGGCGACCACGCGCATCTGATGCTGCGGCAGCTGCTGCGGGAGAGCGTGCTGCCGAATCTCTGGGACACGCACCCGCCGTTCCAGCTGGACGGCAACCTGGGGGCGACGGCGGGGATCGCGGAGATGCTGCTCGCCAGCCACGAGGGGGAGCTGGTGCTGCTGCCGGCGCTGCCGTCGGCGTGGGCGCGGGCGGGGTCGGTGCGGGGGCTGCGGGCGCGGGGCGGTCTGGAGGTGGACCTCGCGTGGCGCGACGGCGTTCCGACGCGGGTCGTCCTCCGCGCCTCCCGCGGCGGGCGCGTCGCCGTACGGGGCGTCACCACCCTGGACGTCACCGCGGGCGAGAGCTACACCGTCCTCTGAGCGGGCCTGCCGGCCGGCAACCGCCGGCAGGCGCTACTCCGGAGGAGGCGGCGGCTTCGGCGCCCCCGCCGGCGGCGCCAGCTTGGCGTAGCTCCGGGACGGTCCCGCATCGTCCGCGGAGCTGGGCGGCACCGCCTCCGCCGTCAACCCGAGCGCGGCGTCGCGCCGGGCGCCCGGGTCCCAGCCCGTGTTCACCACCTTCACCTGCACCACGATCGCCCCCGCCAGCAGCACCAGCGCGATCACCAGGATGAGCACCACCCCCAGCCCCATCCCCGCCTTCGCCGAGTTCCCGATCAGCAGGCCCAGCCACCCGAAGTCCGCATCACCGAAGGTGGTGTTCGCGCTGCCGAACGCGCCCAGCACCTTCAGCAGCGCCGCCGGCAGGAACGTGATGATCAGGCCGTTGGTGAACGCCCCCAGCACCGCCCCCCGGCGCCCGCCCGTCGCGTTGCCGTAGACGCCCGCCGCGCCGCCGGTGAAGAAGTGCGGCACCAGGCCCGGCAGCACCAGCGCCCAGCCCCACCAGTGGCTGAAGAACGCCGCCTCCAGCCCGAGCCCGACCAGCCCGCCCGCGAAGCTGCTGATGAACCCGATGAGCACCGCGTTCTGCGCGTAGGGGAAGACGATCGGCGCGTCCAGCGCCGGCACCGCGCCCGGCACCACCCGCCGCGCGATGCCCTGGAACGCGGGGACCAGCTCGCCGAGGATCGTCCGGACGCCGAAGAGGATCACCGCGACCGCGACACCGAACTCCAGCCCCTGCATGATCGACTTCATGATGTAGTTGCCGACGTTCGTCGCCGCGCCCGCGCCGTCCACCGCGAAGGCCTGGAACGCCTTCGCCTTCCCGACCCGGGCGATGTAGAGGATCGCGACGACCACGTAGATCAGCAGCATCGACAGCGCCGTCGCCACCATCGAGTCGCGCAGGAAGCGCAGCCCCTCCGGCAGCCGCATCTCCTCCGTGCTGCGGCTCTTCCTGCCGACCAGCTGGCCGACCGCCCCGGAGGCGATGTACCCGGCCGTCCCGAAGTGGCCGATGGCGATGGTGTTGTCGCGGGTCACGCGTTTCGTCCAGGCGTGCGCGAAGGCCGGCATGGCGACCAGCATCACCGCCATCAGCACCGCGCCGACCACCACGACGACCCAGGACGAGTACCCGGCCGTGGCCAGCACCATCGTCAGCAGGGTCGCCATGAAGAGCATGTGGTGCCCGGTCAGGAAGACGTACCGGAGCGGCGTGAACCGGGCCAGCAGCAGGCCCAGCACGAAGCCGAGCACCATCAGCCAGGCGACCCGGGAGCCGAACTTGGCCTGGGCGATGCCGACGATCGCCTCGTTGGTGGGGATGACGCCGTGCGCGCCGGTCGCCCCGGTGATCATCACGCCCAGTGCGTTCAGCGACGCGGTGACGAGCGTGGCGCCCGCGCCGATCAGCAGGAAGCCCAGCGTCGCCTTGATCGCCGAGCCGATGACCTGGCCGGCCGAGCGCCGCAGCGCGATCTGGCCGACCGCGGTGATGATGCCGATGAGGTAGGCGGGCACCGCCAGAATCTCGTTGACGATGAACTTCACGATGGACATCAGCACATCCATGACGCGTCCCGCCTCCTCAGACGTCGTAGGTGTCGCGGAGGACGCGGTCGACCTCGTCCAGGCTGGTGAAATCCTTGATGATCTTCACGGGGACGCCGACGTCGCCGATGTTCCGGCCGATCTCGCCGGATGTGAAGATCGCGACGGCCTCCTTGGCCTTGCCGCGCGCCGAGAGGCTGTCCGTCGCCTCGACGGTGATGTACGGGCTCCACTTCCAGCGGTCCAGAACCTGCTCCAGGGTGTTCTTCAGGAAGAGGCTGGTGCCGAGCCCGTTGCCGCAGACCGTGAGGATCTTCTGGTTCGCCGCGCCGACCGCGCCGACCGCGCCGCCCGACGGCGCGGAAGCCGCCGAATCCGAGGAGCCGTCCGCCGCCGCCGGCGCGAACTCGCCCTTCCCGGCCAGCAGCGCGTGCACGGTCGCCGCGTTCGGCGCCTCGCGCAGCGCCTGCGACCTGTCGGGGTCGGCGAGCAGCCGGGCCAGCGCGCCCATCGCCCGGGTGTGCGCCGCCGAGTCCTTCGCCGCCAGCGCCACCACCAGGTTCACCGGGTCGTTGTCGGCGTGCCCGAACTCCACCGGATGGGCCAGCCGCACCCAGGACATCCCGGTGCGCAGCACCGCCGGCGACGGCCGGGCGTGCGCCAAGGCGAACCCGGGCGCCACCACGATGTAGGGGCCCTGCTCCTCGACCGTGCGGATCATCTCGGCGGTGTACTCGGGCGTGGCGGTGCCGGTCCCGGTCAGCAGCTCCCCGGCCGCCTCGATCGCGTTCCGCCAGGTCTCGGCGGTCACGTCGAGCCGGATCGCCTCGACCGGGACCAGCTCGCTCAGGCTCGTCATAGGGCCGACCCTCACACGGATCTGACGCCCCGGCAGCTCCGCGCGCCCCGGGGTGCGGCAGACGGCTGACGGCCGTCCGCGGTACAGGAGTCACCCGGACGCACCCCTCCGGCGCACCGCCGACGGGCCTCCGGCGGGCCGCGGCGCGACCCTGGCGGCATGCGCATCTCCCTCTGCACCGCCACCGACCTCCACGGCTGCCTCGCGCTCAACCGGCTGCTGCCGGGGCTGCTCGGCCACGACCTCCAGGTGCTGCTCGACGGGACGCGCCCGCCGGGCGGCGACGGCGACGTCCCCGAACTGGCGCGCCTGAGCAGCTTCGAGCGGGAGCACTTCGCGGACCTCGACGAGGTCTTCGGCGAGGAGCCCGCCGGACGGCTGCTGACCTTCCGTCAACTGGCGGCCCGCCACCGGCTGCCCCTCCACACGGTGGAGGGCGAGGAGTCGCTGCGGCTGCTGGACGGGTTCCGGCCCGACCTGATCGTCGCGCTGCGCTTCCCGGCGCACGGCCTGCCCGCGGCCCCGCTGGGCGTCCTCGACGTCCACCCGGGCGAGCTGCCGCGGTTCGACGGGCCGCTGGCGCCGTTCTGGGCGCTGGCGGAGCGGCGTCCGGTGATCGGCTGCACGGTGCGCCGGATCGCCCCGGACGGCGCCGCGGGGGCCGTGCTGGCCGAGCGCAGGCTGCGGGTCCGGCCCGGGCGCTCGCTGGCCTGGCACATCGCCCAGACGTATCCGCTGGGGGTGACGGCGCTGCTGGAGCACCTGCCGGCGCCCGCGCCGGGCGGGCGCCGCGAGGGGCCGGCGGCCGCCGCCGACCCCGAGGGCGGCCTCGGGCGCCGCTACGACGCGGCGCCGAACGCCGAGGAGGTGCGGGCGTTCCTGCGCACCGGGCGCGAGATCGTCGCGGCGGCGGACTTCGACGACCTCTACGGCCCGTTCCTCGGCGCCGGCCGGACGGCCCCCGATCCCGCCCCCGAGCGGGAGCGGGAGCGCAGGCGGGTGGAACGGCCCGTCAGGCGTCCCACTCCAGCGCAACGCTGACGGGCAGGTGGTCGGACGGCCACTGGCCGTCCTCCCCGCGGATCTCGCCGAGCACGGCGCGGCGCGCGGTGAGCGGGCCGCGGTGCAGGATCCAGTCGATCCGGTCGCCGCCGGGCACCGGCTCGTCCCAGCCGGTGAAGGTGCCGGTCTTGGGCTCGGCGGAGTTGGCCTCCAGCCAGGCGTCGCGCAGCCCGGCGCGCGCGGTGAGGGCGCGGTAGGCGTCGCTGGTGGGGGCCGGGGCGTTGAAGTCGCCGCAGACCACGACGGCCTCGGGGAGGCCGGGGCGGTTGAGGCGGGCGGCGATCAGCTCGGCGCCCCAGACGCGGGCCCGCTCGGAGGACTCGTCGAGGTGGGTGTCGAGGACGAGCACCTCCGCGGCGGTGGCGCGGTCGCGCAGCCGCGCCCAGGTGGCCATCCGGCAGTTGCCGTGGTTGCCCCACGAGGGGGTGCGGGAGCCGACCGCCTCGGGGGTGTCGGAGAGCCAGAAGTGGTCGAAGGCGACGGGCTCGAAGCGGGCGCCGTCGAAGAGGATGCCGCACCACTCGCCGGTGCTGCCGCCGTCGCGGCCGGTGCCGAGGTACTGCCACTGGCTGCCGAGGTCCTCGGCGAGGTGGCGGATCTGGTGGTAGTGGCCCTCCTGGGTGGCCACGACGTCCGGCGCGAGCGCCGTCAGCTGACGGCGCACAAGGGGCCGGCGCACGCCGTCCCACGGGGCGGAGTTCGGGTCCGGGAACTTCAGGTTGTAGGTGACGACGTTCAGGTTCAACGGGCTGCCTTTCGGGTGGCGGTCCGCGCGGTGCCGTGTTCGCCGCCCCTTCGCCCGGGCGCCCCGCCCGAACCGCGCTCGGCGCGGCCCGCGCGGAGAGCGCGGAGAACGCGGAGAACGCGGAGAACGCGGAGGGCCGGGGACGCGGTGCTTGCCGCGTCCCCGGCGGCTGCCGCCGGGGCAGTCGCCGCCCTGGCCCCCGCCCCCACCCGTCCCTCACGGGCGGGCGGGGGCAGGGCCGGTCGAGTGTCGCGGCGGGGCGGCGAACCGGGACCGCCTCGGACGGTTACGCGCGCGCGAAGCGCAGGGTGACGATCTGGAACGGACGCAGGCTCAGCTTCACGGAGCCGTCGGCCTCGGCCGAGACGCCGCGGCCGTCGGACCACGGGCGCTCCAGCAGGTCCGTCTCCGCCGCCGACGCCGACGCGAAGCCGGGTGCCACCGACGCCTCGGCCCGCGCGCCGCGCGACTCGTAGAGCCGCACCACCACGTCGCCCGACCCGTCGTCGGCCAGCTTCAGCGCCTCGACGACGACCGCGTCGTTGTCGACCGACACCAGCGGCGCCACCGCCGCGTCGCCCGGGACGCTCCGCTCCGGCAGGTTGATGCCGTAGCCCTCGCGCACCGCGTCGCCGATCTCCGCGCCCGGCACCAGCGCGAACCGCAGCGTGTGCCGGTCCTCGTCGGTGTGCGGGTCGGGGAACCGGGGCGCGCGCAGCAGGGAGAGCCGCACCGTGGTGGTGATGCCCCCGTCGCCGCCGTCCGCCTCGTCGCGGCGCGAGCGCGTCACGTCGTGGCCGTACGTCGAGTCGTTGACGACCGCGACGCCGTAGCCCGGCTCGGCGACCTGGATCCAGCGGTGCGCGCAGATCTCGAACTTGGCCGCCTCCCACGAGGTGTTGGTGTGGGTGGCGCGGTGCAGGTGGCCGAACTGCGTCTCGGACGTCGACCGGTCGGCCTGGACGTCGAGCTGGAAGGCCGCCTTGAGGATGGTCTCCCGCTCGTGCCAGTCCACGTCGGTGTCGATGTCGAGGCGGTGCGAGCCCGCGGCCAGCACCAGCCGCTGGCGGACCGTCGAGTCGCCGAACTTCCGGACGACCTCGACCGCGTCGCCGCCGGCGGCCGCCACCGACTCCGCGTCCACCAGGTCGGTGACCGTGTTGCGGTAGAAGTGGTCGACGTCCCAGGCGTCCCAGTTGTTCGGCAGGTCCGGGTGGATCTGCAGCAGGTTGGCGTAGCCGCCGGGCGCCACCGCGTCCCGCCCGCTCGCCGCGTCCACCGCGGAGGTGACCAGGCCACGGCCGTCGACGGCGACCCGCACCAGGCCGTTGTCGAGGACGAACCCGCCCCCGGCCTGCTCGGTGACCGCCGTGGCCTGCTCGCCGCCGGGCGCGACCCGCGCGCCCAGCGCGGCGATCCCGCCGCGGCCGTGCGGGGCGGCGTTGAAGACCACCCGGCTGCCGGACCCGGCGTCGCCGGCGAGCGCCGCCTGGGCGTCCCCGATGATCTGCTCCAGCTCGGCGTAGACCTCCTGGTAGGTGGCCCGCGCCTCGCGGTTGACCCAGGCGATCGAGGAGCCCGGCAGGATGTCGTGGAACTGGTGCAGCAGCACCGTCTTCCAGATCCGGTCCAGCTGCTCGTACGGGTAGGCGTAGCCGTCCGACCCGTTGACGACCGCGGTGGCCGCCCACAGCTCGGCCTCGCGCAGCAGGTGCTCGCTCTTGCGGTTGCCCTGCTTGATCTTGGCGTTGGAGGTGTAGGTGCCGCGGTGCAGCTCCAGGTAGAGCTCGCCCACCCAGACCGGCGCGCCGGGGTAGTCGGCGAGCGCCTTGGCGAAGAACTCGGACGGCTTCTCCACCTCGACGCGCGGCGAGCCCTCCAGGTTCGCCAACCGCTTGGCGCGGGCCAGGTGCTCGCGGGTGGGGCCGCCGCCGCCGTCGCCGTAGCCGAACGGCACCAGGGAGCGGTGGGCCGCGCCCTTGTCCTGGAAGTTGCGCTCGGCGTGCGCCATCTCCCGCCCGGAGAACTCCGAGTTGTAGGTGTCGACCGGCGGGAAGTGGGTGAAGACCCGGGTGCCGTCGATGCCCTCCCACCAGAAGGTGTGGTGCGGGAACTTGTTGAACTGGCTCCAGGAGATCTTCTGGGTGAGGAAGAACGTGGAGTTGGAGAGCTTCACCAGCTGCGGCAGGGCCGCGGAGTAGCCGAACGAGTCGGGCAGCCAGACCTCGTCGGTCTCGATGCCGAACTCCTCCAGGAAGAACTTCTTGCCGTGCACGAACTGCCGGGCCATCGCCTCGGAGCCGGGCATGTTGGTGTCGGACTCCACCCACATGCCGCCGACCGGCACGAACTGCCCGGCGGCCACCTTCTCCTTGACGCGGGCGTAGACCTCGGGGCGGTGCTCCTTGATCCAGGCGAGCTGCTGGGCCTGGGACATCGCGAAGACGAACTCCGGGTCCCGGTCCATCAGGTCGGTGACGTTGGAGGCGGTGCGCGCCACCTTGCGGACCGTCTCGCGCAGCGGCCACAGCCAGGCGGAGTCGATGTGGGCGTGCCCGACGCCGCTGAGCCTGTGCGCGGAGGCGTTCGCCGGGGCGGCCAGCGCCGGGGCGAGGATCGCGCGGGCCTCGGGGGCGGCGGCGTTGACGTCGCGGCTGTGGTCGAGGACGTCCAGCGCGCGCTCCAGGGTGCGCAGGATCTCCCAGCGGCGCGGGCCCTCCACCGGCAGCTCCAGCATCAGCTGCAGCAGCACCTCGAAGTCCTGGGCCAGCTCCCACACCTCGGTGTCGAGGACGGCCAGCTCCATGCGGCCCAGGTTGTAGATGGGGTCGTCGCCGGCGGTGTCCCAGTCGCCCTTGTCGGTGACGGGGCCGTCGATGGACGGGTTGGAGGCGGCCTCCAGGTGCAGGAGGACCTCCTCGCCGCCCTTGGCCTCGTCGCTGATCCGCACCCAGGTGGTCTCCGGGTTCAGCGACTTGACGGGGCTTCCGTCCGGCCGGTAGACGAGCGCCTCGGCCTGGAAGCCGGGGCCGGGGCCGCGGAAGCCGATGTTGAGCACGGCCTCGACGGTGCGGCCGGACCACTCCGGCGGGACGGTGCCGCGCACCCGGAACCACTCGGTGCCCCAGGGGCGGCCCCAGGCCTCGCCGGTGGCGATCGGGCGGTAGTCGGCGTCGGCGAGGGCGAGGCCCTCGGAGACGGGCACGGGCTCGCCGGGAGCGTGCCACGCCTCCACCTCGAGCGCCGCGGTGAGCGGGTGGATCGCGGGCTTGATGCGCTCCCGCAGAGCCCGGCCCAGCCGGATCTCTACGAGGGACCGATCGTCGTGCATGGCTTCGGGTACTCCCCAGGTGCGGCCGACAGGATCCCGAATATCTAACTCTTGGTGATTTTCCCCGTCAAGGGTGAATCCCGGGTCTGTACGGGTTGTTTAACAGCAGGTCGTGTTCCTGTTCGCCAAGAAGTTCCTTAACATCGGGCCCCGCGGATGGGCTACCCTCCCGGCATGCCCGCCTCCGCGCCGCCGCCCCTGGACGCCTCCGACCGCGACGAACTGCGGCGCCGCGCCGACCCGGACGGGCCGGACGCGGCCGGCCCCGCCGCGGTGCGCGCCCGCATCGTGCTGCTCGCCGCCGAGGGGATGCCCGCGGTGCGGATCGCCGAGGAGCTCGGCGTCACCCGGCAGACCGCCGCGCACTGGGCCGGCCGCTACCGGGCCGGCGGCCTCGCCGCCCTCGACGACCGGCCGCGCAGCGGACGCCCCCGCAGCCTGCCGGCGCCCTCCCCCAACCAGTCCGCGGTGATCGAGGCGATCCGGCTCGCCGGCGAGCTGGGCCGCGTGGAGATCGCCGAACGCACCGGCCTCACCCCGCAGTCGGTCTCCCGCATCGTCCGCCGCCTGATCGACGACGGCCTCGTCCTGGAGACCCGCCCCGCCCCCTCCGCCGCCACCGGCGCGGGCAAGCCGCGCACCCCGCTGCGGCTCCGCCCGGACGCCGGCCGCGCCCTCGGCCTGCACATCGACCCGGACCTGCTCACCGCCGTCGTCACCGACCTGGAGGGCCGGGTGCTGCGCCGCAGCCACCGGGCCGTCTCCCGCCGGCAGCCGTCCGCCGAGCTGGTGGAGACGCTCGCCGCGGAGGCCCGCGCGCTGCTGGAGGCCTCCGACCCCGGACCGGTCCTCGGCGCCGGCATCGCCGTCCCCGGGCCCGTCGACCCGTCCGCCGGGGTGGTGCTCGACCCGCCGCTGATGCGCACCTGGCGGGACGTCCCGATCCGCCGGCTGCTCACCGAGCGGCTGGGCCTGCCGGTGGTGATGGAGAAGGACGCCACCGCGGCCACCATCGGCGAGCACTGGATCGGCAAGGGGGCGCGGGACGCCGACTTCGCCTACCTCTACCTGGGCGCGGGCGTCGGCGCGGGCCTCTTCCTCGGCGGCGACGTGCACCGCGGACTCACCGCCAACGCGGGCGAGTTCGGCCGCCTCGTCCCCGACAGCGACAGCGACCTGCCCCGCCCCCGCCAGCTCGCCCGCGGCGCGCTGGCGCTGGTCGACCTCCTCGACCTGGACCTGGTGGTCCTCGGCGGCCCCGCGCTCCAGCACGGCTACGCGGACTACCTCGCGGAGGTCGACCGCACCCTCAACACCCAGGCGGTGGCCCGCCGGATCCGCCCCGTCCGCGTCGAGCGCTCGGTCGTCGAGACGGAGGCGGCCGCGGTCGGCGCCGCCTCCACCGTCTTCCACGCCGCCTTCGCCCCGAGGTCGCGGAGAGCGCCCCGCACGGGGCGCGGGGACCCGCGCGAGTGACCAGAACCCAGCCGTGACCCGGGCTACAACCCGATGTCCCGCGCCCTGACATCCGCAAGCGTCTCCCGCCGCACCAGCAGCCGCGACCGACCGCACCCCACCGCCACCACCGGCGGCCGGCCCACCAGGTTCTGCACCGACGCCATCGACAGGTGGTACGCCCCCGCCACCGGCACCGCCAGCAGGTCCCCGGGATGCAGGTCCGCCGGCAGCGGCACGTCCTCCGCGAGCACGTCCCCCGCCTCGCAGAGCCGTCCCACCACGGTCGTCGGCCGGTCCTCCGTGCGGGACGCCCGGCCCACCAGCCGGGGCGCGTACCGCACCCCGTACAGCGCGGGGCGCGGGTTGTCGCACATCCCGCCGTCCACCGCCGCGAAGACCGTGCCCGCCGTCTGCTTCACCGACAGCACCCGGTAGACCGCGACGCCCGCCGGCCCGGTGATCGCCCGGCCCGGCTCCAGCAGCAGCCGCGGCACCGGCAGCCGGGCCGCCGCGCACGCCTCCTCCAGCTCGGCGCGGAGCCGCCGCGCCAGCCCGGGGACGTCCAGCGCCGCCTCGCCCGGCCGGTAGGGCACCGCGTGCCCGCCGCCCAGGTCCAGCTCGGGCAGCAGCACGCCGTGGCTCTCGCGGATCCGGGCGAGCAGCCCCACCATCCGCCGAACCGCCGTCAGATAGGGCCGCACATCGGCGATCTGGGAGCCGAGGTGGCAGTGCAGCCCGGTGAGCCGCAGCCGCGGCTGGTCGAGGATCCGGGCGATGGCGTGCTGGGCGTAGCCGTCGCCCGTCGACATGCCGAACTTCTGGTCCTCGGTGCCGGTGCGGATCGCGTCGTGCGCGCCGGCGGCGACGCCCGGCACCACCCGGACCATCACGTCCTGCCGCTGCCCGGGGGCGACCGCCGCGGCGAGCCGGGCGATCTCGGAGGGGCTGTCGATGACGATCCGCCCGACGCCCAGCCGCAGCGCGGTGTCGATGTCGCGGGGCGACTTGGCGTTGCCGTGCAGCACGATCCGCTCGGCGGGAAAGCCGGTGGCGACGGCGAGTTCGAGCTCGCCGGCGGAGCAGACGTCGAGGCCGAGGCCCTCCTCCTCGACCCAGTGGGCGAGCGCCCGGCACAGGAACGCCTTGGCGGCGTAGTGGATGCCGGCGTCGGGGAAGGCCGCGCGGTAGGCGCGGCAGCGGGTGCGGACCTCCTCCTCGTCGAGCAGGTAGACGGGGGTGTCGTAGCGGTCGGCGAGCTCACCGAGCGGGACGCCGCCGACGGCGAGGTCGCCGCCGGGGAGCCGGGTGGTGGACGCCGGCCAGACGGCGAGCTGGGCGGCGGCGTCGCCGTCGACGGGGGGAGCCGGGTGCAGGGTCGTCATGATCAGGCCACCGCCTTCAGGACGGGCGCGGCGGCCGCGGGGCGGCCGCCGACGGGACGGGCCGTCAGCCGCGGGTCGAGGACGAGCGCGGTGACGCCGAGGGGCTCGACGAGCGCGCGGAGCGCGGACTCGGCGAGGGGGATCCACCGCTGGTCGCCGCCGAGGGCGTCGGCGAGCCGGCGGGGGGAGGTGAAGGCGGCCGCGGCGCGGGCGCCGAGCGGGGTGCGGAAGAGTCTGAGGACGCTCCCCCGGGGTCCCGGCCGGACGGGGACGCACAGCATGCGCCCGGCACCCCCGACCGGGAGGCGATCCGAAGGCTCGGGGTCCTCGTCGATCAACACCTGGGTCATCCGGTACTCCTTGCGCTTCGCGCTTCCTGCCTGCGTGGTCTGGATGGGCCCCGGTCGCGGGGAGGCTCTCCGGGGCCGCCGAGACCCACTGTTCCCCGCCCCGCGGCGCCTCCCCCCACCGGTTACGCGATCTTGACGCCGGTCCTCCCGATGCTTCCGGCCCCCTGACGGCGGCCCCTCACTCCGGCGCGGGACGGTCCACCGGAGTGGAGTAGACGACGCTGGTGCGGACCCGTCCGAGCGTCCCGATCCGCCCCACCAGCGACTCCAGATCGGCCATCGACCGGGCCCGCACCTTGAGCACGAAGCAGTCCTCGCCGGTGACATGGTGGGCCTCCACCACCTCCGGCACGACAGCCATCAGGTCGTGGAACGGCTTGTAGTGGGACGTCGGGTAGGCGAGCCGGACGATCGCCAGCACGGGCCGGCCGAGCCGCTCCGGGTCGACGCGGGCGCCGTAGCCGGTGATCACCCCGGTCTCCTCCAGCCGGCGGACGCGCTCGGTGACGGCGCTGGGGGACATCGAGACGGCCCGCGCCAGCTCGGCGTAGCCGGCGCGGCCGTTCTCCTGGAGGAGGGCCAGCAGCCGGCGGTCGACGGCGTCGAGGGCGGGCACCGGGGAATCCATGCTCATGACGTGATGGTTCCGGGGTTTCCCCGGCCGGTCAACCTCGATGCCGGGGATCGCCCCTGCCCTCCGCGGCCGTCCCGGCCCTAGCCTTTCAGCCATGACCGCAACCGTGAACTCCCAGGCCAGCAGGGCGATGACGATCCCCCCGGCGTCCCCCGCCGACGCCGCCGCGCACTTCGCCGCCCGCCTCGCGCTCTACACCGACGTCTCGGACGTCGCCGCCGCGCTCGCCGACGGAACCGTGGATTTCACGCTCGTCGACACCCGCGGCGACGCCGCCTGGCAGCAGGCGCACATCGACGGCGCCGTGCACATCCCCTCCGCCGAGCTGGCCGCCGCCGATCTCGACCCGTCCCGCCCGGTGGTCGTGCACTGCTGGGGCCCCGGCTGCGACGGCGCCGCCAAGGCCGCGCTGGCGCTGGCGCTGCGCGGCTTCCGCGTCAAGGAGATGGTCGGAGGCATCGAGTACTGGATCCGCGAGGGCTTCCCGGTCCGGACGCCCGGGGGCGTCCGCGCCGACCGCCCCGACCCGCTCACCGCGCCGACCGACCCGGCGGTCGGCTGCGCCTGCTGAGCAGGGAAGACGACCGGCAGGGGCACAAAGATCCGATCATTTCAGGACCCCCTCTGGTCTCCGTGGCCCCCGATGTGATGTGCTCGGACGCACGCATCGAGTAGGAGGGCATCACCTTGTCCGAAGCAGCGTCCGAAGCCACGTCAGAAACCGCGCCCGGCACGGCGGCCGCCACCGAGCCCGCGGCGTCCGAGAAGCTCGTCGCCATCGTCACCGGCGGCGCCTCCGGGATCGGGGCCGCCGCCGCGGCCGCGCTGGCCGAGCGGGGGGTCGTGGTCTGCGCGCTCGACCTCAACCCGGAGGCCGCGGTCGCGCCCGCGCACGGCTTCGCCTGCGACGTCACCGACGACACCTCGGTGCAGCACGCCGTCAACGCCGTCGTCACCCGGTTCGGCCGCCTCGACATCGTCGTCAACAACGCCGGGATCGGGGCCCAGGGCGACATCGCCGGCAACAAGGACGACGAGTGGCACCGGGTGCTGGACGTCAACGTCGTCGGCATGGCCCGCGTCACCCGCGCCGCCCTGCCGCACCTGCGCAAGTCCCCCTCCGCGGCGATCGTCAACACCTGCTCCATCGCCGCCTGGGCCGGGCTGCCGCAGCGCGCCCTCTACTCCGCCTCCAAGGGCGCCGTCTACGCCCTCACCCTGGCGATGGCCGCCGACCACGTCGCCGAGGGCATCCGCGTCAACGCCGTGGCGCCCGGCACCGTCGACACCCCCTGGGTGGGCCGGCTGCTCGACTCCGCGCCCGACCCGGCCGCCGAGCGCGCCGCCCTCGCCGCCCGCCAGCCCACCGGCCGGCTGGTGCAGCCCGAGGAGGTCGGCGAGGCCGTCGCCTACCTGGCCACCCCCGCCTCCTCCGCGACCACCGGCAGCATCCTCCCGGTGGACGGCGGGATGTACGGGCTGCGCGTGCGCCCCGCGGGGCAACCGAAGTGACGGCCCCTCGGACCGCCCTGCCCACCGCGCGCCTCGGCGGCAGCGCGGTGGAGGTCACCCGTCTCGGCATGGGCACCGCCCCGCTCGGCAACCTCTACACCGAGGTCCCCGACGAGCAGGCCCGCGCCGCCCTGGACACCGCCTGGAAGCTCGGCGTCCGCTACTTCGACACCGCCCCGCACTACGGCCTCGGCCTCGCCGAGCGCCGGCTGGGCGGGGCGCTGGCCGAGCACACCGAGGGGGCGGTGGTCTCCACCAAGGTCGGCCGGCTGCTGGAGCCCTGGCCGGCCGGCGCCGACGTCCCGCCGGACGACCTCGCCGACGGCTTCGCGGTGCCCGCCACCGCCCGCCGGGTCTTCGACTACTCCCGGGACGGCGTCCGCCGCTCCGTCGAGGAGTCGCTGCGCCGCCTCGGCCGCGACCGCATCGACCTGGCCCTCGTCCACGACCCCGACGACCACATGGACGAGGCGCTCGCCACCGCCTTCCCGGCGCTCGCCGAGCTGCGCGACGAGGGCGTCGTCGGCGCCATCGGCACCGGCATGAACGACGCCGCCAAGCTCGCCCGCCTCGTCGAGGGGGCGGACATCGACGCGGTGCTCTGCGCCGGCCGCTACACGCTGCTGGAGCAGGGCGCCCTCGACGCGCTGCTGCCGGCCTGCGAGCGCCGCGGCACGTCCGTGGTGATCGGCGGCGTCTACAACTCCGGGCTGCTGGCCTCCCCCGAGCCGCCCGCCGACGCCACCTACAACTACGCCGCCGCCCCGCCCGAACTGCTGGAGCGGGCCCGGCGGATCGCCGCGGTCTGCGCCGCGCACGGGGTGACGCTGCCGCAGGCGGCGGTCCAGTTCGTGCAGGGGCACCCGGCCGTCGCCGCGGTGCTCGTCGGGGTGCGCAGCGCCGCCGAGGCGGAGGCCGCGGCCGACGCCTTCGCCGCCCGCGTCCCCGCCGCGCTCTGGGCGCAGCTGCGCGAGCAGGGCCTGATCCGCGAAGACGCCCCGCCGCCCGGACCCGAGCAGGAGTGACCGTGATGCGCATCGACGCCCACCACCACGTCTGGGACCTGGACGTCCGCGACCAGGACTGGATCCGCGGCCCGAGGATGGCGCCGATCCGGCGCGGCTTCTCCGCCGCCGATCTGGCCCCGCTCGCCGCCGTGGCCGGCGTCGGGGCCACCGTCGTCGTCCAGACGGTCGCCGACCCCGACGAGACCCCGGAGCTGATCGCCCTCGCCGAGCGCGACCCGCTGGTCGCCGCCGCCGTCGGCTGGACCGACCTCACCGCCCCCGACGTCGCCGACCGCCTCGCCGCGCTTCGGGCGCTGCCCGGCGGCCGGCGGCTGCGCGCCATCCGGCACGGGGTGCAGGGCGAGGCCGACGCCGACTGGCTGGTCCGCCCGGACGTGCTGCGCGGCCTGCGCGCGGTGGCCGGCGCCGGCCTCGGCTACGACCTGCTGCTGCTCCCCCGGCACCTGCCCGGCGCGGCCCGCGCCGCCGCCGAGGTGCCCGAACTGACCTTTGTCCTGGACCACTGCGCCAAGCCGCCGATCGCCTCCGGCGAGGTCGAGCCCTGGGCGGCGGACCTGCGGGCACTGGCCGCGCGACCGAACGTCGCCTGCAAGCTCTCCGGACTGGTGACCGAGGCCGACTGGGAGAAGTGGACGGTCGACGGCCTCCGCGTCTACACCGAGATCGTGCTGGACGCCTTCGGCCCGGACCGGGTGATGTTCGGATCCGACTGGCCGGTGTGCACACTGGCGGCGAGCTATGCGCAGGTCGCCGAGGCCGCGGAACAGCTCACCGAGCACCTCTCCCCGGCCGAGCGGGAGCGGGTGCGGGGCGGCACCGCCGCCGAGTACTACCGACTGGAAGGGCTGCTGAACTGAGATGAGCGCCGCGAACCCGAAGCGCTATGCGCAGATCATCCGGCTGCGGCCGGAGGCCGAGGCCGAGTACCGCCGGATCCACCAGGAGGTGTGGCCGGAGGTGCTGGCGATGATCGAGAAGTGCCACATGCGCAACTACTCGATCTTCCTGCGGGACGGCCTGCTCTTCGCCTACTACGAGTACGTCGGCACCGACCACGACGCCGACATGGCGCGGATGGCCGAGGACCCGCACACCCAGCGCTGGTGGAAGATCACCGACCCGATGCAGGCCAAGGTCGAGTCGGCGGGCGAGGACGAGTGGTGGGGCCGGGCCGACGAGGTGTTTCACACGGACTGACCACCTGTCAATGGCGGACGCCTCCCCCGCGGGTTCCGGGCAGCACCCGGTACCTGCGGGCCAGTCCCTCGTCCCTGAGGCGTAGCCGGCGCCGCGCGTTCCCCTGAACCGTCCCCCAAGGCTCGCCGCCCGGCCTGTTCCGGCCCGGACCGGCAAGTATTGTGGTCCGCGGTTCACAACCGGACAGCTGACGGCGACGCGACAGCGTGACACGAACAGAGGGCGAAGTGAAGGCGGCCGCGGGCGGTATAAGGGCAGCGGTGGGCTCGTGGGCGGCCCGCAGGTTCATGGCGCGAGTAGCGAAGAAGGGGCTCAACCTCTCCAGGCTCCCGGAGTACGCGCTGGTCGCGGTGCGCCGGGACGGCATGGACCCGGTCCCCGGACTCGGCAAGGTGCGGGAGCGGGAGCCGGTGCGCAAGCTGCCGCTGCCGTTCAGCAGCGGCGTGTGGATGATCACCGGGTACGAGGCCGCGCGCCAGGTACTGGGCGACGGCGCCGCGTTCAGCAACGAGTTCTCCAAGGTGACCAGCGGCACCGGCGTCAGCGCCGAGAAGACGCCGGGCGGCCTCGGGATGGTCGATCCGCCGATCCACACCCGCCGGCGCAAGCTGCTCACCCCCGAGTTCACCATGCGGCGGCTGGCCCGGCTCACCCCGCTCATCCACGACATCGTGCAGGGCTGCCTGGACGAGATGGAGCGCAAGGCCGCGGCCGGCGAGCCCGTCGACCTGGTCGAGGACTTCGCGCTGCCCATCCCCTCGCTGGTCATCTGCGAGCTGCTGGGCGTCCCCTACGCGGACCGCGCCGAGTTCCAGAAGTTCAGCGCCTCCCGCTTCGACATCGAGAACGGCACCAACGCCTCCTTCGGCGCCATCTCGACGTCGCTGGAGTATCTGCACGGCATCATCAAGCAGCAGCGCAAGGAGCCCGGCGACGGGCTGCTCGGCGCGCTCATCACCGAGCACGGCGACGACCTCGACGACGAGGAGCTGGCCGGCCTCGCCGACGGCCTGCTCACCGGCGGCTTCGAGACGACCGCGAGCATGCTGGCGCTCGGCACGCTGCTGCTGATGCGCGACCCGGAGTACGCGTCGCGGCTGCGCGACGACGAGGGCGGCGAGTTCGCCGAGCGGTTCGTGGAGGAGGCACTGCGCTATCTGACGGTGGTGCAGGTGGCGTTCCCGCGGATCGCCAAGGACGACATCGTGATCAACGGCCAGGAGATCCACAAGGGCGACATCGTGGTGGTCTCGCTGAGCGGCGCCGACCGCGACGCGTCGCTCTCCCCGGACGGCTCCGACATGGACGTCTTCGACCCGGACCGGGTCGCCGCGGCGAGCCACCTGGCCTTCGGCCACGGGATGCACCGGTGCATCGGCGCGGAGCTGGCGAAGATGGAGCTGCGCGCGGCCTACCCGATGCTGGTCCGGAGGTTCCCGCGGCTCCGGGTCGCGGGCGACCCGGAGAAGCTGGAGTTCCGCCGGCTGTCGATCGTCTACGGGCTGAAGTCGCTGCCGGTGAAGGTCGATTAGGTGCGGCGGACCACCCGGAGCAGGTAGACCTTGCGGTTCAGGGGGTTGTGGTCGGTGCGGGGGCGGCTCGGGGGCCGGCCGGCCACGGGCCACCAGGCCACCCGGCCGCCGTCGAGTCCGGTCTCCAGGACGCCCTCGCCGCGGGTGAGGCCCGGGAGCGCGCGCTCCAGCCGCTCGATGCCCGCCACCGGCACCTCGCCCTCGACGGCCGTGCGCCGGCCGCGCTGCTCCGGCGGCTCCGGCACCGCCCGCGCCTTCACCAGCGCGGCCAGCACCGGGCCGTAGGCGTCCGCCGGCAGGTCGACGCGGAAGCGGCGGACGGGCTCGTGGACGGCCGTCCCCGCCCGCCGCAGCGCGTCCATCAGCACCAGCGGCACCAGGTTGCGGAAGTCCCCGGCCGTCGAGGACATCGACTTGTCGAACGTCCCGTGGGCATGGCTCTGCCGCGCCCAGTAGCCGGAGCGGGTCAGCGTCACCGTGCAGTCGTCCACCTTCCAGCCGTGCAGGCCCTGCTCCAGCACCGCCGGCACGGTCTGCTCGATCGCCGCCATGAACGCCGAGGGCAGCGAGCCCAGTTCGACGCCGAGCCGGAAGCGGACGCCCGAGCCGGGCGGCCCCGGCTCCACCCGGAGGCCGACGGTGGCCAGGAACGGGTTGGACGGCGTCCCGATGACCTCCTCGGCCGCCCCGCTGCCGGTGAGGTACTCGCGGTGCACCACGGTGGTGCCGCGGAACTCCGCGTCCACGCCGAACTCCTCGGCGAGCGTCGCCTGGATCACCTCCTTCTGCACCTCGCCGTAGAGGGAGAGGTACAGCTCGTTGCGGAGGTCGTCCTGGCGGAGGTCGATCAGCGGGTCCTGCTCGGCGAGCTGGGCGAGGGCGGTGTGCAGCGCCCCCTTGCGGGAGCGGTCGGCGGCCAGCACGGCGGTCTCCAGCGTCGGCGGCGGGAAGTGCTGGACAGCCCTGCGGCCCGGCGGGAGGCCGCCCAGCACGTCCCCGATCCGGGCCTCCCCCAGCCCGCCCAGCAGCGCGATCCGGCCGGCCGGGACGGCGTCCCGGCGCACCGCGCCGCCGTCCTCGAAGACCCGGATCGACGTCACCGTCCCGAGCTCGGTGCGGTCGCGCAGGCGCAGCGTCCCGCCGAAGAGCCGGGCGTAGGCGAGGCGTTCGCCGGACGGGCCTCGCTCCACCTTGAAGACGGCCGCGGAGAGCGGCCCGTCCGGGTCGGGCGGCCCGGGGACGAGCAGCGCGCGGATACCGGCGGCGAGGCCGGCGACGCCGGCGCCGGTGGCGGCGGAACCCTGCCAGGCGGGGTGGAGCAGCCCGCGGCGGGTGCGGTCGGCGAGGGCGGCGCGGTGACGTGGCGTCAGCAGGCCCGGTCGGTCGAGGTAGTCGGGCAGGAAGGCGTCGTCCTGCTCGGCGAGCGCCTCCAGCAGCTCCTCCGGCCGCCGCGGCGCGCCGTCCGCGCCCATCGGGACGACGGCGGCGCCGAGGCGCTCGCGGATCTCCTCCCGCACCCGCGCCGGATCGGCGCCGCGGCGGTCGGTCTTGTTGACGAAGAGCAGGGTGGGGATGCCGAGCCGGGCGAGCGTGCGGTGCAGCACCAGGGTCTGCGCCTGGACGCCCTCCACCGCGGAGACGACGAGGACGGCGCCGTCCAGCACGCCGAGGACGCGCTCCACCTCGGCGATGAAGTCGGGGTGGCCGGGGGTGTCGATGAGGTTGACGACGGCGCCGCCGAGCCGGAAGGAGACCACCGCGGACTTGATGGTGATGCCGCGGCGCCGCTCCAGCTCCAGGGAGTCGGTGCGGGTGGTGCCGGCGTCCACGCGGCCGAGGGTGTCGATGACCCCGGCGTGCAGCAGCAGACGCTCCGTCAGGCTGGTCTTACCGGCGTCGACATGGGCGAGGATGCCCAGGTTCAGGGTGCGGGGCAGCGAAGCCACGAAGAGGGGTGTCCTTCGAGAAGGGGGTCGGGGTCACGTGGGTGCACGCCTGTACCCGCACGGTGACCAGCCTCCTCGGTCGGGGTTCTCGACTCGGACGGTCAGCAGTCCAGCAGAGGCCGCGGCGGGGCGGCAACTGCTTTTCCTCGTCAACTTCGGGTTGACGATCCCTTCATCGTCAACCTAAGGTTGTCGCATGACGGAGAAGCAGGAACATTCCGAATCCCCCGAACTCCCCGTGCGCCTCGACGACTTGATCGGGCACGTCCGCGCGGTCCATCCGGACGGCGACGCGCTGATCCACCTGGAGGACGCCGTCCAGCTGGCCGCCAGCCTCGGCGAGCTCTCCGACCACCTGGTGGGCCACTTCGTCGACCAGGCCCGCCGCGGCGGCGCGTCCTGGACGGAGATCGGCTCCCACATGGGCGTCACCAAGCAGGCGGCCCAGAAGCGGTTCGTCGAGAAGGCGACGGCCGGCCTCACGGAGAACGGCGTCACCATGGAGCGGTTCACCGCGCGGGCGCGGGTGGTGGTGGAGAAGGCCGCCGAGGCGGCCCGCGCCACCGGATTCCCCGCGGTGCGGTCCGAGCACATCCTGCTCGGCCTGCTGGAGGAGCCGCAGGGGCTCGCCGCGGTGGCGATCCAGGGCGCGGGCGCCGACCTCGAGGACCTGCGCGCCGCGGCGCGCGCCGCGCTGGAGGAGGCCGACCACGACGACCTCGCCGCGGGCGCGTTCCCCCGCGTCCTGACGCTGACGCTCCGCCAGGCGCTGATGCTGGGCCACAACTACATCGGCACCGAGCACATCCTGCTGGCCCTCTTCGACGACCCCGGCAACCCGGTCACCGCCCTCCTCACCACCCAGGGCGCCGCCCCCGAAACCGTCCGCGCCGGCATCGCCGAACTCCTCCGCGGCTACACCAAGAAGTAGCCCCGCAAGGGGCGCGGGGACCTGCGCGAGCAACCACACCCCCGCCGCCACCCGCACCGCGCCCCACGCCGGGGGCGGGAGGCAATGCCGCACATGCGGCCCCGCCGCGGACGCGTCCCGCAAAGGGGCGCGGGGAACCGCGCGAGCAACCACACCCCCGCCGCCACCCGCCCCCGCGCCCCACGCCGGGGGCGGGAGGCAATGCCGCACATGCAGCCCCGCCGCGGACGCGTCCCGCAAAGGGGCGCGGGGAACCGCGCGAGCAACCACACCCCCGCCGCCACCCGCCCCGCGCCCCGGCCCCACGCACACCACGCGCCCCCACGCCGCCGCAGGCTACGCGCGCAGCACCTCCGGCCCCTCCGCGGCAATCGTCGCGGCGAGTTCGTCCTCGACCCCCGTGTCCGTCACCACCGCGTCGACCTCGTCGAGCGTCGCGTAGCGGACAAAGCTGCTGCGGCCCATCCGCGCCGACGTCACCGCGACCACCCGCCGCCGCGCGCCCAGCAGCATCGCCCGCTTCACCGCGGCCTCCTCCGGGACCGTCGTCGTCGCCCCCGCCTCCACCGACACCCCGTTCGCGGCCACCACCGCCAGCTCCGCGCGCAGCCCCTCCAGCCGGGCCCGCGTCCACTCGTCCACCGCGCCCTCGGTGATCGGCCGGACCCGCCCCGGCAGCGCGAACACCGTCAACCGCGGGTCCGCGGCGAGCACCGGCACCGCCGGCAGGTTGTTGGTGACCACCGTCAGCCGCCGCTCCGCCGGCAGCTGCCGCACCAGCGCCGCCGCGATCGCGAACCCCAGCGAGCCGGTGTCCAGGAAGACCGCGCCGTCCTCCGGCATCAGCTCCACCACCCGGCCCGCGATCCGCCGCTTCTCCGCGGCGTAGGTGAGCCGCCGCTGGGCCAGCGTCAGCTCGAACGGCGCGCGGTGCACCAGCACCGCCCCGCCGCGCACCCGGCGCAGCACGCCCTGCCGCTCCAGCGCGGCGAGGTCGCGGCGGACCGTCTCGCTGGTGACGTCCAGCACCGCGCACATCTCGCCGATGGTCACGCGACCCTGCTCGTGCACACGCCGAGTGATCTCGAACTGACGCTCCGCGGGGTACATGGCTCCATCGTGACATGCGGCGCACACCCCCTGACATGCGGGCGAATGCGAGAATGGCCCGGTGAGCGACCCGACCACCCCCGCCCAGCGCGCCCGACTGGACGCGATCACCGCGCGCCTCCAGGAGGCCGGCCGCGTCGAGGTCGCCGAGATCGCCGCCCGGCTCGGCGTCGCCGTCGAGACCGTCCGCCGCGATCTGCGCAGGCTGGAGCAGGAGGGCAAGCTGCGCCGCACCCGCGGCGGCGCGCTGCCGGCCGCCCCGCCCCCGTCCGCCGCGTCCGCGCCGTCCGCCGCCGAGGACGGCGGCCCGCTGGCCGCCCTCGCCGCCGCCGCGCTGCCGCTGCTGCCCGAGACCGGCGGCAGCGTGCTGCTGGACGCCGGCGGCCCGGTGGACGCGCTGGCCGCCGCGCTCCCCGGGCACGCCTCCGGCCGCGAACTCCTGGTGGCCACCGCCTCGGTGACCGCCGCGGCGGCGCTCTCCCGGTATCCGTCCCTCGCCGTCTACAACCTGGGCGGCATGGTGCGGCCCGGGTCGTCCGCGCAGCTCGGCGAGTGGGCGCGGCAGGAGCTGGCCCGGCTCCGCTTCGACATCGCGTTCCTGGCGCCGGGCGGCGTCGACCCCGAGGCCGGCCTCACCGACCCCTCCGCCGAGCGGGCCGCGCTCCACGAGGCGATGCTCGCCTCCGCCCGGCGGGTGGTGGTGCTGGCCCCGGCCGGCGCGCTGGGACGGGCCGGCTTCGCGCGCTTCGCCGCGCTGGAGGCCGCCCACGAGGTGATCGTCCCGGCCGACGTCCCGGCCCCGCTCGCCGCCGCGCTGGCCGCCGCCGGGCCGGCGGTGCGGCGTGCCGCGCCCCACCCGCCCGCGGACGGGGGCCTCGCACCGCCGGACCCGGCAGTGCGATGATCGTCCCCATGACGGACGGCAGCACCCCTCCCCCTTCCTC
>NZ_MLCF01000093.1 GCF_001879105.1 Mangrovactinospora gilvigrisea | reverse complement strand
GCTTCCGCCTCCACCCCCCGCCAGCACCGCGTCCTGCTCGTGCGCCGGCGTGCGCCCGTGCAGCGTCAGGACGTCCGCCGCCACCGCGCCCCGCAGCCGCCCCGCCACGCCCGCGATCTCCGCGGCGCCCGGCAGGAACACCAGCACGTCCCCGGACGCCTCCTCCGCCAGCGCCCGCCGCACCACCGCCGCCGCGTGGTCGAGCAGCGCCGGGTCGACCCGGGTGCCCAGCGCCGGCCGCACCCCGGCCGGCGGCGCCGCCCACCGCGCCGCCACCGGGAAAGCCACCCCCTCCGCCTCGACCACCGGAGCCTCCAGCAGCGCGGCCAGCGGACCCGTCTCGGCGGTCGCGGACGCCGCCACCACGGCCAGCTCCGGCCGCAGCGCGCCGCGCACCTCCTGGAGGAACGCCAGCGCCAAGTCCGCGTCCAGATGCCGCTCGTGCACCTCGTCCAGCAGCACCGCGTCCACCCCGGGCAGCTCCGGATCGCGCTGCAGCCGCCGCAGCAGCACCCCGGTGGTCACCACCTCCACCCGGCACCGCGGCCCCACCCGCCGCTCGCCGCGCACCGTGAACCCCACCGCGCCCTCGCCCGCCCGCTCGCCGAGCAGCCAGGCGATCCGCCGCGCCGCGGCCCGCGCCGCCACCCGCCGCGGCTCGGCGACCAGCACCCGCCGCGCGGGCGCGCCGTCGCCCAGCAGACCGGCCAGCGCCGGCGGCACCAGCGTCGTCTTCCCGGTGCCCGGCGGCGCCACCAGCACCGCGCCGCCCGCGGCGCCCGCCCCGAACAGCGCCGCGCGCAGCGCGGGAAGCGCCGACCGCACCGGCAGATCGATCCCGTCAGTCCGCGCTGTGCCCGCCATGCCCGCCAGTATCGGCGATGACCGGCCGGCGACCGAAGCGGGACGCTCCGTTTTCGAGTTCGTGCCCATCTGGTAAAGAACCGCTCCTGCCGCCTGGTTAACCCGCGGGTACCTGTCGTAACGTCAGGGGCTGTATTCCTGGGGGACGATGGATCGGGAGAGGCTCGTGCGGATACCGGCACGGCACCACGGCAAGCATGCCCGCACCGCGGCGGCGAACCTCCGCCGCAAGGCGCTCGGCCTGGGGGCGGCGTGCGTCGCCACCGCGGCCCTCGCCGGCTCCGGCGCGGGCTCCGGAATCGGACTGGGCGCCACCGCCCACGGCGGCGACAAGGGGCCCCAACCCAGCGGCCCCGCGCTGCCGTTCAACCCGTCCCTCCCGCCGAACGCCGCGGGAACCCCGAGCGCCACGCCGTCCAGCGGCTCCAACGGCACCCCGGCCACGCCGACCCTCGGCACCGGCCAGATCCCCTCCAACGTGCTCGCCGCCTACCAGCAGGCCGCCGAGGCGGTGGACCGCACCGACCCCGGCTGCCACATGAAGTGGCAGCTGCTCGCCGGCATCGGCAAGGTCGAGTCGGGCCACGCGCGCGACGGCAAGCTCGACACCAACGGCACCGCGCTCTCGCCGATCATCGGCCCGGCCCTCGACGGCCAGCACGGCTTCGCCCTGATCAAGGCGACCGACGGCGGCCGCTACACCGGCGACACCACCTACTCGCACGCCGTCGGCCCGTTCCAGTTCCTCCCCTCCACCTGGGCCAAGTGGGGCGTGGACGGCAACCACGACGGCATCTCCGACCCGGAGAACATCTTCGACGCCGCCACCTCGGCCGCCGACTACCTCTGCGCCGGCAGCAAGGACATGGCCACCACCGCGGGCATGGACGACGCGATCCTCAGCTACAACAACTCGTCCGCCTACCTGAAGACGGTCAAGGCCTGGTACCTCTACTACCTCACCGGCAACTACGCGGTGCAGCCGGTCACCGGCGGCGGCACCCCCGGCGGCGGCCTGGGCGGCCCCACCGGTGCCACCACCGGCGGCGGCACCCCGACCGCCACCGGCACCCCGGGCGGCGGCAGCACCTCCGGGAACGGGGGCAGCACCGGTGGCACCCCCGGCGGGGGCAGCACGGGCGGCGGCCACAGCTCCGGCGGCAGCCCCCGGCCGCGGCCCACCGTCACCTCCACCGGCGGAATCAAGCCGACGGTGAAGCCGACCGTCAGCACCAGCGCGTCCCCCAGCCCGACCTGCACCAGCCCCTCGCCCTCCGCGTCGCCGACGGGCAAGCCCTCGCCGTCCGCGGACGCGACCGCGGGCACGCCGAGCGCGGGCGCGGACCCCGGCGCGAGCGCCGGCGCGTCCTCCACCCCGAGCGGCAGCCCCTCGCCGTCACCCACCTGCACCTGAGCCGCGGGGGCCGGGCGGGCGTGCCGCGCACCACAGCGGAACCCGGCCGTCCGGCCCACCCGCCGCGCTACTGTGGCGATGGCGCGGCACCGGAGCCGCCGCCGGCGGGCGTCCCGGCGGGACGCCGCCCAGGCGCGGGTGCTTCAGCTCCGGGATTGTCTGATATGCCGCTCTCGTCTGAGGGCGCGCATTGACCGTGTTCAAGGGGGCCCGTATGCTACAAGTTGCGCTGCGGGCCTGCGCGCCTCGGACGGAGCAGGTCGCGCTCGCATCTGTCGTCGGACCCTCGGTCGGGCGGGGCAGTGTTGACGGAGCCGGATGCTTCCGGCTCTTCGGCTTGCCCGGTCCCTGATCCGTACTCGTGGTTCCCCGGCAGGGCGACTGGCCCTCCGCGTAGCAGTACCTACGACCACGTGTCCGTACCGGAGCCCTTTCCCACATGACGAGCAGCACCGACTCCACCGCCACCCCCCAGCAGGTTGCGGTCAACGACATCGGTTCCGAGGAAGCCTTCCTCGCCGCGATCGACGAGACGATCAAGTACTTCAACGACGGCGACATCGTCGACGGCGTCATCGTGAAGGTCGACCGGGACGAGGTCCTGCTCGACATCGGTTACAAGACCGAGGGCGTGATCCCCTCCCGCGAGCTGTCGATCAAGCACGACGTCGACCCCAACGAGGTCGTCGCCGTCGGCGACGAGATCGAGGCCCTGGTTCTCCAGAAGGAGGACAAGGAGGGCCGCCTGATCCTCTCGAAGAAGCGCGCTCAGTACGAGCGTGCCTGGGGCACCATCGAGAAGATCAAGGACGAGGACGGGATCGTCACCGGAACCGTCATCGAGGTCGTCAAGGGCGGCCTCATCCTCGACATCGGCCTGCGGGGCTTCCTGCCGGCCTCCCTGGTCGAGATGCGCCGCGTGCGCGACCTCCAGCCGTACGTCGGCAAGGAGCTCGAGGCCAAGATCATCGAGCTGGACAAGAACCGCAACAACGTGGTCCTGTCCCGCCGTGCCTGGCTCGAGCAGACCCAGTCCGAGGTGCGCCAGACCTTCCTCACCACCCTCCAGAAGGGTCAGGTGCGGTCCGGTGTGGTCTCCTCGATCGTCAACTTCGGCGCGTTCGTGGACCTCGGCGGTGTCGACGGTCTGGTGCACGTCTCGGAGCTGTCCTGGAAGCACATCGACCACCCCTCCGAGGTGGTCGAGGTCGGCCAGGAGGTCACGGTCGAGGTCCTGGACGTGGACATGGACCGCGAGCGGGTCTCCCTGTCGCTGAAGGCGACGCAGGAGGACCCGTGGCAGCAGTTCGCGCGCACGCACCAGATCGGCCAGGTCGTCCCCGGCAAGGTCACCAAGCTGGTGCCGTTCGGTGCGTTCGTCCGCGTGGACGAGGGCATCGAGGGCCTGGTCCACATCTCCGAGCTGGCCGAGCGCCACGTGGAGATCCCGGAGCAGGTCGTCCAGGTCAACGACGAGATCTTCGTCAAGGTCATCGACATCGACCTGGAGCGCCGCCGCATCTCGCTGTCGCTCAAGCAGGCCAACGAGGCCTTCGGCGCCGACCCGAACTCCGTGGAGTTCGACCCGACGCTGTACGGCATGGCCGCGTCCTACGACGACCAGGGCAACTACATCTACCCGGAGGGCTTCGACCCCGAGGCGAACGACTGGCTGCCCGGCTACGAGAAGCAGCGTGAGGAGTGGGAGCGTCAGTACGCCGACGCGCAGACCCGCTTCGAGGCGCACCAGGCCCAGGTCATCAAGGCCCGCGAGGCCGAGGCCGAGGCCGAGGCGAACGGCGGCACCGCCGCTCCGGCCGCCCCGGGTGCCGGGGCCGGCGCGGCTCCGTCGTCCTACTCGTCCTCGGGCGACGAGGGCAGCGGCGCGCTCGCCTCTGACGAGGCGCTCGCCGCCCTCCGCGAGAAGCTGGCCGGCGGCCAGTCCTGATCGCACTGAGGTAGCAGTCCCAGCCTGACCGAAGGGCCCGGCCCCCCACGGGGGACCGGGCCCTTCGCCGTGCCCGGACGCAGACGCCGTGCCCCGTCGCGCCGAGGACCGCGAAGCGGTCCGGGTGGGGCGCCGGGGCGAAGGGGCGGCGAACCGCGACCACCCCCTACCCGGCGGCCACCCCCTACCCGGCGGCCGACTCCAGGCCCTGGTCGGGAGCGGGCCCCGCCTTCGCGTACAACCCCTCGATCGCGTCCGCGAAACCCTGCTCCACTATCCGCCGCTTCACCTTCAACGACGGCGTCAGCATCCCGTTCTCCTCGGTGAAGTCCCCCTCCAGAATCACGAACTTCCGTATCGACTCCGCCCTGCTCACCGTCTCGTTCACCTCGTCCACCGCCCCCTGCACCTCGGCGCGCAGCGCCGGATGCTCGCGGAGCGGCCCCGCATATCGGTCCCCGCCCGGCATCTTCTCCACGAACGCCTCCGCCGCCTCCGCGTCCAGCGTGATGAGCGCGGCCACGAACGGGCGGTCGTTCCCCACCACCAGGCACTGGCTGATCAGCGGATGCACCCGCAGGCGGTCCTCCATCGGCGCCGGGCTGACGTTCTTGCCGCCGTTGGTGATGATGAGCTCCTTCTTGCGGCCGGTGACGTAGAGGTAGCCGTCCTGGTCGATGCGGCCCAGGTCGCCCGTGGAGAACCAGCCGTCGCTGAAGGTCCCTTCAGGATCGGCCGCCGGCTTCAGCCTGGCTTCAGGTTGCTCCCGGTAGCGTGCGAACACCATCCCGCCGCGGACCTCGATCTCGCCCTCGTCGGAGATGCGCACCCCGGCGCCGGGGATGGGCATGCCGACGCTGCCGGGCCGGGGCCGCAGCGGGGGGTTGACGGTGACGGCGGCGGTGGTCTCGGTGAGGCCGTAGCCCTCGTAGATGAGCACGCCGGCGCCGGCGAAGAAGAGCAGCAGATCGGGGGAGAGGGAGGAGCCGCCGCAGACCGCGAAGCGGATGTCGCCGCCGAGCGCCTTGCGGATGCGCCGGTAGACGAGGACGTCGTAGAGGGCGTGCGCGGCCCGGAGCTTGCGGTCCGGTCCGGGGCCGCCGGAGAGCGCGGAGAGGAGGGCCTGGCCGTAGCGGCGGGCGATGCCGGCGGCGCGGTCGAAGGAGGCCGCCCGGCCGATCGACTCGGCCTGCGCGCGGCCGGTGTGGAAGATCTTCTCGAAGAGGTAGGGGACGCCGAGCAGGAAGGTGGGGTGGAAACCGGCCAGGTCGGCGCGGAGCTCCTCGGGCTTGATGGAGGGGGCGTGGCCGAGCCGGATGCGCGCGCGGACGCAGGCCACCTCGACCATCCGGCCGAGGACATGGGCGAGGGGGAGGAAGAGCAGCGTGGAGGGCTGCTGCCGGGAGACCTTCTCGAAGACGGGGAGGAGCAGCTCGACGACGGTGTCGCACTCGGCGAGGAAGTTGGCGTGGGTGAGGGCGCAGCCCTTGGGCCGGCCGGTGGTGCCGGAGGTGTAGATGAGGGT
>NZ_MLCF01000092.1 GCF_001879105.1 Mangrovactinospora gilvigrisea | reverse complement strand
GTGGTCAGTCGCGCAGTTCCCCGCGCCCCTCGGCGGTGTGGGCTGGTCTGTCGGGCGGCGGGTTGGTGGTGGTCAGTCGCGCAGTTCCCCGCGCCCTTCGGCGGTGCGGGCTGGCCTGTCGGGCGGCGGGGCGGCGGGGCTTACGCGCCGCCGCATGCGCTGGTACGCGCCCGGGGCGACGCCGTGGGTGCGGCGGAAGTGGCGGGTGAGGTGGGCCTGGTCGGCGAAGCCGCACGCCGCGGCGGCGTCCGCGGGCGGCGTGCCCGCGTCCAGCAGCGCGCGGGCCCGGTCGACGCGGCGCTGGACGAGCCACGCGTGCGGCGGCAGCCCGTGCACCCGGCGGAACGCCCGCAGCAGCGTGAACGGGCTGCCCCCGCCGACCAGTTCGGCGAGCTCCGCGAGCCCCGGCGGATCGGTGAGCCGCGCGTCCAGCAGCGCCGCCGCCTCCCGCACGGTGCGCGGCTCGGCGCCCGCCCGCGGCGGGTCGTCCGCCCCGGTCGGGAACGTCCCGTGGCGCAGCAGCAGTTGGGCGAGGGCGGCGCGCAGCAGGGTGTCCGCCGCCAGCCGGTCGCCCTCGGACGCGGCGCGGTGCGCCAGCAGCACCGCCCGCGCCGTCGCCGGGTCGTAGGGGTCGGGCGAGGTGAGCAGCGGGACGGGCACCGGCCGGGCGCCCGCGCCCCGCGGCACCAGATCGGCCGCGACCTCGCGCATCAGCGGCACCGGCGGATAGAGCGCGTGGTACGCCCACCCCTCGGGTATCCCCGCGTGGCCGGTGTGCACCGTTCCCGGGTTGACGAGCGCCAGCCCGCCGGGGCCCACCCGCACCTGGCTGCCCTGGTAGTAGAACTCCTCGACGCCCAGCACGATCGCGCCCACCGTGTAGGTGGCGTGCACATGCCTGGCGAAGGTGTGCCGGACGTACCGGGCGGACAGCAGGTCCACCCCGGCCGCGTGCGGATGGGGCCAGTGGCGGGCGTGTTCGGCGGCCGGCATGCCCTCAGCCTAGGACGGCGCCCTCGCCGTCCCCGTCGCGGACGTCGGCCGGGCCGGAGCCCGAGCCGGACGCGGCGCCGTCGCCCGCGTCCCGCAGCTCGGCCGGCCCGCCGCGCGCGGTGTCCGCGTAGGCGAGCAGCTCCGCCGGGCGGCACCCCGCCATGGACTGCACCAGGTGCCCGTCCGGACGGATCAGCAGCACGGTGTGCGCCGCCGCGCCCGGGTAGGCGTCCGCCACCAGCAGCTCGCCGGGGACGGGCAGCGCGCGCAGCGCCTCGCCGAGCTTGGGCATCAGCCCCGCGCCCAGCCAGTGCTCGCTCGCCCACACCCCGGTGCCCGGCGCCACCAGCAGCAGGATGAAGCCGCGGCCCAGACGCTCCGACAGCCGGCCGCGCCGCCCGTCGGCGCCGATCACCGGGACGTCCTCCACCGGTGCGCCGTCCGGGGTGTCGGTGGAGCCGGGCCGGGGCGGGGCGCCGCGCCGCAGGCTGCGGGCGGTGGGCACGGCGAGCGGCGAGTCGCCGTAGACGGGGGCGGCGCCGAGCCGGCCGGTGCCGAGGATGCCCGAGCCCAGCAGCGGCAGATGACGGCTCGTCGACCCGGAGAGCACCGCCCGCCGGGTGGCGTTCCAGCTGCCGGAGGGCCGCAGCAGCGGCAGCACCTGGTCGGCGCCGCGCAGCCGGTTGCCGACGGCGCCGCGCCGCTCGGCCTCGTAGGAGTCGAGCAGGCCGGGCCCGGCGGAGCCGTCCCGGACGAGGGCCAGCTTCCAGGAGAGGTTGGCGGCGTCCCGCAGCCCCTCCTCCAGGCTCTGCATGCCGATGGCGCCGAGCAGATGGGCGGCGTCCCCGGCGAGAAAGCCGCGGCCGCGCCGGAAGCGGCGGGCGAGCCGCTGGTGGGCGGTGTACTCGGCGTGCTGCAGCG
Source organism: Mangrovactinospora gilvigrisea (assembly GCF_001879105.1). Lineage (GTDB taxonomy): Bacteria > Actinomycetota > Actinomycetes > Streptomycetales > Streptomycetaceae > Mangrovactinospora > Mangrovactinospora gilvigrisea. The sequence continues at coordinate 25,757 of NZ_MLCF01000092.1, read as the reverse complement.
GCTCGTAGGGCGGCACCTGCCCGTCGCACCACAGCGCGAGCGCGGCGCGCATCCGGGCGACCAGCTCCTCGGGGGCGTGCGCGCCGGCGGGCGCCGGGACGCGTGCGCCGCTCGGGGCGCCGGGGCGCCGGGCGGGGAGCGTCCAGTCGATCCGCCAGCGGCCGTCGGGCAGCGGCAGCGCGGTGAGTTCGCGGGACGGCTCGGCGGCGCGGGCGCCGCGGCCGCCGGGCAGCGACACCCGCGGCGGGTCGCGGTGGATGCGGGCCTCGTCCGGGAAGGGCAGCGGGGCGGCGACGATCGCGGAGAGCCGGCGGTCCACCGCGGTGCGGCCGGGGAAGCGGATGCCGAGCAGCTTGCGGACGGCCGAGCGGGCGCCGTCGCAGCCCACCACATGGCTGCCGGTCCACCAGGTGCCGCCGCCGGGGCCGGTGGTGTGCACCCGGACCTGGTCGCGGTCCTGCTCGATGGCGTCGACGGTGACGCCGGTGGTGAGGCCGGCGCCGTGCACCGGGCCGAGGGCGTCCAGCAGGCCGCGGACCAGCCGGTTGCGGGAGATGTGCAGCGCCGCCGGGAAGGTGCCGGGCGGCGGGGTGCGGTCCGCGGGGTCGCTGCGCTCCCGGCCCCGCCCGCGCCGGTCGCGCGGCGGCGGGGGCTGGTCGGCGGCGCCGGGGTGCTGGGGCCCGGTGGGGACGGGCAGCCCGGCGTCGCCGGAGGGCAGGTGCTCGCGGGCCAGCTCCTGGCGGCGGCGGAGCAGACGGTACGTCAGGACGGCGGTGCCGTCGGCGAGCACGCGGCGGTAGCCGATGCGGGAGAGGAAGGCGAGGGTGTCGTGGTGCAGGACGGCGGTGCGGGCGTCGTCGGCTGCGGGGGGTTCCGGGGTGCGCTCGAGAAGGGTGACGGGGACGTCGAGGCGGGCGAGGGCGAGGGCCAGTGACAGGCCGGTCGGTCCCGCGCCGACGACGATCACCGGATCCATGCGGGGCTCCTCCGGAGGGGACGGTGAGGGTGCTGGCCGCATCGTAATGGCTGAGAGGGTGACGGTGTGTCAGGCTGCCCGGGCGGAGGAACGGTTCACGCCTCATTGCGCGCGGCACCCCACCGCGTCCCGCGAAGCGGAACGGGTGGGGTGCCGGGGCGGAGGGGGCGGCGAACCGCCCGCCCGCGGCTACCGCGTGATGCTGTCCACCGTGACCGACGCGGTCCCGGCCGTCGTGCCGGACGCGGTGCGCAGCGCGAGCGTCCCCACCAGGGAGCGCCCGTCCGCCGGGGCGGAGGCCGGCGTCAGAGTCGCCGCGACCTTCGCCGAGGCCCCGGTCGCCAGCGAGGTCGGCGCCCCCGCGGCGGCGGAGAGCGTCCCCAGCGAGGGCGCCAGATACGTGTCCGCGTAGTCGTACGCCGTCGAGCCGGACGGAACGGAGTAGGCGTCCACGTACACCGTGTACGTCCCCGCCGCCGGGTTCGCCAGCGTCACCTTCTCGTCCGCCGTGCTGCCCGCGCTCTGGCCGACCATCGCCCCGCTCGCGTCGTAGACGCTCAGGTCGAGGTCGGCCTTGGCGTCGGCGGTCCTCCCGGTGGAGAAGACCGCCTGGGTCGCGCCGGCCGGCACCGCGACGGTGTAGCTCTGCCGCTCGCCGTCCGCGATCGTCGGCCGCAGCGCGCGCTGCGAGCCCACCGAGCCCTGCCAGCTCGCGCCCGCCACCGGCGCGAACGCGTTGCTCGCCGTCCACTCCACCGGCGCGGCCTCGCCGGCCTTCGCCGAGGCGATGTGCGCCGGGTTCGGCGAGAAGGAGGTGCCGTAGACCGTCGCCGCGACCGTGTAGGGGTTGGAGAGCAGCGCCGACGCCCGGGAGGCGGTCGCGCCGATGTTCCAGACGCCCGGGGTCGGGTTGGGGATGCTGATGGTCTTCGCCCGGTTGTAGTCGATGTCGACGGTCGGCAGGCCGTACGGGTCGGAGGCGAAGACCGCGCTGCGGCCGCCTCCGGTGCCGGTCAGGGAGAGCTCCAGGGCGGTGGCGCCCTGCGGCACGTCGACCATCCAGCTCCTGGTCTGGTTGCGGTCCACGCTCCCGGACTTGGCGACCGCGTAGCCGCCGGTCCCCGCGTCGTCGCCGGCCACGACGGTGGCCAGCATCCGGTGGTCGGTGCCGCCGGTCGCCGGGTCGTCGACGGTGAGGATCGCGCTGTGCGCGCCGGACGCCGCCGGACGGCCCGCCACGGTGAACACCGCCGCCTTGCCGCGGGTGAGCCGGATGTGCGACGGGGCCGCGAAGGTGCCGTCGTTGCCCTGCCAGCCGAGCCGGTAGTCGACGGCGCCGGGACGGCCCGTCGTCCGGGTGATCGTCACCTGGTAGGACTTGCGGACGCCGGCCTTGGGCCCGCCGTCGCCGGGGCGGCCGCGGTCGTAGAGGCCCGCGCCGCGGTCCGGGGTCTGCAGATAGCCCGACAGCTCGGTCTTCACCGGGGCGCTGACGGTCCATCCGCCGTCCTCGGCGACGGCCCTGCCGCGGGAGAGCAGCCTCCAGGCGGCGGGCACGTCCAGCACGCCGCTGCCCTGCTCGTACCGCTGGTAGCCGCCGAGGGCGCGGGCGGTGGAGAGCACCGCGGTGCGGAGCTTCGCCGGGGAGGCGTCGGTGCGGGTGGCCTTCGCGGCGGAGAGCAGCAGCGCGGCGCCGCCGGTCGTCTCGGGGGCGGCCATCGAGGTGCCGTTCATCATCCCGTAGCCGGCGGGCAGTTGGTAGCCGGCCTCGGCGACCGGCTGACCCGGCTGCCAGGTCGGCACGGAGCTGACGGCCGCGCCGGGGGCGGCGATGTTCGGCTGGAACCCGCCGTCCTCGCGCGGGCCGCGGGAGCTGAACGGGAAGAGCGCCTCGCGGGCGGCGACCTGCGAGCCGTAGTCGGCGGCCCAGGTCTCCCTGGTGACGGAGGCGGCGACGCCGAGCACCCCGTCGCCGTCGCCGGGCTCGCCGACGGTGTTCATCCCGGGGCCCTCGTTGCCGGCGGAGATCACCAGTTGGACGCCGTAGGTGTCGATGAGCCGCTGGTAGAGGACGGCCCGGGCGTCGGAGGCGTCGTTGAGGGCGGGCAGTCCGCCGATGGAGATGTTGACGACGTCCACGCCGCGGTGCGCGACCAGGTCGATCAGGCCCTCGGTGAGGGCGCTGTAGGTGCAGCCCTCGCCCCAGCAGGCCCGCGCGGAGACGATCCTGGCGCCGGGGGCGGCGCCGGTCATCTTCCCGCCGAAGAGCTTGTTGCCGGCCGCGATGCCGGCGACGTGGGTGGCGTGGGCGCCCTCGGCGAAGCCGATGTTGACGAAGTCGGCCTTCTTGCCGACGTAGGGGCCGCCGACCGGGGAGAGGTCGACGTCCTTGCGGGCCTCGACGGTGAAGGGGATGTCCTCGGCGACGCCGGTCTTCGGGTCGTCGGTGCCGAAGTGCCCGACCTGGTGCCCGGCCTGGTAGGGCAGCATCGCCGGGTTGTTCGTGAAGTCGTGGTCGCCGTCGGTGTCGACGCGGATCCCGCCGCCGGCGCGGTCGTAGAGGACGGCCCAGGAGTCGTCGGTGTCGCCGTCCCGGTTCATGTCGCCGCCGGTCTCGGTGACGGCGGTGGCGGACTCCTTGAAGAGGGCGACGGTGTAGTCGCCCTCGGGGGCGGTGTACTCGGTGCCGCCGTAGCTGAAGGACGGCCCGCTGACGGAGGTGAGCATCGGCAGCCAGCTGCCGTCGCCGTCCAGCAGCGGGTCGGTGGCCGCCGACCAGCCGGTGATCTTCCGCTCGCCGGTGCTGGTGGTGGCGAGCACCGGGTTGTCGACGTCGACGCCGGTGTCCAGGATGCCGATGGTGACGCCGCGGCCGTCGTAGCGGGGGTGCGCCTTGACGAAGTCGGTGGCGCCGATGTCCTTGACCGGCAGATAAGGGTTGGCCGCCGGCGTCTTGGCGTTCGGCGCCGGATAGAGGCCCGCGGCCGACGGCGACGCCGCGGCGGCCTTCTTCCGCTTCGCCAGGTCCTTCTTCGCCTCGGCGGTGCGCCGGGCGGCGCGCGGGTCCTCGGCCAGGTACGGGTAGCCGGGGACGGGCAGCGCGGCGGCGGAGTCGGCCGCCGCGGAGGCGGTGCCGCCGTCGGGCGCGGCGGTGGTGTCGGGGACGTCCACCACCTTGTTGAGCGTGACGGCCTGCGCGGGGGCGTGCGCGACGAGCGTCTCGACCTTCGCCGTGGGGACGCTGGCGCGCAGGTAGCCGAGGCCGTCCTCAGTGCGGCCGACGGTGCCCCCGGCGGCGCGCACCGCGGCGGCGGCGCCCTCGGTGGCACCGGGCTCCGTCGCCATCAGCAGGGTGACGCGGGCGTCGCCGCGGGCCTGCGCGGCGGTCAGCGCGCGCGAGTCGTCGGGGGTAAGCACGGCACCGCCGCTGCCGCTCGGGGCGGCAGCGGCGGGCGGTGCGGCACCGGCGAGGGCGGTGCCGGCCAGCAGCGCAACGGCGGTGGCCAGTCCGGATATTCGGGACATCCGGGAGCGTCTTGTCATGGGGATCCTGTTCAGCGAGCAGAGTTACGGGTCTCTGGTGACTGATCAGTTTCCGTGCGGCAGACGTTTTTGACGAGACGTTTACGTTGGCGAGTTTGCGACAGGACGCGAACCGGCCGCGCCGGCCCGCCGGAAGCGGCCCGAGCCCGCTCAGTCCCCGGCCGCCATCCCCGCGCCGGCCAGGGCCGCCCCGGTGGAGGTGGTCCGTCCGCCGCGCCGCTCGATGGCCCGGGCGGCCCAGGACAGCAGCAGGCACATGGCGATGTAGATCGGCGCGATCACCATCATCACCTGCACATACGGGAATCCGTTGGGCGTGTTGGTGGTCGCCGCGATCTGGTTGCCGACGTAGAGCAGCTCCTCGTAGGTGATCACGTAGCCCAGCGAGGTGTCCTTCAGCGTCACCACCAGCTGGCTGATGATGGTCGGCAGCATGGACCGCACCGCCTGCGGCACCAGCACCACCCGCATCACCTGCGACTTGCGCAGGCCCAGCGCGTACGCCGCCTCCGCCTGCCCGCGCGGCACCGCGTTGATGCCGGCCCGGATCACCTCCGCCTGCACCGAGCCGTTGTAGAGCGTCAGCCCGATCACCAGCGCCCACATCGGGCGGTCGGTGAACTGCCAGCGGTAGAGCGCGTAGATCATGATGACCAGCGGCATCGCCCGGAAGAACTCCACGATCACCGCGGAGACCCAGCGCACCGGGGCGTGGTCGGAGAGCCGCCCCACCGCCAGCACCGCGCCCAGCACCAGCGAGGCGGCGCCGGCGATGGCGAACACCTTCAGCGTCGTCAGCAGGCCCTGGACGATGGCCCACTGGACGTCGGTGTACTCGAAGCGGGCCCACATCGAGGCGTCGAACTGGCCGGTCACCCAGAAGCGGTAGCCGATCCAGCCGAGCAGCGCGGCCAGCGCCAGCCCGGTGATCCCGGTGTAGGCCTTCGAGCGCGCCCGCGCCTTCGGACCGGGCGTGTCGAACAGCACCGTTGCACTCATCGTGCCACCGCCAGACGGTTCTCCAGCCCCCGGAAGATCCCGGAGAGCACCAGGGTGATCAGCAGATAGCCGAGGGCGATCCAGAAGAACACCGCGAACAGGGGATTCGCGTTCTCCGTCAGCGTCTTCTGGGTGGAGAAGAGCTCGACGACGTTGAAGCCACCGGCGATCGCCGAGTTCTTCGTCAGCGCGATCAGGACCGAGCCGATCGGCCCGATCACCGTCCGGCCGGCCTGCGGCAGGATGACCGTCCGCAGCGTCTGGGAGAACGTCAGACCCAGCGAACGGGCCGCCTCGGCCTGCCCGATGGGCACCGTGTTGATGCCCGAGCGGACCACCTCGCAGACGAACGCCGAGGTGTAGAAGCCCAGCGTGGCCATCGCCAGCACGAAGTAGGTGAGCTGGTTGAGGCCCAGCTTGGGGACCGCGAACACCGAGGCGAAGAAGAGCAGCGTCAGCGGGGTGTTGCGGAGGATCGTCACCCAGGTGGTGCCGATCCACCGCAGCACCGGCACGGGCGAGACCCGGAACGCCGCCATCAGGGTGCCCAGCACCAGGGCGATCAGGGCGCTCGACCCGGTGAGGGCGAGCGTGCCCAGGAAGCCCTTCCGGAACAACTCGGTGTTGTCCGTGAGGGTGTTGAGGAAGTCCATGCAACTCCTTCAGGGCGCGCCGCGGCGGCGTTCCGGCGTTCTCGGTGCAGCCTGCGTCACTTCTCGGTGATCGCCGGCGGCTGCGGGGCGGTCATGCCGGACTTGCCGAGCGTCGCCTCGAACGCCTTCTTCCAGTCGCCGCTCTGCTCGTGCGCGGTGATGGCGTTGTCGACGGCGGTCTGCAGAGCCGTGTCGCCCTTCTTCAGTCCGACACCGTACGGCTCCTTGGTGAAGGGCTTGCCCACCACCTTCAGCTTGTCGGGGTACTGCGCGGCGTAGCCCAGCAGGATGGCGTCGTCGGTGGTGACGGCGTCGACCTGGCCGCTGAGCAGGGTGTTGACGCACTTCGAGTACTTGTCGAAGGAGCTGGTGGTGGCGCCGTACTTCTTCTGGCTGATGTTTTGCAGCGGGGTCGAGCCCTCCACCGAGCAGACCTTCTTGCCCTTCACGGTGGTCGGGCCGGTGATGTCGCTGTTGGACTTCTGCACCAGCAGGTCCTGGCCGGCGACGAAGTACGGCCCCGCGAAGGAGACCTGCTTCTTGCGCTCGTCGTTGATCGTGTAGGTGCCGACGTAGAGGTCGACCTGGCCGCCGGAGAGGGCGGCCTCGCGCTGCGCGGAGTCGATCGTCTTGTAGTTGATCTGGTTCTCGGCGAAGCCGAGGTCGGCGGCGACCATCCGGGCGATCTCGATGTCGAAGCCGCTGTACTTCTTGGTGCCGACGTCCTGGAAGCCCAGGCCCGGCTGGTCGGCCTTGACGCCGATGGTGATCTTGCCGGTCTTCTTGGCCTTCGCCCACACCGGCGAGCCCTTGAGGTCCGCGGCGGTGTTGACCTTGTAGCTGAACGACTTGGTGTCGCCGCCCTTGGACGCGGACGACGACGAGCCGCCGCCGCTGCCGGCGTTGGTGGAGTCGCCCGACTTGCCGCAGGCGGCACCGGTCAGCGCGACGGCGGCGACGAGCGCGGCGGCGCCGAGGGTGCGGGTTCGGAACGGGGTACGGGTCATGGTGACGAGTCCTTACTTGTCCGCAGTTCGGGGCAGTTCGGAGCAATTCCGGGCAGTGCCGGGCGGCGTCCGGACGGGCTCCGGACGCTGCGGAAGCGCAGGGAATTCGGTACGGGGTCAGTGGTGCAGGATCTTCGACAGGAAGTCCTTGGCGCGGTCGCTGCGCGGCGCGGTGAAGAACGCCTCGGGGGTGTTCTCCTCGACGATCCGGCCGTCCGCCATGAAGACCACGCGGTTCGCGGCGGAGCGGGCGAAGCCCATCTCGTGGGTGACGACGACCATCGTCATGCCCTCCTCGGCGAGCTGCCGCATCACCTCCAGCACCTCGTTGATCATCTCGGGGTCGAGGGCCGAGGTCGGCTCGTCGAAGAGCATCACCTTGGGGTCCATGGCCAGCGCGCGGGCGATCGCCACCCGCTGCTGCTGGCCGCCGGAGAGCTGGGCCGGGTGCTTGCCGGCCTGGTGTCCGACGCCGACCCGCTCCAGCAGGGCGACGGCCTTCTTCTCGGCCTCGGCCCGCGGGGTGCCGCGCACCAGCGTCTGGCCCAGCACCACGTTCTCCAGCACGGTCTTGTGGGAGAAGAGGTTGAACGACTGGAAGACCATGCCCACGTCGGAGCGGTGCCGGGCGAGCGCCCGGCCCTCCTGGGGCAGCGGGCTGCCGTCGATGGTGATGTTCCCGGAGTCGATGGTCTCCAGCCGGTTGATCGTCCGGCACAGCGTCGACTTCCCGGACCCGGACGGGCCGATCACCACCACGACCTCGCCGCGGTGGATCGTCAGGTCGATGTCCTGGAGCACATGGAGCGCCCCGAAGTGCTTGTTGACGCCGTCCAGGACGACCAGCGGTTCGTCGTTCATAAGGCGGCACCCTAGGCGGCGCCGCGAGGGCGGGGCAGCGGATCTGAGGGGAACTTGAGGATAACGATCCGGCGTAGGGGCTCGGCCCGGACGAAGGGGTGCGGCAATAGTGGTACTCCGCCCCAAGAGCGGGTCAAGGAATTCAGCGACGAACCAAGCCGCGGGGGAGGAGAAGCCGATGCGCCTGCTGCTGGTCGAGGACGACGAGCACGTCGCGGGCGCGCTCGCCGCGGTGCTGCGGAAGCACGGTTTCGACGTCCGACCGGCCGGCACCGCGCAGGCCGCCCTGGACGCGCTGCTGCCCGGCGGCGCGGACGGATCGCCGGACGACGCGCCCCCGTTCGACGTCGTCCTCCTCGACCTCGGGCTGCCCGACCGGGACGGCTTCGAGGTGTGCGGCCGGATCCGGGACCGCACCGCGGTACCGGTGATCATGGTCACCGCGCGCTCCGACATCCGCTCCCGCATCCACGGCCTCAACCTGGGCGCCGACGACTACCTGGTGAAGCCGTACGACCTGGGCGAACTGGTGGCCCGCATCCACGCGGTGGCGCGCCGCAGCAGCGCCGACGAACCGGCCCCGGCGGCGGCCGGCCCGGCCGCCGGGACCCCGCGGGCGCCGGACGCGGCCCCGGGCCCGCTGCGCCTCGGCCCGGTGGGGATCAGCACCGCCGCCCGCGCCGTCACCGTGCACGGCGGCCCCGTCGCCCTCACCCGCAAGGAGTTCGACCTGCTCGCCCTGCTGGCCCGTCGCCCCGGCGTGGTCTACCGCCGCGAGCAGATCATCGCCGAGGTGTGGCGCACCAGCTGGGAGGGGACGGCCCGCACCCTGGAGGTGCACGTCGCCAGCCTGCGCGCCAAGCTCGGCGTCCCCGGCCTCGTCGAGACCGTCCGCGGCGTCGGCTACCGCCTCGCCCCGTAAGGGGCGCGGAGAGCTGCGCGCGTGACCACCACCGCCCCGCCGCCCGGCAACCGGCTCGGCACCCCGCGGCGCGATCCCGAGGGGAGGGGACACCGATGCGCACCCGGCTGCTGGCCATCCTGCTGCCGCTGATCGCCTGCGTGCTGCTCGCGCTCGGCGTCCCGCTCGCCGACAGCAAGGCCCGGGCCGAGCAGCAGCACCTGGTCATCGACCGGATCGACGACACCGCCCGGTTCGCCGCCACCGCGCAGAACGCCGGCGCCGCCCTCACCGGCAGCGGCGCCCGCGAGGCGACCGCGAGCGAGCGCGCGCACCGCGTCCGCCTCGGCGCCGAACTCGCCCGCTACCACGAGGTGTACGGCATCCGCGCGGGCGTCTTCGACCGCAGCGGCCGCGCCCTCGCCGCCGCCCCGGCCGGCTACCGCATCCCCGCCGAGGCGCGGCAGGCCTTCGCCGAGGCGCTGGACGGGCGCCGCAGCCACGACCCGCCGCAGGTGTGGCCGTGGTGGGGCGGCGGCCACCGCATCCAGGTGGCCTCCCCGGTGGTGCGGGACGGCGACGTGGTCGCGGTGACGCTCACCGACTCGCCGTCCGACCGGCTGCGCGCCCGCATCCTCGCCGGCTGGCTGCCGCTGGCCGTCGGCGAGTCGGCCGCGCTGCTGGTGGCGCTGCTGCTGGCGCACCGGCTCGCCGGCTGGGTGCTGCGCCCGGTGCGGGTGCTGGACCGGACCGCCCACGACATCGCCACCGGACGGATGGCCTCCCGCGTCGCCCCGGCCGGCGGGCCGCCCGAACTGCGCCGCCTCGCCGGGTCGTTCAACCACATGGCGGACGCCGTGGAGGCGGCCGTCGAGCAGCAGCGCGCGTTCGTCGCCGACGCCTCCCACCAGCTGCGCAACCCGCTGGCCGCGCTGCTGCTGCGGATCGAGTCGCTGGGGCTGGAGCTGCCGCCGGGGACGGAGGAGGAGCTGGACGGGGTCCGCGGCGAGGGCCGCCGCCTCGCCCGCGTCCTCGACGACCTGCTGGGGCTCGCCCAGGCCGAGCACAGCCGCCCGGAGCGGGGGCTGGTCGACGTCGCCGAGCTGCTGCGCGAGCGGGTGGACGCCTGGCGCCCGCTCGCCGACCGCGAGGACGTCCGGCTCGCCCTGACCGGCCCGCGCGCCGCCACCGCCCACACCGACCCGATCGGCCTCGGCAGCGCCCTCGACGCCCTCCTCGACAACGCGGTCAAGTTCGCCGCGCCGCAGGGGGCCGGCGCATCGGTCGACGTCGACCTCGCCCTGCACGGCCCCGAGTTGGCCGTCACCATCACGGACAACGGCCCCGGGCTGGAGCCCGAGGAGCTCGCCCGGATCGGCGACCGCTTCTGGCGCAGCCCCCGCCATCAGAACACCGACGGCTCCGGCCTGGGCCTGTCCATCGCCCGCGCCCTGCTCGCCTCGGCCGGCGCCCGGCTCGACTTCGCCCGCGCGCCCGGGGGCGGCCTCGCCGCGACCGTCACGGTTCCGCGGATCCCTCCGGAGGGCACGGATCCGGCGGCCGCGGCGTCGGCTGGATGAGATCGGCCAGGTTCCGCCGGAAGGCCCGCTCCCACCCGCCGTCCGCCATGTACGACTTGAGCGCCCGGCACACCGCCGAGCGCATCGACGGGTCGCCCTTCGCCATCCCCACCCCGTAGTACTCGGAGTGCACCGGCTGCCCCACCAGCCTCAGCCGCGTCGGATAGCGGTGCGCGTACCCGGCGAGGATCACGTCGTCCGTGGAGACCGCCGCCACCTTGCCCGCCAGCAGGTCCCGCACGCACGGCTCGTAGGTGGTGTAGGTGCGCGTCCGGATCCTCGGGAAGCTCGCCCGGAGGTACGCCAGCGAGCTGGAGTCCGACGCCGTGCAGACCGTCTTGCCGTAGAACGCCGCCGGGCCCTCCACCATCGGCGGCTCGCTCCTCGGCACCAGGAAGTCCTGCAGCGCCACGTAGTAGGGGCCGGCGAAGTCGACGTCCTTCTCCCGCGCGGCCGTCATGCTGTAGGTCGCGACGATCATGTCCAGCCGGCCCGCCTCCAGCATCGGCTCGCGGCTGATCGAACGCACCGGCTCCAGCCGGACCTTGGACTTCGGGAAGCCCAGTCGGTCCGCCAGGTAGTAGGCGAGGTCGATGTCGAACCCCCGGTAGCTGCCGTTCACCCGCATCCCGGTGCCGGGCTGGTCGTCCTTGACGCCGATGACGAGCTCCCCGCGGGCCCGCGCGGCCCGCAGCGTCGACGAGCTCTCCAGGTCGCCGGTCCGATGCGCCAGCTGGCGGACCGTCACCCAGGTGAGCCCGGCGAGCAGCACCAGGCACAGCGTGATCGACACGGCCACCGGGCCGCGCCGCAGCCACCAGGGCCGCCGGCCCTCCTCCGCGGCCCGGACGGCGGCGCGGCGGACGGTGCCCGACGGGTCGCGTACGAACCGCCGCAGCCGATGCGTCCCCGCAGGTCTCGCCGGTCTCGCCGGCCCGTCCCGGCCGGAGCCCCGCGCGCCCGCCGCGCCCGCCGCGCCCTCCGCGCCCTCCTCCGAACGCGGTTCGGGGACGGGGGCCGGCCCCGGCAGCGGCGTCGGCGGCGGGCCGAACCCGCCCAGGCTGCCGCTGCCGCCCGTCCCCAGCAGCGCGTCCGGCGTCTCCCGGGCCACGTGCCGCAGCAGCTCCAGCGCCCGGTCGGAGGTGATCCGCCGCTCCGGGTCCTTGTCGAGCAGCCCCAGGATCACCGGGGTCAGCGGCCCGGCGTGGCGCGGCGGCTCCGGGTCGCGCTCGCGCACCGCCTCCAGCACGTCCCACGGCGTCGCCCCGGTGAACGGCTGCCGCCCCTCGCACATCTCGTAGAGCGTCACCCCCAGCCCCCACAGGTCGCTCGCCTCCGAAGGGGGGTGCCGGTCCACCAGCTCCGGCGCCAGGTAGGCGGGCGTGCCGACGGTCTCGTGCAGCTGGGTGACCTGCTGCGCGCCCTCGAAGGTGGCGATGCCGAAGTCCATCAGCACGGCCCGCCCGTCGCGGCGGAAGAGCACGTTGTGCGGCTTGATGTCGCGGTGCAGCACGCCCGCGCCGTGCACCGCGCGCAGCCCGCGCAGCACCTCCAGGCCCATCCGGGCCGCGTCGGCCACCGGCAGCCGGCCGTGGTCGGCGAGGACGTCCGCCAGGGAGCGGGGGTTGACCTGCTCCATGACTATCCAGACCTGGCCGCCCTCCTGGATGACGTCGTAGACGGCCACCACATGGTCCAGCTGCTCGCCGGGGATGCGGGCGACCGCCTCCGCCTCGCGCAGCGCCCGCAGCGTCCAGCGCTCCCGGGTCTCGGCGTCGACGGCGACGCGCGGATGCAGCTCCTTGACGGCCACCGGCCGGTTCAGCCGCCGGTCGTGGCCCCGCCACACCACGCCCATGCCGCCCTGGCCGATGCGGTCGTGCAGCTCGTAGCGGTCGGCGACGAGGCCCGCGGGTCCGGGCGCCTCCCCGGGGCCGCCCCCACCGCCCCCCGTGCCGCCCCGGTCGTCGCCGCCGTCCACCCGCATCCGGTCCCCGCTGTCTCTGTTGTCCGGTAACTCGCCCTTTGCGCCTGGCGCGCCATGCTCGACGGGCCGTCAGACCCGGGGCGCTTACCCGGTGTTCGAGTTTTCATGGCGCCCCGGGGGCCCCTGGCGTCAAGGCTTGACCGATCTGTAATAGCGGCGCGCGCCCTCGTGCAGCGGCAGCGGGGCGGTGTAGATCGCGGTGCGCAGGTCGACGAGTTGCGCGGCGTGCACCACCCGGCCGATCTGGTCCCGGTTGTCGATCACCGTGCGGGTGATCCGCTCCACCAGCCGCGGATCGGCGTCCGCCCGGGCCGCCATCACATTGGGCACCGCCACCGTCGCCACCGGGCCGGCCAGCGGGCGCACCGCCGGGTAGGAGTCGGCCGGCATCGTCGCCGAGCGGTAGACGGACGGCAGCCGCGGCGCCAGGTCGCCCAGCGGCACCAGCCGCACCGCCGTCCGCCGGGAGAGCGCGGTCACCGCGGTGGTGGGCAGCCCGCCGGACCAGAAGAACGCGTCGATCGCCCCGTCCTCGAGCATCGACGGCGCCTCGTCGATGCCGTACGGCAGGGCGTGGACGTCGCGCCGCGGGTCGAGCCCGGCGACCCGCAGCAGCCGGTCGGCGGCGAGCGCCACCCCCGAGCCGGGCGGCCCGACGGCGACCCGGCGGCCGCGCAGCCCGGCCGCGGAGGCGACGGGCGAGTCGGCGGGGACGACGAGTTGCAGGTAGTCGTCGTAGAGCCGGGCCACCGCCCGCAGCCGGGCGCGGTCGGCGGCCGGCAGCAGCGCCACGGCGTCGATGGTGGCGATGGTGAGGTCGGAGCGGCCCGTCACCACCCGGCGCAGGTTCTCCACCGACCCGCGGCTGCCGTCCAGCCGGACGGAGACCCCGGGCAGCGCGTTCTCGATGTCCGGCTGGAGCATCGCGCCGTACCGCCGGTAGACGCCGTCCGGCAGGCCCGTGGCGATCGACACGGTGCCGTGCGGATAGCCGTCCCCGGACGACCCCCGGCCCCACCAGGCCAGCGCCGCGGCGGCCGCGGCACCCGCCGCGCCCGTCATCGTCGCCCGCCGTCCGAGCCGCACCATGCGTCGCATTCTCGCAAGCCGGCACCGGGACGGAAATCCGTTCCCGAACACCCCCTACCCTGGAGGGCGTGCAGGCGATCGAAGGCGACACCGTGAAGAGCTACCAGGTCCGCACCTACGGGTGCCAGATGAACGTCCACGACTCCGAGCGCCTCTCCGGGCTGCTCGAGGACGCCGGCTATACGCGCGCCGCGGAGGGCGCGGACGCCGACGTGGTCGTCTTCAACACCTGCGCCGTCCGCGAGAACGCCGACAACCGCCTCTACGGCAATCTCGGCCAGCTCGCCCCCCGCAAGGCCGCCAACCCCGGGATGCAGATCGCCGTCGGCGGCTGCCTCGCCCAGAAGGACCGCGACACCATCGTGCGCCGCGCGCCCTGGGTGGACGTCGTCTTCGGCACCCACAACATCGGCAGCCTCCCCGCGCTGCTGGAGCGGGCCCGCGTCCAGCAGGAGGCGCAGGTCGAGATCGCCGAGTCGCTGGAGGCCTTCCCCTCCACGCTGCCCACCCGCCGCGAATCCGCCTACGCGGCCTGGGTGTCGATCTCCGTCGGCTGCAACAACACCTGCACCTTCTGCATCGTCCCGGCGCTGCGCGGCAAGGAGAAGGACCGCCGGCCCGGCGACATCCTCGCCGAGGTGGAGGCGCTGGTCGCCGAGGGCGTGGTGGAGATCACCCTGCTCGGCCAGAACGTCAACGCCTACGGCTCCGACATCGGCGACCGCCAGGCGTTCTCCAAACTGCTGCGCGCCTGCGGGCAGATCGAGGGCCTGGAGCGGGTGCGCTTCACCTCCCCGCACCCCCGCGACTTCACCGACGACGTGATCGCCGCGATGGCCGAGACGCCGAACGTGATGCCGCAGCTGCACATGCCGCTGCAGTCCGGCTCCGACGCGGTGCTGCGCGCCATGCGCCGCAGCTACCGGCAGGACCGCTACCTCGGGATCATCGAGAAGGTGCGGGCCGCGATGCCGGACGCCGCCATCTCCACCGACATCATCGTCGGCTTCCCCGGCGAGACCGAGGCCGACTTCGAGCAGACCCTGCACACCGTGCGGGAGGCCCGCTTCAACCAGGCCTTCACCTTCCAGTACTCCAAGCGGCCCGGCACCCCGGCCGCCGAGATGGACGGCCAGCTGCCCAAGGCCGTCGTCCAGGAGCGCTACGACCGGCTCATCGCCGTCCAGGAGGAGATCTCCTGGGCGGAGAACAAGAAGCAGGTCGGGCGGGAGCTCACGCTGCTGGTCGCCGAGGGCGAGGGCCGCAAGGACGACCGCACCGCGCGCCTGTCCGGCCGCGCCCCCGACATGCGGCTGGTCCACTTCGACCGGCCCGACCAGGAGGTGCGCCCCGGCGACATGGTGACCGTGAAGGTCTCCTACGCCGCCCCGCACCACCTGCTCGCCGAGGGGCCCGTGCTGGGCGTCCGGCGCACCCGCGCCGGCGACGCCTGGGAGGCCCGCAACGCCGCCCCGGCCGCGGCCAAGGGCGTCATGCTGGGGCTGCCCACGGTGGGCGCCCCGCCGGCGCCCGCCGAGCCGGCCGGCTCCGGCCCGGCCTGCGCCTGCTGACGGCGCGTCGGACGGGGCGGAGCCGCAGCCGCCGGCGGCGGGCGCCGGACCGCGGGGGCGGGGTCAGGACTTGGCGTCGTCCCCGTCCTGCGCACCGCCCTGGTCGGTGCCCAGCGCCTCCTTCGCCTTCTGGGCGCCGGTGTCGATCTGGTCCGAGTACTTGCCGCCGGTCTTCTCGTCGGCCATGTCACCGGCCTTGTCGATGCCCTTGTTCACCTGCTCGGGGTTCTTGCCGGCCAGTTTCCGCAGGTTGTCCATGATGCCCATTCAGGCCTCACTGCCCTTCTTCTCCTCGGCGGACGCCGCCGCGGGTGCCGGGCCGTCCGACCCGTCGCCCTCCTCCGCGGCGTCCTGGCTCTGCTGTTCATCGTCGAGCCCGGCCGCGGCGCCCGCATCCGCAGCGGGCTCGGCGGACGGCTCGGCCGTCGCCGCGGCCGCCGCCTCCGGGGCCTCCTCGTCGGTGCCCTCCTCGTCCGGGCCCTCCTCGGCGAGGGCGGCCGCGGCGGCCGCCTCCTGCTCCGGGTCGGCCTCGCTGCGCGGCGAGGGGACCTCCGCGGGGGCCGCCTCCGGCGCGGTCTCCGTGACGGATCCGTCCGCCGCATCGACGGCGCGCTCCTCCGCCGGGGCCTCCGCGGGGGCCGGCACCGTCGTCGCCGTCGACCTGCGCCTGAACCAGGTGAAAACGCCCATTTGCTGTGTACTCCCGATCGTCAGCCGGCTGTATTGCCTGCTCAATGGCCAGTTGCGCCCGCGGGCCGGCGGCTCGGCGGAGCCGCGGCGACACGCCGGCGGCCCGTGTCGCGCGGACACGGACCCTCATCGGCTGAACGACCGTCGGCGGCACACGTCACGTCACCTGTTCGGGCCCTGTTTGCGAGACTGGCCCGGTGAGCACCAGCCCCACCGCCCCCGCCGGGCACCCCTCCGAGGCCCCCGCGAGCCCGGACACCCGCAGGCCACCCGTCGTCGCGGTGGTCGGGCCGACCGCCGTCGGCAAGTCCGACCTGGGCGTCGCCCTCGCCCTGGAGCTGGGCGGCGAAGTCGTCAACGCCGACTCCATGCAGCTCTACCGGGGGATGGACATCGGCACCGCCAAGCTGACGCCGGAGGAGCGCCGCGGGGTGCCGCACCACCTGCTGGACATCTGGGACGTCACCGAGCCGGCCGCCGTCGCCGAGTACCAGCGGCTGGCCCGCGCCGAGATCGACCGGCTGCGGGCCGCCGGCCGGGTGCCGGTGCTCGTCGGCGGCTCCGGGCTCTATGTGCGGGCCGCGCTGGACGCGATGGACTTCCCCGGCACCGATCCGCGGGTGCGCGCCCGGCTGGAGGCGGAGCTGGCGAAGACGGGCACCGGCCCGCTGCACGCCCGGCTCGCCGCCGCCGACCCGGCGGCCGCCGCGGCGATCCTGCCGAGCAACGGCCGCCGCATCGTCCGCGCCCTCGAGGTGATCGAGATCACCGGGCAGCCGTTCACCGCGCGCCTGCCCGAGCACACCTACCACTACGACACCGTCGTCCAGTTGGGGCTGCGGATGCCCCGTGCCGACCTCGACGCCCGCATCGATCTGCGGGTCGACCGGATGTGGGAGGCCGGGCTGGTGGACGAGGTGCGGGAGCTCGCCGAGCGCCACCGGCTGCGGGACGGGCTCACCGCCTCCAGGGCGCTGGGCTACCAGCAGGTGCTGGAGTGGCTCGCCGGCGACGCCCCCGGGCCCGGCGGCGAGGCGGCGGCCCGCGCCGAGACCGCGCGCGCCACAAGGAAGTTCGCCCGCCGGCAGGAGTCGTGGTTCCGCCGCGACCCCCGCGTCCACTGGCTGGACACCCCCGCGTCACCGGGTGCGCTGCTCGCTCGATCCCTTGCGGTGGTGCGCGCCTGACGGCGCCTGCGCTCACCGGCGAAAACCCGTCGCACCCCGCCCCGCATGCGCGGTCACGACCTGATCACGTGATGGCCACAGGGGGCTTGACAGGGCGCTCGGCAGCCTTTTCGCGTGCCATTATCGAGCGAGGAAAAGGGCGGGGTCCGGCCGGGCCGCGCACCTTTTGAAGAACCGCACACGCGGACGCCAGTCGTCGTCAGAGGGAGGTCTCGTGAGCACCGCCGTCGAGACCCGAACCGACCCCGTGGCCGGCAGACCCCGCAAGGGAGCCGCGTGACCATGGAAGCGGGCCCGCACTCGGAGCCGCAGGTGGACGACGAGGAGCCCCTGACGCCCCCGCACGCCTTCCGCGAACTGCGGCCCAGGCGGCGGCTGAGCATCTGGCACCTGGCGCCCATCGTGGCCGTGGCGGTGCTGGGCTCCCTGATGTTCGCCTTCCCGCTCGCCTTCAACGGCGGTTCCTCCGATCTGCTGGTCGCCGTCAGCGGCCTGGTGATCACCGGCGGCGCCGCGGTCTGGGGCGTCGTCGCCTCCTACCGCGCCGGCCACTCCTGGCCCGGCCTGCCGCGGCGCAGCGAGGGCGGCCCCGGCGGCACCGCGACGCGCGCCGCCCGCTTCGGCCGCCGCGCCCTCTTCGGCTACGGCGCCGGCCTCGCCGCGGTGATCGCGCTCGCCGTGCTCCGGCTCGTCTCGCTGACCACCTGAATTGACTACCATCGGCCGTGTGAACGACTCCAGCACCGGCCTTCCGTTCCTCAAGGGCCACGGCGCCGAGAACGACTTCGTGATCGTGCCCGACCCGGACGGCGCCATCGAGCTCGCCCCCGAGCACGTCCGCCTGCTCTGCGACCGCTACGCCGGGATCGGCGGCGACGGCGTGCTGCACGCCGTCCGCTCCGCCAAGAACCCGGAGGCGGCCCATCTCGCGGCCGACGCCGAGTGGTTCATGGACTACCGCAACTCCGACGGCTCGGTCGCCGAGATGTGCGGCAACGGCGTGCGGGTCTTCGTCCGCCACCTGCTGGAGGCCGGCCTCGCCGAGCCGGGCGGGGACGGCACGATCCCGGTGGCCACCCGCGCCGGGCTGCGCCGCGTCCGGCTGGAGGCCGACGGGCGGCTCACCGTCTTCATGGGGCGCGCCGAACTCCCCGACTCCACCGGCATCGAGGTCGCCGTCGGCGACCGCCGCTGGCCGGCCCGCAAGATCGACATGGGCAACCCGCACGCGGTGGCCTTCGTCGACGACCTGGCGCAGGCCGGGCACCTGCTGGACGCCCCCTCGGTGAGCCCGGCGGACGCCTACCCCGAGGGCGTCAACGTGGAGTTCGTCGCCGACCGCGGCCCGCGCCATGTGGCGGTGCGCGTCCACGAGCGCGGCTCCGGCGAGACCCGGGCCTGCGGCACCGGCGCCTGCGCGGTGATGGTCGCCGCGGCGCGCCGGGACGGCCTCGGCCCCGAGGGCCTGCCGGCCACCTACCGGGTGGACATGCCGGGCGGCACCCTGGAGATCACCGAACACCCCGACGGCCAGATCGAGATGACCGGCCCCGCCGTCATCGTCGCCGCCGGCACCACGACGCTGGTCCGGCAGGGCTGAGCTCCCGCCGGCGGCCCGTGTGGCGCCGACGCGCCGTAAACCCCCCGATCGGGTGGCGTTCCCAGCCAATCGCCGATCCTGCGGCGCGGGCGCGTGATCTCCTGGGCACACTGTCGACCGGGAGGTGGCCATGGCGAGCCGAATCGACGCCGGCGGCGGCGCCCGCCGAGGTCCCGTCCGCCTCGGCATGGCCGCAGCCGCGGGCCTCCTGTCCGCAGGCCGCGAGGCGAACGCGGACGCGCTGGGCCCCATCGTCCAGGCGCACCGCGCGCGGCACCCCCGCGCGCCGCTGGCGCCGCTCGCCGACGCCTACCGGCTCGCCGAGGCCTCGCACCGGGGCCAATTCCGCAAGAGCGGCGAGCCGTTCATCACCCACCCGCTCGCCGTCACCCTGATCCTCGCCGAGCTCGGCGCCGAGACGACGACGCTGACGGCCGCGCTGCTGCACGACACCGTCGAGGACACCGAGGTGACGCTCGACCAGGTCGCCGAGCGGTTCGGCCCCGAGGTGGCCTACCTCGTCGACGGCGTCACCAAGCTGGAGAAGGTCGACTACGGCGCCGCCGCCGAGCCCGAGACGTTCCGCAAGATGCTCGTCGCCACCGGCGACGACGTCCGGGTGATGGTGATCAAACTCGCCGACCGGCTGCACAACATGCGCACCATCCGGCACATGAAGCGCAGCAGCCAGGTCCGGATCGCGGGCGTGACGCGCGACGTCCTCATCCCGCTCGCCGACCGCCTCGGCATCCAGGTGGTCAAGACCGAGCTGGAGGACATCGTCTTCGCCACCCTGCACCCGGAGGAGTTCGCCGACACCCACGACCTGATCGCCGCCCGCGGCGCCGCCGCCGACGAGGCCCTCGCCGAACTCGCCGGCGAGCTGCGCCGCGAGCTGCGCGCCGCCCGGATCCCCGCCGAGGTGGCCGCCGAGCGCCGGCACGCCGTCTCGCTGCACCGCCTGCGGCTGCAGCGCGGCCACGCGCCGCTCTCCGACTGGGACTTCGGCCGGCTGCTGGTGCTGGTGGACGACACCGCCGGCTGCTACCACGCGCTCGGCGCGCTGCACAACGCCTGGCGCCCGGTCAGCGGCGCCTTCCGGGACTTCGTCGCCGCCCCCAAGTTCAACCTCTACCGGGCCCTGCACACCACGCTCGCCGCCGACGAGGGCGTCGTCGAGACGCTGATCCGCTCCCGGGAGATGCACCGGGTCGCCGACCACGGGGTGGTGGAGCTCGGCAACGCGCCGCGCGCCGAGTGGCTGGACCGCCTCCTCGACTGGCAGGCCGCCACCCCCGACCCGGACACCTTCTGGTCCTCGCTCACCGCCGAGATGTCCGGCGACGGCGACATCACCGTCTACACCGCCGACGGCCGCAGCGTGGCGCTGCTGCCCGGCGCCTCCTGCGTGGACGCCGCCTACGCGCTGGGCGAGGAGACCGGCCACCGCTGCCTGGGCATGCTGCGCGACGGGGTGCTCGTCGGCCTCTCCGCCGAGCTGCGCGACGGCGACGTCATCGAGGTGCTCACCGAGCCCGGCGAGCCCACCGGGCCGGTGCCCGAGTGGCTCTCCTGCGCCCGCACCCCGCTGGCCCGGATCGCCATCGAGCGCTGGCTCGCGACGCATCCCGCCGACGATCCGGCCGACCCCTTCCCCGGGCTCGACACCTCGGTGGTGGCGCGCGGCGAGGGCGGCCCGCCGCCCGCCGCGCCCTCCGGGGCCACCGCCACCGGCGCCTCCCGCGGCTCCGCCGCCCCGGCGCGGCCGGTCGCCCGCCCGGCCCGCCGCCGGCCGCCCGTCGCGGTGCCCGAACACCCCGGCGCCCGGCCGCGGTTGGCGCGCTGCTGCACCCCCGTCCCGCCGGACGCCCTCACCGGCTTCCCGATCCGCGGCAACGCGGTGGCGGTGCACCGCTCCGGCTGCCCCGAGGAGGACCGGATGCGCAGGGCGGGCCGCGCCCCGGTGGCCGCCGAGTGGGAGGCCTCGGCCGAGGGCGGCGCGCACGGCTTCCTGCTCACCGTGAACATCGAGGCGCTCAGCCGCCCCCGGCTGCTCGCCGACCTCGCCGAGGTGATCTGCCGGCCCGGCGTCGGCCTGGTCGCCGCGGACGCCGCGCCGCCCGAGCAGCTGCGCACCCGGCACACCTACACGCTGCAACTGCACCGGGTCGACGAACTGCCCGCACTGCTGCGTTCGCTGCGCCAGGTGGCGGGCGTCTACGAGGTCCGCAGGGCGGCCGGAGCGGCCGCCGGGGCACGACGGAAAGGCGAGTGACGCGGGCGCCACGGCGTGCGATCATCGATAGTGCGGGGGAGCCCCCGCACCCTGTCCGATCAAGGCTTTTCACTCCCTGCGAAGGATTTATGACCTCTTCCGAGAACCGTTCCGACACGCAGAGCGCCGCCGAGCGAGAGGCAGTTCGCCGCCGCGCCGAGGCCCTCATGGAGAGGGAGCAGGCGGAGCGGCTCTACGAGGCCGACACCGATCGCGACGGCGAGCAGTTCGACCGCACCGAGCGCGCCGCGCTCCGCCGCGTGGCCGGGCTCTCGACCGAGCTGGCGGACGTCACCGAGGTCGAGTACCGGCAGCTGCGCCTGGAGCGCGTCGTCCTCGTCGGGGTGTGGACCGAGGGCACCCTCGAGGACGCCGAGAACTCGATGGCCGAGCTCGCCGCGCTCGCCGAGACCGCCGGCTCCGAGGTGCTCGACGGCGTCTACCAGCGCCGCGACCAGCCCGACCCGGCCACCTACATCGGCTCCGGCAAGGCCCTGGAGCTCCGCGAGATCGTCCAGTCCACCGGTGCCGACACGGTGGTCTGCGACGGCGAGCTGAGCCCGGCCCAGCTGATCCACCTCGAGGACGTCGTCAAGGTCAAGGTGGTCGACCGCACCGCCCTGATCCTCGACATCTTCGCCCAGCACGCCAAGTCCCGCGAGGGCAAGGCGCAGGTGTCGCTGGCTCAGATGCAGTACATGCTGCCGAGGCTGCGCGGCTGGGGCCAGTCGCTCTCCCGGCAGATGGGCGGCGGCGGCGCGGGCGCGTCCGGCGGCGGCATGGCCACCCGCGGCCCCGGCGAGACGAAGATCGAGCTGGACCGGCGGCGGATCCGCGAGAAGATGGCGAAGCTGCGCCGGGAGATCGCGGACATGAAGAAGGGCCGCGACACCAAGCGCCAGGAGCGGCGCCGCGGCCAGGTGCCGTCGGTGGCGATCGCCGGCTACACCAACGCCGGCAAGTCCTCGCTGCTCAACCGGCTCACCGGGGCCGGGGTGCTGGTCGAGAACGCGCTCTTCGCCACCCTGGACCCGACGGTCCGGCGGGCGCAGACGCCGACCGGCCGCGCCTACACCCTGGCGGACACCGTCGGCTTCGTCCGGCACCTGCCGCACCACCTGGTCGAGGCGTTCCGCTCCACCATGGAGGAGGTCGGCGACTCCGACCTGATCCTGCACGTGGTCGACGGCGCGCACCCCGACCCGGAGTCGCAGCTCGCCTCGGTGCGCCAGGTCATCGGCGAGGTCGGGGCCGGCAAGGTGCCCGAGATCGTGGTGGTCAACAAGGCGGACGCGGCCGATCCGCTGGTCGTGCAGCGGCTGCTGCGCCAGGAGAAGCACGCCATCGCGGTCTCCGCGCGCACCGGCGAGGGCATCGACAAGCTGCTCGCCATCATCGACGCGGAGCTGCCGCGGCCCGAGGTGGAGGTGCACGCCCTGGTGCCCTACGACCGCGGTTCGCTGGTGGCGCGGGTGCACGCGGAGGGCGAGCTGCTCGCCGCCGAGGAGCACACCGCGCACGGCACGCTGCTGCACGCGCTGGTCTCGCCGGCGCTGGCGGCGGAGCTGGAGCCGTTCCACGCGGTGGGCGCGGCGGGCGCGACCGACGCCTGACGCCGCCCGCACTGCTGACCGAGGGTGCCCTCGACCGGTCTCGGACCGGTCGGGGGCACCTTTGTCTGTGCGTACGGGGGTCGACCGCCGCAAACCACACGAAGTGGTGAATCCACCCCAATCCGCTTGCCGACGGGCCGTCAATTTTGCTTAGGCTTACCTTAGTTGGTTGAGCCGAATCGTCGGCGGGCCGCGCCGGACACCCGGCGGGCACCGCCCCGCACTGGAGGTGTCCACCCGGTGGTGCCCACTCCGACGACCGCCCCCGAGGCCCCGCCCGCCGCAGCCGCGGGGGACGGCTCCGCGGGAGCGATCCTGCGCCGCCAGGCGGCCCGCGAATCGGCCGCGCGCACCTACCCCCGGGCGCTGCCGGTCGTCCCCGTCCGCGCCCGCGGCATGACGGTGGAGGCCGCCGACGGCCGCCGCTACCTCGACTGCCTCTCCGGCGCCGGCACCCTCGCCCTGGGCCACAACCATCCCGCCGTCATCGCGGCGATCCGCGCCGTCCTCGACTCCGGCGCCCCGCTGCACGCCCTCGACCTCGCCACCCCCGCCAAGGACGCCTTCACCGACGCCCTCTTCGAGGTGCTGCCCCCCGCGCTCGCCGCCGACTGCAAGGTGCAGTTCTGCGGCCCGGCCGGCACCGACGCCGTCGAGGCCGCCCTCAAGCTGGCCCGCACCGCCACCGGCCGGCGCGGCGTCCTCGCCTTCACCGGCGCCTACCACGGCCACACCGCCGGGGCGCTCGGCGCCAGCGGCGACGTCGCCGTCCGCGAGCCCGTCGAGGACGCCGCCGCGGCCGCCGTCCGGCTGCCCTTCCCCTACGACTACCGCTGCCCCTTCGGGATCGGCGGCGAGCGCGGCGCCGAACTGGGCGCCCGGCTCGCCGAGTCGCTCCTCGACGACCCCAAGGGCGGCGTGCTGCCGCCCGCCGCGATGCTCCTGGAGCCCGTCCAGGGCGAGGGCGGCGCCGTCCCCGCGCCCGACGGCTGGCTCCGCCGGATGCGGGAGATCACCGCCGCCCGCGGCATCCCGCTGGTCGTCGACGAGGTGCAGACCGGTGTCGGCCGCACCGGCGCCTACTGGGCCGTGGAGCACGCCGGCATCACGCCCGACGTGATGGTGCTCTCCAAGGCGATCGGCGGCAGCCTGCCGCTCGCCGTCGTCGTCTACCGCGCCGGGCTGGACGTCTGGCGGCCCGGCGCGCACGCCGGCACCTTCCGCGGCAACCAGCTCGCCATGGCCGCCGGCGCCGCCACCCTGCGCATCGTCCGCGAGGAGCGGCTGCCGAGCCGGGCCGCCGAGCTGGGCGAGCGGATGCTGGGCCGGCTGCGCGAGCTCGAGCGGCGCTTCCCCTGCGTCGGGGACGTCCGCGGGCGCGGGCTGATGCTCGGCATCGAGTTCGTCGACCCGGAGGGCGAGGCCGGCCCGTCCGGCGCACTCCCCGCCGCCCCGGAGACCGCCGCCGCGGTGCAACGCGCCTGCCTGGAGCGCGGGTTGATCCTCGAGACGGGCGGCCGGCACGGCGCCGTCGCCCGGCTGCTCCCGCCGCTCACCATGACCGACACCCAGTGCGAGGCCGTCCTCGACCGCCTCGCCGACGCCGTCCAAGCGGTCGCCCGCGGCGTCCGTGCTGTGCCCGTCCCGGGCGGGGGCCGGGGCGAAGGGGCGGCTCCGTGAGGAGCCGGACGACGTCCACACCCGCGAATCCGCACCACTAGGAGAACCTCCGTCGTGTCCACCGACGACCTGGCCGCGCCAGCGGCCCTCGCACCGCACCTCGGCACCGTCCTCGACGCCCTCGCGGCCGGCGCGGCGACGCGCAACGGCCCCCTCCCCGCCGGCGGCCCCGCCGCCGTCGCCGAAGCCCTCGGCCGCGTCCTCGCCGACACCGGCGGCGCCGACCCGCTGCGCACCCTCACCACCGCCCTCGCCGCCCACAGCGTCGACCCCCTGCACCCCGACTGCGCCGCCCATCTGCACTGCCCCCCGCTCGCCGTGGCCGTCGCCGCCGACCTCGCCGCCTCCGCCGTCAACGCCTCCCTCGACTCCTGGGACCAGGCACCCGCCGCCATCGAGATCGAGAACGACGTGCTGCGCAGCCTCGCCGGGCTGGTCGGCTACGGCCCGCGCGCGGCCGGCGTGCTCACCACCGGCGGCACCGAGTCCAACCTGATGGGCCTGCTGCTCGCCCGCGACTCCGCGCCCGACCACCACCGCGCCACCCGCACCGCGGTGTTCGCCTCCACCGCCGCGCACTTCTCGGTGGCCCGCAACGCCTCCCTCCTCGGCCTGCCGCCCGCCGCCGTGCATCTCGTCCCCACCGACGACCGCCACCGGATGGACCCGGCCGCGCTGCACGCCGCGCTCCGCGCGCACCGCGCCCGCACCCCCGCCGGCGAGGGCGCCGGCCCCTCCGTGGTGGTCGCCACCGCCGGCACCACCGACCTCGGCGCCGTCGACCCGCTGCGGGCCCTCGCCGAGACCGCCCACGCGCACGGCGCATCCCTCCACGTGGACGCCGCCTACGGCGGCGGCGCGCTCTTCTCCGAGCGGCTCCGCCCCCTCCTCGACGGCCTTCCGCTCGCCGACACCATCGCCCTCGACCTGCACAAGCTCGGCTGGCAGCCGGTCCCCGCCGGGGTCTTCCTCGCCCGCGACGCGGCCCGCTTCGACCCGCTGGAGGCGCGCGTCGCCTACCTCAACGCCCAGGACGACGAGGACGAGGGCTACCTCAGCCCGCTCGGCCGCTCGCTGCGCACCACTCGGCGCGCCGACGCGTTCAAGCTCGCCGTCACGCTGCGCGCCCTGGGCCGCGACGGCCTCGGCCGGCTCGTCGACCGCTGCCACGACCTCGCCCGGCACGCCGCCGCCCGGATCGCCGCCACCCCCGGCCTGGAACTCACCGCCGAACCCGTCCTCACCACCGTCGTCTTCCGCTGCACCGACCCCCGTCTGGACGCGTCCGCCACCGATGAGGCCAACGCCCGCGCCCGCCGTGCGCTGCTCGCCGCCGGCCGGGCCGTCGTCGGCCGCACCGAGCTGGGCCCCGGGCCCGGGGCCATTCGGCTCAAGCTCACCCTGCTCAACCCGCACACCACCGAGGAGCGGCTGGACGCGCTCGTCGACGCCGTCGCCGCCGCGGGCCGGGAGGCCGCCGCCGAGGTGGTGCCCGCCACCGCCGGCACCGCCTGACGCCCGGTCGACCCGCCCGCCCGTCTCCCC
>NZ_MLCF01000091.1 GCF_001879105.1 Mangrovactinospora gilvigrisea | reverse complement strand
CCTCCGCCCCGGCACCCCGCCGGGGGGAGGTGTGGGGTGGGTCGGCTGCCGGCGGCGGTGGGGCGGCGGCCGGTCAGAGCTGGCGGAGGGTGATGGTGGTCCAGGCGCCGATGTGGATGCGGTCGCCGTTCTTGAGGACGATGGGCTGGTCGGCGACGATCGGGTCCGGGGAGCCGTTCAGGGTGGTGCCGTTGACGGCGCCCGTGTCGGTGACCGTCCAGGAGCCGTCCGGCTGCTCCTCCAGCAGGGCGTGGCGGTGCGAGACGCCCGGGTCCTCGGGGCTGGTGGCGAGGTCGATCTCCGGGATCGCCCCGGTCCGCGCGCTGCGGCGGCCGATCCGCATCCGCGGCCCGCGCAGCGGGATGCGGCGCTCCGGGCAGTAGGGCGGGAAGAACAGGCCCTGCGCGTCCGGCCCGCTGCGGGCCATCATCTGCTGGAAGTAGTCCCGGTCGGCCGTCACGATGGCCATCCAGGTGCCGCTGGTCGGCGGCGTCGGCGGGGTGAGCTGCCAGTCGCCGTTGGCCGCCGCCGGACGGGACGAGACGGAGTGCGAGGTGCCCTCCGTGGGGAACGCCGTCGGGGCGGGCGCGGGACCGGTCGAGGGGCCGGAGACGGGCCCGCCGGAGACCGGCCCCGAGACCGGGGCGCCCGACACCGGGCCGGAGACCGGGCCCGAGTTCGGCATCGAGGGCGGCACCTCGGGCGTCGGGTACGGCGTCATCGGGGTCGGCGCGGGCGCCGGGGACGTCGGCGCCATGCCGCCCGTGATGGGCGGCGCCGGCTGCGGGCCGCCGGACATGACGGGGCCGCCGCTGGGCGGCAGCGCCTGGTTGTGGCCGCACTCCTCGCAGAACTGGGCACCGCCGGGCAGCGCCGCCCCGCAGTTGGTGCAGTGGGGAAGCGACGCCGCCGGCGCGGCCGACGGGGATCCGCCGGTCATCGCCGAGGCGGCGGCAGGGGCCATCTGCTTCCCGCAGAAGCTGCACCAGTCCTCGGTCGAAGAGTCGTGGCCGTCGGGACAGATCGGCATCGGTGGTCTTCCCCCTTGGGGCGGCGGCGGTGGTGGTCGCTTACTTCTTCTTCAGGCGGGCCGTGACGGTGGAGACCGTGTCGAGCTCCATCTCGTCGCGGTCGGAGACTTGCCCCTTCAACCGCACCGTACCCGTTGCGGGGTCCTCCACATCAACCACCCTGGCCAGCAGTCGCGCCGTGTCCTCATTGCCCGATTCATGGGCCAGGGCGACGGCCTTGCCCAGCTTGGCCGTTGCGGTGTCGAGGTCGCCGTTCTTGCGGGCGTCCAGTCCCTCGCGGATGTTGGCGGCCAGGTCGGCCTGGCCGGTGTAGTGGGCGACCTGGGGGTTGATCCGGGTGGAGAGGGCCGCGTCGCCGGTCCACACGGCCCGGATGTGACCCTCCGCCAGGTTCTGCACACCCCCGTCGGGCTGCGGCAGCACCAGCGTCACCCGTCCCGCGAGCATCTCCTGGCCCACGTTGGCCGGGTTGACCAGGACGCACACGTGGTAGTCGCGGGACTCGTCGCCCCACGACCCCGTCGGGTAGTCGCCCTGCCGCGGGCCGGCCTCGTTGCGGCGCTGCGTCAGGTCCTCGATGGTCGGCGAGACCTGCTTGACGAACTTGACGGTCGCGCTCGCCGGCGTCCACAGCCGCAGCGCGACGTCCGCGACGGCCTTGCCCATGGCGTTCTCCATCATGTCGCGGAAGTCCTCCGCGAGGCCCTCGGGTTCGGCGACCATGCCGAGCGAGCCGAGCAGCGCGGAGGAGATCCGGCGCAGCTCGTCGACCTTCCAGTCGGTGCCGACGCCGCGGCAGTCGCAGGTGAAGTGGCCCTGCACGCGGTCGAGGGTGGCCTGCAGGGCCGTCTCGCTCTCGTGCTCGTTGTTGCCGTCGGTGAGCAGGATGCCGTGCTTGATGGAGGCTGTGCTGCCGTCATGCCCCGTCAGCAGCCGGTCGGCGGCCGACAGCCAGGTGCCGATGGCGGTGCCGCCGCCGGGCGAGAGGCGTCCCAGCGAGGCCTTGGCGGCGGCGCGGGTGCTGCTGTCGGCGGTGGCCATCCGGCCCGCGCCCGGGTAGACCTCGCGGGCCTCGTGGGTGCCGGCGACGACCGCGAAGGCGACGCCGTCCCGGACGGTGTCGATGGCGACGGCGGTGGCCTCGCGGGCGGCGCTCATCTTGGTGGCCGGCCAGTCCATCGAGCCGGAGCAGTCGACCATGATGACGACGGCGGAGTCGGCCTCGGACGCCACCGGCAGGGAGGCGGTGCCGCCGCCGCTGGCGGTGACGGTCACCACGCCGTGCACCTCGCGGCCGCCCTCGGGCAGGTACTCGTTCTGGAACACCTCGACCGCGAACGCGGGGAGGTTGGACTTGCTCAGTCGTGCCACGGTCGCTGCTCCTGACGGGTGTTCGGATCGGGGACGGTGTCGGGAACGGGCTCGGCGCGGGGGACGGGACCGGGGACGGGTCCGCCCGGCGCCTGCAGCGGCCACGACTCCGGATCGGCGGCGGCGGGCGCGGGCGCCTGCGGATCCGCGGTGGCGTCCACGGCGTCCATGCCGCCCGGGTCGAGGCGACCGGCGCCCGCGTCCGCCGTCGCCGGGCCGGAGGCGTCCGCCGTCGCCAGGTCGGCGATGCCGCCCTCGGCCGGCAGCTCGCCGGGCACCCGGCGCGGGTCCGGGCTGGCCGCCAGCGGCACCACGGCCACGGTGATGTTGTCGTGCCCGCCGCCGTCCAGCGCGAAGTTGACGAGCCGGCGGGCGGCGGTGAGCGGGTTGAGCCGGGCGTGCGGCGGGACG
This sequence comes from Mangrovactinospora gilvigrisea, assembly GCF_001879105.1. Taxonomy (GTDB): domain Bacteria; phylum Actinomycetota; class Actinomycetes; order Streptomycetales; family Streptomycetaceae; genus Mangrovactinospora; species Mangrovactinospora gilvigrisea. Next base: position 25,703 of record NZ_MLCF01000091.1, on the reverse strand, counting down.
ACGGCGGCCAGTTCGGCGGCCGGGTCCGCGTAGTTCCACAGCCCGTCGGTGCAGACGATGAGCACGCCGTTGTGCTCGGCGCGGTAGATGCGGGTGTGCGGTTCCAGGTAGTCGTTGTCGGCGCCCAGCCAGCCGGTGATGGCGTGCGCGCGGTGGTCGGCGAACGCCTCGGCCTCGGTCATCAGCCCCTGGCGGATCATGCCGGCCGCCCAGGAGTCGTCCTCGGTGAGGCGCTGCGCCGGCAGTTCGCGGTCGTCGGGGACGAAGTAGATCCGGCTGTCGCCGACCCAGCCGAGCACCGCCACCCCGTCGAAGGCCGCGCCCGCGACGAAGGTGCAGGCGGGGGCGTTGCGGCTGCCCGGAGGGCGTTCGATGTCGCGGACCGCCTCGGCGGCCCGCAGCACCGCGTCGTACATGGCGCGTTCGGGGTTCTCGCCCTCGGCGAGGGCGTCGTGCAGGTGGTCGACGGCGGCCCGGGAGGCGGCCTCGGAGGCCTCGTCGGGGCGGGACGCGGAGGAGACGCCGTCGCAGACCACGGCGACCGTGACGGGGGTGCCGTCCGGCAGCTCGGTGCCGCCGAGGGCGAAGGAGTCCTCGTTGCGGTGGTGGCGGTGGCCGCGGTTGGAGACGGCGGCGGCGTGGCCGGTCTCGTTCTCCATGTGGTCGCGCGGGCGCGGCTGGGCCTGCCCGCAGACCCCGCAGTAGCCCTCCGGGACGATCTCCGAGGAGCCGCAGTGCACACAGGTCCGCGGCGACGCGGACTCGGCCGGGGTGGTCTCCAGGACGAGGGTGGGGGCGTGCGGCGGCGGCTCGGCCGGCGGCGGGGGGATCGGCGGGGCGGCGCCGGTCGGCGGCGCGGGTGCGGCGGCCGGCGCGGCGGCCGGTGCCGCCGGTGCCGCCGCGGCGGCGTCGGGCTGGGCCTGGTCGTACCCGCACTCGACGCAGAACCTCTCGTCGGGGAAGACCTGCGCCCCGCAGTGCGGGCAGCGGCCGTCGGGCTGCGTCATCACGGTCCCTCGCTCCTCGGGCGCCGACACGGCAGTGCGCCCCTCCGGCGCGTCGTCGGGGCTCGTCATGCTCATACCCAGGTCCGGGGGCGGACGCGGTTGGCCCGGCCCACCAGCTCGATGCGGTCGTCGGCGGAGTCGGCGAGATGGGCGAGGAGACGATACTGCTTCTCCAGGCCGAACCGCAGGCCCCGCTCGTCGGGGTGGTGGCCGATCAGCGGGCCCGCGAGGGGCTGCTGGGCGGCCGACGCGGGGCCGGCCCCGGGCGCGCCGAGCGTCCAGGACAAGGCGCCGCCGAGGATCTCCACGGCGAGCCCGGCCCGCCGTCCCGGGTCGATGTCCAGCCGGTCCAACTGCTCGGCGGCGGTGGACAGGTCGGGGGCGAGCGGCTCCACCGGCGCGCGGTTGCGCAGCCGGGCTCGGATCGCGGCGATGCGCGCCTGGGTGTAGTGGCTGGAGGTCTCCGGCACCGACTCCAGGGCGGCGACGGCGCCGCGCCGGTCGCCGGCCCGCAGCCGGGTGCGGGCGAGCCCGAACGCGGCCGAGACGTAGGAGTGGTCGGTCGTCCACACCAGCCGGTAGCACTCGGCGGCGTCCTGGATCTCGCCGAGCAGCTCGGCGCAGACCGCCAGGGCCAGCTTGGGGGCCGCCTCGCCGGGGAACGCGTCGTAGACGGCGTCGAAGGCGTCGGCGGCGCCCTCCAGGTCGTCGCCGACCAGCGAGGCCACCCCGCGGTACCAGACCACCCGCCAGTCGCCGCCGTGGTCGCGGTCGAGCGAGCGGATCAGCGCGGTGGCCGCCTCCAGCTCGCGCAGCTCGATCCGGGCGCGCAGCTCGCGGAGCCGCTTCTCCACCGAGTCGTCCGGGGCGGCCGCGAGCGCGGTGATCAGCTCGCGGGGGCCGGTGGCCGAAAGGGCGGCGAGGAAGCCCGCGTTGGGGTCGCTGGGGTCGACGTGCGGGACGGGCAGCGCGAACGCCGAGGTCCACGGGTTGAGCCGGATCACGGCGGGCGGCGAGCCCAGGCCCCCGCCGCCGGGCATGCTCGGCACGGTGCCGGACGGCGGCGCCCCCGCCACCGCGACGGCTCCGCCGCCCGGCGCGGGCGCGCCGGCGGTCAGCGCCGGGGCGCCGACGCGGGCCCGCCGGCCGCCGCCGCGGCGGGCGGCGGGCGGCTCGGCGACCCCGTCGGGGTCGACGACGTCGGTGTCAACCGCGGTGAACTCCGGCGCGAAGAGCGAGGAGAGCGCGGGCCGCGGCTTGCCGTCGCCGAGCGCCAGCACCTCCCGCAGCACGCCGGTGAGCTGGTCGGCCATCTCCTCGGCCGAGCCGAAGCGCTTCGCCGGGTCGGGGTTGGTGGCGCGCACCAGCAGCCGGTAGTACGACTCGTACCGGCGCAGCACCTCCACCTCGTCCGGGGTGGGCAGCGAGTTCTCGTACTCGCTGGTGTAGGCGAAGTTGAAGGTGAGCACCGCGAGCGTGCGGGCCACCGTGTACAGGTCGGAGGAGATCGACGGGCCGTCCAGCGGCACCTCGGGGGCCTGGTAGCCCTTGGTGCCGAAGATGTCGCCGTCGTGGTCGAAGCGGCAGACCGCGCCCAGGTCGATGATCCGGATGTGGTCGTCCTGCTGGATCACGTTGTCGATCTTGAAGTCGCAGTAGAGCAGCCCGCGCTGGTGCAGGTAGCCCATCGCCGGGAGGATCTCCAGGGCGTAGGCGATCGCCTGCTCCACCGGCAGCGCCACCCGGCGCCCCTGCTCGTCGCGGCGCTCGTTGGCGATGTCCTTCAGCGACTTGCCGCCCACGTAGTCCATGACGATGTAGCCGTCCATGGAGCGGGAGGTCAGGTCCGGGTGCTCGACGAAGTTGATGATCCGGACGATGTTGGGGTGGTCGACCTCGGCGAGGAAGCGCCGCTCGTTGACCGCCGCCTGCAGCGCCGTCTCGTCGCCGGTGTTGAGCAGGCCCTTGAGGACCACCCACTTGTCGTTGACCCGGTGGTCGACCGCGAGGTAGATCCAGCCCAGGCCGCCGTGCGCGATGCACCCCACCACCTCGTACTGGCCGCCGACGATGTCGCCGCGGTGCAGCTTGGGGGAGAAGGAGTACTGGGTGCCGCAGGAGGTGCAGAAGCCCTCGGTGCGGCCGGAGCGGTCGCCGCGCGAACGCCCCACCTTGTCGCCGCACTTGGAGCAGTACCGCTTGTGCTCCGGCACCTGCGGGTCGTCCAGCACCGTGGTGAGCGGGTCGGGCCGCGGGATCGGCTCGATCGTCACCAGGCCCGCGCCCAGCCGGGTGCGGGTCGAGCTGGACGCCGCCGAGACGCTGGACTGCACCTCCAGCGCGCCCGAGCGCTTCGAGAGCCGCTCGGCGAGCCGGCCCGACACCCGCGAGCCGGAGGCCGCGGACGTCCGTCCGGTGGAGGAGGAGCTGCGGCCTGAGCGGCTCGTCGAGGAGCGCCCCGAGGTGCGGCTCGACAGCCGGCCGCTCGCCGACGCGCGCGGCGTGCCCGTCCGGCCGCTGGGCGCCCCCGTCCGGCCGCTGGGCGTGCCGTTCAGCCCGCCGCCGGACGCCCGGCCCGAGGACGGAGGGGCCGCCGACGCGGGCGGGGCCGCCGGCTTGGCGGCCATCCCGCACTCGTCGCAGTAGCCGCTGGCGTCGATGTGCCCGGTGCAACCGGGCTGCGCGCACGCCGATGGCTCGGAGGTGTTGGGCGGTGTCACGGCGTCATCCCCCTGGATGCCCCGTCGCGGGGCGTTCGGTCGCCCGACGGCGCGGTGGGCGCCGGCAGGCGGGTGATCAGCTCCTGGTAGCGGCGCACCGCCTGCTCGGCGGTGTGCAGGTCGCACGGCGCCGTCCACAGCACCCGGCGGGCCTGCTGGTAGGCCTCGGCCAGCTCCGGGTCCTCGATGGCGCCGCGGCTGCCGGCCTTGGCCTTGTAGGCGTCGAGCCGGCCGCGCAGCTCGTCGCGGAGCGCCAGCGGGGCGCGCACCGACGCCAGGGCGCCGCGGGCGCGCCGCAGTTCGTCCTCCGCGTCCTGCTCCAGCGTGTCCAGCAGCTGGCCCAGCAGGTCCCAGCGGGCGCCGCGGCGGTACTGCTCGGCGGCCTGCAGCCGGTCGTAGAGGGCGAGCGGCGGGCCGGGGACGGCGGGCACGTCCGAGGCGATGATGCGGGCCAGCACCTCGCCGCGGATCCGGCGCGCCTCGGCGAGCTCGGTGTCGGCGTGCCGCAGCAGCTCGCCGAGGGCGGTGAGCCGCTCCTCGGACTCCTCCCGCAGCCGGTGCAGGCTGTCCACCTCGCGGCGCAGGTCCTCCAGTTCGCGGGCGGCCCGGTCGAAGCGGGAGGTCTCCACATGCCCCTCGGGACGGGGCGAGACCCGGGCCGTCACGCCCGCCCGGTTGTGGGAAGGGGCACCGGCGACGAAGAACGCCAGCGGGTCGCAGCGCACCTCGGTGCGGAGCCCCTCCAGATCGGTGGACAGCTGCTCCAGCCCGTCGCCGACCGGGTGGCGGCCGGGGAGCATCCCGACCGCGTCGGCCTGCGCCCGCACCCGGCCGACCTCGGCCACCAGCAGGTCGATCCGGGACGGCAGCGCCGACCAGACCGTGTCGGCGGCCGAGACCACCGCGGCGACCTCGGTGTACCAGGCGTTCATCCGGTCGGTGAGCCCGGTGAGGCTGAGCTTCTCGGACAGCTGGGCGCTGCCCGACGTCAACCCGGCCGGCAGCGCCCCCGGTTCGGGGTACGCGCCGCCCGCGCCCACCGCGGCCTCGCCGGGGACGGTGACGCCGTCGCCCTCCAGCAGCTCCGTCAGCTCGGCCAGCGCGTTCTGGTTGGGGCGGCGCCCGGCCCGCTCGCGCAGCGTCCGGGCGGCCCGCAGCGCCTCCTGGTAGGCGCCGAAATAGGACCAGAGCAGGGCGATCCGGCGCTCGGCGCCGGACCAGCGGTGCGCGGTCGCTCCGGAGAGCGAGGCGCCCTCGAGGAGGCGCCGGCCCGGGTGGTCCTGGAGAGCGAGCAGCCCCGCCTGGACGGAGTCGTGCTCGGTGCCGAGCCGCTCCAGCGCGCGGTCGACCCCCTCCCGGGACAGCACCCGGCGGCTCCCACCGTGCGAAGCCGACATCCAACCGCCTTTCGGTCCGGGTCCGTTCTGCTCTGTCGTGGTGCTCTTTCGGTGTGCTCGTCCCTGACGAGTGTGCTCCTTCTCGGGCCTCAACCGCTGTACTGGGGCTTCGGCGGTCCGCTGGTGGCGCCGAGCTTGGGCTTCAGCCACTGGTTGTAGGACTGCGTCCACTGGCCCTTGCGGTACGTGTCGAGGACCGAGTTGACGAAGCGCACCAGGTCCGTGTCGTGCTTGTTGACGGCCACGGCGTACGGGTCGGAGCCGAGCGGCGAGTTGCTGAGCACGGCGACGGCCGGGTCCTGCGCGGCCTGGCCCGCCGCCAGGGCGCTGTCCGTCATCAGGGCGTCCACCTGCCCCAGTTGGAGACGCACCAGGCAGTCCAGCTGGTTGGCGACGGCGGTGACCTTGGTGCCGTAGCCCTTCGCCTTGATGTCGTCCTGGGCGATGGAGCCCTCGGCGAGGCAGAGCCGCTTGCCGTTGAGCGTGGAGTTGAAGCCGGTGATCGGCGAGCCCTTCGGGACCACCAGCTCCTGGCTGGCCTCGAAGTAGACGCTGGAGAACGCCACCGCCGGGTGGCCGTTGGTGCCGGCGATGCGGTCGCAGGTGGCGTCCATGGTGCGGATGACGAGGTCGACCTGGCGGCTCGCCAGGGCCTCCTGGCGGCGGGCGGTGGGCACCGTCTTCAGGTACAGGTGCGCGCTGTCGTCGGTGCCGAAGATCGCCCGGGCGATGGCCTTGGCGATGTCGATGTCGAAGCCCTGGATCTGGCCGGTGGCCGGGTTGCGGAAGCCCCAGTCGTAGCTGTTCTGGTCGACGCCGACGGTCAGGTGCTTCGCCTGCCTGATCCGGGAGAGGGCCAGCCCGCTCGTCGACGCGGACGGGCTCAGGCTGACCCGCGGGTTGCAGGTGGTGGAGGCGGCCTGACGGGCCGTCTGCGGCGGCGTGTGCGGCGCGGTGACGGCGACGGCCCGGGCGGGCCGGGCCGCCGACCCGCCGCTGAGCAGCGTCGCCGCGATCACCCCGCCGGCGGCGAGCACCGCCGCGGCGGCGGTGCCGCGCGGCGACCTCAGAAGCGTGCTGTGCATCGTCGTTCCCCCTTCCCCCCTGCTCACCGGTACTCCGCGAGGCGGCGGCCCAGGCCGCCGACGGCCGCGGCCGCGCCGAGCAGGCACAGCACCGCGCCGCCGATGGCCAGCCCGGCCAGCGCGTCGCTGCCGCCGCGGGCCGCGTCGTAGAAGAGCGCCTGCTCGTGCTGGAGGGCCGCGCCCAGCTGCTTGTCCATGGCGTCGAAGGAGCCCTCCGTGGTCTTGTCCTTCACCGCGTTGCCGTTCCTGCCGACGGTGGTGTCCAGCGCCTGCTGGTAGTTGCCGCCGTCGTCGAAGCCGCGGGCCTGCTTGTGCAGCGCCATCCAGTTCTTCAGCTCGGTCTTGGCGCCGTCGATGCTGCTGTCGGCCGCGCCGGCGTCGGACTGGCCGCGGGCCCGGTCGAGCAGGCCCGGCTTGCCGGCGCTGCCGGTGAGCTGGGCGGCCCACTTGTCGAACTTGGTGATGTAGGTGTCGCCGTTGCCGCGCGCCACCAGCGTCAGGTCCTCGTTGCCGCGGGCCTGCAGCCCGGCGATGCGCGCCTGGTTGAGCGTCTGCACCGCGTCCGAGCCGTGCGTGGCGCTGTTGTGCATCTTCGCGGTGGACAGCGTGGAGGCGCCGGCCAGCCAGGCGAGCGCCACCAGCAGGGCGGCGCCGGAGGCCAGCAGCCCGGTGTTGAAGACCCGGTTGGTGCGCAGGAAGAGCCGGCGGGACGCCCAGACCACGCCGCCCAGCGCGATCAGCCCGGCGGCGTAGGCGGCCCACGGGGTGGCGGAGGCGGCGGCGCGGTCGTCCGACAGCCGCCGGGTCTCCGTCTGGTAGAGCTTCTCGGCGGCCGGCAGCATCGTCGAGGACATCCGGTCGGACGCGTACCGCAGGTAGGCGCCGCCCACCGGGTAGCCCTGCCGGTTGTTGGCGCGCGCGGTCTCCACCAGGCCCGTGTAGACGGGCAGTTCCCGGTTGAGCGTGGTGATGTAGGTGAGCGCGTCGCTGTTGGAGCCGGCCGCGGCCGAGGCGGCGGCGAGGCCCTTGGAGGCGTTGGCGATGTCCTGCTGGTAGCGGGCCGTGACCTTGGCCGGCTCCTGGCCGGCGATGAGGAAGCCGGCGGCGGCGGTGGCGTCGGCGTCCGCGAGCGACCAGTAGACGCTCGCCGCCTGCGAGGCGAGCGGCGCGCTGTGGTCGGTGACCCGCTGCGCGGCGTCCGCGCGGCTGGTGATCTGCCAGGCCGTCAGGGCGCCGAAGAGCACGGCGAGGACGACGATCAGCAGGCCGCCGGCACGCAGCCGCCCCGGTTCACCGCGGAACGGCGAGCGCAGGATCGCGCGGGCCTGGCCCAGCGGCGTGGTGTCCTCGGCCCCGTTGGGACGCGCGCCGCCCGAGCGCGGCGCGGGCACCGCGCCCTGGGCCGGACGCGCCGGCACGGCGGCCGGAGCCGTCGTCGGCGGGGGGCCCGAAGGCCCCGGCGGTACAGGCGGTACTGGCGGTGCGGCCACGCGCCGGCCCTCCCCCTGGTTGTCGGACGGTGCGGTTTGCGGTGTCAGCAGTATGACGATCTGTTCGAGCTTGCACAGCCCCTTCTGGCGATCTTGATGAAGCCGTGGCGGTTCTGTTGTGGGGGAACACGTCCCGGGAGGCGGACGCGGTTCCCCCCGCCGCCGCTCCCGCCCTACCCGATGCGGAGCGCCAGCAGCAGGTCGACGCGGTCGGAGAGACGGGAGAGGTCGCGGCCCGTCAACTCCTCGATGCGGCCGATCCGGTAGCGCACCGAGTTGACGTGGATGTTCAGCCGCTGGGCGCACCGCGTCCAGCTCCCGTCGCAGGCCAGGAAGGCCTCCAGGGTGAGCAGCAGGTCGGCGTGGTGCCGGGCGTCGTAGGCGCGCAGCGGCCCCAGCAGCCGGTCGCGGAAGGCGCGGCGGACCGGGTCGGGCAGCGCGGCGAGCAGCGTGATGTGCGACGCCGCCTCCTCCGGCCCGGCGACCCGCACCCGGGTCCGGCCCGACGCCCTGGCCAGGCCCAGCGCATGGTCCGCCTCGTCCAGCGCGCCGTGCAGCGCGCTCGCCGCCGCCACCGGGTGGCTGATGCCGACCGCCAGCCAGGACTCCTCCGGCAGCCCGTCCTCCAGCGGCCCCAGCAGGGTGCGCACCCGCTCGCCCGTACAGCGGCCCGACGGCCCGTCATGCGGCAGCAGCGCCACCACGGTTGCCCCGCGGACGGCGACCGTGCCGCCCGGCAGCGCGTCGTCCACCACCCGCCGCAGCGTCTCCGCGTCGGTGCCCGCGGCGCTCACCGACAGCACCTTCCAGCCGGTCTCCGGCCCCGCCGCCAGATCGCAGCCGGCCGCCCGCAGCAGCACCTCCAGCTCGTCGGCCGGGGCGCCCCGCTCCAGCGCGGCCAGTGCCTCGTCCGCCGCCCGGAACCGCGGACGGCAGCCCGCCTCGTGGCGGTCCCGCTCCACCGCCACCAGCCGGCACAGCCGCTCCACCAGGCCCAGCCGCTCCTCGTTCCACTCCGCCGCGTCCCCGTCCGCCAGCAGGAACCAGCCGTGCAGCGACGCCCAGCCCGGCGCCGGGACGGCGCCGACCGGGAAGGCCGTGCGCGCCTCGCCGCCCGGATCGCGCGGGTCCCGCAGCCGGGGGCGGGGATGGCCGCCCGCCCGCAGCCGGGCGCGGGCCAGCCCGCGCGCCGCGTCCTCGTCCTGCGCCGGCCCCGCCGCGGCCAGCTGCCGCCCGGTCGGGGTGAGCACCCGGCAGCGCAGGTCCAACTGGCCGGCGAGCAGCTCCAGGACCGGATCGAGCCCCGCCCCGTCCGGCGCCGCCATCAGCGCCCGGTGCCGGTCCAGCACCTCCGCGAGGTCGGCGGCGCGTTGCGCCGACACCAGCCGCCCGACATGCTCGGCGATCGCCCCGAACGCGATGTGCTCCGGCACCGCCAGCAGCGGCATCCGGAACCGCCGGCACGCCGCCACAAGGTCCTCCGGAACGGCGTCGATCTCCGCCTCGCCGGCCGCCAGCGCCGCCGCGCCCGCCTCCGCCAGCTGGCTGACGAACCGCTCGGAGTCCTCCGGCCCGTGGTGCCACAGCAGCCCCGACAGCACCAGCTCGCCCCCGGCCAGAAAGCGCCGCGGACTGTTCAGGTCCGTCACCATCACCCGCAGGATCCGGCGGTCCAGCTCCTCCTCGCCGTGCAGCAGCCGAAGCCCCAGCTCCTCCGTACGGAGCAGTTCGCGTATCCGCATGGCCGCCGCCTCCCTGGCCCGTCGGGCCGTTTGGAGGATGCTACGAGACACCGGCGCGGATGCAACGGCGGGTCTGTGTCTTCTGCGGGTGTCCGACCGGCCGGACGCTGCCCTTGTATGAGGGCACCCACCGACACGCACGAGACGAAGGGGTGAGCCGGACCGATGGACTTCCTGCGTCCCGCGACCTGGGACGAGGCGCTGGCGGCCAAGGCCGGGCGGCCCGACGCGGTGCCGCTCTCCGGCGGCACCGACATCATGGTCGAGATCAACTTCGACCACCGGCGGCCCGACGCGCTCCTGGACCTCAACCGCATCGCCGACCTGCGCGAGCACACCCGCGAGGGCGACGGCAGCGGAGCGCCGTACATCAGGGTCGGCGCCGCCGTCCCCTACAGCACGATCGTCGAGCACCTGCACGGCCCGCTGCCGGCGCTGGCGCTCGCCTCGCACACCGTCGCCTCCCCGCAGATCCGCAACCGCGGCGGCGTCGGCGGCAACCTGGGCACCGCCTCGCCGGCCGGCGACGCGCACCCGGCGCTGCTCGCCGCGGACGCGGTCGTCGAGGCGGAGTCGGCGGAGCGCGGCGTGCGGCTGGTGCCGATCGACGACTTCTACACCGGCGTCAAGCGCAACTGCCTCGCCCCCGACGAGCTGATCCGCGCCGTGCGGGTGCCGGTCGCCGACGGGCCGCAGCAGTTCTCCAAGGTGGGGACGCGCAACGCCATGGTCATCGCGGTCTGCGCGTTCTCCGTCGCCCTGCACCCGCGGAGCGGACGGGTGCGGACGGGCATCGGCTCGGCCGCGCCGACCCCGGTGCGGGCCCGGGCGGCGGAGGACTTCCTCGCCGGGGTGCTGGCGGAGGAGCGGGCCTGGCAGCGGCGCGGCGCGCTGCCGCCGTCCGCGGTCCGCGAGTTCGCCGACCTGGTGTCCGGCGCGGCCAGCCCCATCGACGACGTGCGCGGCACCGGCGACTACCGCCGCCACGCGCTGCGGGTGATGGCGCGGCGCACGCTGGCCTGGGTGTGGGACGAGTACCGGGACGGGCACGGGGACGGCTACGAGGACGGAGAGGGGGCCGGAGCATGCGCGTGACCTTCACCGCCAACGGCCGCGAGGTGACCGCCGACGAGGTCTGGGAGGGCGAGAGCCTGCTGTACGTGCTGCGCGAGCGGCTCGGCCTGCCCGGCTCGAAGAACGCCTGCGAGCAGGGCGAGTGCGGCTCCTGCACGGTGCGGCTGGACGGCGTGCCGGTGTGCAGCTGCCTGGTCGCGGCCGGCCAGGCGCAGGGGCGCGAGGTGGAGACCGTGGAGGGCCTGGCCCGCGGGGAGGGCGAACTGGCGCCCATCCAGCAGGCGTTCGTCGAGGCCGGCGCGGTGCAGTGCGGCTTCTGCACGCCGGGGCTGCTGGTCGCCGCGGACGACCTGCTCAAGCACAACCCGCAGCCGGACGACGCGGACATCCGCGAGGCCCTGTCGGGAAACCTGTGCCGGTGCACGGGCTACGAGAAGATCCTGGACGCGGTCCGGCTGGCCGCCGCGCGTTCGGCCGCTGCCGGGACGGGAGGTGCGGTGTGAGGCGCGCTCGCCGGCCCGCGGTCTCGTCGTGGTCACTCGCGCCCGCCCGGCGGAGTCGCACTTCAGGCCGCAGCCCCGCGCCCCTTCGGGGCGCCCACGTCGAAGGAGGTGACGCTCGATGACCGCGACCCGTTGTCCCGAGCCGACACCCACCCACGCCGCCGCCTCGTCCGCCGGGATCGGGGCCAGCACGCTGCGGCCGGACGGAATCCTCAAGGTCACCGGGGAGTTCGCCTACTCCTCCGACCTGTGGCACGAGGACATGCTCTGGGGCCACACCCTGCGCAGCCCCCACGCCCACGCCGAGATCCGCGGCATCGACGTCACCGAGGCGGTGCGGATGCCCGGCGTGCACGCCGTCCTCACCCATGACGACCTGCCCGCCGCCACCCACTACGGCCTGGAGTTCGCCGACCAGCCGGTGCTCGCCAAGGACCGGGTCCGCTTCCACGGCGAGCCCGTCGCCTTCGTGGCCGCCGACCACCCGGAGACCGCCCGCCGCGCCGCCGCCAAGATCAAGGTGGCGTACGCGCCGCTGCCGCCGGTCACCGACGAGGCCTCGGCCACCGGCCCGGACGCGGTGCTCATCCACCCCGGCCGGCACGACCACCGCTCCGACGCGGTGCCGCACCCCAACATCGTCCACCACCAGCCGGTGATCCGCGGCGACGACGGCGCCTGGGCCGCCGCCAAGGCCCGCGCCGACGTGGTCGTCGCCGCCGACTACGAGGTCGGCATGCAGGACCAGGCCTTCCTCGGCCCCGAGTCCGGCCTCGCGGTGCCCGCCGAGGACGGCGGCATCGACCTCTACATCGCCACCCAGTGGCTGCACGTCGACCGCCAGCAGCTCGCCCCCGTCCTCGGCCTGCCCGAGGAGAAGGTGCGCCTCACCCTCTCCGGCGTCGGCGGCGCGTTCGGCGCCCGCGAGGACATGTCGATGCAGGCGCCCGCCTGCCTGCTGGCGATGCACACCGGCCGGCCCGTCAAGATGGTCTACAACCGCTACGAGTCGTTCTTCGGCCATGTCCACCGCCACCCCGCCAAGCTGCACTACGAGCACGGGGCGACGAAGGACGGCGAGATCCTCTACGTCGAGTACCGGATCGTGCTGGACGGCGGCGCCTACGCCTCCTCCTCCGCCTCGGTGGTCGGCAACGCGGCCTCCCTGGGGGCCGGCCCCTACGACATCCCGCACGTCCGCGGCGAGGCGCTCGCGCTCTACACCAACAACCCGCCGTGCGGGGCGATGCGCGGCTTCGGCGCCGTCCAGGCCTGCTTCGCCTACGAGGCCCAGCTGGACAAGCTCGCCGCGAAGCTCGGCATGGACCGGGTGGAGCTGCGCCGCCGCAACGCCGTCGGCGAGGGCTCGCTCATGCCCACCGGGCAGGAGATCGACCAGCCGGCCCCGGTGGCCGAGCTGCTGCGCCGCGTCAAGGCATTGCCGCTGCCGCCGGAGCGGGACGGAGGCTGGGGGAGGGCCGCGGCCGGCGAGGACGTGGACGTCCGGTCGCTGCCCGGCGGGCTTTCCAACACCTCGCACGGCGAGGGCATCCGACGGGGCGTCGGCTACGCGGTCGGCATTAAGAACGTCGGCTACTCCGAGGGCTTCGACGACTACTCCACCGCCAAGGTGCGGCTGGAGGCCGTCGCCGGGGAGCCGGTGGTGCTGGTGCACACCGCGATGGCCGAGGTCGGCCAGGGCGGCGTCACCGTGCACGCGCAGATCGCCCGCACCGAACTGGGCGTGGACCGGGTGACGATCCACCCGGCGGACACCCAGGTCGGCTCGGCCGGCTCGACGTCGGCCTGCCGGCAGACGTACATGACCGGCGGCGCGGTGAAGCACACCTGCGAGCTCGTCCGGGAGGAGCTGCTGCGGCGCGGCCGGGAGCGGCTCGCCCACCGCCACCCGGCGTGGCTGGCCGGCGTCGAACTGGTGCTGGAGAGCGGCAAGGTGTGCACCCACGACGGGGAGCCGATCGCCGATCTGGTGGAGGTCCTCGGCGAGGAGCCCATCGAGATCGAGGCGGAGTTCCACCACCGGCCCACCGAGCCGTTCCACCCCCGGACCGGACAGGGCGCCGGCCACGTCCAGTACTCCTTCTGCGCGCACCGCGCCGTGGTCGAGGTCGACACCGACCTGGGCCTGGTGAAGGTGGTCGAGCTGGCCGCCGCGCAGGACGTCGGCAAGGCCCTCAACCCGCTGTCGGTGGTCGGCCAGATCCACGGCGGCTCGACGCAGGGTCTGGGCCTGGCGCTGATGGAGGAGATCCAGGTGTCGGCGGACGGCGCGCTGATCCGCAATCCGTCCTTCACCGACTACCTGATCCCGACGATCCTGGACACCCCGCCGATGCCGGTGGACATCCTGGAACTCGCCGACGGGAACGCCCCGTACGGGCTGCGCGGCGTCGGCGAGGCGCCGACGCTCAGCTCGACGCCGGCGGTGATGTCGGCGATCCGCGACGCGACGGGTCTGGCGCTGGACCGCGTCCCGCTCCGCCCGGAGCACATCGCCGGACACGTGTCCGGCTGAGGCCGGCGCGGCACGGACCACGCCGCTGTGTGCGAGACCCCGGCCGGCCGGCCGCACCGACGCACTCGCGCCCACGCGGCGGAGCCGCATCCCGAATGCAGTCCCGCGCCCCCGACGGGGCGCGGGAAGGTCCCCCCTGCCCACTTCGACCCGCGCTTGGAGACAAGCCCGTGACCAGTACAGGAACCAACACCGGAGTGACCTCGCAGGACGAACCCGCCACGGTGGCGAGCGGGCCCGTCGACCGCTTCTTCGCGATCTCCGCGCGCGGCTCCACCGTGGGCCGCGAGGTGCGCGGCGGCCTCACCACGTTCATGGCGATGGCCTACATCCTGCTGCTCAACCCGGTGATCCTCTCGGTCGCCGACGCGCACGGGCACCATCTGAACCACACCCAGGTGGCGACGTCCACCGCGTTCGCCGCCGCGGTCACCACGGTCGTGATGGGCTTCGTCGGCCGCGCCCCGCTGGCCATGGCGGCCGGGCTGAGCGTCTCGGCGGTGGTGGCCAACCAGGTGGCGCCGGCGATGAGCTGGTCGCAGGCGATGGGCATGTGCGTCATCTACGGCGGAGTGATCGTGGTGCTGGTCGCCACGGGCATGCGCGAGCGCATCATGAACGCGATACCGATGGCGATGAAGCACGCCATCACCATGGGGATCGGCCTCTTCGTCTGCCTGCTGGGGCTGGTGCAGGCCGGGTTCGTCACCGGCGCGCCGGGCGCGGTCGGCAAGGGCGGGATCGGCATCCCCGGGGTGAAGCCGCTGCAGCTGGGCGTCGCCGAGCAGCTGCGCGGCTGGCCGGTGCTGCTCTTCTGCATCACGGTGCTGCTGATCTTCGTCCTGCAGTCGCGGCGGGTGCCCGGCGCGATCCTGCTGGGGATCGTCGGCGGCACGGTGCTGGCGATGATCGTCCAGGCGGTCGGCAAGCTGCCGGACTCGGCGTGGGGGCTCAACGTCCCCGAGCTCAAGGGGTCGATCGTCTCCACGCCGGACTTCGGGCTGCTGGGGAAGGTGTCGTTCTCGGGGCTGGGCAGCATCGGCGCGGTCTCGGTGGCGGTGATCGTCTTCACCCTGGTGCTGGCCGGGTTCTTCGACGCGATCGGCACGATCATCGGCGTCGGCCAGGAGGCGGGGCTCGCGGACGAGCAGGGCCGGATGCCGGGCCTCAGCCGGGCGCTGATCGTGGACGGGGCCGGCGGGGCGTTCGGCGGGTTCGCGGGCGCCTCCGGCCAGACCATCTTCGTGGAGTCGGTGTCGGGCGTCGGCGAGGGCGCGCGGACCGGGTTGGCGTCGGTGCTGACCGGGCTGCTCTTCGGGCTGGCGATGTTCCTCACTCCGCTGGCGGCGGTGATCCCCAGTCAGGTGGCGGCGGCCGCGCTGGTGGTGATCGGCTCGATGATGATCACCGCGGCCCGGCACATCCGCTGGTCGGACCGGGCCGAGGCGGTGCCGGTCTTCC
Organism: Mangrovactinospora gilvigrisea; assembly: GCF_001879105.1. Classification (GTDB taxonomy): domain Bacteria; phylum Actinomycetota; class Actinomycetes; order Streptomycetales; family Streptomycetaceae; genus Mangrovactinospora; species Mangrovactinospora gilvigrisea. Next base: position 10,688 of record NZ_MLCF01000091.1, on the reverse strand, counting down.
TGACCACGGTGCTGATGCCGTTCACCTACTCGATCACCGCGGGCATGGCGGCAGGCGTCATCTCCTTCGTGGTGATCCGCGCGGCGCAGGGCCGCTGGCGCGAACCGGGCTGGCTGATGTGGGTGCTCTCCGGGGTGTTCCTCGTCTACTTCGCCCTCGACCCGATAGAGAGCTGGCTGGGCGCGCACTAGCCGGACGCGCCCCGTGACCCGTGAACCGCGACCCGTGAACCTTGACCCTTGGCCCGCAGTGAGGAGGAAGCGGTGCTGGACCTTCAGCTGGACGAGTGGTGGCAGCGTCAACGCCCCTTCGCCGTCGCCACCGTCGTCGAGGCGACGGGCAGCGCGCCCCGTCCCATCGGTTCGGCGCTCGCCGTCGACGCCGACGGCCGCGCGCTGGGCTCCGTCTCCGGCGGCTGCGTCGAGGGCGCCGTCTACGAGGCCTGCGTCGACGCGCTGGGCCACGGCGGGCGGGCGCCGGCCGTCGAGGAGTTCGGCTACAGCGACGAGGACGCCTTCGCCGTCGGCCTCACCTGCGGAGGCCGGCTGCGGATCGCCGTGCGCCGGGTCGTCCCCGGCGGCGCCGACGAGGCCGCGGCGCGCGCCGCGGCCGCGGGGCGGCGGGTGGTGCTGGCGACCGTGCTGGGCACCGGCGAGTCGCTCGCGGCCACCGCGGACGGCGCGGTGGCCGGCCGGCTCTCCGCGCCTGCGCTGCACCGCGCGGTGGCGTCCGAGGCGGCGGCCCGCCTGGACACCGGCCGCAGCGGGCTCCGGCACTTCGTGGCGTGTCCGGGCGCGGAGAACCTGGGCGCCGAGGTGTTCTTCCACGCGGTGGCGCCGCCGCCGCGGCTGCTGGTCTTCGGCGCCATCGACTTCGCGGGCGCGCTGGTGCGGGCCGGAAAGCTGATGGGCCGTCGGGTGACGGTGTGCGACGCGCGGTCCGTCTTCGCCACCCGGGCCCGTTTCCCGGAGGCGGACGAGGTGGTCGTCGACTGGCCGCACCGCTATCTCGCCGTGCAGCGCGACCTGGACGCGCGGACCGCGGTGTGCGTGCTGACGCACGACGCCAAGTTCGACGTCCCCGTGCTGCTGGCGGCGCTGCGCGGGCCCGCGGGGTACGTGGGGGCGATGGGCTCGCGCCGCACCTGCGAGCAGCGGCTCGCCTCGCTGCGCGAGGCCGGGCTGACGGCCCGTGAGCTGGCCCGGCTGCGCGCCCCGATCGGGCTCGACCTGGGGGCGGCGACGCCGGAGGAGACGGCGGTCTCCATCGTCGCCGAGATCGTCGCGCTGCGGCGCGGCGGCACCGGCCTGCCGCTCGCCGCCACCTCCGGGCCCATCCATTCCGACCAGTTGACGCTGCAGGGGAGCTGACCGAACGATGACCCGCACACTGATCACCAACGCCCATGTCGCCACGGTGGACGCCGACGACACCGAGTTCGCCTCCGCCGACGTCCTTCTGGAGGGCAACCGGATCGCCGCCGTGGGCCCCGGCCTGGGCGCGGACGGCGTCGACCGGACAGTGGACGCCGGCGGCCGGCTGCTCACCCCCGGGCTGGTCAACACCCACCACCACTTCTACCAGTGGCTCACCCGCGGCCTGGCCACCGACCGGATCCTCTTCGACTGGCTCACCGCGCTCTACCCGACCTGGGCGCGGATCGACGCCGGCCTCACCCACACCGCCGCCCGCGGCTCGCTCGCCGCGCTGGCGCTGACCGGCTGCACCACCGCCTCCGACCACCACTACGTCTTCCCCCGGGAGGGCGGCGACTGCCTCGCCGCCGAGATCGAGGCGGCGGCGCGCACGGGGATCCGCTTCACCGCTTGCCGCGGCTCGATGGACCTGGGGGAGTCGGACGGCGGCCTGCCGCCGGACTTCGCGGTGGAGGAGACCGAGCAGGCGCTGGCCGCCACCGAGGCGGCGGTGGACCGCTGGCACGACCCGTCCTTCGGCAGCATGCTGCACATCGCGGTGGCGCCCTGCTCGCCGTTCTCCGTCACCGCCGAACTGCTGAAGCGCTCCGCGGAGTTGGCGCGCCGCAAGGGGGTGCGGCTGCACACCCACGGCTCGGAGACCGTGGAGGAGGCCGGCTACCTGGAGGAGAAGACCGGCCAGAGCCCGACGGAGTACCTGGAGTCCAACGGCTGGCTCGGCGAGGACGTCTGGATGGCGCACTGCGTGCACCTCTCGGACGGCGACATCGTGGCCTTCGCCCGCACCGGGACGGGCGTGGCGCACTGCCCGTCCTCCAACGGGCGGCTGGGCGCGGGGATCGCGCGCACCGCGGACCTGCTCAGGGCGGGGGTGCCGGTCGGCTACGGGGTGGACGGCACCGCCTCCAACGAGTCCGGGGAGCTGGGCTCGGAGCTGCGCAACTCGCTGCTGGTGGGACGGATCCGCAGTGGTGCGGACGCGCTGACCGCGCGGGACGCGCTGCGGATCGGCACCATGGGCGGGGCGCGGGTGCTGGGGCGCCAGGACGAGATCGGCTCGATCGAGGCGGGCAAGCTCGCCGACCTGGTGCTCTGGGACACCTCGACGTTCTGGCACTCCTCGATCGCCGACCCGGTCGCGGCGCTGGCGCTGGGCGCGCTGCCCCGGATCGCGCTGTCCCTCGTCGACGGCCGGCCGGTGGTGGAGGACGGCCACCTGGTGACGGACGACGAGGACGACATCGCGCGGGCGACCCGCGCCGGGGCGCGGGAGCTGGCAAGCCGCGGCTGACGGGCGTGCGGCCCCGCTCGCGCGGTCCCCGCGCCCCTACGGGGCGGGCCGGCCCCGGTCCGCCAGCTTGGCCGGGGCGGAGCGGCAGAGGCAGAAGGTGTGGCCGGCGGGGTCGGCGAGGACGCGGAAGCCGTGCGGCTCGCGGCCCCGCTCGTCGACGATCCGCGCGCCGGCGGCGAGCGCCGCGTCCTGGGCGGCGTCCATGTCGGCCACCTCGACGTCCAGGTGGTACTGCTGGGGCGCCTCCGGGTCGGGCCAGCGCGGCGGGACGAGCCGCTCGACCTGCTGGAAGGCCATCACCGCGCCGTTCGGCAGGGTGAGTTCGTGCCATTCCGGGTCGTCGTCGGTGATCTTTCCGCCGAGCAGGGCGAGATAGAAGGCGGCCAGCGCGGCAGGGTCCTCGCAGTCGATGCAGAAGCAGCCGAGGCTGCCGATTCCCTGGGTGTTCCCGTTGGCGTTCATGGCCGTCACCGTAGCCGGGAAGCCTGCCAACGCTTGGCAGGATTGAGGGCGTGAACCAAAGAGTTCGCGCTCCTTCCGCACGTCGTGCGCCGTTGCCGCTGGGCGCGCCGTCAGATTCTTGCGCCGAGTGGACGGCTTCGAAACACAACGAATCCTTGACGGTTAGTTGCCCGCCATAATCATGCTTCTCATGTTACATGTGAGTTAAAGGGCGATGGGATCAAGTGACCGTCGGCGAGCCTCTCTCGTTGGCGTATTCGTCTGAATCCCCGACATTCCTAGGACCTCTAGTGGAAGCCCGAAGCTCTGTCTGGCGAGCCGCCGTCTCGCCCAGAACCGTCCGCGCGAGGTTGGTACGCATCCTCGTCGTGGCACTTGCCCTGGTGCTTGCGATCATCGGTGTCGCGACGACGGGGCAGATCGCCAACTACCGCAACGCCGAGCGCACCGTCGCCAATGCGAAGCTCGAGACCGCACTCCAGGCCTTCCTCCAGGAGACGCAGAAGGAACGCGGGCTCACCACCGGATACGTCAACGGCAACAAGGTCCTCAAGCCGCAGCTTCCCGCCCAGCGAGCCCGCACCGACCGGACCCTCGCCGCGCTCCGCGCCCAATTGGCAGGCCGGAACGACCTGGTGGCGCAGCAGCTGCGGTCCAGCCTCCACCTCACCGTCGGCCTCGCCGCCATCCGGCAGGACGCCGACGACGGCACGGGCCGCTGGGACACCACCTACACCTACTTCACCCACATGAACCGGGTGCTCGACGGCCTCAGCCTCGGACTGGACCAGGCCACGGATCCCCAGTTGCGCAATGCGGTCCTCGCGCTGCAGGCGCTCAGCGAGTCCAAGGAGTTCACCGGAGAGGAGCGCGCCTACCTGCTGGGCAACCTCGGCTCCGGACGGTTCCACACGATGGACGCCTTCAACGGGTTCGTCGCCCTCGTGGCCGAGCACCAACTGGGCCGAAGCCACTTCGACACCTGGGCCACCCCCGACCAGCGCCAGAAGCTCGACGACGCCTACGCCACCCCGGCCGCGCAGCGCGCCCACGGCTACGAGCAGACCGCTCTCGCCGGACACGGCAGGCTCTCCCCGCGCGACGTCCCCGCCACCGGCTGGTACAACGCCATGACCTCCTTCATCACGGGCATGCGGTCCGTCCAGATCTCCGTCGGCGACGACATCGTCACCCGCGCCGGCTCCCTCCAGGACGCCGCCGTCCGCGAGTTCGTCCTCTTCGGCATCGTCGCCGCCGGGGTGGTCGCGCTGCTCGGCGGGCTGGCGCTGGCCACCGCCCGCGCCGTCTCCCGTCCGCTGGCCGCGCTCACCGAGCAGGCCGCCGACCTCGCCGAGCACCGGCTCCCCGAATCGGTCGACCGCGCCCAGACCGCCGCCGCGGGCGACCGCCCCGTGCCGCCGGCCGACATCGTCGTCCCCGACTACTCCGGCGCCGAGGTGCGCCAGGTCGCCGAAGCGCTGGACCGCGTCCAGCGGGTCGCCTTCGACCTCGCCACCGAGCAGGCCGTGCTGCGCCGTAACGCCACCGAGTCGCTGGTGAACCTGGGCCGCCGCAACCAGAACCTGGTGCGCCGTCAGATCAACTTCATCAACCGGCTGGAGCACGAGGACGCCGACCCCGGCACCCTCGCCAACCTCTTCGAGCTCGACCACCTCGCCACCCGGATGCGCCGCAACGCCGAGTCGCTGCTGGTCCTCGCAGGGGAGAAGACCCCGCGGCCGTGGAGCAGCCCGCTGCTGATCACCGACGTGATCCGGGCCGCCCTCTCCGAGGTGGAGGACTACCGCCGGGTGACGCTGCGCCGCGTCGACAAGGTGCTCGTCTCCGGGACGGTCGTCGCCGAGGTGGCGCACCTGCTCGCCGAGCTGATCGAGAACGCGCTGAGCTGCTCCCCGCCCGACACCGAGGTGGAGATCGAGGGGCGCCGCACCAGCAGCGGCTACCTGGTCGCCGTCGTCGACCACGGCGTCGGCATGGAGTCCGACGCCCTCGCCGAGGCCAACGTCCGGCTCTCCGGCTCCGCCGGGTTCATGGCCGAGCCCACCCGCTTCCTGGGCCACTACGTGGTGGGCGCGCTCGCCCAGCGGCACGGCATCGAGGTGCGGCTCGGCGAGGCGCCGGCGGCCGGCGTGGTCGCCCGGGTGCTGCTGCCCGAGCACGTGCTCGCCGAGGCGCCGCGGCGCCGCGCCAAGGCGGAGGCGGAGGCCGGCGCCGAGGCCGTCGCCGAGGCTCCGGCCGAGCCGGCCGGCGGCCTCGTCCCCGGCCCGCGCAAGGCCGTCGCGGCCGCGGCGGCGCCGACCGCCGCGCCGCCCGCGTCCGTCCGCTCCTCGGAGGGCGCCCGCACCCGCAACGGCCTCGTCAAGCGGCCGCGGCGGAGCGCCATCCAGGCCGCCGTCGCCGAGGGCGGCTCCGGCTGGACGGCCGGCGAGGAGCGCACCCCGGACCGCAGCCCGGACGAGGTGAAGTCGATGCTCTCCACCCTCCGCTCGGCCCATATGCGCGGCGCCATCGGCGCCCGCGGCGAGAAGACCGACCGGGCCGCCAAGACCGACCGGGCCGAAATGGCCGAACCGGCCGAGACGCCCGACCGGCACGAGAAGTCCGCAGACCCCGCGACGAGCGAACCCCCGAAGGACGATGCGTCATGAGCGTGGACACCAGAAGCGATGCGCAGACCTTCAACTGGCTGATCTCCAACTTCGTCCGGGAGACCGACGGGGTGCGGGACGCGGTCGCGGTCTCCTCGGACGGCCTGCTGATCGCCGTCTCCAAGGGCCTCGCCCGCACCGAGGGCGACCACCTCGCCGCGGTCGTCTCCGGCCTGAGCAGCCTGGCCCGCAGCGCCGCCCGCCGCTACGCGTTCGACGGCGTCAAACTCATCATGATCGAGATGGGCCGCGGCTTCCTGCTGGTCTCCGCGATCCGCGACGGCAGCTGCCTCGGCGTCCTCGCCGACAGCGGCGGCGAACTGGGCCTGGTCGGCTACGAGATGGCCGCGCTGGCCGAGCGGGTGGGTGACCTCCTCACCCCGGCGCTCATCTCCGACCTCAGGCAGGAGCTGCCGAGATGACCCGCCCGCCCGACGCGGACGGCGACGGGCCCGCCGAGGACGCCGGCGGCGCCGAGGCGATGTTCGTCCGGCCGTTCATCATGACCGGCGGACGCGCCCGACCCACCCGCGCCGAGGTCCGGCTGGAGACCCTGGTGCTCGCCGCCCCGGGCGCGTCCGACGCCCCGCTGGAGTTCGAGGAGCGCCGCCTCGTCGAACTCTGCTCGGCCCCGGTCTCGGTCGCCGAACTGGCGGCCCGCACCCGCATCCCCTTCGGCGTCGCCAAGGTTCTCGTCTCCGACCTGATGACCTCCGGCCTGCTGGTGAGCCGCCAGGCCGAAGAACCGCACGAGCTGCCGCTCGACCTCATCGAGAGGATCAGGGACCATGTCCGATCGCTCTGAAGTGCCGCTGGCCGTCAAGGTGGTGGTGAGCGGCGGCCTCGGGGTCGGGAAGACGACCTTCGTGGGGGCCGTCTCCGAGATCGAGCCGCTGGACACCGAGGCGGCGATCACCGAGGTGGCGCTCGGCGTCGACTCGCTGGACGGGGTGGACGCCAAGACCACCACCACGGTGGCGCTCGACTTCGGGCGCATCACCCTGGAGAAGTCGATCGTGCTCTACCTGTTCGGCACGCCCGGCCAGGACCGGTTCAGCTTCCTCTGGGACGACCTGGTGGAGGGCGCGCTGGGCACCGTGGTGATGGTGGACACCCGCCGCATCGAGGACTCCTTCCCCGCCATCGACTACTTCGAGGAGCGGGGCGCGCCGTTCGTGCTCGCCGTCAACCGGTTCGACGGGGCCGAGGAGTTCGACACCGAGGAGATCCGCGAGGCGCTCGGCCTGGACGCCGGCGTCCCGGTGCTGCCGTGCGACGCGCGCAGCCGCGCCTCGGTGCGCGATGTGCTGGTGGCGGTGATGGACCGGGTCATCGACGTGCACCGGAAGGCCGGCCGCCGCACCGCGGCGCTGGCCCGGGGCTGACGCCCCGGCGCCGGCCCGCGGACGGCGCTCACCCGGCGAGGTCCCCCTCGCGGGTCTCCCGGGTGAGCAGCACCGCGATCGCGCTGACGACGCCGGTCGCGGAGAGGTAGAGCCCCACCGAGGCGAGCCCGCCGTGCTTCACCAGCACCGCCGCGACGAACGGGGCGACCGAGCCGCCGAGGATGCCGCCCAGGTTGTAGGCCGTCGAGGACCCGGTGTAGCGGACGGCGGTGGAGAACAGCTCCGGCAGCAGCGCGCCCATCGGCCCGAAGGTGATGCCCATCAGCAGCAGCCCGAGGCAGAGGAAGGCGAGCAGCGGCAGCCAGGAGCCGCCGGAGACCATCGGCTTGAAGAGGAAGCCGAGCGCCACGGTGAGCACGCTGCCGGTGACGATCACCGGGCAGCGGCCGAAGCGGTCCGCGAGCCGGCCGGAGACGGCGGTGCCGATCGCCATGAAGACGACGGCCACCAGCAGCAGCCCCAGGAAGCCCTCGGTGGACCAGCCCAGCTTCGTCGTCCCGTAGTTCAGCGAGAAGACGGTGGTGAGGTAGAAGAGCGCGTAGCAGACCACCATGGCGAAGGAGCCCAGCGCGACGGCGGCGGCGTGCCGCCGGAAGAGCGCGGCGATCGGCACCTTCACGGCCTCCTGGCGCTCCAGCGCCTCCCGGAAGACCGGCGTCTCGGTGAGGCTGAGCCGCACCCACAGGCCGACGGCCACCAGCGCGGCGCTCACCAGGAAGGGGATCCGCCAGCCCCAGGCGGCGAACTGGTCCTTGCTCAGGGTGAGGGCGAGCACCACGAAGAGCCCGTTGGCGAGGAAGAACCCGACGGGCGCGCCGAGCTGCGGGAACATCCCGTACCAGGCGCGGCGTCCGGGCGGCGCGTTCTCGGTGGCGACCAGCGCGGCCCCGCCCCACTCGCCGCCGAGGCCGAGGCCCTGGCCCATCCGCAGCACGCACAGCAGCAGCGGCGCGGCGACGCCGATGCTGCCGTAGCCGGGCAGCACGCCGATGAGCAGCGTGGAGACGCCCATGGTGAGCAGCGAGGCGACGAGGGTGGCCTTGCGGCCGACGCGGTCCCCGAAGTGGCCGAAGATCGCGGCGCCGATGGGGCGGGCGAAGAAGGCGATGCCGAAGGCGGCGAAGGAGGAGAGGGTCTGCGCGGTGGAGGACTCGGCGGGGAAGAAGAGCTTGCCGATGACGAGCGCCGAGGCGGTGGCGAAGACGTAGAAGTCGTAGAACTCGATGGTGGTGCCGACGAGGCTGGCCACCGCGATCTTGCGGGTGGAGTCGGTTCTCTGACGGCCCGTCGCGTCGTCGACGGCCTCTGACGTGACCATGGTGCGCTCACCTCGTGCAGCGGCTCGGAGCAGGGAAGATCTCCGGAGGCTACGCGGCGCTGTCCGCCACGTGAATGCGTCGTCCGCATAGTGGACGACGTGGCGGCGGGGTGCTCGGGGGTGCGCTGTCATGGTTCGTCAACAGATTGCCCGGGACGGCTCCCGCCACCTTGCCGGAACGATCCGCTCCGGGGTCTGCTTCTCCCGGGACGTCGGTCAACCGGGGAGTGTGCATGGAGAGTTGGGAGGGCCTGGCTCCGCCGCTGCCCCTGGAGCCGGGCGACCCCGAGACGCTCGGACCGTACCGGCTGCTGGCCCGGCTCGGCGCGGGCGGCATGGGCCGCGTCTACCTGGCCCGCTCCTCTGGCGGGCGGCGCGTCGCGGTGAAGGCGGTGCGCCTCGAGCGGGCCGCCGAGCCGGTCTTCCGCAGCCGCTTCCGCGACGAGGTCTCCGCGGCGCGCACCGTCCAGGGCGGCTTCGCCGTCCCGGTGGTCGACGCCGACACCGAGGCCGGGCTGCCGTGGGTGGCCACCGACTACGTCCTGGGCCCCTCCCTCGCCGAGGCCGTCCGCCTCTTCGGGCCGCTGCCCGAGCCCAGCCTGCGCGCCCTCGGCTCCGGCCTCGCCGTGGCGCTCCGCCAGGTGCACGCCGCCGGCCTGACGCACCGCGACGTCAGCCCCGGCAATGTGCTGCTCGACCTCAGCGGGCCGCGGCTGATCGACTTCGGCATCGCGCGCGCCGCGCAGGAGTCCGACCCCGGGCTGGGCTCGCTGGGCTTCATGGCGCCGGAGCAGTTGGACGGCGCGCCGGTCACGCCCGCAGCGGACGTCTTCGCGCTCGCCGCGACCGTCGTCTTCGCCGCCACCGGACGCGGGCCGTTCCCCGCGGAGTCGCAGGCCGGCATGGTGCACCGGCTGCTGCACGGCGAGCCGGACCTCACCGGCGTGCCCGACCCGCTGCGCGCGGTGCTCGCCGCCTGCCTGGACCGCGACCCCGCCCGCCGCCCCGACCCGGCCGTGCTCGCCGGGCCCGGCGGCGCCGAGCCGCTGCTCACCGCCCCCGAGGGGTGGCTGCCGCCGGCGCTCGCCGCGGCCGTCGCCGAACGCGCCTCCGCGGTGCTGCGGTTGACCGAGCCGCTCACCACCCGCTCCGGGACGGGCCGCCGGGCGCGGCGCTTCCCGGCGTGGGCGCCGCCGGTCGCCGCGGCGGTGGTGCTGCTGCTCGGCGCGGGCGCGGCGTTCGCCGCGGGCGACCCGCTGCGGCACCGCCCGACGCCGCCGCTGCCGACGACGATCCCGCGGGAGAACGACACCCCGCCGAAGTACCCGCCGGAGTCCTCGATCCACCTCCCGGCCGGGTTCCGGCTCGCGCACGACCCGGCGGGCTTCACCGTCGCGGTGGCGCAGGACGCGGGCCGCCAGGTCGCCAACCAGGTCGGCGGCGTGTGGGGGACGTTCTACTTCGGCCTCGGCTCGGGCGACGAGACGGTGTCGATCCTCCACAACATGCTCGGCGCGGGCTCGGACGTGGTCGGCTCGTGGGCGCTGGCGCTGCACGACGAGAAGGCGACGCTCGCCAAGCAGAAGAACTACCAGCGCTACGCGCTCAAGCCGGTGAAGCTGGCGATGGGCTCCGCGGCGGAGATCGACTACACCTACACCGACACCAAGGGCCGCGCCCTCTACGGCGAGTCCCTCTACTACGCCACCCCGTCCTTCTCCTTCTGGCGCATCTGGATCGAGGACGCCCCCGCCAAGAAGGCGGCGGTCGCCCAGGCCATGACCGCGGCCGAGGCGGGCTTCCGCCTGCAGGTGAACCGATGACCCCGCCCAGGGCCCCCCGGCGGGTACCCGCCCGCGGCGACCGCCGACCGCGCGGCGCGCTCGGGGAACGGCGTCGGCCCGACCTGCCGCCCGGCAGTTACGCGGTGGTCTCGGCGCGCGGGGAGCGGGGGTTGGCGACTGGCGGCCGGCGGCTGCGCCGTGCCGGCGCGGACGCGGGGCGATTCGCCCCGGCCCCCAGCCGCTTCGCGGCGGGCGCTGTGCTGGGCGGGGGCGGGTTCGCCCGCGGCGGCGGGCGGCGCCGTAGGGCTGGGGTGGGGCCGTG
>NZ_MLCF01000090.1 GCF_001879105.1 Mangrovactinospora gilvigrisea | reverse complement strand
AGCCGCTGCTGGTGGACGTCGCCGTCCCCCTGGTCGGCTACTTCCTGCTCAAGCACCTGGGCCTGAGCACCGTCGCCGCCCTGACCGTCTCCGGCATTCCGCCGCTGGCCTCGGCGCTGTGGTCCGCCGTCCGGCAGCGCCGCTTCAACGGGCTGGCCGCGCTGATGGTCGTCACCAACGTGGTCGGCATCTCGACCAGCCTGCTGACCGGCAACGCCCGGTTCATGTTCGCCAAGGACGGCGTCCTCAGCTCGGTGTTCGGCATCGCCGTGATCGTCTCGGCGTTCGCGGGCCGCAGCCCGCTGATGACGGCCGGGCTCAAGCCGATGACGGTCAAGGGCAAGGCCGGCCTGCTGGCAGCCTGGGACCGGCTCGCTGCCGGCACCGCCGGCGCGAGCCCCGCCTTCCGCGCCGCGGAGAGGGGCTTCTCCCTGGTGTGGGGCCTGGCGCTGCTCTTCGAGTGCGTGGCTCGCGTGGTGTGCGCATTCGTCCTGCCCGTCCATGTGATGGCCTGGCTGCACTCCTTCTTCATCATCGGCGCGATCGTCCTGGCCGTCCTGGCCGCCAACCCGTTCGCCGACCGCATCGAGAAGCTGGTGAAGGCCGAGTCCGCGATGGCCGTCGCCCCTGCCGAGCAGAGCGCCTGACCGAGGATCGACCGCCCGAGGTGGGGGCGATTGGGTAACGTTCCTCCCGAACTGTCGTCAGCGGTCGGGGCCGGTCGCAGCCCCAGGCGCCGTGGTGCCTCTTGGGGGGGGGTGAGTGTCGATGACGCCGCGTCAGGCCGTGGCCGAGGCGATGGCCATCGACGGCGCACAGGGGGCCGTCCTGGTGGACTACTACGCCCGGATGCCGCTGGCCAGTGCGGGCGCCGCCTCGGACGCCACCCCGAAGGTGATTGCGACGATGGACACCGACGTCCTGCGCGCGAAGCTGGACGCGATCCGTGCGTTCGGGTACGGCGCCGACGCGCTGGAGGACATCGTCGTCACCCTGACGGACCGGATCGACGTCATCCTGCCCGTCGCCAACCGCGACCGGCAGGGCGTGTTCCTGCACCTGACGCTGGACCGCAGGGCCGACCTCGCCATGAGCCGGGCGCGGCTGCGGAACATTGCCCGCTCCCTGATGATCTGACGTGCCGTCGGGCATGGGTGCCGTGTCCGACCTGCGGACTTGGAGCGTTCTTTGACGGATACTCAGTTGATCTAGAGCTCTGCCTAGCGCTGCTCTTACCGCAGCCGAGCAGAATGATCGCGGGTGCCGTGAGCGGCCCCTGCGCCACCGTTCCATCGCCCGGCAGGGTGGTGGGGGATCTGCCGGGCGCGCGCCGTCCCCGTTCGGCCCTACGCCGGACGGGGACGGGCGCATACTGCACGCCGCACCGTGCTCGACGCCAGACGTCAGCAGAAGGCCGTCGACCGCGAGATGGCCGCCTCCGAACTCGGACGGCCTCGGCTCCGCCTCGTTCTCGGTCTGGGACATCGCCCCCGGCATCACGGTGGCGGGCATCGGAGCGGGCATGGTGATCGCCGCCCTGTTCAGCTTCATCCTCGCCGCGGTCGACGACGACGAGATCGGTTCCGCCTCCGGCGTGTGCTGTCGGCCGCGCAGGCAGTCGGCGGATCCATCGGCGTCGCCGTCTTCGGATCCGTCTTCTTCGCCCAGGCCAAGACCGGTGCGTTCACCGGCGGCTTCCAACGCGCGCTGATCGTCCAGGCATGTCCGCTGGTGGCGTTCCTCGCGATCACCTTCCTGCTGCCCAAGCGGGGACGTCCCGAGGACGAGCAGCACGGCAGCGTCACCAAGGACCCTGTTGCGGTTCAGAAGTTGTAGGGCTTCTGGAGGTTCCAGTTGAGGACGTCGGCTTGGTTCCAGGTGAACTTGGTGCCGGTGGAGTCGACGGAGTAGTAGGGGCCGGCGGTGCCGTCGGTGTCGCGCAGGGCGACGGAGAAGGAGGTGCCGGACTGGTTGTTGGTGCCGTAGTCGAAGAGGTTGACGGCGCTGTAGGCCTTCTGTCCGGGCTGGAGGACGATGTGGACGTTGCCGCTGATGGCGTCCTTGGTGGAGTGGGGCAGGGGGGTGCCGGCGTCGTTGAGCTTGATGTCGGGGTAGGAGGTGATCCAGCAGGGGGTGTTGCCGGCGTTGGAGGCGGTGACCAGGAGGTGGTCGCCCTGCTGCCCGGCGAGCTGGTGGACGGAGGTGACGAGCATTCCGTCGCCCTGGCAGGCCTGGGTGGAGTCGCCGGTGCCGGTGGGGGTGGTGGCCTTGGTGGGTGCGGGGGTGGGGGTGCTCTTCGCGGTCCCGTTGCCGCCGCTGGTGCTCTTGTTGCCGTTGCTGGCCTGCTGCGCGCCGCCGGTTCCGTCGCCGCCGATGCCGTTGGAGGCGGGCTGGTCCTTGGGGGAGGTGGCGGAGATGTTGCCGCTGCCGGAGGCCTTGACGCCGCCGGTGCTGTCGGCGCCGCCGCAGGCGGTGAGGCCGAGGGCGAGGGCGGCGGTGACGGTGGTGAGGGCGGCGATGCGGATCCGGGAGGTGCGCATGGTGGGGTTCCCCTGTGGTGTGGGTGCGGGAGTTGTCTTCGGTCGTTCCCGCGGTGTGGGTACTACTGTTGCCGCCCGCGCTGACGCTGCGGAAACGCCTCACTCACGTCCCACCAACACCCCGCGCACACAAGGTCCTGCTGCCATCCGGCGACGTAACCCCTGCGGCACTCGCACCATGTCCAGTGCGTGCCCGATGAAGCCGGCGGCGCCGACCACGCCGCACGTGCCGGCGCCGAGGAGCGGGATCGCTCCTCGGCGCCGGTCGGGTTGGGGTTCGTCAGGCTGCGTTCTGGGCCTCGGTCTTGATGGTGGCGAGGCGGGTCGGGCGGCGGCCGTAGCGGCGGGAGAAGACCTCCAGGCCGACGAAGAGGATGACGTACTGGAGGGTGGTCCAGAGCATCACCGAGTCGATGGGGAGGGTGTAGGCAAGGGCGACGCGCACGCCGGCGTCCAGGAGCAGGCCGGTGCCCCACACGGCGGTGAGGGTCTGCATCAGGCGGCGGAAGGTCGGCGAGGCGGTCCAGTTGTGCTCCAGCTGGGCGCGGCGCTCGCCCTTGGTGACCGAGGCGAGGATCCGGTGGATCACCGGCTTGCTGCGGAGGGAGAGGAGGAAGACCAGGCCGACGATGCCGGTCATCCAGCCGTCCTTGGCGAACATGAACCGGGGGCTGCCGGTGACCGCGGACAGGCCCGCTCCCAGCGCCACCATGCTGATCACCAGGGCGCCGAGGAACCCGATCCGCCTCTCCCGCAGCACCGTCAGCGCGGCCTCGATCAGCGGCGGGACGGCGCTGGCGGCCACCGCCCACCACAGGCTGACCCCGGCGCCGCGCAGGCCGTAGAAGACGGCGAGCGGGGCGGCGACGTTCAATCCCAGGCTCTGCAGCATCAGTTTGTTCGACGCGCCCTTGGTGCGGTCGGCCGTCTGCTGGGCCTTGCTGCCGGTCGCGCCGAGTGTTGCCATGTCCACCGCGGTCATCTTCGGTCTCCCCTTTGGGTTCCCGGGCCGGTGCCCCGGTGGGCGTCGGTTCCTGGTGTCTTCGACGCTACGGACCGCTGGCGGTGGGGGGATTGGGTCCAGGTGCCGAGCGGGGGTGGGGCCAGACCCACCCCCGCGCGTCCTGCACCACGATGCGTCTCCCGCACTCCGCCGTCGAGGGGGCGGAGCACTCGGCCACCGGCCTGCCATTTAGCAAACTATTTGTTAAACTGGGGGCATGTCCGAAGCCCCCGACGCCGCTCGCGGCGTGTCCGTCTCCCTGCCGGAGAACCTCATCTCCACCGTCCGCGAGCGTGCGGGCGGCAAGCGGGAGTTCTCCCGCTATGTGCGCGAGGCGGTGGAGCACCGCGTCCACATGGAGGACCTGGACCAGCTGATCGCCGACCATGAGGCTCGGCACGGCAGGATCCCGGAGGAGGAGATCCGAGCGGCCGAGGCGGAGCTGTTCGGCGAGGCGCACGGCGACACCGCCGCCGCATGAACCACACCCTGCTGCTCGACAGCGAAGCGCTCTCCCGTCTGCTGCGCGACGAACGGGCCATGACGGCCCGGATCGCCGCCGCCCGCCGCGCGGACGCCGCCGTCTGCACTAGTGCGATGACCGTGGTGGAGGCCGCCGGCCCGCGCATCCACCCGTCGCGCGTTTCCTTCGTGCTGTCCCGGTTGCGGGTGGAGCCGGTGCTGCCGGAGGACGGCAGGTGGGCGCACACGGTGCTGACCCGCGCGGGCCTGCACGGTCACAAGTACGCCATCGCCGCGGTGTTGGCTGCGCTCGCGGTGCGACTGTCCCATGGGAACGTGACGCTGCTGACGTCCGACCCCGAGGACCTGACGGTGCTGCTCGGCGACGGGGTGGGCGCGCGGGTGCGCGTCGTCGGTCTCTGATCGTCTGACGCCAGCACGCAGGGTGGGACGGATCGGCCGGGTGTGGTGGCGACAATTCGGGCCTCTTGCGATCTCCGATAGAGACGTCAGCCCGGATGCGCGGCGGAGTTCCGGACGCGCATCGACGAATGGACCAGCGTTACCGCACCCGTGGTCTTGATGTGCCCACCACGGTGTGGCTGCCCGAGCCCGAGCCCGAGCCCGAGCCCGACACCGTCTCCGCTCCCGACCGCTCGCCGTTGCCCGGGTACGGCTTGAATACGCTCCCGCCCACGCCGCCACCGGACGGCCCGGGCCGATCTGGCACACCCTGATGCCCGACCTCAAGGCCGGGGTGTCCGTCCGCGCCTGCACCGTCCGGATCGGGGAGCAACTGCCCGGTGCGCCTGGACCGGCCGTGCTGTTGGCCGAACTGACGCCCGGGCTCGCGCCGTCGATCGGTGACGCCGTCCTGGTCGGGCTGCTGCGCCGGGCCCACCGGCTCCTGCGGTCGGGTGGAGTGCTGCTGCTGGCGACCCGTCAGCAGCACACCGACGGGGCGGCTGGTCGACGGTACCGGGACGCGGCCGGGAAGGTGTGGAACGGCTACGGGCTGGTGTTCACCACCCAACTCGGCACGCCGATCGACCCGGACAACCTGGGGCGCAGCTGGTACCCGCTGCGGAAGCGCGCCGGGCTGCTGTGCCCGTTCCACGATCTGCGGCACACCTGCGTCTCGCTGCTGCTGGATCTCGGGGTGTCGCCGCACACGGTGCGGACGATCGCCGGGCACAAGGCGGGGGGACGGCGACCGGCCGTGGACGCCGTAGCGGCAAAACGCCCCGGATGTCCATGACATCCGGGGCGTTTTCGCTGTTCAGCGCTGTGGCCAGGGCCGGGGTCGAACCGGCGACCTTCCGCTTTTCAGGCGGACGCTCGTACCAACTGAGCTACCTGGCCCGGGGGTCTGGGGGCGGAGCCCCCAGTCGGGCAACCCCTGAGGCGAAGCATCAGGGGGCCAGCGGTCCTGACGGGATTTGAACCCGCGGCCTCCACCTTGACAGGGTGGCGAGCACTCCTAGCTGCTCCACAGGACCTTGGTGCGGCGTGTTGTCGCTGGAAAAGCGTATCAGAGCGGAGGGGGTGCCTCGGACCGGTTAACGGCCGCGGGGGTCAGGGCTTGTAGACGGTGCCGGGGAGCGGCTTCGCCGGGGCGAGCAGCTGGCCGACGGTGACGACCGTGTAGCCGCGCCTGTGGAGGTCGTCGAGGATGCCGGGGACGGCCGGGACGGTGCCCTTGTAGAGGTCGTGCAGCAGGATGATGCCGTTCGGCTTCACCTGCTCCAGGACGCGCTTGCGGATCAGTGCGGAGTCGGTGGTGGCGTAGTCCTTGGCCGTCACGCTCCACAGCACCTGGGAGACGCCGAGCTTCTTGCAGAGGTCGATGACCTTCTGGTTGGTGCGGCCCTGCGGGGGGCGCATCAGGGTGGGGCGGGTGCCGGTGATGCGCTGCACCGCGATCTCGGTGCGCTCGATCTCGCGGCGCGCCTCCGCCTCGGGGATCTTGGTCAGGATCTTGTGGGACCAGGTGTGGTTGGCCAGTTCGTGCCCGCCGGCGGCCATCGCGCGCACCGTCTCGGGGTGCTTCATGACGTGGTTCTTGCCGAGCATGAAGAACGTCGCGTGGGTGTGCTTCGCGCGCAGCACCTGGAGCAGCTTCGGGGTGTTGGCGCTGGGGCCGGCGTCGAAGGTGAGGGCGACGCACTTGAGCCTGCGGCAGTCCGGCTGGCCGGCGGGGACGGCGGCGTCCGAGGAGGTGGCCTTGCGGGCGTCCGCGGGGGTGGTGGTGTCGTAGGTCGTGCAGCCCGTGGCAAGGACCGCGAGGGTCGCGGCGGCGGCCCCGGCTATGCCGGCGCGAATCGTTGCGGATCGCTTCATGATGGTGCGTCACCCCAGGTCATCGATGTATACACGCGGACTATACATGCGGTGTATACCTGAGGTGGATAGTGGGGCTGCTGGTTGGATGGGGGTATGGGGAAGAGCTATGAGCGGATCGAGGGCCGGCTGCGGGCGTTCATCGAGGAGCAGCCCGTCTTCTTCGTGGCCAGTGCGCCGCTGTCGGGGGACGGGCACGTCAACCTGTCACCCAAGGGCCGCGCCGGGACGCTGGCGGTGCTCGACGAGCGGACGCTGGCCTTCCTGGACTTCGGCGGCAGCCACGCCGAGACCCTCGCGCACCTCAGGGAGCCCGGGAACGGGCGGATCACCCTGATGTGGTGCGCCTTCACCGGACCGCCGAAGATCGTCCGGGTGCACGGCCGGGGCCGACCGGTCTTCCGGGACGACCCCGGCTTCGAGGAGCTGGTGGCACGCTTCGGCGACGCGGACGGGCCCGCGCTGCGCTGCGTGGTGGTCGTCGAGGCCGAGATGATCAGCGACACCTGCGGCTATGCGGTGCCGTTCATGGACTACCGCGAGGAACGCACCCTGCACGCCGAGCACTTCGGGCGGAAGACGGACGAGGAGTTCGCCGCCTACTGCGAGAAGAAGGAGTTCAACGGCAGCAGCATCGACGGCCTCCCGGCGCTGCCGCTGCCGCTCCCGCCGCGCGGCTGACGGAGGAGGCGGCCTAGCGGCGGGTCGTCCGCCAGGTGAGGGCGCGGAACGGGAGGTCGAAGGCGTCGTCCGGGCCGATGCCGTGTTCCGCGCAGAGCGCCTGGCGCGCGCGGTCCTGCAGCGCCCGGCGCTCCTCGGCGGGCAGCAGGATGACGCGGCTGTAGGTGCCGAGCAGCGCCGCCGCGTCGGTCGGGGTGGTGCGGCGGGTGGTGGTGAAGGCGGCGTGCTCCAGCGCGCCGAAGGGCGAGCCCGGGGTCTCCAGCGCCGCGCGCAGCAGCTCGCCGCGGCGGGCGAAGTGGCCCGGGCCGGCGGGCCGGCCGCCGGAGTCGCCGAGCCGGCTCGACCAGCGGCCCACCCAGTCGACGCCGCTGTCGATGCCGTTCCAGACGATGCCCAGCCGGCCGCCGGGCCGCAGCACGCGGGCGATCTCCGGGACGGCCCGGTCGGTGTCGAACCAGTGCCAGGCGGAGGCGACGATCACCGCGTCCACGGACGCGTCCGGCAGCGGGATCGCCTCCGCGGTGCCGGCGCGGACATCCGCGTCCGGGAGGCGTGCGGCGAGCACCGCGCGCATCCGGTCGTCCGGCTCGACCGCGTGCACCTCGGGGACGCGGGAGGGCAGCAGCGTGGTGAGGGTGCCGGCGCCGGCCGCCAGGTCGAGGACGGCCGACGGGTGCTCCGGGAGCATCCAGTCGATCGCCTCGTCCTGCGGCGCCGGGCGGAGCCGGCCGTAGTCCTCGGCGACGAGGCCGAAGGAGGCCGCGCGGTCCGGGGTGGCGGGGGAAGGGGTGGAGGAGGGGGTGGCCATGGCGGGTGCCTCCGTCGGGTGGGACGTCCGGACGGCAGTAGATCACGGCGGTCGGGCATAGGGTCGCAGCACCCGAGAAGACGGAGGTGCGGTCGTGGCGCAGGCGCCGAGGCTGGGAGTGGTGATCGTCACCATGGGGACGCGGCCGAAGGAACTGGCCGCGCTGCTGGCGTCGGTGGAGCGTCAGGACGCGCCCGCCGAGCGGGTGGTGGTGGTCGGCAACGGCGCCGATCCGGGCCCGCTGCCGGAGTGGGCGGAGGCGGTCCGCACCGAGACCAACCTGGGCTGCCCCGGCGGCCGCAATGTGGCGATGCGTCGGCTGCGCTCCCCCGCGACGCCGGACGACGCCGTCGATGTGATCGTCGAGTTGGACGACGACGGGCTGCTGCCGCACGCCGGCGTCTTCCGGCTGGTGCGGGAGCGCTTCGCCGCGGAGCCGACGCTCGGCGTGCTGGCCTTCCGGATCGCCGACGAGACCGGCCACACCCAGCGCCGCCACATCCCCCGGCTGCGGGCCACCGACCCGATGAAGGCCGGGCCGGTGACGCACTTCCTCGGCGGCGGGCACGCCTTCTCCGTCCCGATGCTGGAGCAGATCGGCGACTGGCCGGCCGAGTTCTTCTTCGGCCACGAGGAGTCGGACCTCTCCTGGCGGGCGCTCGACGCCGGTTGGACGATCCGCTACGAGCCGGACGCGGTGCTCCAGCACCCCCGCACCTCGCCGGCCCGGCACGCGGTCTACTACCGCAACACCGCGCGCAACCGGGTGTGGCTGGCGCGGCGGCGGCTGCCCGCCGTGCTGGTCCCCGTCCATCTGGGGGTGTGGGCGGGGCTGACGCTGGCCCGCACCCGTTCCGCGTCGGGGCTGCGCGCCTGGGCGGGCGGGTTCGCCGAGGGCGTGCGGACGCCGTGCGGCGAGCGGCGGCCGATGCGCTGGTCGACGGTGTGGCGGATGACACGGCTGGGACGGCCCCCGGTGGTCTGAGCGGTGACTTTGGGCCCGGGTGGGCCGGGGGCGGCCGGTCCTAGGGTGGTGGGGTTCTGCCTGTGAGGTCATGTCCGGGGCGTCTTGGCTGTGGTGTCTCGGCTGTGGCGTCCTGCACGTGACGTCCGACCTGTGATCGCGCTCCTTGGGAGGTGCCCCCGATGCCCCGCCACCCCGCGCCCGTCCGCCGTTCGATGTTCTCGATGAGCTCCTACGCCCATGTGGTGCCGCTGCTGACCGCCGCCGGGGTGGCGCTGGTGGCGCTCGTCACCGGCGGGCTGGGGGCGGTGCTCGCCCCGGTGGTGCTGGTGCCGCCGCTGGTCGCCCGGGCCGGCGAGCGGGACGAGGCGGACGGCGGCTTCGCCGACCGGCACGCCGGTGCGGCCTTCGCCTTCCAGGCGGAGCGGCTGGTGGTCGGGCTGGCGCTGGGCGTGCTGGTGCTGCGCGGCGTCG
The DNA here is from genome assembly GCF_001879105.1 of Mangrovactinospora gilvigrisea. Classification (GTDB taxonomy): domain Bacteria; phylum Actinomycetota; class Actinomycetes; order Streptomycetales; family Streptomycetaceae; genus Mangrovactinospora; species Mangrovactinospora gilvigrisea. The sequence goes on along the minus strand of NZ_MLCF01000090.1, from coordinate 2,135 downwards.
AGGGGGACTTCGGGGACGCCTTCCGGAGCTGGGGCGTGCCCGCGGCCGGCGCGGCGCTCGCCGCGGACGCGGTCTTCGGGGTGTGGGCGGTGCTGCGCCAGGCGCGGCGGGCGGCGTCCGGGCGGGAGGCGCGCTACCCCATGCTGGTGCTCAGCCGCCCCTTCTGACCCAGGGGTGAGCCGGTCACGGCGGGTTGACGGGGCGTCACACGACGGTGGGCGTGGCGCGGCGGGCGCGGGGGTGCCGATCCTAGGGTGAGGGGTTGTCCTGACCGCCTCCCAGGAAGGCCCCCGCACCCATGAGCGACGCCGGCTCCGCGCAGGTCGTCCGCAGCACCATCCCGGCGCGGATCGACCGGATGCCGTGGACGCGGTTCCACACCAGGATGGTGGCCGCGCTGGGCGCCGCCTGGATCCTGGACGGCCTGGAGATCACCGTCGCCAGCTCCGTCACCTCGGTGCTGACCGAGCAGGACACGCTGGCGCTGAGCTCCTCGGAGGCCGGGCTGATCGCCACGGTATACCTGGTGGGGCAGGTCGTCGGGGCGCTCTTCTTCGGCCGGCTCTCGGACCGGCTGGGGCGCCGGAAGCTCTTCATCATGACGTTCGGGATCTACCTGATCGGCAGTGGCCTGACGGCGCTGACGTTCGGTCAGGGAACGGGCTGGAACCTGTATCTGTACGCCACCCGGTTCGTGGCGGGCACGGGCATCGGCGGCGAGTACGCGGCGATCAACTCGGCGATCCAGGAGATGGTGCCGGCGAAGTACCGCGGCCGGACGGACCTGGGCGTCAACTCCACCTACTGGGCGGGCTCCATCCTGGGCACGCTGATCGAGCTGGTGCTGCTCTCGGAGCTGAACCACAACCTGGCGTGGCGGCTGGGCTTCCTGCTCGGCCCGGCGCTCGGGGTGGTGGTGCTCTTCGTGCGGCGGACGCTGCCGGAGTCGCCGCGCTGGCTGGCGATGCACGGGCGGGAGGCCGAGGCGGAGGCGTCCATCCGGGAGATGGAGGCGGACGTCGAGCGGACCGGGCACACGCTGGATCCGGTGCCCGACTCGGCGGCGATCGAGCTGAAGGAGGCGCCGCAGACCGGCTACCTCCGGGCGTTCCGGGTGATGCTGCGGGAGTACCCGACGCGGTGCGTGCTGGCCGCGTCGCTGATGATCACTCAGTCCTTCCTCTACAACGCGATCTTCTTCACCTACACGCTGGTGCTGACCCGGTACTACGGGGTGTCGGAGAACTCGGCGCCGCTGTACCTGATCGCGTTCGCGGTGGGGAACCTGCTCGGGCCGATCGTGCTCGGTCCGCTCTTCGACACGGTCGGGCGGCGGAAGATGATCTCCGGGTCGTACCTCTTCTCCGGGGTGGCGCTGGCGTTGACCGCGTACCTGTTCCAGCTGGACGTGCTGAGTGCGGCGACGCAGACGGTGGCGTGGTGCGTGATCTTCTTCGCGGCGTCGGCGGGCGCGTCGGCGGGGTATCTGACGGCCGGCGAGGTGTTCCCGCTGGAGATCCGCGGCAAGGCGATCGCGATCTTCTTCTCCATCGGGCAGCTGGTGGGCTCGTCCGGGCCGTACATCTTCGGGGCGCTGATCGGGGACGGTTCGCACCGCGAGCGGCTCTTCCTCGGGTATCTGCTCGGGGCGGGTGTGATGATCGTGGGCGGAGTGGTCGCGGCGCTGTTCGGCGTGGATGCCGAGGGGAAGTCGCTGGAGGATGTGGCCACGCCGCTGTCCGCGAGAGGTTGAGGGAGAGGGCGCGCGATGCCGTATGTGCTGCTGGCGGGGGCGATCGTCACCGAGGTGATAGGGACGAGCCTGCTGAAGAGCACGCAGGGGTTCACCCGGGTGTGGCCGACGGCGGGGTGCGTGGCGTGCTACCTGGTGGCGTTCGTGCTGCTGGCGCGGGCGATCTCGGCGGGGATGAAGGTGGGGGTCGGCTATGCGCTGTGGTCGGCGCTGGGGACGACGTTGATCGTGCTGATCGGGGTGCTTTTCCTGGGGGAGAAGCTGACGGTGGTGTCGGTGGCGGGGCTGGTGCTGGTGGTGGCGGGTGTGGTGCTGCTCAACCTCGGCGGGGCGCACTAGCCTGCGCGTGGTGGCCTGTTGCCGCCCCTCCGCCCCTCCGCCC
>NZ_MLCF01000009.1 GCF_001879105.1 Mangrovactinospora gilvigrisea | reverse complement strand
CAGCACGGCCAGAGCCCCCACCACGTCCGCGCCGCCGGCGCCCAGCTCCGCCGGATCGGCCGAGCCGACCCGCAGCAGCGCCCGGTAGACGCGCTCGGCCTCCGCGGTCACGCCCAGCGCGGCGAGGCCCTCCGCGTCCGCCGACGCTCCCACCGCCGACGCCCCCACCGCCGCGCCGTCCCCGTCGGCCGTCCCCGCCATCCCCGCCCCCTCCGCGCCGAGCTGACGTCCCGTCATCGCCGACGTCGAAGATCACTATGCGCCTGTCGTATTACAGCCGTGTCGCAAAGTCGCCTCCATCTCGTAGAGCTGTCCCGTTCACTCCCTACCCGGCTGCCCCACCCCTCCCAGCCCCGCCACGCCGGGGCGCGCGCCCCCGCGCCCCCTCCGCTGTCCGGACCGCCGACTACCCTGGCGGCATGGCCGACCCGACCACATACCGCCCCGCGACCGGCGAGATCCCCACCGACCCGGGTGTCTACAAATTCCGCGACGAGCACCGCCGCGTCATCTACGTCGGCAAGGCCAAGAACCTCCGGAACCGCCTCACCAGCTACTTCCAGGATCCGGCGCATCTGCACCCGCGCACCCGCACGATGGTCTTCAGCGCGGCGAGCGTCGAGTGGACGACGGTGACCACCGAAGTCGAGGCGCTCCAGCTGGAGTTCACCTGGATCAAGCAGTACGACCCGCGCTTCAACGTCAAGTACCGGGACGACAAGTCCTACCCCGAGCTGGCCGTCACCCTCGGCGAGGAGTTCCCGCGCGTCCAGGTGATGCGCGGCCCGCACCGGAAGGGCGTCCGCTACTTCGGCCCGTACGCGCACGCCTGGGCCATCCGCGAGACGGTCGACCTGCTGCTCCGAGTCTTCCCGGTGCGCACCTGCTCCAAGGGCGTCTTCAAGCGCTCCGAGCAGATCGGCCGCCCCTGCCTGCTCGGCTACATCGGCAAGTGCTCCGCGCCCTGCGTGGGCCGGGTCACCCCCGAGGAGCACCGCGCCCTGGTCGAGGAGTTCTGCGACTTCATGTCCGGCCACGCCGGCCCCTACCTGCGCCGCCTGGAGCAGCAGATGAAGGAGGCCGCCGCCGAGCAGGAGTACGAGCGGGCCGCCCGGCTGCGCGACGACATCGACGCGCTGCGCCGCGCCATGGAGAAGAACGCGGTCGTCCTCGCCGACGGCACCGACGCCGACGTCGTCGCCCTCGCCCAGGACGAGCTGGAGGCGGCCGTGCAGATCTTCCACGTCCGCGGCGGCCGGGTGCGCGGCCAGCGCGGCTGGGTCACCGACAAGATCGAGGACGTCGGCGCCCCCGAGCTCGTCGAGGCCGCCCTTCAGCAGCTGTACGGGGACGCCGGCGCCGCCGGCGTCCCCAAGGAGGTGCTGGTCGCCGCCCTCCCGGAGGACGCCGCCGAGACGGAGGCGCTCACCGAGTGGCTGACGGGCCTGCGCGGCTCCCACGTCGATCTGCGCGTCCCCCGCCGCGGCGACAAGAAGACGCTGCTGGAGACGGTGGAGCGGAACGCCTCCCAGGCGCTCGCGCTGCACAAGACCCGCCGCGCCTCCGACCTCTCCACCCGCAGCCGCGCCCTGGAGGAGATCACCGAGGCGCTGGGGCTGGAGACGGCCCCGCTGCGCATCGAGTGCTACGACATCTCCCACCTCCAGGGCGACGACGTGGTGGCGTCGATGGTGGTCTTCGAGGACGGCATGTCCCGCAAGAGTGAGTACCGCCGCTTCGCCATCAAGGGCTTCGAGGGGCAGGACGACGTCCGCTCCATGCACGAGGTGATCACCCGCCGCTTCCGCCGCTACCTCGCCGAGAAGCAGGAGCAGGGCGAGTGGGAGGCGCCCGAGGGCGAGGAGGAGGGCGTGGGCGGCCCGATCGACCCGGACACCGGCCGCCCCCGCAAGTTCGCCTACCCCCCGCAGCTGCTGGTGGTCGACGGCGGCCCCCCGCAGGTGGCCGCCGCCGCCCGCGCGCTGGACGAGCTGGGCATCGACGACGTCGCCGTCGCCGGCCTCGCCAAGCGCCTGGAGGAGGTGTGGCTGCCGCGGGAGGACGACCCGGTGGTGCTGCCGCGCAGCAGCGAGGGCCTCTACCTGCTGCAGCGGGTGCGCGACGAGGCGCACCGGTTCGCCATCACCTACCAGCGCAGCAAGCGCAACAAGCGGATCCGGGCCGGCGAGCTGGACACCGTCCCCGGCCTCGGCGAGACCCGCAAGAAGGCGCTGCTGAAGCACTTCGGCTCGGTGAAGAAGCTGCGCGCCGCCACCGTCGAGGAGCTCACCGAGGTACCGGGGATCGGGCGCCGCACCGCCGAGTCGATCGCCACCGCCCTGGCCTCCGCCGCGCCGAGGACCCCTGCGGTCAACACGGCCACGGGCGAGATCATCGATGATGGGGAGTGACGGGGCCGAACCTCGGCCCCCGGCGGCGCAATTCAATGAATAGATCCCAATGCCCGTATTGTCGGGTGCATACGGAACACCGGCGGCGGTCGAGACGTTCTGTGAACGAACCATGCATCGAGGAGTGAACGACGTGACGGTGGCAGGCACGGGGGACAGCACCACCCCGGAGTCCGAACAGGTGCCAGAGCTGGTCATCATCTCCGGCATGTCCGGGGCCGGACGCAGCACCGCCGCCAAGTGCCTGGAGGACCTCGGCTGGTTCGTCGTCGACAACCTGCCGCCCTCCCTCATCCCCACCATGGTCGAGCTGGGCGCCCGCTCCCAGGGCGCGGTGGCGCGTATAGCCGTCGTCGTGGACGTGCGCGGCCGCCGCTTCTTCGACAACCTGGTCGCCGCCCTCGCCGACCTCGACCAGGCCGGCGTGCAGCGCCGCACGGTCTTCCTGGAGGCCTCGGACGACGCCCTGGTGCGCCGCTTCGAGTCCGTCCGCCGCCCGCACCCGCTGCAGGGCGACGGCCGCATCACCGACGGCATCGAGAAGGAGCGCGACCTGCTGCGCGAGCTGCGCGGCGACGCCGACCTGGTGATCGACACCTCCGCCCTCAACGTGCACGAGCTGCGCGCCAAGATGGACGCCCAGTTCGCCGGCGAGGACGAGCCCGAGCTGCGCGCCACCGTGATGTCCTTCGGCTACAAGTACGGCCTCCCCGTCGACGCCGACCTCGTCGTCGACTGCCGCTTCCTGCCCAACCCCCACTGGGTCCCCGAGCTGCGCAACCACACCGGGCAGGACGAGGAGGTCGCCAAGTTCGTCTTCGAACAGCCCGGGGCGCAGGAGTTCCTCGACCGCTACACCGACCTGCTGCAGCTGATCGCGGCGGGCTACCGCCGCGAGGGCAAGCGCTATGTCACCCTGGCCGTCGGCTGCACGGGCGGCAAGCACCGCAGCGTGGCCGTCGCCGAGCGGCTGGCCCAGCGGCTCGGCGCGCACGGGGTCGAGACGGTCCTGGTCCACCGGGACATGGGGCGCGAATAGCGAAGGGAGCGGGCACACCAGGGGAGGAAGAGGCGGGAGCCCCACGGGCGGCCTCCCGCCACGAGGCAGTAGGGACGGACATGAGCGAGGTCAGGGCCGCCGCGACGGCGCGCCCCCTACCGAAGATCGTCGCGCTGGGGGGTGGGCACGGCCTCTCCGCCACCCTCTCCGCGCTGCGCAGGCTGCCGGGCGAGCTCACCGCGGTGGTCACCGTCGCCGACAACGGCGGCTCCAGCGGCCGGCTCCGCAAGGAGCTGGGCGTGCTGCCCCCCGGCGACCTGCGGATGGCCCTCGCCGCGCTGTGCGGCGACGACGAGTGGGGCCGCACCTGGCGGGAAGTGGTCCAGCACCGCTTCGCCTCCGAGGGCGAGCTGCACGGCCACGCCGTCGGCAACCTGCTGATCGTGGCCCTCTGGGAGCAGCTCGGCGACCACGAGAAGGCCCTGGAGTGGGTGGGCCGGCTGCTCGGCGCGCACGGCCGGGTGCTGCCCATGTCCGCCGTCCCGCTGGAGATCGAGGCGCAGGTCCGCGGCCACGACCCGGCACGCCCCGAGGAGTTGGCCACCGTCCGCGGGCAGGTCGAGGTGGCCTCCAGCCCCGGCCGGGTGGAGGCGATCCGGCTGCTGCCGGAGAACCCGCCGGCCGCGCCCCAGGCGCTGGCCGCCGTCCGCGAGGCCGACTGGGTGGTCTTCGGCCCCGGCTCCTGGTTCACCTCCGTGCTGCCGCACCTGAAGGTGCCCGAACTCGCCGACGCGCTCGCCGAGTCGGGCGCCAAGAAGCTCGTCGCCCTCAACCTCGCCCCGCAGCCGGGCGAGACCGACGGCTTCTCGCCGCAGAAGCACCTGGAAGTGCTGCACGACCATGCGCCGCAGCTGCGCATCGACGTGGTGCTGGCCGACGCCGGCACCGTCAAGGATTCCGCGGGCCTGGAGGCGGCGGCCGCCGGGCTCGGCGGTGAAGTGGTCCTGGAACCCGTCGCGATGGGCGACGGCACCCCGCGACACGACGAGAAATTGCTGGCCGCCGCGTACGACCGGATTTTCCGGACACATGGAAGGATCGGCCCATGGCGATGACGGCAGCGGTGAAGGACGAACTCAGCCGGCTCCCCGTCACCCGGCCCTGCTGCCGCAAGGCGGAGGTCTCCGCCCTGCTGCGGTTCGCGGGTGGCCTGCACATCGTGGGCGGGCGGATCGTGATAGAGGCCGAGCTGGACACCACCATCGCGGCACGCCGGCTGCGCGCCGACATCCTGGAGGTGTACGGGCACCAGTCCGAACTGGTGGTGATGGCCCCCGGCGGGTTGCGGCGCGGCAGCCGCTACATGGTGCGGGTGGCGGCGGGCGGCGACCAGCTGGCCCGGCAGACGGGCCTGTTGGACCCGCGCGGGCGCCCGGTGCGCGGCCTGCCCCCGCAGGTCGTCACCGGCGCGATGTGCGACGCCGAGGCGGCGTGGCGGGGCGCCTTCCTGGCGCACGGCTCGCTCACCGAGCCGGGCCGCTCCTCCTCCCTGGAGATCACCTGCCCCGGCCCCGAAGCGGCCCTCGCCCTGGTCGGCGCGGCCCGCCGGCTGGGCATCGCCTCCAAGGCCCGCGAGGTCCGCGGGGTGGACCGGGTGGTGGTGCGGGACGGCGACGCCATCGGCGCGCTGCTCACCCGATTGGGCGCCCATCAGTCGGTGCTCGCCTGGGAGGAGCGCCGGATGCGCCGCGAGGTGCGGGCCACCGCCAACCGGCTGGCCAACTTCGACGACGCCAACCTGCGCCGCTCCGCCCGCGCCGCGGTCGCGGCGGGAGCCCGGGTGTCGCGCGCCCTGGAGATCCTCGGCGAGGAGGCCCCGGAGCATCTGGCCGCCGCCGGCCGCCTCCGGATGGAGCACAAGCAGGCCTCCCTGGAGGAGCTCGGCACGCTCGCCGACCCGCCGCTCACCAAGGACGCCGTCGCGGGCCGCATCCGCCGCCTGCTGGCGATGGCCGACAAGCGGGCCTCCGACCTCGGGCTGCCCAGTACTGAGGCGAACCTGACCGAAGAAATGGTCGGTTGACCGATTCGATGACCGGTTCGTTGCGTTCGGATTAACCGGTAAACGGGCCGGGAGGGTGCTCAGATGCGCTTCCGGCCCGTTGTTCGAGGACGAAAGGGCAGGTCGGCCGCGTCGCGCGCCGTTGCGCAGGGCGGGGGGCTTGACGGCGCGGTAGTGTCGTGGCCGGTCGGGAAAATACCCCAATTCCTCCAGCCGGCCCGGCGGCCGGCCCCTTCGACAAGGAGATCGGTTCGTGACGATCCGGGTAGGCATCAACGGCTTCGGCCGCATCGGGCGCAACTTCTACCGGGCGGCCCGATCCCAGGGGGCGGACATCGAGGTCGTGGCCGTCAACGACCTGACGGACACCAAGACCCTCGCCCACCTCCTGAAGTACGACAGCGTGCTGGGCCGGCTGGACGGCGACGTCTCGCACGACGACGACAGCATCGTCGTCGACGGCAAGCACATCAAGGTGCTCGCCGAGCGCGACCCCGCGAAACTCGACTGGAAGACCCTCGGCGTCGACGTCGTGGTGGAGTCCACCGGCTTCTTCACCGACGCCAACAAGGCGAAGGCGCACATCGACAACGGCGGCGCCAAGAAGGTCATCATCTCGGCCCCCGCCAAGAACGAGGACGGCACCTTCGTCATCGGCGTCAACGCCGAGAACTACGACCCGTCCAAGCAGAACGTCATCTCCAACGCCTCCTGCACCACCAACTGCGTGGCGCCGATGGCGAAGGTCCTCAACGAGGCCTTCGGCATCGTCAAGGGCCTGATGACCACGGTGCACGCGTACACCAACGACCAGAAGATCCTGGACGCGCCGCACTCGGACCTGCGCCGGGCCCGCAACGCCGCCACCAACATCATCCCGACCACCACCGGTGCCGCCAAGGCCACCGCGCTGGTCATCCCGGAGCTCAAGGGCAAGCTGGACGGCATCGCGATGCGCGTGCCCGTGCCCACCGGCTCCGTCACCGACCTGGTGGTCGAGCTCGAGCGCGACGTGACCAAGGAAGAGGTCAACGACGCCTTCCTGAAGGCCGCCGAGGGCGAGCTCAAGGGCATCATCGCCTACACGACCGACCCGATCGTCTCCTCCGACATCCAGGGCGAGCCGGTCTCCTGCACCTTCGACTCGTCGCTCACCATGGCCGACGGCGGCAGGACCGTGAAGGTCGTCGGCTGGTACGACAACGAGTGGGGCTACTCCAACCGCCTGGTGGACCTCGCCGTCCACGTCGGCAACCAGCTCTGACCCCACGTCGGAAGCCACGTCCGTGAAGTGAACCCGGAGCCCGGATGACACCCTGTCATCCGGGCTCCGCGGTTTCGGCCGAGTCCAGTCGTCCGTACGGGTGCAACAGGAGACCAGCATGTCCATCAAGACCATCGACGACCTCGAGGTCGCCGGCCGCCGGGTGTTCCTCCGCGCGGACCTCAACGTCCCGCTGGAGAACGGGCGGATCACCGACGACGGCCGCATCCGCGCCGTCGCCCCGACCGTCGCCAAGCTCGCCCAGAGCGGCGCCAAGGTGATCGTCGCCTCCCACCTGGGCCGCCCCAAGGGCGCGCCCGACCCGCAGTTCTCGCTCGCCCCGGTCGCCGTGCGGCTCGGCGAACTGGTCGGCCGCGAGGTGGCGTTCGCCGCCGACACGGTCGGCGACTCCGCCAAGGAGACCGTCGGCACCCTCGGCGAGGGCGAGGTCGCCCTGCTGGAGAACCTCCGCTTCAACGCCGGCGAGACGGCCAAGGACGAGGCCGAGCGCGGGGCCTTCGCCCGCGAGCTCGCCGCCCTCGCCGACGTCTACGTCGACGACGCGTTCGGCGCCATGCACCGCAAGCACGCCTCCGTCTTCGACCTGCCCCAGCTGCTGCCGCACGCCGCCGGCGACCTGGTCCTCAAGGAGGTCTCGGTCCTCAAGCGGCTCACCGAGGAGGTGGACCGCCCCTACGCGGTGGTGCTCGGCGGCTCCAAGGTCTCCGACAAGATCGGCGTCATCGACAACATGCTCGGCAAGGCCGACCGCATCCTGATCGGCGGCGGCATGGCCTACACCTTCCTGCGCGCCCAGGGCCACGAGGTCGGCAAGAGCCTGCTGCAGGAGGACCAGATCCCGGCCTGCCTGGAGTACCTGCGGCGCGCCGAGGAGAGCGGCGTGGAGTTCGTCCTCCCGGTCGACGTGGTGGTCTCCCCGGACTTCCCGGACCTGAAGACCAAGGCCCCGGCCCCGCACGCCACGGTCGACGCCGACAAGATCCCCGCCGACCAGGAGGGCCTGGACATCGGCGAGCGCACCCGCGAGCTCTTCGCGGGCAAGCTCGCCGACGCCGCCACGGTCTTCTGGAACGGCCCGATGGGCGTCTTCGAGCACCCCGACTTCGCCGGCGGCACCCAGGCCGTCGCCCGCAGCCTCGCCGACACCGCCGCGTTCACCGTCGTCGGCGGCGGCGACTCGGCGGCCGCCGTCCGCCAGCTGGGCTTCAAGGACGACGACTTCAGTCACATCTCCACCGGCGGCGGCGCCAGCCTGGAGTACCTCGAGGGCAAGCAGCTCCCCGGCCTCACCGCCCTCGACGACTGACCCGCGCCCGCGCGCCCCGAATCTCCGCCGACACGAAAGAGCACCCCTCCATGACCCGCAAGCCCCTGATGGCCGGCAACTGGAAGATGAACCTCAACCACCTGGAGGCCATCGCCCACGTGCAGAAACTGGCCTTCGCCCTCTCCGACAAGGACTACGACGCCGTCGAGGTCGCCGTCCTGCCGCCCTTCACCGACCTGCGCTCCGTGCAGACCCTGGTGGACGGCGACAAGCTGCAGATCCGCTACGGCTCGCAGGACATCTCCGAGCACGACGGCGGCGCCTACACCGGCGAGATCTCCGGGCCCATGCTGGCCAAGCTGAAGTGCACCTACGCCGTCATCGGCCACTCCGAGCGGCGGCAGTACCACGACGAGACCGACGCGACGATCAACGCCAAGGTCAAGGCCGCCTTCCGGCACGGGCTCACCCCGATCCTGTGCATCGGCGAGCCGCTGGACGTCCGCAAGGCCGGCGGCCACGTCGCGCACTGCCTCGACCAGCTCGCCGCCGACCTGGCCGGCGTCGACGCCGAGCACGCCCGCACCCTGGTCGTCGCCTACGAGCCCGTCTGGGCCATCGGCACCGGCGAGGTGGCCACCCCGGACGACGCCCAGGAGGTCTGCGGCGCTGTCCGGGCGCGCCTGGCCGAGCTGTACAGCCGGGACGTCGCCGACGAGATCCGAATCCAGTACGGCGGCTCGGTGAAGTCCGGCAACGCCGCCCAGATCATGGCCCAGCCCGACGTGGACGGCGCCCTGATCGGCGGGGCCTCGCTGGACTCGGACGAATTCGTCAAGATTGTCCGCTACCGCGACCGGTAAGACGGGCCGCGCCGCGCGGCGCATCGCGTACCCTGTCCGGTGTCCGGTCACCGTTATCGACGAGAGTTGGTCCAGCCGTGGTCATGGGGTTCTCCATCGCCCTCATCGTCCTCAGCCTGCTGCTGATGCTCACCGTGCTGCTGCACAAGGGCAAGGGCGGCGGCCTGTCGGACATGTTCGGCGGCGGCATGCAGTCGTCCGTCGGTGGCTCCTCCGTGGCCGAGCGCAACCTCGACCGGATCACCGTCATCCTGGGCCTGCTCTGGCTGGCCTGCATCGTGACGCTGAGCCTGATCCTGAAGTTCGGCTAGCGCCGCCGCGCACCGCGCACCTTCGACGAGCGCCGGGTCCCGATCGGGGCCCGGCGCTCGTTTCTTCCCCCATTGGTGTTCAGTACAGGACAAACAGCGTCAATCCCGTGCACATCCACTCACCCCTGAGAGGGCCAGCTTCCTTGCAGCGTACGGAAACTGATGATGTGTCTTCCGTGCGGTTTACCATGAAGGAGCCGGAGTCCCGCCAGTCCTGCGTACACTGAGGCGGTTCCGGGGACCCGATAGAAACCTGGCATCAGCACGGGCAAGGAGTGACAACCGTGGGAAGTGGCAACGCGATCCGAGGCAGCCGGGTCGGCGCGGGCCCCATGGGGGAGGCCGAACGCGGCGAGTCCGCTCCGCGCCTGAGGATCTCCTTCTGGTGTTCCAACGGGCACGAGACGCAGCCCAGTTTCGCCACCGACGCGCAGATCCCGGACACCTGGGACTGCCCCCGCTGCGGATTCCCCGCCGGCCAGGACCGTGAGAATCCTCCGGCCCCGCCGCGCACCGAACCGTACAAGACGCACCTGGCCTACGTCCGCGAGCGCCGCAGCGACGCCGACGGCGAGGCGATTCTCGCCGAGGCCCTCGCCAAGCTCCGCGGCGAGATCTAGCCCGCGGGCGGGTTCCGGGCGGGGCCGCCCACCCCGGTGGGCCCGCCCGGGGTGCGGCGTGCCGGGAGGCCCGCTGGGATGACGGCATGGCTATCCCCGTCAGCGCACTCATCGACCCGTCCGTGCGGCGCTTCGTCGAGGCCGTCAACGCCGGAGACCGGGCCGCGTTCGAGGCGGCCCTCGCCCCGCACGCCACCATGTCGGACGACGGCACCGACCGCGATCTCTCGGTCTGGGCGGACGAGCAGATCTTCCTGAGCCACGGCCGGATGGAGCCCGTCGAGCAGTCCCAGGACGGGCGCCAACTGGTCGTCGCCTACACCAACGACACCTACGGCACCATGCGCACCCGCTGGTTCTTCTCCGTCGCCGCGGACGGCCGCGTCGACCGCTTCGACACCGGCCAGGCGACGGGCTGACGACCGCCCGTCCACCCCGGAACCGGAGTCGGTACGGCCGCGTCCCCACCGGAGAGAATGCCGCGGGACGAGGGGGAGGCATCGGGATGACCGAGCCGTTCGACATGGGGGTCACCCCGCTCAGCGGAGAGCTGCGCGAGCTGGGCCCGTACCGGCTCCTCGGCCAACTGGCCACCGGCGGCATGGGGTTGATCTACCTCGCCCGCGACTCCCGCACCGGCGGCATCGCCGCCGTCAAGACGCTGATCGCCCCGGGCGGCGTCACCCCCGAGGCCCGCAAGCGGTTCGACCGCGAGGTGCGGCTCGCCCGGCGGGTCGCCAGCGGCTACACGGTGAAGGTGCTGGACGCGGACGTCGCCGGCGAGAAGCCGTGGATGGCGATGGAGTACGTCCCCGCGCCCTCCCTGGAGTCGCTGGTGGTGCGCGGCGGCGCGCTGCGGGACGCCGGGGCCGTCCGCCGGATCGCCGCCGGGACGGTGCGCGCGCTCGCCGAGCTGCACGAGCGCGGCATCGTCCACCGGGACGTCAAGCCGCTGAACATCCTGCTCACCGCCGCCGGGCCGAAGGTCATCGACTTCGGCATCTCGCACGCCAGCGATCTCACCAGCACCCGGCTCACCCTGGGCACCATCGCCTTCGCCGCGCCGGAGCAGGCCGAGGGCCAGCCGTGCACCCCGGCCTCGGACATCTATGCGCTCGGCGTCACCCTGTACTACATCGCCTGCGGCAGGCTGCCCTACCCCGAGACGGTCGAGCCGCTGCAGCAGCTCAACCATGTGCGGCGGGCGGACATCACCCTCGACGGGTTACCGGACGGCCTCGCCGTGCTGATCGGCGACTGCCTGGCGCTGGAGCCGGAGGACCGCCCCTCCGCGGAGGACCTGGTCCGCCGCCTGCCCGATCCGGACGCCGCCGGCGACGGTCTGCCGTCCGGCTGGACGGGCCTCATCGGCCACTACGCCGAGCAGGGCCGCCTCCTGCAGCAATCCGCGGACCTCTCCGAGGCCCGCACCATCACCGACGCCTGGGCCGCGGGCGGCACCAAGCGCTTCACCGAGCAGCCCAAGCCCAAGCCCAAGCCGAAGCCGAAGCCGCGCGCCGAGCCCCAGCCCAGGACCGTGCCGCACCCCCCGTCCAAGGCCCCCGGGAAGAAGGACTCCGGGGTCGGCGGGGTGGTCGCCTTCCTGATCCTCGCGGCGCTCGGCGTCGGCTGGCTGGTCAACCACAACTCCCACCACAACGGCAGTTCCACGGCGGGCGGCACCTCCGCCACCGCCTCCACCCCGGCCTACGCGGGCGGCATCGGCGGCACCAGCGGGGGTTCGACAAGCGGCGGTTCGACCAGCGGCGGTTCGACGAGCGGGGGATCGACCGGTGGGGGCGGCGACAGCTACACCCCGTCGCCCACCCCCAGCACCGCGGACGACATCGCCTTCCACAACCTCGTCACGGGCGACTGCGTCTCCAACTACAACGACAGCACCGGATCCTGGACGCCGAGCGCGCCCGAGGTCGCCAACTGCTCCGGCAGCGACGCCTACTTCCGCATCACCGCGGTCGACACCACCGCGAGCTCCTGCGGCAGCGGCAGCCTCAGCTGGTTCCACGAGAACGCCGACAACACCAGCGTCGACGTCTGCGCGGAGCGCAACTTCGTCGCCGGCCAATGCATGTTCGCCGAGGCCGACGGCCAGAGCCTGTCCCTCCACAACCTCGCGGTGACGCCCTGCCAGGGCAACATCCCCGACCCCTACGGCTACATCGTCCAGATCACCAGCGTCGGCGCCACCGGCTCCGGCGACTGCGGCGAAGACCGCTCCTGGACCGTCAACAACACCACCCTCTGCGGCAAAGCCGTCTGGAAGCGCTCCAACCTCCCCAACATGTGACCACGCGGTCCTGCGCAGCAGCGCTCCGCGCGGGCCCGCGATGCGGGCATCGCCTGGCGGCCCCGTGCCCGGTGCAGGAGCCGGAGCACTCCGCCCCGACCACGCGCCGGGGCTGGGGGTGTGGGCCCGCCACGCGGGTATTGCCTGGCGTCCCCTTACCCTGCGAAGCGGGCCGCGGGCCGCGGGCCGCGCGCTTCGCGCGGCTGGTGCGGGGGTGCGGTGGCTTCGGCGCATCCCGCCCCACGGTCGGGCCGTGGGGCCCGGTGGAGCAGCGCCGCTCGCTCTGCGCGGGCCGCGCGTGCGTTTGCGACGACGTCCCCGTACCCCGCGACGCGGGCGGCGCGCGGCGGCCTTCGACGTACCTCCGCCCCGGTACCCGCTGCCCTGGGGTGCAGGGTGGGGTGCCGGGGCGGAGGTGCGGCGGCGGGGTGGGGGTCCGCGGCGCCGTGGGCGGGTCAGTCGAAGACGGGGGAGACGATGCCCGCGGGGAGCTTCGCCGCGGCTTCGGCGTCAAGCAGCCAGAGGGTGCGGGAGACGCCGCGCGCGCCCGAGGCCGGGGCCTGGACTTCGCCGGCGGAGCCGGAGAGGGCCAGGGCCACCGCGTCGGCCTTGTCCGCTCCCGCGGCCAGCAGCCACACCTCCTGCGCCGCGCGGATCGTCGGGAACGTGAACGACACCCGCACCGGCGGCGGCTTCGGCGCGCCGCGCACCGCGACCACCGTGCGGTCCGCCTCGTAGACGCCCGGCTGCTCCGGGAAGAGCGAAGCGACATGCGTGTCCGGCCCGACGCCCAGCATCAGCACGTCGAACGCCGGAACCAGCCGCTTCTCGCCGCCGACCCGCGCCGCGTGCTCCGCCGCGCCCGACCCGGCCGCCGCCGCCAGCTCCTCGGCGTAGCGCGCCGCCGCCGCGTCCACGTCGTCGCCGTCCGGGCCGTCCGACGCGCCCATCACATGCACCCGCCGCGGATCCAGCGGCACCGCGTCCAGCAGCTCCGCCCGTGCCTGGGTGACGTTCCGCTCGGGGTCGCCGTCCGGCAGGAACCGCTCGTCGCCCCACCAGAGGTCGAGCCGCGACCAGTCGACGGCGTCCCGCGCGGGCGACGCGGCCAGCTCCGCGAGGAGCGCATTGCCGTTCCGCCCGCCGGTCAGCACCACCGACGCCTCGCCGCGCGCGGCCTGCGCGTCGACGATCCGCGTCACCAGCCGCGCCGCCGTGGCCTTCGCCATCAGCGACTTGTCGCGGTGCACGACGATCTGGGGGGCGCTCACTTCGCGCTGCCCCCCTTCGCCGTGCGGCGCGGCTTCGGAGCCTCCGACCCGGACGACGAGGACGACGAGGACGACGCCGACGAGGACGACGCGGGCGCCGTCGCCGGCTCCGTCCCGTCGATGATCTCCTCGACCTGCTCCGCCGCGTCCTTCGCCGACGCCGGCTTCTCCGTCACCGTCAGCCGCTGCACCCCGTGCAGCAGCGTCGCCCGGTAGACGTCGTCCGGGTCGAGGCGGCGCAGCTCCTCGGCGATCAGCTCGGCGGTCTCCCGCCGCTTCAGCGCGACCTGCCGGTCGGGGCTGCCGGGCATCCGCAGATGCGCCAGCAGGCCGTCCGAGCGGTCCAGCTCGATCTGCCCCTCGGGAGTGTTGAGGCGCGCCGCGGTGAGCCCCGGGCCCTCGGAGACGATCCGCTTCACCGGGACGTCGAGCCGGTCGGCGAGCCACATGCCCAGCAGCTCCACGCTGGGGTTGTACGCCTCGCCCTCCACCTCCGCGGAGGTGACCTTGACGCCCGGCTTCTGGTCGAGCGCCGCCGCCAGCATGGAGCGCCACGGGGTGACCCGCGTCCACGCCAGGTCGGTGTCGCCCGGGTGGTAGTGGCGGGCGCGCACGGACAGCTCGTGCACCGGGTCCTCCGCCGCGGCCGCGTCGGTGATGCGGCGCTGCGAGAGGTCGCCGACGGTGCCCTGGGAGACGTCCTCGGGCGCCGACTCCGGCCACCACGCCACGGTGGGCGCGTCCGGCAGCAGCAGCGGCAGCACCACCGAGTCGGCGTGCGCGGTGAGCTCGCCGTTGAGCCGCAGCAGGATCGTCTCGCCGGTGCCGTAGTCGCCGCCGACCTGGATCTCGGCGTCGAGGCGGGTGACGGCGCGCGCCCGCGGCGACTTCCCGGGACGCCGGATGACGACCAGGATGCGCATCGGGTGCTCGCGGGAGGCCTCGCGCGCGGCCTTCACCGCGTCGTAGGCGCTGCCCTCGTCGGTGACGATCACCATGCTGAGGATCATCCCGGTGGCCGGTGCCCCGACCGCCCGGCGGGCCTGCACCAGCGCCGCGTTGATCTTCGAGGATGTGGTGTCGGTGAGTTCGATCTTCATGGCCGGCGCCAGCTCCGTCCGTCTCGTGCCAGCATCTCGTCCGCCGCGGCCGGACCCCAGGTGCCGGAGGTGTAGGGCTCGGGCTTGTGCTGCGCCCAGTAGTCCTCGATCGGGTCGAGGATGCGCCAGGACTGCTCCACCTCGGCGGTGCGCGGGAACAGGTTGGCGTCGCCGAGCAGCACGTCCAGGATGAGCCGCTCGTACGCCTCGGGGCTGGACTCGGTGAAGGACTCGCCGTAGGCGAAGTCCATGCTCACGTCCCGGACCTCCATGGCGGTGCCCGGCACCTTGGAGCCGAACCGCACGGTGACGCCCTCGTCCGGCTGCACCCGGATGACCAGGGCGTTCTGCCCCAGCTCCTGGGTGGACTCCTTGTCGAAGGGCAGGTGCGGCGCGGCCTGGAAGGCGACCGCGATCTCGGTGACCCGGCGGCCCAGCCGCTTGCCGGTGCGCAGGTAGAACGGCACGCCCGCCCAGCGGCGGTTGGCGATCTCCAGCTTGATGGCGGCGTAGGTGTCGGTGCGGGAGTCGGCCGGGATGCCGTCCTCCTCCTCGTAGCCCTTCACCTCCTCGCCGCCCTGCCAGCCGTGCGCGTACTGGCCGAAGACCGTGTCCGCGCCGATGTCGTTCGGCAGCTGGATGGCGTTGAGCACCTTCAGCTTCTCCTGCACCAGCGCCTCGGCGGAGAAGTCGCTCGGCTCCTCCATCGCGGTGAGCGCGAGCAGCTGCATCAGGTGGTTCTGGATGACGTCGCGCGCGGCGCCGATGCCGTCGTAGTAGCCGGCGCGGCCGCCGATGCCGATGTCCTCGGCCATGGTGATCTGGACATGGTCGACGTACGAGCGGTTCCAGATCGGCTCGAACATCTCGTTGGCGAAGCGCAGCGCCAGGATGTTCTGGACCGTCTCCTTGCCCAGGTAGTGGTCGATGCGGAACACGTCGGAGGGCTGGAAGACGTCGTGGACGACCCGGTTGAGCTCCTTGGCCGACTTCAGGTCGTGGCCGAAGGGCTTCTCGATGACGGCCCGGCGCCAGGCGCCCATCGGCGCCTGCGACAGCTTGTGCTTCTTCAGCTGCTCGACGACCCGCGGGAAGAACTTCGGCGGGACGGAGAGGTAGAAGGCGAAGTTGCCGCCGGTGCCGCGCTGCTTGTCGAGCTCGTCGACGGTGCGGCGGAGCTTCTCGAAGGCCTCGTCGTCGTCGAAGTCGCCCTGGACGAAGCGGATGCCCTCGGCGAGCTGCTGCCAGACCTCCTCGCGGAAGGGGGTGCGCGCGTGCTCCTTGACGGCGTCGTGCACCTCCTGCGCGAAGTCCTCGTTGGCCCACTCGCGCCGGGCGTAGCCGACGAGCGAGAAGCCCGGCGGCAGCAGGCCGCGGTTGGCCAGGTCGTAGACGGCCGGCATCAGCTTCTTGCGGGACAGGTCGCCGGTGACGCCGAAGATCACCAGGCCAGAGGGGCCGGCGATGCGCGGCAGGCGGCGGTCGTTGGGGTCCCGCAGCGGGTTGACGGCCTGCTTCTTGCGGCCGTCGGCCTCGCGCGGCGGCGGGCTGAAGCCGGTGGCGGGATCGCGGGCCTCGGTGGAGGCCTTGGCGGTGGTTCGGGCCATCACTTCCCGTCCTTCGGAGCGAACTTCTCCAGCTGGCCCCGGACGGCGTCGAGCAGCTCGTTCCAGGAGACCTCGAACTTGGACACGCCCTCGTCCTCGAGGACCTGCACGACGTCGTCGTAGTCGATGCCGACGGTGGGCAGCGCGTCGATGACGGCCTGCGCGTCGGCGTAGGTGCCGTGGACGGTGTCGCCCGCGGCCTTGCCGTGGTCGGCCTCGGCGTCGAGGGTCGCCTCCGGCATGGTGTTGACGGTGTCCGCGGCGATCAGGTCGTCCACGTACATCGTGTCGGGCAGCGACGGGTCCTTGACGCCGGTGGAGGCCCACAGCGGGCGCTGCACGTTGGCCCCGGCGGAGGCGAGCGCCTTCCAGCGGTCGGCCCCGATGACCTCCTCGTACGCCTGGTAGGCGAGGCGGGCGTTGGCCACCGCGGACTTGCTGCGCAGCGCCTTGGCGTCGTCGCCGCCGCGCTTGTCGAGCCGCTTGTCGATCTCGGTGTCGACGCGGGAGACGAAGAAGGACGCCACCGACTGGATGGTGGACAGGTCGATCCCGGCGGCCTTCGCCTTCTCCAGGCCGGCCTGGTAGGCGTCCATGACCTCGCGGTACCGCTCCAGCGAGAAGATCAGCGTGACGTTGACGCTGATGCCGGCGCCGATCACCTCGGTGATGGCGGGCAGCCCGGCGCGGGTTGCCGGGATCTTGATCAGCGTGTTGGGGCGGTCCACCAGCCAGGCGAGCTGCTTGGCCTCGGCGATGGTCGCCTCGGTGTTGTGCGCCAGGCGCGGGTCGACCTCGATGGAGACCCGGCCGTCGCGGCCGCCGCTGGCGTCGAAGACGGGGCGCAGGATGTCGGCGCCGTCCCGCACGTCCGCGGTGGTGATCATGCGGACGGCCTCTTCGACGGTGACGCGGCGCACGGCGAGGTCGCGCAGCTGCTCGTCGTAGCGCTCGTCGCCGACGATCGCCTTCTGGAAGATCGTCGGGTTGGTGGTGACCCCGACGACGTGCTTGTCGCGGATCAGCTCGGCGAGGTTGCCGGTCTGGATGCGCTTGCGGCTCAGGTCGTCCAGCCAGACAGCCACGCCCTCGTTGCTGAGGCGCTGCAGTGCGTCAGTCATTTCTTCGTCGCTTCTTTCCTCGTCGAAGCACGTGGCTCAATCATGATCACGTGCGCAGGGTGCGGGAGCAGTTCGGTTGGGCCCGTCGGGTGCGGCCCCCGGTGGTCGGGTACCCCGGGGGCCGCACCCGTCCCGGCTCAGGCGGACGCGGCCTGGAGGGACTCGCGGGCCGCCTGCACCACCGCGTCCGCGGTGATGCCGAACTCCTGGTACAGCGTCTTGTAATCGGCCGAGGCGCCGAAGTGCTCCAGGCTGACGGCCCGTCCGGCGTCGCCGAGGTAGCGGTACCACGGCTGGGCGATGCCGGCCTCGACCGAGACCCGGGCCTTCACCGCGGTCGGCAGCACCTCGGTGCGGTAGGCCTCCGGCTGCTCCTGGAACCACTCCATGGAGGGCATCGACACCACGCGGGTGGGGATGCCGTCGGCCTCCAGCGTGGCGCGGGCCTCGACGGCCAGCTGCACCTCGGAGCCGGTGCCGATGAGGATCACCTGCGGGGTGCCGCCGGTGGCCTCCTGCAGCACGTAGCCGCCCTTGGCGGTGCCCTCGGCGGAGGCGAACTCGCCGCCGGAGCGGTCCCAGGTGGGGATGTTCTGCCGGGTGAGGGCGAGGCCGTGCGGGGCCGGCTTGTCGTTGTACCGGGTGAGGATCTCGCGCCAGGCCACCACGGTCTCGTTGCCGTCGCCGGGGCGCACCATGTTCAGGCCGGGGATGGCGCGCAGCGCGGCCATGTGCTCGACCGGCTGGTGGGTGGGGCCGTCCTCGCCGAGGCCGATGGAGTCGTGCGTCCACACGTAGGTGACCGGCAGCTCCATCAGGGCGGCCAGGCGGACGGCGCCGCGCATGTAGTCGGAGAACGTCAGGAACGTGCCCCCGTAGACGCGGGTGTTGCCGTGCAGCGCGATGCCGTTCAGCGCCATGCCCATCGACATCTCGCGGATGCCGAAGTGGATGGTGCGGCCGTACGGGTCGGCGCCGGGCAGCGGGTTGCCCTTGGCCTCGAACGAGCTGTTCTTGTCGATCGTGGTGTTGTTGGAGCCGGCCAGGTCGGCGGAGCCGCCCCACAGCTCGGGGATGACCGGGCCGAGCGCCTCGAGGACCTTGCCGGAGGCCGCGCGGGTGGCGACGCCCTTGGCGTCGGCGGGGAACTCGGGGAGCTTCTTCTCCCAGCCGTCGGGGAGCCTGCCGGCCGCGATGCGGTCGAACTCGGCGGCGCGCTGCGGCTGGTCGGCGCGCCACTTGGCGAGCTCGCCGTCCCAGGCCTTGTGGGCGGCGCGGCCGCGCTCGCCGATCTGCCGGGCGTGGGCGAGGACGGCGTCGTCCACCTGGAAGCTCTGCTCCGGGTCCCAGCCCAGGACGCGCTTGGTGGCGGCGACCTCGTCGGCGCCGAGCGCGGAGCCGTGGGCGCCCGCGGTGTTCTGCTTGTTGGGGGCCGGCCAGCCGATGATCGTCGACAGCTTGATGATCGACGGACGCTCGGTCTCCTCCTCCGCGGCGAGCAGCGCCCGGTGCAGGCCCTCGACGTCCACGTCGCCGTCGGCGAGGTGCGGGACGGCCTGGGTGTGCCAGCCGTAGGCCTCGTAGCGCCCCAGGACGTCCTCGCTGAACGCGGTCTCGGTGTCGCCCTCGATGGAGATGTTGTTGTCGTCGTAGATGACGATCAGGTTGCCGAGCCGCTGGTGCCCGGCGAGCGAGCCGGCCTCGCCGCTGACGCCCTCCTGGAGGTCGCCGTCGGAGGCGATGACGTAGATGCGGTGGTCGAACGGGGACTCGCCGTCGGCGGTGTCCGGGTCGAAGAGACCGCGCTCGTAGCGGGAGGCCATGCCCATGCCGGTCGCGGCGGCGATGCCGGAGCCCAGCGGGCCCGTGGTGATCTCCACGCCCGCGGTGTGCCCGTGCTCCGGGTGACCGGGCGTCAGGCTGCCCCAGGTGCGGAAGCTCTTCAGGTCGTCCAGCGAGAGGCCGTAGCCCGAGAGGTACAGCTGGATGTAGAGCGTCAGGCTGGAATGGCCGGCGGAGAGCACGAACCGGTCGCGGCCCACCCAGTGCGGGTCGGCGGGGTCGTGCTGCAGGTGCTTCTGGAAGAGCAGGTAGGCGGCGGGGGCCAGCGACATCGCGGTGCCGGGGTGGCCGTTGCCCACCTTCTGCACGGCATCCATCGCGAGCACTCGCACGGTATCGACCGCCTGCTTGTCCAGGTCGGTCCACTCCAGGTCGTTCGGCTTCGTCGGCGTCGCGCTCACCCTTCTCAGGGCTCCTTCCGTGTCGTCAGCCACCGGGCCCGTGAGGGGGTGTCCCGGGTCACGTTCACTGAGCCTACCCGTGGACCTGTGCCGACTCGCGTTCGGTTGGCCTGTTGTATACATGTCGTCCAACCTGGCCACCCAGTGGTCTATTCCTCTTATCCGGCCGGTCGTACGTCCGACCTGCCGCGGACCTTCGGGTACCCGGACACGAGGCACCCCGCCGCATGTGCGCGAGGCCGTGCCGTCTACAGTGTCGAGGTACGTGCGAAGAGGGCCCACCGGACCACTTCACGGGCAATATGGGGTATTCCCGATATGGGGCAGTCCCATCGTGGGGTGACCGGGCGTGCGCCTGCCTTCCGGGTCCTTTCGCAGAATCCCGTTTCCTCCCAGGGGTGTTCGTGACCGCTGTCGAAACCCGGCCCGTCGGGGTTGCCGGACCGGAGCCGCGGCAGCGCCCGCTCCGCGCCCGTCTCGGCGGATTCTTCGCCCTGACGAAGCCGCGGATCTTCGAGCTGCTGATCATCTCCACCATTCCGGTGATGTTCCTGGCCCAGCACGGCATCCCCAACCTGTGGCTGGTGCTGTGGGTGGTGATCGGCGGCTACCTGTCCGCGGGCGGCGCCGCGTCCCTGAACATGTATCTGGACCGGGACATCGACGCCCAGATGGCCCGCACCTCGGGCCGCCCCATCGTCACCGGAGTGGTCTCGGCGCGCGAGGCGCTGTGGTTCGGGATCGCGCTCGTCGCGGTCTCGACCGTATGGCTGACGCTCCTGGTGAACCCGCTGTCCGCGGGGCTGGCGCTGGCCGCGCAGCTCTTCTACGTCTTCGTCTACACCATCTGGCTCAAGCGGCGGACGTCGCAGGCCGTGGTGTGGGGCGGGATCGCGGGCTGCATGCCGGTGCTGATCGGCTGGACGTCCGTGCGGAACTCGCTCTCCTGGCCGGCCGTGGTGCTCTTCCTGGTGCTGTTCTTCTGGACGCCGCCGCACACCTGGCCGCTGTCGATGAAGGTGCGGGACGACTACGCGAAGGCCGGCGTGCCGGTGCTGCCGGTGGTGGCGACGAACCGCTCGGTGGCGCGTCAGATCGTCGTCTACAGCTGGGTGATGGTGCTGGTGTCGCTGGCGCTGTGGCCGGTGGCGCACACCTCACCGGTGTACCCGGTGGTGGCGGCGGTGCTCGGCGGGACGTGGATGGCCGAGGCGTACCGCCTGCAGTCGCGGGCGAAGTCGGGCGTGGTGGGCGCGAAGCTCAAGGAGATGCGGCTCTTCCACTGGTCCATCACCTATCTGACCCTGCTCTTCATCGCCGTCGCGATCGACCCGTTCCTCTAGGCCCGTTCGAGCCGCCCCGGCACCCGACCCGGGCGCTTCGCGCCCGCAGGGCGGGTGGGGTGCCGGGGCGGAGGGGCGGCAGCAGGGCACCGCGTCAACCGCGCAGTTGCAGGCCGGCCATGCGGTTCCACTCGTAGGAGCCGCTCCGCATCCGGTTCGCGACCTCGCCGTCGAGGGACTCGACCACCTCGACCCCCGCCTCCCGCAGCGCCGCCTCCGCCTCCCCTCGGCTCGCCGCCACCAGATCCCCCCAGCGCCCGTCCGCACCCACCAGCACAATCCGGTGCACGTCCCGCCCGACATGCTCCACCGCGCCCCGCGCCCCCTCCGCGCCCCCGCCGGACGCGACAAAGCCGCGCACGGAAGCCGTCAACTTCCGCACGCGGCGCGCGTTCTCGTTCCCCGTCTCGGCCCCGGTCTGCTGCTGCTCGCTCATGCGGGCATATTACCGGCCGGTAGCGGCCACTGTCTCGGCCTCGTCCGCCACGGACACGTCGACCGCCTCCGGGACCGTCCCGCGGTCCCGCAGCGCGAACGGCACCCGCAGCACCGCGATCCACAGCAGCGACGCCCCCGCGAGGTGCATCATCACCACGCCCTCCGGCAGGTGCAGGAAGTACTGCACATAGCCGATGACGCCCTGCAGCCCGATCATGATCAGCACGTCCCGCACCCGCGCCCGCGCCGCCGCCGGCGCCTTCACCGCCCGCAGCACCAGGACGAGCGCCACCGCGAGGCCGCAGGTCAGCCACACCAGGTCGGCGTGGAGCTGGGTCACCTCGTCCCAGTCGAACGGCATCCGCTGCACCGCGCTGCTGTCGCCGGCGTGCGGGCCCGTCCCCGTCACGGCCGTCCCCACCAGGGTGAGCGCGGTGACGGTGCCGATCAGGATCCACGTCAGCGTCCGCACCGGCGGCGGCACCAGCGGCCGGGCCGGCGCGTCGCCCTCCCGGGTGCGCTCCCAGGTGATCACCGCGGCGACCAGCAGCAGCATCGCGGCGACGAAGTGCGCCGCCACCATGAAGGGGTTGAGCCGGCTGAGCACCGAGAGCCCGCCGACCACCGCGTTGAGCACCACGACCCAGAACTGCAGCCAGCCCAGCCGGGTCAGCTCGTGCCGCCACGGGCTGCGCGCCCGCGCCGCCAGGATCGTCCAGCCGACCGCCGCGCACAGCGGGTAGGTCAGCAGGCGGTTGGTGAACTCGATGATGCCGTGGACGCCCATGGCGCCGGTCGGCGCCAGATCGCCCGCGGTGCACTGCGGCCAGGTGGGGCAGCCCAGCCCCGAGCCGGTGAGGCGGACGACGCCGCCGCTCACCACGATGATCACGGTCATGACGACCGAGGACAGCGCGGCGATGCGCACCGTCCGGGCCGAGGGCTGGAACCGAGCTGCGACGGCGGCAAACGGATTTGGCACGGAAGCATCGTAGAGCGCCCGGAATGTGCCGCCGGACCCGGGGTGTTGTGTCGCGGCGCGCCTCGGCACCACCCTGGGCATGTGGCGACGGCGCACGGCCCCCGCTTCGGGGTGGAAGAGGAGTTCCTGCTCGTCGATCCGGTGACGCGGCGGACGGTGCCGCGCGCCGACCTCGTCCTCGACGCCGCCCACGGCCCGGGCGGCGGCTACACCCACGAGCTGTTCCCCACGCAGATCGAGACCGCGACCGTGCCCGTGCCGACGCTCCGCGAACTGCGCGCGGAGCTGCGGCGGCTGCGGGCCGGCGCCGGGGCGGCGGCCAAGGCCGGCGGCTGCCGGGTGGTCGGCAGCGGCACGCCGGTGCTGGCCGCCGACCCCGCGCCCGACGTGTCGGCGGAGGAGCGCTACCGGCGGCTGCGGTCCGAGTTCGGGGCCCTGGTGGACGGCCAGGGGGTGTGCGGCTGCCACGTCCATGTGGAGGTGCCCGACCCCGGTGAGGCGGTGCGCGTGCTGGCCCAACTGCGGCCCTGGCTGCCGGCGTTGCAGGCGCTGGCGTCGAACTCGCCGTTCCTGGACGGGCGCGACACCGGCTACCAGAGCTGGCGGACGATGGTCTGGGCGCGCTGGCCGCAGGCGGGCCCGACTCCGGTCTTCGAGACGCCGGAGGAGTACGACGCCACCGTGCGGATGCTGGTCGGCAGCGGGGCGCTGTGCGACCGGCGGATGGTCTACTGGCACGCGCGGCGCTCGCAGCGGTACCCGACGGTGGAGATCCGGGTCGCGGACGTCAGCCCGTCGGTGGACGGCGCGGTGCTGGTCGCCGCGCTGGGACGGGGCCTGGTGGGGCGGGCGCTCGCGGAGGTCCGGGCGGGGGCGGCGGCGCCGGCGGTGGGCGACGCGGTGCTGCGGGCGGCGCACTGGCGCGCCGCGCGGGACGGGCTCGCGGGGGAGGGCGTGGACGTGGCCGCGGGGCGGACGGTGGGCGCGTGGGAGCTGGTGGGGCGGCTCGTGGAGTGGGTGCGCGGGCCGCTGGAGGACTACGGCGACGCGGGGGAGGTCGACGCCCTGCTCGACGCGGTGCGGCGCTTCGGGAACGGCGCGCAGCGGCAGCGCGCGGCGGGGTCGTTCACGGACGTCGTGGACCTGCTCGTCGCGGAGCTGGGCGGACACGGCCCGCCGGGGTGAGCGGCCTGCTCCCGGCGGCCTACTCCCACTTGAAGAAGCGCGCGGCGGCCGCGAGCGCGACCACCGACCACACCGCGAGGATCCCCAGCTGCGGCCACGGGACGCCCGCCCCGTGCTGCAGGACGTCCCGCAGGCCCGTGGAGAGCGCCGAGATCGGCAGCGCCTCCAGCACCGGGCGGATCGCCGCGGGGAACTTCGCCAGCGGGACGATCACGCCGCCCAGCACCAGCAGCAGGATGAAGACCAGGTTCGCCGCCGCCAGCGTCGCCTCCGCCTTCAGCGTCCCCGCCATCAGCAGGCCCAGCCCGGAGAACGCCGCGGTGCCGAGCACCACCAGCAGCACCACCGGGAGCGCCGCGGACGCCCCGCCCGTCGGCGACCAGCCCAGCAGCAGCGCGATGACGGTGAGCAGCGCCAGCTGGAGCACCTCGACCGCCAGCACGCAGCCGGTCTTCGCCGTCATCAGGCCCCAGCGCGGCAGCGGGCTCGCGCCGAGCCGCTTCAGCACGCCGTAGCGCCGCTCGAAGCCGGTGGCGATCGCCTGGCCGGTGAAGGCCGTCGACAGGATCGCCAGCGCCAGCAGCCCGGGCGCCAGGAAGTCCACCCGCTTCCCGGCGCCGGTGTCGACGATGTCGACCGCGCTGAAGAGCACCAGCAGCAGCGCCGGGATGACGATGGTGAGGAGCAGCTGCTCGCCGTTGCGCAGCAGCATCCGGATCTCCAGCGCGGTCTGCGCGGCGATCATCCGGGGCAGCGGGGCCGGCCCCGGGTCCGGGGCGAAGGTGGTGGTCACGGCCGGAGCTCCCGTCCCGTCAGTTCGAGGAAGACGTCTTCCAGGGTGCGCGTCTCCACGCCCAGCGAGTCGGGCAGCACGCCGTGCTGGGCGCACCAGGAGGTGACGGTGGCCAGCAGCTGCGGGTCCACCTCGCCCTCGATCCGGTACGCGCCGGGGGCGGGCTCCGCCGCGACCACCCCGTCCGGCAGCGCCTTGCGCAGCGAGCCGAGGTCGAGGCCGGGGCGGCTGGTGAAGCGCAGCGTGTTCTCGGCGCCGCCGCGGGTCAGCTCGCGGGGCGTGCCGGAGGAGATCACCCGGCCGCCGTCCACGATGTGCACCTGGTCGGCCAACTGCTCGGCCTCGTCCATCAGATGGGTGGTGAGCACCACCGTGACGCCGTCCTCGCGCAGCTCCCGGACCAGGTCCCAGGTGGCGCGCCGGGCGTGCGGGTCCATGCCGGCGGTGGGCTCGTCGAGGAAGACCAGCTCGGGGCGGCCGACGACGGCCATCGCCAGGGCCAGCCGCTGCTGCTGCCCGCCGGAGAGCCGCCGGTAGGCGGTGCGCCCGGCGGAGCCCAGGCCGAGCCGCTCGACCAGCATCTCCACCGGCAGCGGATTGCGGTGCAGCCTGGCGGTGTGGCGCAGCATCTCCACCGCCCGGGCGCCGGGGTAGACGCCGCCGGACTGCAGCATCACGCCGATCCGGGGCCGCAGCGCCGCGTTGTCCGCGATCGGGTCGAGGCCGAGGACGCGGACGGAGCCGGAGTCGGGGCGGCGGTAGCCCTCGCAGCACTCGACGGCGGTGGTCTTGCCGGCGCCGTTGGGGCCGAGCACCGCGGTGAGGGTTCCGGGGCTGACGGTGAGGCCGATGCCGTCGAGGGCGGCCTTGGCGCCGTACCGCAGGACCACGTCGGTCAGTTCCACCGCGGGGGTGTCTCGCATGTCAGGGAATTTTACGGAGGGGGGTCGCGGGTTCTGTGGGTGGGCCGCCTTTGGGCGCGACGAGTCGACTTAGGTGACCCTTCGTGATCGACCCCACGGAGACCGTGCCCGATCCGTGTTGATCCGAGGCCGTGAATTAGGCAACAATGGCGTTGTGAAAAACGTCGGGCCGGAGAACCAGGAGGAGGCGGGCACCCGTAACCGGGTGGCCCGCTCCCTGCTGGACCACGGCCCGTCCACCGCGGCCGACCTGGCCACGCGGCTGGGCCTCACGGCGGCGGCGGTGCGCCGGCATCTGGACGCACTGCTCGCCGACGGCCTGGTCGAGGCGCGCGAGCGCCGGGTCTACGGGCAGCGCGGCCGGGGTCGTCCCGCCAAGGCGTTCGCCCTCACCGACGCCGGGCGCGACGCCTTCTACCAGGCGTACGACCAGCTCGCGGCCGACGCCCTGGCCTGGATCGCCCGGGGCGCCGGCGGCGGCGAGGCGGGAGACGAGGCGGTGGCCGCGTTCGCGCGGGCCCGTCTCGCGGATTTCGTCGAGCGGCATCGCGAGGCACTGCGCCGCGCCGACCCCGCGGCCCGGGCGAAGGCCCTGGCCGAGGCGTTGACCGCGGACGGGTACGCTGCTACGGCGAAGCCGCGTGCCACCGGCGCCGCCGCACGCGGCGCCGGCGAGCAGCTGTGCCAGCACCACTGCCCGGTGGCCCATGTCGCCGAGCGGTTCCCGCAGCTGTGCGAGGTCGAGACGGAGGTCTTCTCCGAGCTCCTCGGCACGCATGTGCAGCGGCTGGCGACCATCGCGCACGGCGACGGGGTGTGCACCACGTACGTCCCGCCGCCCGCCGCGGCACCACCCATCGATCCACCGTCACCATCAGCAGCATCCACGAAGCAACCATCGGCGAAGCCGTCTGCCGCAACCGACAGTCTGGCCTCCGGGAGGAACTCCGCATGACTCTGCCCACGGAGACTGCCCACCCCGAACTCGAGGGTCTGGGCAACTACGAGTACGGCTGGGCCGACTCGGACGCGGCCGGCGCGGCGGCGCGCCGCGGCCTCAACGAGGACGTCGTCCGCGACATCTCGGCGAAGAAGTCCGAGCCCGAGTGGATGCTGAGGATGCGGCTCAAGGGCCTCAAGCTCTTCGGCAAGAAGCCCATGCCGACCTGGGGCTCCGACCTGTCCGGCATCGACTTCAACACCATCAAGTACTTCGTCCGCTCCACCGAGCAGCAGGCCGCCTCCTGGGAGGAGCTGCCCGAGGACATCAAGAACACCTACGACAAGCTGGGCATCCCCGAGGCGGAGAAGCAGCGGCTGGTCGCGGGTGTCGCCGCGCAGTACGAGTCCGAGGTCGTCTACCACAAGATCCGCGAGGACCTCGAGGAGCAGGGCGTCATCTTCCTGGACACCGACACGGCGCTCAAGGAGCACCCGGAGCTGTTCCAGGAGTACTTCGGCACGGTCATCCCGGCCGGCGACAACAAGTTCGCCTCGCTGAACACCGCGGTCTGGTCCGGCGGCAGCTTCATCTACGTGCCGAAGGGGGTGCACGTCGAGATTCCGCTGCAGGCCTACTTCCGGATCAACACCGAGAACATGGGCCAGTTCGAACGGACGCTGATCATCGTCGACGAGGGCGCCTACGTCCACTACGTCGAGGGCTGCACCGCGCCGATCTACAAGTCGGACTCGCTGCACTCCGCGGTCGTCGAGATCATCGTCAAGAAGAACGCCCGCTGCCGGTACACGACCATCCAGAACTGGTCGAACAACGTCTACAACCTGGTCACCAAGCGCGCTGTCGCCTACGAGGGCGCCACCATGGAGTGGATCGACGGCAACATCGGCTCCAAGGTGACGATGAAGTACCCGGCCGTCTACCTGATGGGCGAGCACGCCAAGGGCGAGACGCTCTCCATCGCCTTCGCCGGCGAGGGCCAGCACCAGGACGCGGGCGCCAAGATGGTGCACCTGGCGCCGAACACCTCCTCGTCGATCGTCTCCAAGTCGGTGGCGCGCGGCGGCGGCCGCACCTCCTACCGCGGCCTGATCGAGGTCGCCGAGGGCGCCGAGGGCTCCAAGTCCAACGTGCTCTGCGACGCGCTGCTGGTCGACCAGATCTCCCGCTCCGACACCTACCCGTACCAGGACGTGCGGGTGGACGACGTGTCCATGGGCCACGAGGCGACGGTCTCCAAGGTCAGCGAGGACCAGCTCTTCTACCTGATGAGCCGCGGCCTCACCGAGCAGGAGGCGATGGCGATGATCGTGCGCGGCTTCGTCGAGCCGATCGCCCGCGAGCTGCCGATGGAGTACGCCCTGGAGCTCAACCGGCTGATCGAGCTGCAGATGGAGGGCGCGGTCGGCTGACGCCGATCCGTCGCAGTACCCACCCGCGGCCGGGCGGCGGCGCCCGGCCGGGGGAACCCGTGTGAGCCTACGTAGGAAGCGAGTTCGACGACAGCCATGGCTGACGTGACCAACCGCGGCGGCGGATCCGCCAAGACCGAGGGCGTCCTGGACGTCGATCCGACGCTGCCCTCGCAGCCCGCGGACGCCCGCGTGCAGGGCGTCACCTCCTTCGACGTCGCCGACTTCGCCGTGCCGCTGGGCCGCGAGGAGGAATGGCGGTTCACCCCGCTGGGCCGCCTCCGCGGGCTGCACGACGGCACCGCCGAGGCCGGCGGCGAGATCCGGGTGGACGTCGTCGCCCCCGCGGGCGTCGTGGTGGAGACCGTCGGCCGCGGCGACGCGCGGCTCGGCCGGGCCGGCAAGCCCGCCGACCGGGTCGCCGCGCAGGCCTACAGCGCCTTCGAGAAGGCCGGGATCGTCACCGTGCCCAAGGAGACGGTGCTCGACGAGCCGGTGCGCATCACCGTGCACGGCGAGGGCGGCACCGCCTACGCCCACCAGGTCGTCGAGCTGGGCGCGTTCGCCGAGGCCATGGTCGTCATCGAGCACACCGGCGACGCGGTGCTCGCGGGCAACGTCGAGTACGTCCTCGGCGACGGCGCCAAGCTCACCGTCGTCTCCGTCCAGGACTGGGACGACACCGCCGTGCACGCCGCCCAGCACACCGCGCTGGTCGGGCGGGACGCCTCCTTCAAGTCCGTGGTGGTCACCTTCGGCGGCGACGTGGTGCGGCTCAACCCGCGCGTCCACTACGCCGGGCCGGGCGGCGAGGCCGAGCTTTTCGGGCTCTACTTCGCCGACAGCAACCAGCACCTGGAGCACCGGCTGTTCATCGACCACGACCAGCCGCACTGCCGCTCCAACGCCGCCTACAAGGGCGCGCTGCAGGGCAAGGAGGCCACCGCGGTGTGGATCGGCGACGTGCTGATCCAGGCGAAGGCCGAGGGCACCGACACCTACGAGCTCAACCGCAACCTGGTGCTCACCGAGGGCGCCCAGGTGCACTCGGTGCCCAACCTGGAGATCGAGACCGGCGAGATCGTCGGCGCCGGCCACGCCTCGGCCACCGGCCGGTTCGACGACGAGCAGCTGTTCTACCTCCAGGCCCGCGGCATCCCCGCGGACGAGGCGCGGCGCCTGGTGGTGCGCGGCTTCTTCGCCGACCTGGTGCAGCGCATCGGCCTCCCCGAGGTGCAGGACCGGCTGATGGAGAAGGTCGACTCCGAGCTGTCGAGGTCGGTCGCATGAGCGCCCCCGCCGAGTCCTTCGTGACCGCCTGCCTGCTGGGCGAGCTGGAGGAGGACGCCCCCAAGCGGGTCGTCCTCGACGGCACCGCCGTCTCGGTGGTGCGCACCGGCGGCGAGGTGTTCGCGATCAACGACATCTGCTCGCACGCCAACGTCTCCCTCTCCGAGGGCGAGGTCGAGGACTGCACCATCGAGTGCTGGCTGCACGGCTCCGCGTTCGACCTGCGCTCCGGGAAGCCCACCTCGCTGCCGGCCACCCGTCCGGTTCCCGTCTACCCCGTCAAGATCGAGGGCGAGGGCCCCGACGCGGCCGTCCGCGTCTCGCTCGTCCCCGCCAACCAGCTGGAGTCCTGAACACCCATGGCCACTCTTGAGATTCACGACCTGCACGTCTCCGTCGACGACGGCGAGAACGGGCCCGGCAAGGAGATCCTGCGCGGCGTCGACCTGACGGTGAAGCAGGGCGAGACGCACGCCATCATGGGCCCGAACGGCTCCGGCAAGTCCACCCTGGCCTACTCGCTGGCGGGCCACCCCAAGTACACGATCACCTCCGGCACCGTGCTGCTGGACGGCGAGGACGTGCTCTCCATGAGCGTCGACGAGCGGGCCCGCGCCGGCCTCTTCCTCGCCATGCAGTACCCCGTCGAGGTGCCCGGCGTCTCCGTCTCCAACTTCCTGCGCACCTCCGCCACCGCGATCCGCGGCGAGGCCCCCAAGCTCCGCACCTGGGTCAAGGAGGTGCGCGAGGCCATGGAGCGCCTCCAGATCGACCCGGCGTTCGCCGAGCGCAGCGTCAACGAGGGCTTCTCCGGCGGCGAGAAGAAGCGCCACGAGATCCTTCAGCTGGAGCTGCTCAAGCCGAAGACGGCGATCCTCGACGAGACCGACTCGGGCCTCGACGTCGACGCGCTGCGGATCGTCTCCGAGGGCGTCAACCGGGTCCGCGAGGGCGGCGAGGTCGGCACCCTGCTGATCACCCACTACACGCGCATCCTCCGCTACATCAAGCCGGACTTCGTGCACGTCTTCGCCGACGGCCGGATCGCCGAGTCGGGCGGCTCCGAGCTCGCCGACGAGCTGGAGGAGAACGGCTACGAGAAGTACGTGAAGGGGGGCGCGAGCGCGTGACCTCTTCCACCGGCGTGCTGCCCGGGCTGCTGGACACCGACGCCATCCGCAAGGACTTCCCGATCCTGGACCGCGAGGTCAACGGGCGGAAGCTGGCCTTCCTGGACTCCGCGGCGTCCTCGCAGCGGCCCCGGCAGGTCATCGACGCGATGTCGCAGTACTACGAGCGGCACCACGCCAACGTCCACCGCGGGGTGCACACCCTCGCGGAGGAGGCCACCGCCCTCTACGAGGGCGCCCGCGACAAGATCGCGGCGTTCATCAACGCCCCGCGGGAAGAGGTGATCTTCACCAAGAACGTCTCGGAGTCGATCAACCTGGTGGCCAACCTGCTCGGCACGGCCGACGAGCCGTACCGGGTGGGCCCGGACGACGAGATCGTCATCACCGAGATGGAGCACCACTCCAACATCGTGCCGTGGCAGCTGCTGGCGCAGCGCACCGGCGCCACGCTGAAGTGGTTCCGCCTCGACGACGAGGGGCACCTCGACCTCTCCGACATCGAGTCGGTCATCACCGACAAGGCCAAGATCGTCGCCTTCTCGGTGGCCTCCAACGTGCTCGGCACCCGGCCCCCGCTGGAGCAGATCATCCGGCGGGCGCACGACGTCGGCGCGCTCACCCTGCTCGACGCCGCCCAACTGGCCCCGCACGCCCCGCTGGACGTGCAGGCGCTCGGCGCCGACTTCGTCGGCTTCACCGGCCACAAGATGCTCGGCCCCACCGGGATCGGCATCCTGTGGGGCCGCCAGGAGCTGCTCCAGGACCTGCCGCCGTTCCTCGGCGGCGGCGAGATGATCGAGACGGTCACCATGGAGCAGTCCACCTTCGCCCCGGTGCCCTACAAGTACGAGGCCGGCACCCCGCCGATCGCCGAGGCGATCGGGCTCGGCGCCGCGGTGGACTACCTGCAGTCGATCGGCATGGAGCGGATCGCCGAGCACGAGCACGCCCTCACCGCCTACGCGCTGGAGCGGCTCAAGGAGGTCGAGGACCTGCGGCTGATCGGCCCCACCACGGCCGAGGAGCGCGGCGCGGTGCTCTCCTTCACCCTCGGCGACATCCACCCGCACGACGTCGGCCAGGTGCTGGACGAGCAGGGCGTCGCGGTGCGCGTCGGGCACCACTGCGCGCGGCCGGTCTGCCTGCGGTACGGAATTCCCGCGACGACGCGGGCGTCGTTCTATCTGTACTCGACGCCGGCGGAGGTCGACGCCCTCGTGGACGGGCTCCAGACCGTGCGGCGGTTCTTCGCGTGACGATGGGGAGCAGAGGTCAACGGTGAAGCTCGATTCCATGTACCAGGACGTGATCCTCGACCACTACCGCAACCCGCACGGCAAGGGCCTGCGGGACGGTGACGCCGAGGTGCACCACGTCAACCCGACGTGCGGCGACGAGATCACCCTTCGGGTGCGTCTCGGCGGCGCCGACGGGCAGACCATCGAGGACGTCTCCTACGCCTCGCAGGGCTGCTCGATCAGCCAGGCGAGCGCCTCGGTCCTCAACGACCTGGTGGTCGGGCACACCGTGGCGGAGGCGCTCGCGACCGGGGACGTCTTCCTGGAGCTGATGCAGAGCCGCGGCCACGAGCTGGACCGCAGCGACGAGGAGCTGGAGGAGATCCTGGACGACGGGATCGCCTTCGCGGGCGTGGCCAAGTACCCGGCCCGCGTCAAGTGTGCTCTGCTGAGCTGGATGGCCCTGAAGGACGCGGCCTCCCAGGCGGTGCAGAAGGAGCAGGAGAGGAAGTCGGCATGAGTGACGAGACCGCCGCCTCCGCGGTTACCGCGGAGGACACCGAGTCGTACGGCTGGACGTCGGCGGGCACGGCCGGCGTCGAGGAGGTCAAGGAGGCGATGATGGACGTCGTCGACCCCGAGCTGGGGATCGATGTCGTCAATCTGGGCCTCATCTACGGCCTGCACATCGACGAGCAGAACGTCGCCACCGTCGACATGACGCTCACCAGCGCGGCCTGCCCGCTCACCGATGTGATCGAGGACCAGGCGCGCAGCGCGACGGAGGGCATCGTCGAGGAGCTGCGGATCAACTGGGTCTGGATGCCGCCGTGGGGCCCCGACAAGATCACCGACGACGGTCGGGAGCAGCTGCGGGCGCTGGGCTTCAACGTCTGATCACCGACGGTAGCCAGTTGCGCTGAGTAGCGGCAATTGACAGGTGGTGCCGGACGCCCGGATCGCCGTCCTTCCGGACGGGGTCCGGGCGTTCGGCGTGTCACCGTGGTTGCGGGGGGTTGCGAGCGACGCAGGGCGGCGTGAGAGTCGTCACTCCGACACCCCTGAGCTGCACGGGAGTTGACGGTGTGACGGAACCGCTCGGGGGTGGTCAGAGCAGCTCGGTCCGGTTGCGGGTTCCGGAACGCGCGGCGCCGTGGCGCCGGTAGATTGGGCGCCCGTATCCGAAACGTGTCGGCCGCGCGTCCGCTCGCGCAGGGTGACACGTCCGACCCCCCGATCCCGAGGAATGTTCATGCCCAGCACCAGCTTCCCGACCTTCCCAGGAGTTGCAGCGAAGCAGCCTCGGCACGGGCTGCTCCGGCTGGTGGTGGGGGGTGGAGTGGCCGTCGAAGTCCCGCCGGACGCGAAGGCGGGGGTGGCGCGGACGGCGGAGGAGCGCGGGGAGCTGCTCTGGCGTCAGGTGGAGGAGCTGGCGGGGCAGCTGAGGCTGGTCGAGGAGGAGCGGGGGTCCGAGGTCGAGATGGAGGTCGGGCCGTTCGCGGTGCTCTTCGACGACAGCGAGGAGGCGGAGGAGGCGCTGATGGAGGCGCTGGCCTTCTCCGACCTCTACGAGGTGCTGGCCGTGCCGGGGGGCGCGGAGGAGGTGCGGCGCACCGGCCACCCCGAGGCGGGGTTCGTGCTGGACGTCGCGGGGCGCGTGCTCGACTCTCCCGTCGCGGCGCGGGCGGCGCGCAAGGCCGCGCTGAAGGCGCGGACGCTGCGGGTGTGCGGCTGACGCGGTGCCCGGCACTCCCATGCCCGGCAGAGCATGACCGGCCGGGGAAGCGGCAACCCCGATGCCCTTCCCCGGCCGGTCGTTCAAGGGATCCGCGTCAGCGGATCGGTGTGAAGTCGCGCGCCCCGATGAAGTCGGGCCGCGGCACGGGCGCCGCGAACGGCTCCTCCGCCGCGTTCTCCACGCTGTTGAAGACGAGGAAGACGTTGCTGCGCGCGTACGGCGTGATGTTGTCGCCGGAGCCGTGCATGCAGTTGCAGTCGAACCAGGTCGCCGAGCCGGCGCTGCCGGTGAACTGCCGGATGCCGTAGTCCGAGGCGAGCGAGGTGAGCGCCTCGTTCGACGGGGTGCCGGCGTCCTGCATCTGCAGCGACCGCTTGTAGTTGTCCTTCGGGGTGGCCCCCGCGCAGCCCAGGAACGTCTTGTGCGACCCCGGCATGATCATCAGACTGCCGTTGGTCGGGTAGTTCTCGGTGAGTGCGACGGACACCGAGACCGCCCGCATCCGCGGCAGCCCGTCCTCGGCGTGCCAGGTCTCGAAGTCGGAGTGCCAGTAGAACCCGCTGGCCCCGAAGCCCGGCTTGAGGTTGATCCGGGACTGGTGGATGTAGACGTCCGAGCCGAGGATCTGCCGGGCGCGCTCCACCAGGCGCGGGTCCGAGGCGAGCCGGCCGAAGACCTCGCTGATCCGGTGGATCTCGAAGACCGAGCGGATCTCCTGGGACCGCGGCTCGACGATGGAGCGCTCGTCGGCCTTGATCCGCGGGTCCCCGGTGATCCGGTCCATCTCGGCCCGCAGCTCGGCCACCTCCTCCGGCCCGACCAGCTGGTCGACGGCGAGGAAGCCGTCCCGGTCGAAGGCGGAGAGGTCGTCGGCCGCGATCGGCCCCGGCGTGCCCGGCGCCGACCAGACGACCGGGTCCTGCCGAGGGGTCGTCTCCTCGGCCGCGCCGCGGGTGGGGTAGAGGTCGGTGCGTATCGGTGCGGTGGTCATTCGGTCAGCCCTCCTCGGTCATCAGCGGGTAGACGCCGTTCTCGTCGTGCACCTCCCGGCCGGTGACCGGGGGGTTGAAGACGCAGACGAAGTGCAGGTCGGTCTTGGGCCGCATGGTGTGTCGGTCGTGCTTGTCCAGCAGGTAGAGGGTGCCCGGCGTGATCCAGTGCTTCTCGCCGGTCTCCTCGTCGGTCAGCTCGCCCTCGCCCTGCACGCAGTAGACGGCCTCGATGTGGTTGGCGTACCACATCTCCGTCTCGGTCCCGGCGTACATGATCGTGTGGTGGACGGAGAAGCCGACGCCCTCCTTGGCGAGGATGATGCGGCGGCTGCGCCACGTGCCGGTCTCGGCGGTGACGTCGCGGTCGGTTCCGGTGACCTCGTCGAGGGAGCGTACGAGCACGGGGGTGAACCTCCAGGTTCTTCGGGGGACGTGGTGGCGGGTCAGGCGGCGACGGGCTCGCGGCGCCGGTCCACCGCGCTGCGGGCGGCGTCGGCGAGGATGTCCAGGCCGCGGTGGAGCTCCTCGGCGCTCACGGTGAGCGGCGGCAGCAGCTTGACGACCTCGCTGCGCGGGCCGGACGTCTCCAGCAGCAGCCCGTTGTCGAAGGCGGCGGAGCAGATCTCGTCGGCGATCTCCTCGTCGTCGAAGGCGAGGCCCCAGACCAGGCCGCGGCCGCGGACGTCGATGCCGAGCCCCGGGCGGGCGGCGTCCAGCTCCTCCTGGAGGGAGGTCAGCCGGTCGTGGACGAGCCGGCCCTTGGCGAGCGTCTGCTTCTCCATGGTGCCGTCGGCCCAGAAGTGGTCGAGCGCCGCGGTGGCGGTGACGAAGCTCGGGTTGGGCCCGCGGAAGGTGCCGTTGTGCTCGCCCGGCTCCCACACGTCCAGCTCGGGGCGGAAGAGGGTGAGGGCCAGCGGCAGGCCGTAGCCGCCGATGGACTTCGAGAGGGTGACGATGTCCGGGACGATCCCCGCCTCCTCGAAGGAGAAGAAGGCGCCGGTGCGGCCGCAGCCCATCTGCACGTCGTCGACGATCAGCAGCATGCCGCGCCGCTTGCACAGCTCGGAGAGGCCGCGCAGCCACTCGGCGCTGGCGACGTTGACGCCGCCCTCGCCCTGGACGGTCTCTACGATGACGGCGGCGGGCACGTCGATGCCGCTGCCGCTGTCGTCGAGCACCGACTCCAGCCACAGGAAGTCCGGGGTGCGGCCGTCGAGGAACCCGTCGAACGGCATGGCGACATGGTGGTCCAGCGGGACGCCCGCGCCGGAGCGCTTCATGGAGTTGCCGGTGACGGCGAGCGCGCCGAGCGTCATGCCGTGGAAGGCGTTGGTGAAGGAGATGACCGTCTCGCGCCCGGTGACCTTGCGGGCCAGTTTGAGCGCGGCCTCCACGGCGTTGGTGCCGGCCGGGCCGGGGAACTGCACCTTGTAGTCGAGGCCGCGGGGGTGCAGCACCACCTCGTGGAAGCGCTCCAGGAAGCTGCGCTTGGCGGCGCTGAACATGTCCAGGCTGTGGGTGATGCCGTCGCGCTGCAGGTAGTGCAGCAGCGCCTCCTTCAGCACCGGGTGGTTGTGGCCGTAGTTGAGGGTTCCGGCGCCGGCGAAGAAGTCGAGGTAGGCGCGGCCGTCCTCGTCGTGGATCCAGCTGCCCTGGGCGCGGTCGAAGACGGCAGGCCAGCCGCGGCAGTAGCTGCGGACCTCGGACTCGAGCGCTTCGAAGACGTTCATCGGGCGTGCGGCTCCTTCGGGGAGTCTCGGACGTGCGGGACGTGCGGATGTGCGTGGGGACGCGGGCTCGGGGCGGGCGCGGAGTCGTCAGTGGAGCGGGATGCGGTGCAGCTCCTCGGCCGGGTGGCCGTCGGGGAAGAGCGCGTCGTCGAAGAGCACGCGCCGTTCCACGGAGGTGCCGCGGCGCCGGGCGAAGGCGCTGAACAGGGCGATGGAGGCAGCGTTGTCGGCGGTGATGGTGGTCTCGATCTCCCGCACCGGCGAGCCGGGTTCGGCGTCGCCGGCGACCCGGTCGGCGAGGTGGTCGAGCATCCGGCCGGCGAGTCCCCGGCCGCGTTGCGCGGCGTCCACGGCGACCTGCCAGACCACCAGGGCGCGGGGCTCGTCGGGGCGGACGTAGCCGGTGATGAAGCCGGCCGGCTCGCCGTCGGCGGATCTGGCGATGACGGAGGTGCGGGCGAAGTCCCGGCACCACAGCAGGTAGCTGTAGGACGAGTTGAGGTCCAGGGTCTTCGAGTCGCGTGCCAGCCGCCAGATCGCGGCCCCGTCCTCGACCCCCGGAACGTCAAAAGAATCTGCGTCCGATGCGGCTTCGGGGGAGGTGATTTCGGGTCTTGCGGAGGTCATGCATAAAGAACTTACCGAGAGGATCGGGGGATTGCACCGCCAGGCGGGGTTCCGGAGGGCGGAGAATTGTGTTAACCGCCGGAAACATGGCAGTGTGGTGCCGGTCACAGCGACCACGAGTTTCTGGTCGGACATAGGGTGATTTGTCGCCGCCAACTCGGCATTAGGTCACGGTTCGGTAACAGCACTTGCCCGTTTGGGTGAGCCCTTTCATTCGTGTGAAGGAACCCGATGGTTTGGGGTTTTCGGATCGGGGCAGGAGAGCTGACGGCAATGCCCCTTCGTGGGGATTCACGCGGAAAACCACGGAGCCCGGTCCGCGCGACCGAAGGGCGCGGACCGGGCTCCGTGGGTGCCGGCAGGGGGGCGGGTGCTACGCCTTGGTGCCCAGCTCCAGCAGCTTGGCGCGGTTGGCGGCGAGCAGCTCCAGCTCGTCCTGCTCGGTGGTGTCGATCTCCGCGATGTGCCAGTCGAGCCACGGGGCGGCGGCGATGGCGGCGGGCACGTCGACATCGCCGGTGCCGATCGGCGTCTGCGGCTCGCCCTGCTTGGCGGGGCCGTCCTTGAGGTGCACGGCGACGCAGCGCTCGCCGAGCGCGGCGAGCAGCGCGGCCGGGTCCTGGCCGGCGACGGTCGCCCAGTAGACGTCCAGCTCGGCGAGGACGCGGTCGTCGGCCTGCGTCCAGAAGGACTCGTAGCCCGGCCACTCGAAGGCGTGGTTGTGGTAGCCGAGGCGGATGCCGGAGTCCGCGAGCTCGGCGGCGGCGGCGTTGACGCGGGCGGCGAAGGCGGAGAGCTTCTCGGCGTCGCCGAACACATCGCCCTCGAAGCCCTGGAGGAGGCCGGGGACCGGGATGAAGACGGTGTCGGTGCCGAGGATGCGGCACTCCTCGACCAGGCCGGAGAGGTCGCCCGCGGCGACACCGGCGTGCACGGAGGAGACGGAGAGGCCGGCGGCGTCCAGGTCGGCCTTGAGGCCGCGGGCCTCCTCGGCGCGGACCTCGGCGGGCTTGTCGAAGCTGCCGAGCCCGAAGGGCTCGACGGTGCGGTAGCCGATCTCGGCGACGCGCTTGAGCGTGGCCGCCCGGTCGGCGGAGAGGTGGTCGCGGATGCTGTACAGCTGAAGCGAGAGGGTCGACATGCGCAGTCGGATCCTTTGGTTGCGATGGTTCGGCGGCTCGCGGTTGAGTTCACTCACCCGCGCAGTTCCTCGCGCCCCTGACGGGGCATGCGGTCACGCGACGATCAGCGGCCGCAGCGTGCGGTGGGCGATCTCCAGGCCCTGCGTCACCTTCTCGGGCGTGCCGCCCCAGACCGGGTCCTCGTGCTCGACGGAGAGCGTGCCGGTGAAGCCGGCCTCGTAGAGGCGGTCGACGACCGCGGACCAGTCGACCTGGCCCAGGCCCGGCACGCGGTAGCGCCACCAGCCCATGTCCCACGGGTTGCCGGTGCGGTCCAGCGCCGGGCCGAAGTGGCCGTAGCGGTTGCGGTCGCGCGGCCGCAGCTCGACGTCCTTCGCCTGGGCGTGCACGATGCGGTCGATGTACGGCGCGATCGTCTCCACCGGGTCGATGCCGATCCAGGTGAGGTGCGACGGGTCCCAGTTGAGGTAGAGGCCCAGCCCGAACATCCACTCCCACAGCTCGGGGGAGTAGGCGAGGTTGCCCGGGTAGCCGTCCGGGTGCCACCCCTCCATCACGCAGTTCTCGACGATGATCTTGACGTCGCGCTCGCCCGCGTACTCCACCAGCTCCGGCAGGATCCGCTCGGCCTCGCGGAGGTTGTCGGCGACCGGCTTCGTCCAGTCGCGGCCCACGAACGTCCCGACATAGGGGACGCCCAGCAGCTGCGCCGCGTCGATGGCGTGCTTGAGGTGGGTGCGGATCTCACCGCGCCGGTCGAGGTCCGGGTGCAGGTTGTTCTCGTAGTAGGCGAAGGCGGAGAGCTCCAGCCCGTGCTTGTCGAAGAGCGCGCGGGTCTCGTCCGCCTCCTTCTCGCCGAAGGAGGCCACCGGCAGGTGCGAGGCCTCGAAGTCGCGTCCGCCGGTGCCCGGCCAGACGGCGACCTCCAGGGCCTGGTAGCCCTGGCCCGCCGCCCACTTGGCGATCGTGTCGAGGTCCCACTGCGGGAGGCAGGCGGTCAGCATGCCGAGCTTCATGAGGCAGTCACCTTGGTCCAGTTGCCGGTTGCGGAGGAGGAGAGGAAGGCGTCGACGATGCGGGCGGAGCGCAGCCCGTCCGCGAACGTCGGCAGGCCCTCGGGGGCGGAGCCGGTGGCGATCGCCGCGAGCACGTCGGCCACGAAGGCGTTGAAGCAGTCGGTGTAGCCCTGCGGGTGCCCGGCGGGGAGCACGGAGTACGGCCCGTGCACGGTGTCGCGGTGCACGATCCGGTCGCCCTCGGGGCCGGCGCCGCCCAGCCACACCGTCTCCGGGTTCTCCTGGTCGAAGACCGCGCTGCCGCGCTCGCCGTCGACCTCGAACCAGAGCCGGTTCTTGCGGCCGGCCGAGACCTGGGAGACGGTCGCGGTGGCCAGCGTGCCGCCCGTGGTGCGCAGCAGCAGGGCGGCCGCGTCCTCGGTGGTGACGGCGGAGGTGGGGGCGTCGCCCGCGCCGGCCGCGCCGCTGAAGGACTTGGCGGTCGCCGCGGGCCGCTCGGCGACCACCGTGGAGCGGGCCGCGCTCAGCTCGGCGAACCGCTCGCCGGTGACGAACTCCACCAGGTCGCACCAGTGCGAGCCGATGTCGGCGAACGCCCGCGAGGCGCCGCCCAGTTCGGGGGCGACGCGCCAGCCGGACGCCTCCGGGGCGAGCATCCAGTCCTGGAGGTAGCTGCCGTGGATGAGGTGCCAGGCGCCGAACTCGCCGCTC
The DNA here is from genome assembly GCF_001879105.1 of Mangrovactinospora gilvigrisea. Taxonomy (GTDB): domain Bacteria; phylum Actinomycetota; class Actinomycetes; order Streptomycetales; family Streptomycetaceae; genus Mangrovactinospora; species Mangrovactinospora gilvigrisea. Next base: position 48,719 of record NZ_MLCF01000009.1, on the reverse strand, counting down.
TCGCGGCGCGCCCGCAGCTCCCGCACCAGCGGGTGGTAGCGGTAGACGAACGGGACGGCGGCCACCTTGCCGGCGCGCTCGGCGGCCGCGGCGAGGCGCTCGGCCTCGGCGGCGGAGACGCCCAGCGGCTTCTCGCACACCACGTGCCTGCCGGCGTCCAGGGCGCGTTCGGCCTGCTCGGCGTGGAGGTGGTTGGGGGTGCAGACGTGCACCACGGCGACGGAGTCGTCGGCGAGCAGCTCCTCCAGGGAGGCGTAGCCGCGGGTGCCCCAGGCGGCGGCCGTCTCGGCGGAGCGTTCGGGGGTGGACGCGAGCACGCCGGCGAGCTCGGCGCCGGCGGCGCGCAGGGCGCGCCGGTGCACCTCGGCGATCATCCCGGCGCCGATGACGGCCGCGCGGGGCGGTGGGTATGGGGCCACGGCGGGGGTGTTCCCTTCGGTGGGTCCTGCGGATGCAGATGCGGAAGCTGTCGCTCCGGCTTGGTGTCTCGTCCCGCGAGAACCATAAATCGGGCGCATTAGCGCTATCAAGGGGGAATATTCTGCATCTTGAGAGTCGTAATCATGTACGGCGGGACGTACAGTTGCGGTCATGGACGACAGCCCCGCGCCCCGACTCACCGTGCCCGCCCTGCGCTTCCGGGACGGCGGCGGTCTGCTCTACTCCACGCTCGCCCGGCTCGTCGCCTCCGACGCCGCCGCCAGCCGCGCCGAACTCGTCACCGCCGCCGGGCTGGCCCGCTCCACCGTCACCCGGCACCTCGACGCGCTGATCGAGGCCGGGGTGATCACCGAGGGCGGGCCGGTGCGCCGCGGCACCCGCGGCCGGCCCGCCGCCCGCCTCGCCCTCAACCCGCGCGCCGGGCTGGTCGCCTCGGCGGACGTCGGCGCCCGGGACGCCCGGGTCGCCGTCCTCGACCTCGGCCAGGACCTGCTCGCCGAGACCACCGTCGCACTCGACCTGGAGTCCGGCCCCGACGCCGTCCTCGGCCGACTCGCCGACACCGTCCGGGAGTTGCTCGACCGTGCCGCCGAGCGCACCGCGGCCGCCCGGCTCTGCGCGCTCGCCGTCGGGCTGCCCGGCCCCGTCGACCACGCCGCCGGCACCCCCGTCCGGCCGCCGATCATGCCCGGCTGGGACGGCCACCCCGTCGGCCGCGACCTCTCCGCCCGCCTCGGCTGCGCCGTCCTCGTCGACAACGACGTGAACCTGATGGCGCTCGGCGAGGCCCGCACCCTGCCGGCCGGCCAGACGCCGCTGCTCTTCCTCAAGGTCGGCACCGGCATCGGCGGCGGCCTGGTCTCCGCCGGCGGCGAGCTGCACCGCGGCGCGGACGGCGCCGCCGGCGACATCGGCCACATGCCCGCGCCCGGCGCCGAGGGCGTCGCCTGCCGCTGCGGCAAGACCGGCTGCGTGGAGGCCGTCGCCTCCACCGCCGCGATGCTCGACCGGCTGCGGCAGGACGGCGCCGTCCAGGACGCGGACGGCCTCGCCGGCACCGGCGACCTGGTGCGGCTGGTCCGCCACGGGGACGCGGCCGCGCTGCGCGTGGTCCGCGCGGCCGCCGAGCGGATCGGCGAGGTCGCCGCGCTGCTGGTGCACGTCTACAACCCGGCCCGGCTGGCGATAGGCGGGGCGCTCGCCGCGGCCGGCGACGAGCTGATCGCCGGGGTGCGGGCGGTGGTCTACCGGCGCGCGCTGCCGCTGGCCACACGCCACCTGGAGCTGGCGCCCAGCGAGCTGGGCAAGCGCGCGGGGTACGTCGGCGGCGGGGTGCTGGCGGTGGAGCAGGTGCTCTCCCCGGACGGCATCACGGGGCTGATGGGGCCGGGTTGACCGGGCCGACCGGGTTGACCGGGAGCGGCCGAAGGTGCTTGCATGAGGGCCGCTCCCGGCCGGGTCTCGTCCCCCCTTGACCCGATCTTCTGCGCAGGAGCACCAACCCATGGGCGAGACCCGCACGTTCAATGTCGGCATCGTCGGCACCGGATCCATCTTCAAGGCGTACGCCAACGGCCTGGCGGGCATGCCGCACCTGCCCGTGGTGCGCGTCGCCGACCTCGACCAGGAGCGCGCCCGCGCCGCGGCCGAGCAGTACTCCATCCCCAACTGGGGCACCACCGACGAGCTGCTCGCCGACGAGTCGATCGACATCGTCGTCAACATCACCCCGCCCGCCGCGCACGCCGCGGTGACGGACGCTGCGCTGCGCGCCGGCAAGCACGTCTACGTCGAGAAGCCGGTCGCGGCGACGGCCGAGGCGGCCCGCCGCAACATCGCGACCGCGGACGAGGTGGGCCGGGTGCTCGGCGGCGCGCCGGACACCTTCCTGGGCTCCGCCGGGCAGACCGCCCGCGCGGCGATCGACAAGGGCCTGATCGGGCGGCCGTTCGCGGCCACCAGCTTCGTGCGCTCCAGCCGGGTGCAGGTCTGGCACCCGGACCCGGCGTTCTTCTTCCAGCCCGGCGGCGGCCCGGTCCTCGACTGGGGGCCGTACCACGTGGCGGCGCTGGTCAACCTGCTCGGGCCGGTGGCGGAGGTGGCCGGCGCGTCGGTCATCGCGGAGCCGGAGCTGCCGGTGACGTCGCCGGAGGCGAAGGTGTCGAGCGTGCCGGTGAACGTGCCGACGCACGCGACGTCGCTGCTGCGGTTCGCGTCGGGGGCGCTGGCCACCACCATGTACAGCTTCGACGTGTGGGACACCGAGCTGCCGCACATGGAGATCTACGGGACCGAGGGCACGCTGCAGGTGCCGGACCCGAACGTCTTCGACGCGCCGGTGAAGGTGAAGCGGCGCGGGGACGAGGAGTGGACGGAGGTGACGCCGGCGATCGCGCGGGTGTCGCCGGTGGACCAGCCGTTCCGCGGGGCGGGCGTGGCCGACCTGGCGTCGCATGTGGCGTCGGGGACGCCGCATCGCGCGTCGGCGGGGTTCGCGTACCACGTGCTCGAGGTTCTGGAGGCGATGGAGGGGGCGTCGCTGGAGGCGGGCGCGGTCAAGATCGCCAGCGCGCCCGAGCGGCCTGCCCCGGCGGCGGGCTGACGCGCTGCCGCTCCGCTGGGGGCGGCCGGCGCGGTGCGGGCGCCGTCGTCGGCTGACGGGCCGGCGCGGTGCCGTGTTGCCGCCCCTCCGCCCCGGCACCCCACCCGGGACCGGCCCGGTGCGGACGCCGCCGGTGCCCGACGGGCCGGCGTGGAGCGCTCGGCCTGAGGCCCGCCCGGGGTGTCCGGCTGACGGCCCGTCGGTCCCTCTGTCCCGCCACCCCACCCGCCCCGCTCTGCGGGGCGTTGGTGGGGGCGGGGGTTTCGGGTGCTACTCGGACTTGTGCCAGGCGGATTCGGCGGCGGTGAGGGAGGCGGAGGGGTCCGTGGCGAGCGCGGCGGCGAGGGACTTGAGGGCGGTGGCGACCAGCGGGAGCGTCGCGTGGGGGCCGTAGTGGTTGAGGCGCAGGGAGGGGGCGCCCATCGCCGTGAGAGGGAGCCCCGGGAACGCCGACGTCGCGGCAGCGACGACCTCGCGGGCGTCGGTGCCGTCCGGCGTCCGCAGGGTCGTGGCGACCGGCGCCGCGTCCTGGTCGCGGACCACGTACGGCGTCACCCCCAGCGCCCGCGCCCCCGCGCGCGTCGCCGCGGCCGCCGCGCGGTGACGCGCCATCAGCGCGTCCACCCCGCCGCCCGCCGCGATGCGGTCCAGCGCCGCCTCCAGCCCCAGCGTCTCCAGCGCGCTCGGCGCCGCCAGGAACGCCGAGCGCCCCCCGTCGAACCAGCGCTCCTTCCAGTCCAGCAGGGAGAGGAACGAGCCCCGCGGCGCCGCCGGATTGTCGGCCATGCGCTGCCAGGCCGCCTCGCTCACCGACACCGCCGAGACCCCCGACGGCCCGCCCAGCGCCTTCTGCGGGCCGATCACGCACAGGTCCACGCCCCACTCGTCGACCAGCACCGGCTCCGCGCCCACCGAGGCCACCGCGTCCAGATAGAAGAGCGCGCCGTGCGCCCGCACCGCCTCCGCGACCGCGCCCACCGGGTTGGTGTTGCCGGTCGCCGCCTCCGCGTGCACCAGGCTGACGAAGTCCACGTCCGGATGGGCCTCCAGCGCGACCTCCACCTCGCTGCTGGAGACCGCCCGCTCGTACGGCACCTCCAGGTCGACCACCTGCGCCCCGCAGGACCGCATCCACCGCCCGAAGGTCTGCCCGTAGGGCCCGGTGACGATGTTCAGCGCCACCGACCCGGGATGCACCGCCCCGCGGATCGCCGCCTCCAGCGGCAGCAGCGCCTCCGCCTGCATCAGCGCCACGTCGTGGGCCGTGCCCATCAGCCCCGCCACCCGACGCTCCAGCGCGGCGAAACGCGCCGTCGTCAGCGGCTCGTGGTCCAGCAGGGGATGCGCCGAGCGGTCCTCGGCCCCAGGAGTGATCGTCATGTCCACGAGGGTAGTCGCCGCCCCCCGGCCCCTACGATGGCCATCGGTACCAGGAGCGGGAACAACGAGGTGAGGGGCGCAGATGCGTGACGGGCTGTCCGGAGAACTGCTGCGGATGGACGGCGCCTCCTACGGCCGCTACAAGTCCCTCGCCGGCGAGTGGCGGCTCGACGGCGGCGGCGTCCTGGAGGTGGTCCGCGCCCAGTCCGACCCCTTCGCCCCGCCCAGCCGGATCGCCGTCCACCTCGGCGGCGAGGAGGCCGGCTTCCCCGCCGCGCTGACCGAGACCCCCGTCCGCCGCCGCGCCCTCGCCTCCTACCTCGCCCGCCGCGCCCGCGCCGAACTGCGCGCGCCCTTCCGGGTGGACGCCGGCGGCCAGCAGGTGCTGGACCGCGCCTCCTGCCAGGTCGGCGCCGACGGCTCCGTCACCCTCCGGCTCGGAGCCGAACTCCCCGGCCGGGGACGGCGGATCGACGGCCGCGCCGCCGAGCGCGCGCTCTGCCGCGCCCTCCCCGACGCCGTCGACCGCGCCCTCTACCACGACGCCCTGGACGCCAAGGACGTCCAGCGGTTCGTCGACACCGTGGAGGACACCGACGCGCTGCGCCGCGCCCTGCCCGGCCTCGGCCTCGTCGCCTTCGTCGCCGAGGGCGCGATCCTGCCCCGCGCCAGCGGCGTCGACGACCGGCCGCTGGGCGGCGGCCGGGCGGTGCCCTTCACCGCGCCGCCCGAGCTGCGCACCGAGATCGAACTCCCGCACGCCGGGCGGGTGTCGGGGATGGGCATCCCCGAGGGCGTCACCCTGATCGTCGGCGGCGGCTTCCACGGCAAGTCGACGCTGCTGCGCGCCCTGGAGGCCGGCGTCTGGGACCACGTCCCCGGCGACGGCCGCGAACTGGCCGCCGCCCGCGCCGACACCGTCAAGATCCGCGCCGAGGACGGGCGCCGGGTGCAGCGCAGCGACGTGCACGCCTTCGTCGACCACCTGCCCTCCGGCGGCGACACCGCCGACTTCTCCACCGAGAACGCCTCCGGCTCCACCTCCCAGGCCGCCTCGCTGGTCGAGGCCGTCGAGGCGGGGGCCCGGGTGCTGCTCATCGACGAGGACACCGCCGCCACCAACCTGATGATCCGCGACGCCCGGATGCAGGCCCTGGTCGCCAAGGACCGCGAGCCGCTCACCCCCTTCGTCGACCTGGTGCGCTCCCTGCACCGCGACCGCGGCGTCTCGACGGTGCTGGTCATGGGCGGTTCCGGCGATTACATCGACGTCGCCGACCGGGTGGTGATGATGGACGCCTACCACCCGGAGGACGTCACCGCCCGGGCCCGCGCCCTCGCCGAGACGCCCACCGGCCGCACCGCCGAGGCGGACGCGTTCCCGCCCGTCCGGCACCGCGTCGTCGACCCGGCGTCGGTGGACTCCGCGGGGCGCAAGGGCCGCTCCCGGATCCGCCCGCACGGCACCGACGGCCTCACCTTCGGCGAGCAGGACATCGACCTGCGCTCGGTGGAGCAGATCACCGATCCGGGGCAGGCGGTCGGCATCGGCCTCGCGCTGGAACTCGCGGTGCGGCGCGGCCACCTCGACGGCCGCCGGACGCTGGCCGCGGCGCTCGACCTGCTCGACCGCGACCTGGCGGCGGGCGCGGCCGGGCTGCTGCGGGTGCGGGACGAGGACTTCGCGGTGCCGCGCCGCCACGAGGTGGCGGCGGCGCTCAACCGGCTGCGGTCGCTGCGCGTCAGCGGGCTGCGCGACGCGGGCGCGTGACCCGGGCGCGTGACCCGGGTGCGTGACACGGAGGCGTGAACGGTCGTTAAGGTGCGGCCATGGGTGAGCATCGAGTGCTGCGGGTGCGGGGCAGGATCCTGGTCGGGCCGGAGGACGTCCGCGACGAGCTGTGGGTCGTCGACGGGAAGGTGACGTTCGAGCGGCCGACGGGCGAGCCGGACGCCGTCCTGGACGGGTGGGTGCTGCCCGGGCTCGTCGACGCGCACTGCCACATCGGCCTCGACGCGCACGGCGCGGTCGACGAGGCGACGACCGAGGCCCAGGCGCTGCGGGAGCGGGCCGCCGGCACGCTGCTGGTGCGGGACGCCGGCTCGGCGGCGGACACCCGCTGGGTGGACGACCGCGAGGACCTGCCGCGGATCGTCCGCGCCGGCCGCCACATCGCCCGCACCCGCCGCTACATCCGCAACTACGCGCACGAGATCGAGCCGGGGGACCTGGCCGCGTACGTGCGGCGGGAGGCGCGGCGCGGCGACGGCTGGGTCAAGCTCGTCGGCGACTGGATCGACCGGGAGAGCGGCGACCTCGCCGAGTGCTGGCCCCGCTGGGCGCTGGACGAGGCGATCGCGGCGGCGCACGAGGAGGGCGCGCGGGTCACCGCGCACTGCTTCGCGGAGGCGTCGCTGGCACCGCTGGTCGAGGCGGGCATCGACTGCGTCGAGCACGCGACGGGCCTCACGGAGGAGACGATCCCGCTGTTCGCGGAGCGGGGCGTCGCGATCGTGCCGACGCTGATCAACATCGACACCTTCCCGGGGATCGCGGCGCAGGCGGAGGCGAAGTTCCCCGCCTACGCCGGGCACATGAGGGACCTTCACCGGCGCCGCTACGCGACGGTCGCCGCGGCGCATGAGGCGGGGCTGCCGGTGTTCGCGGGGACGGACGCGGGGGGCGGGCTGGGGCACGGGCAGGTGGCCCGGGAGGTCGTGGAGCTGGAGCGGGCGGGGCTGCCGGCGGTGGAGGCGGTGGGGGCCGCGTCGTGGCGCGCGCGGGCCTGGTTGGGGCGGCCCGGCATCGAGGAGGGGGCGTCGGCGGACTTCCTCGTCGTCGACGGGGACCCCCGCAAGGACGTGCGGGTGCTGGGCGCGCCCTCGGCGGTCGTGCTGCGCGGCCGCGTCTACGCCTGACGGTCCGTCGCGGCGCCGGGTCCGCCGCCCTTCTGCCCGGCACCCGACCCGGGGTGGGCGCAGTGCGAGTTTCGTCGGTGGCCGCCGGGCCCGCGCGCGGAGCGCTGCGGCTTCGCCCGGCGCCGCGCGCCCGGCGGAGCCGGGCGGGTGGGATACCGGGCCGTTCGGTGGCCGGGGGCGGCGAACCTGACGCCGCGCCAGCCGAAAGCGTTCACACGGGCGCGACCGCGTGGCACACTCGGCGCCGGAGGCGCCCATGTTGATCGGACTCGACGTCGGCACGTCCCTCACGAAGGCCGTCGCCTTCGACCGCCGTGCCCGGGCGCTCGCGCCCCCCGTCCGCCGCACCAGCCGCCTCTCCAAGCTGCCCGGCGGCCACGTCGAGCAGGACCTCGAAGAGGTGCTCGACACCGTCGCGCAGGTGGTGCGCGAGGTCTCCGCCGCCGCCCCGCCCGACGATCCCGTCGAGGCCCTCGCCATCACCGGCCAGGGCGACGGCCTCTGGCTCCGCGACGACACCGGCCGCGCCGTCCGCCCCCCGATCTCCTGGATGGACGGCCGCGCCGCCGCCCTCGTCCAGCGGTGGTGGGAGGACGGCGTGCTGCGCGCCGTCTTCGACCGCACCGGCTCCGGCCTCTTCCCCGGCTGCCACGCCCCCCTCCTCGCCCACCTCCGCGAGCACGAGCCCGACGCCCTCGCCCGCGCCTCCGTCGCCGGCTACTGCGTCGACGCCGTGCTGCAGCGCCTCACCGGCGAGATCACCGTCGACGCCTCCGACGCGTCGCTGCCGTTCCTCGACCCGCGCACCCGCCGCTACGACCTCGACGCCATGGCCGCCTGCGGCGTCGAGGACTGCGCGCCGCTGCTGCCGCCGCCCGCCGAGCCCGGCACCGTCCACCGGCTCGGCAAGGACGGCGCCGAACTCCTCGGCCTGCCCGTCGGACTCCCCGTCACCGCCGGGCCGTTCGACCTGCCCGCCTCCGCGATCGGCGCCGGGGTGCGCCGCACCGGCGACGGCCTGCTGATCGTCGGCACCACCCTCGCCTCCCAGGTCCTCACCGACCGCGTCGACCTCGACCCGGCCGCCGAACCGGCCGGCATGTGGCTCTGCATGCCCGAGCCGGACCGCTGGCTGCGGGCCATGCCCGCGATGGTCGGGACGGCCGCCTTCGACTGGCTCGCCGGCCTGCTCGGCATCGACCTGGACGGCGGCGAGCTGGACGAGCTGCTCACCGCGTCCCCGCCCGGCGCACGGGGGGTGACGGCCCGTCCGTACTTCTCGCCGGCGGGGGAGCGGGCACCGTTCGTCAACCCGGCCGCCCGCGGCGCCTTCGACGGCCTCACCCTCGCCGCGGACCGCGCCGACCTGGCGCGCGGCCTCTGCGAGGCGACCGGCTACGCGGCCCGCCACTGCCTGACGGCGGCCGGCCTCGGCCCGGACGGCGCGCTGGCGGCGTGCGGGGGAGGGACGCGCTCGCGCGAGCTGGTCCAGCTCTTCGCGGACATCCTGGAGCGCCCGGTGACGGTCCCGTCCGAGGAGGAGATCGGCGCACGCGGCGCGGTCGCCGTCGCCCTGTCGGCGATGGGCACCCCCGCGGACGCGTCCCAGTGGGACGCGGACGCCGTCAGGTACGAACCGCGGCGCGAGAACCGCCACCGCTACGCCGACGGCTACGAGCAGTTCCTCGCCGCGGTCCCGTACGCGAGCTGACCCGCCGCGGGCCAACAGCCTCGCGTGCGCGGATCAGGGGGGAACTGCGCGAGTGAGCACGACGATGCCGTGACGCGCCGGCCATCACCTCAGGGCGTGAGGTAGCGGTCGTGCGTGCGCCGATCAGGGGCGCGGGGAACTGCGCGAGTGAGCGCGACGATGCCGCGACGTTCCGACCATCACCTCGGGGCGCGAGGTGGCGGCCGTGCGTGCGCGGATCAGGGGGGAACTGCGCGAGTGAGCGCGACGATGCCGTGACACGCCGACCATCACCGCACCGTGCGGCGCTACGCACCTGACGGGGGCGCGGTAGCGGCCGTGCGTGCGCCGGTCGGCGAGGGGCGCGGGGAACTGCGCGAGTGAGCGCGACGATGTCGCGACGTGCCGACCATCACCGCATCGTGCGGCGGTACGCCTCTGACGGGGCGCGCGGTAGCGGTCGTGCGTGCGGCGATCGGCGAGGGGAACTGCGCGAGTGAGCGCGACGATGCCGCGGGCCGGGAACCGGCCCTACGCACCGCCGTCGTGAACCGTCAGCGCCGCGCGCCGCAGCGCCCGCGCCAGGCGGGGGTCGGGATGCGCCGACGCCGCGGCCATCAGGACGTCCGCCAGCCGCGGGTGCTCCACCCTCCGCAGCTCCACCAGCAGCTGCTCGGGGCCGCCCGGCATGCCCGTCTCGACGTGCTGCACCAGCAGCTCCTCGCCGCCGTGGTCGACGACGGCCGCCGCGGTGTCCACCCACAACCAGGTCGTCTCCGCCGGGCTCAGCGCGTCCGCGCCCTCGCCGTCCCCGCCGGTACTCCGCTCGGCGAGCCACAGCAGCGCGTACGGCCGCAGCACCGGAACGCCGGCCGCCTCCCGGACGGCCTGCTCCGCCGGGGTGCCGATGACGCGCAGCGCCTCGAAGGCCATGCCGCGCAGCAGCGGGTCCTCCCCGCAGGCGACGTCGAGGAGCTCGGCCACCGCCCGGTCCGTCGGACGGGCCCCCGACCACGCCCGGTACTCCGCGCGGGCGGCGCCCGGCGCATAGCCGGCGCAGGCCCGCAGCAGGCCGTCCGCGGCCAGCTCGGTGTGGCCGCCGGGGCTCTGCGAGACCGCGCAGATCTCGTCGATCCGGTCCCGCACCACCCAGTTGCCCAGCGGGCTGAGCGTCGCCGAGTCGGCCTCCCGGCGCACCGCGTGGGCGGCGCTCATGCCGTCCAGCATCCAGTCCAGCGCCACCGACAGCTCGTCGTGGCCGGTGATCCGGTGCGCGGTGGAGTTGCCGTAGAGGAACGCCGCCTCCTCCTCGTCGATCAGCAGCCGGCGCAGCACCTCCAGCGGCACCGGGTCCTCGGCGAGGTGCATCACCGACAGCACCTGGGCTGAGTGCTCGGCGACCGCGGCCAGCAGGTCCTTCGGGACGGCCGGCTGCGGCACCAGCCGCGCCCAGGCGTCGAAGAGCGCCCGCCAGCCGCGCAGCACCGCGCCGTCGTCCCGCGGCCAGGCGTGGTGGCGCCAGCCGGGGGAGGCCTCCCGAGCCGAGTCCTCGCCGGACTCGCGGATCTCCACCAGCCCGGCGAGCAGCGCCCGGCGCCAGGACGCGGCGACCCGCTCCGGCGGCTGCTCCAGGGCGCGGGCGGCCTCGCGCAGGCATTCGGGTTCCAGACGTCCGTCCGCGCCGACCCGCCGGTCGGCGCCCGCCCAGCCGGCCACCAGCACGGCGTCGGCGAGCAGTTCGCGGGCGAGGGCGGCGAGCGCGGCGGTGCCGCCGGCGCGGGCTCCGGCCGGGCCGCGGCGCCGCTCGGGGCGCGGCGCCGGACGGCGGCGCTGCACCGGGAGGGGAGCGGCGGGGGGTGTGGGCCGGGGGAGCCGGGTGACGGCCGCGGTGCCGTGCTCGGCGCCGCGGGCGGCTGCCGCGGCGTCGATGGGGGCGTGGGCGGTGTCGTCCGGCGGCGGCGCGGCGCGGCGCGCGTCCAGACGCGAGGTGATGTCCCGCAGATTCCCGGAGGTCACGCTCGCTAGTCTTCCCGCCACGGGGCGTTGTTGTCACATCGGCCTGTTGACGGGCTGTCGGGATTGCCCGGAGGGGCCGCGTCCGGTCGATTCAGACCAGCGGGGTGAGGAACCGCCGGAGGGTTTCCTCGTAGCGCTCGGGGGCCGCGTTCCAGGCGCCCTCGTGGATTCCGCCGGCCACCGGGAGGTAGGTGGCGAGGGACGGGAAGCGGGCGGCGAGCTCGGCGGTGGCCAGCGGGCCGGTGAGGGCGTCGGCCGAGCCCTGCACGAGCAGCGTGGGGACGGTGAGCTCGGCCTTGGCGGGCGCGGTCGAGGGTGACGGCCCGGCGGGCAGCCCGGCGCGGCCCTCGGCGCTCCACTCGCCGAGCTTGGTGAGCAGCCGGGGCACCCCGCGGCGGTCGGCCCGGCCGCGCAGCACGGTGCGCCAGTCGAGGATCGGGGCGTCCAGCACCAGCCCGGCGAGGACGGCCCGCACCTCGGGGTCGGCGGAGGCGCGCAGCGCCATGGTGGCGCCGGTCGACCAGCCGTAGAGGATCACCCGGCGGGCGCCCCGGGCGCGGGCGGCGCGCACCGCGGCGGCGAGGTCGCGCCACTCGGTGGCGCCCAGGTGGTCGAGGCCGTCGGGGGAGGGCGGGGCGCCGGGGTCGCCGCGCTTGCTGACGACCAGCGCGGGCACCTCGAACGCGGCGATCTGGCGCAGCACGTTGAGGGCGAGGGCGCGGGTGGTGCCCAGGCCGTGGGCGAGGATCACCCAGGTGGTGCGGGTGCCCAGGACGTGCCAGGCGGGCAGCGGCCCGGTCTCGCCGGTGACGGTGATGTCCCGGTGCAGCAGGTCGAGGGCGGAGCGCGGGTCGCCGGTGTGCAGCTCGACGGAGAGGCGGACGGGGAGCCCGGGGCGCAGCGGGTCGTCGCCCTCGACCGAGCGGACCGGCCGGACGGCGGCGCCGTCCTCCAGGATGTCGGTGGGCGGGCCGACGAGCGCGCGGCCGTCGCGCCCCCACCGCAGCGCGTAGTCGCCGGGGGCGTCGGCGGCGGCGCCGGAGAGGGTGATGCTGCCGGGGCCGGCGTCCTCGACGGTGAGGGCGGGTCCGCCGCTGCCCGGGATGCGGACGGCGAGGTCCGAGACGCGGCGCCCGGCCAGCAGGAGGGCGGCGCCGGCGCCGGTGATCGCGCCGGCCAGCGCGGCGGTCCTGGCGACCGCGTGGGTTCCCCATCGCATAATGTGACAATTCTTCCCGGTTATGGGGATTCGATGCGGTTTCGGTAGGGGGTTCGGGTGACCTGCCGTCACCCGATTGGGAGCGGGCGGCGGCCGGACCGCAGAATGGCCCGGTGGCGGAGGAACGGGCGGACGGACGCGAGGCGGCGCGGCGGCGCCGCACCCTGGTGCTGGGCGGAGCCCGCTCGGGCAAGTCCGAGACGGCGGAGGCGCTGCTGGCGGACCGTCCGGACGTGCTCTACGTGGCGACGGGCGGCGAGGCCGGCGGGGACGCGGAGTGGGCGGCGCGGATCGCCCGGCACCGCGAGCGCCGGCCGGCGGGCTGGGGGACGGCGGAGACGCTCGACCTGGAGGCGCTGCTGCGGGCGGACGACACGGAGCCGCTGCTGGTGGACAGCGTCACCACCTGGCTGACAGGGGTGATGGACGAGCTGGGCGCGTGGGACGACGCGGTGTGGGCGGACGGCGCGGAGGCGGCGCTGCGGCGGCGGGTCGCCGCGCTGGCGGAGGCGTGGGGGTCGACGCGGCGGACGGCCGTCGCGGTCAGCGACGAGGTGGGCGGCGGCATCGTCCCCGCGACGGCCTCCGGCCGCCGCTTCCGCGACGAGCTCGGCCGCGTCAACGCCGCGCTCGCGGCGGCGTCCGACGAGGTCCTCCTCGTGGTGGCCGGCCGCCCCCTCCCCCTCCCGGCGGCGACCCGCCGGCCACCGACCCACCCCTCACCGACGCCGCCCCGGACGGAGTCCGGGGGAGGAGGGGCGGCGACGGCGACCGCCGCGGACGGCGCGCGGTTCGCGGTCGGCGCCCTCAGCGTCCTCCCCGCCGACGCCACCCGCTGGGACCGCGCCGCCGCCCGCAGGGGCATGCCATGGGCCCCCGCGGTCGGCGCCCTCCTCGGCGTGCTGGCCGCGGTCCCCGCCGTGCTCCTGCTGCTCGCCGGCGGAGGCCCCCTCCTCGCCGCCGTCGCGGGCGTCGCCGCCACCGCCGCCCTCACCCGCGGACTCCACCTCGACGGCCTCGCCGACACCGCCGACGGCCTCGGCAGCGCCAAGCCCGCTGCCGCGGCCCTGCGCATCATGAAGGCCTCGGACATCGGACCCTTCGGCGTGGTGACGCTCCTGCTGGTGCTGCTCGGCCAAGTCGCCGCGCTGGACCGCGCGTTCGCGGACGGCGGCTGGCTGCGCGGCGCGGCCGCGCTGGTCGCCTCCGCGGCGGCCGCGCGTGCCGTGATGCTGCTCGCCTGCGGTCCGGCGGTCCCCGCGGCCCGTCCCGGCGGGCTCGGCGCGACGGTCGCGGGGACCGTCCCGCGGGGCGTCGCCGCCGCCGCGGTGGCGCTGGTGGGAATTGCTGGGGCCGCGCTGGGTTATGCAGATGACGGTGTTCTCGGTGCGGTCCGCGGCGCGGGTGCCACCGCCGCGGCGGCCCTCGCGGGGGCGGCGCTGCTGCGGCACACCGTGCGGCGCTTCGGCGGGATCACCGGCGACGTGCTCGGCGGCGTCGTCGAGGCGGGCGCGACGGCCTCGCTCGTGGTCTGGGCGCTCGGCGGCTGACCGGCCGCCGGCGGTCGCCGCTGCCGCCCCTCGACCCCGGCGCTGCTGCGGCACACCGTACGGCGGTTCGGCGGGATCACCGGCGACGTGCTCGGCGGCGTCGTCGAGGCGGGCGCGACCGCCTCGCTCGTGGTCTGGGCGCTCGGCGGCTGACCGGCCGCCGGCGGTCGCCGCTGCCGCCCCTCGACCCCGGCACCCCACCCGCTCGCTTCGCGAGCGAGGGGGCCGCCCGCCGCGAAGGCAAGGGCGCGTCTCGGCCACATTGGCGGGGTGTCAAAAATACCGATAACCGGACAGTCTGACCGGTCGTTAACCGTTTCCCGGGCTGGCGAGCTGGGACGTCGTGTGCGCCCCCGGCGTGCCCCCGTGCCCCGTCTCACGATGTGAAAAGCACCCGGCATCGATCTCGGGGGCGACTAAGCTCCCGAAACGCCTTATGGCGTTCTCTGGGGGTCTCGTGCGTAAGCGAACTAAGCGTCACAAACCTGAGCCGGCCCCGATGGCCGGCAGCATCCCGCAACAATCGACGAATCATCCGACCAACCCGGAAGTCAGCGTCGACTTCCCCGATGAAGCGTCCGCGCCGCAGGCAGGCTCCGCGATCAAGCTGCTGCTCCGCGCAGTCCGGCCGCACCGGCGGGCGCTGTCCTGGTCGATCGTCCTGGTCCTGATCTGGACCGCCGCACTCGTCGTCGTCCCCATCCTGCAGAAGCTCGTCGTCGACGACTCCGTCATCGGCCACAAGCTGCCGCTGGTGCCCATGGTGCTGGCGCTGCTCGGCGTGGGCGCCGTCCGCTGGGCCGGCGGCGCCGGATGGCGCTACCTCGGCGCCAAGGTCTCGTTCCTGGTGCAGCAGGACATGCGCACCGACGTCTACCGCCGGCTCCAGCGCCTGGACGCCCGCGGCCACGCGGAGGTCCGCAGCGGTGAGGTGGTGGCCCGCCTCAACACCGACGTCCAGCTGGTCCAGCAGCTCACCTCGTGGGCCCCGCTGGTGGTGCACGGCGTCGTCTACGTGGGCGCCTGCCTCGCCGTCATGCTGGTGCTCTCACCGCTGATGTCGGCGGTGGTCGCCGCGGTGATGGCGGTCGTCGTCCTCGTCGTCCGGCGCACCGGCCGCAAGCTGCACGCCTCCGGCTGGGACAGCCAGCAGCGCGAGGCCGACATGACCTCCGCCGTGGAGGAGGCCGTCACCGGCATCCGCGTGGTGCGCAGCTTCGGCCAGGAGTCGGCCGAGACCGGCCGCGTCCGGCACCTGATCGCCGTGCTCTTCGGCGCCCGGGTGCGCGCCGTCCGGCTCCGCGCCCCGTTCCTGGCCTGGCTGCAGACCGTGCCGCTGGCCGGGCAGGCCGCGGTGCTGCTGGTCGGCGGCTGGCTGGCGATGCACGGCCAGCTGAGCCTCGGCACCCTGCTGAGCTTCTTCAGCTACCTGGCATCGTTGTCAGGTACCTCGCGGATGATCGGCATGATCCTCACGGGCGCCCCGCAGGCGTTCGCCGCCACCACCCGGGTCGGCGATCTGCTGCGGCTGCGTCCCACCGTCACCGAGCCGGACCCGGACCTCACCCCGGACGGGTACCGCTCCCGCACCCGCGGCGAACTCGCCTTCCGCAAGGTGGTCTTCGCCCACCCGGACGGCGGGCGGGACCGTCCCGTGCTGGACGGCTTCGACCTGACCATCCGCCCCGGCGAGCGCGTCGCCCTGGTCGGCCGCTCCGGCGCCGGCAAGTCCACCGCGCTCAACCTCGCACCGCGGGTGTGGGACGTCGACGAGGGGTCGATCACCCTCGACGGCGCCGACATCCGCGAGCTGCCGCTGCACGAACTGCGCCGCCGCATCGCGGTGGTCTCGGAGGACCGCTTCCTGTTCTCCGACAGCGTCGCCGCCAACATCGCCTGGGGGCGGCCGGAGGCCACCCGCGAGGAGATCGAGGAGGTGGCGAAGGCCGCGGCCGCCCACGAGTTCATCATGGAGCTCCCGGACGGCTACGACACCGTCATCGGCGAGCAGGGCCTGACCCTGTCCGGCGGCCAGCGCCAGCGCCTCACCCTGGCCCGCGCGCTGCTGGTGGACGCGGACGTGCTGCTGCTGGACGACGCCACCTCGGCCATCGACGAGCACGTCGAGCGGATCATCCACGAGAACCTCGAACCGCAACTGGCCGGGCGCAGCGTCCTGCTGATCGCCTATCGGGAGTCCACCCTGCGCACCGCCGACCGCATCGTGGTGGTCGACGAGGGCCGGGTGGTCGCCGAGGGCGCCCACGAGGACCTGCTGCGCACCTCGCCGCTGTACGCGCACCTGTTCGGCGACAGCGACGAGGGGTTCGAGGGGTTCGGGTCCTCCGACGACGCGGCGCGCGGCCCGGGCGTGCTGCACATGGCCCGGTCCGGCGAGTACCGGCGGGAGGAGGACTCCTGGCCGGAGCCCGACCCCACCGCGCTGGGGCAGCGGCCGCCGGCCGTGCGCCAGCCGTCCCCGGAGATCGCCGCCGTGCTGGGGACGCTCCCGGCGGTGGCCGAGCAGCGCGACCCGGCGGTCGAGGAGGAGCTGGACCGGGAGAACCTCTCCCAGGGCGCGTTCCGGATGGGCGAGTTCCTCCGCCCCTACATGGGCGCGATCGCCATCGGGATGCTCTTCGTGGTCCTGGACGCGATCGGCACCATCGTCGGCCCCAAGCTGATCGAGGTCGGGGTGGACTCGGGCGTGCGCACGCACCACGCCGGGGTGCTCCTCGCGGTGTCGGCGGCGGCGCTGGCAGTCACCGTGTTCCTGTGGTGGGACATGCAGCAGGAGACGCTGTGGACGAACCGCACCGCGGAGCGCGCCCTGGCGGCGCTGCGGATGCGGATCTTCGTCCATCTGCAGCGGCTCGGCGTCGACTACTTCGACCGCACCAAGGCGGGCTGGGTGATGAGCCGCATCACCTCGGACGTCTCGACGGTGGCGCAGCTGCTGCAGGCCGGTCTCGTCAACGCCCTGGTGGGCGGCGTCACCTTCGCCGGCATGACGGTGATGGTGGTGCTGCTGGACGCGCGGCTGGCGCTGGTGCTGGCGGCCGTCGTGGTGCCGGTGGCCGGGGCCACCCTGTGGTACCAGCGCAAGGCGCACCGCAACTACAAGCTGCTCCGCGAGCGGATCTCCCTGATGACGGCCGCGCTCCACGAGGGCGTCAACGGGGTCCGCACCTCGCAGCTGTTCCGCCGCGAGGAGCGCAACACCGCGGAGTTCGACGAGAAGTGCGCCGATGTGCGGCTCGCCGCGCAGCGCGCGCAGGTCGCCAACACCCTGTACGGCGGGTTCATCGAGTTCCTGGCGGTGGCCGCGATCGCGCTGGGTGTGCTGGCCGGGGCGTGGCTGATGCGCCGGGGGACGCTGGAGGCCGGCGCGCTGCTGGCGTTCCTGCTCTACCTCGCGCAGGCGTTCGCACCGGTGCAGCAGCTCGCCCAGGTGTTCGACGTCTACCAGCAGGCGCGGGCCGGACTCGTCCGGATCCGCTCGCTGCTGGGACAGGTCAGCTCCACCCCGCAGCCCGAACGGCCGCGGATGGTGGGGGAGATCGAGGGCGATGTGCGGCTGGAGCAGGTGCGGCTGCGCTACCACGGCGCCGAGACGGACGCGCTGCGCACGGTCGACCTGCATGTCCCCGCGGGGCAGCGGGTGGCCTTCGTGGGGCGGACGGGCGCCGGGAAGTCGACGATCGCCAAGCTGGTGACCCGCTTCTACGACCCCACGGAGGGGCGGGTGCTGGTGGACGGCCAGCCGCTGACCGCACTGGACGTGCGCGGGTACCGGTCGAGGCTGGGGTACGTCCCCCAGGAGCCGATGCTCTTCTCGCGCTCGGTCCGGGACAACATCGCCTACGGCCGGCCGGACGCGTCCGACGAGGAGGTGGAGGCGGCGGCGGTCGCGGTCGGGGCCCATGGCTTCATCCGCGAGCTGCCCGGCGGCTACCGCCACATCCTCGGGACGGGCGGCGGCTCGCTCTCGGCGGGCCAGCGCCAACTGCTGTGCCTGGCGCGGGCGCTCCTCGTCGACCCGGGGATCCTGGTGCTCGACGAGGCGACGTCCAACCTGGACCTGGCCGGCGAGCGGCGCGTCAACCGCGCCATGCGGGCCGTCTCGGCGGGGCGCACCACGCTGGTGGTGACGCACCGTCCGCAGGCGCTGGCCTGGGTGGACCGCGTCGTCCGGGTGCACCAGGGCGAAGTGGTCGAGGACAAGGTGAAGGAGCGGGCGGCCTGACGGCCGGCTGATCCCAAGGGGCCGAAGGGGCGGCGGGACGCCTAGCCGCGGGGCGCGTACATGATGAGCGCGACTCCGGCGAGGCAGACCGCCGCCCCTGCCATGTCCCAGACGGTGGGGCGGAAGCCGTCCACCACGACGCCCCAGGCGAGCGAGCCCGCCACGAAGACGCCGCCGTAGGCGGCGAGGACGCGGCCGAACTCGGCGGAGGGCTGGAGGGCGGCGACGAAGCCGTAGCCGCCGAGGGCGACGACGCCGAGCAGGGCGAACCACCACGCGCGGTGTTCTCGGGCGAACTGCCAGACGAGCCAGCATCCGCCGATCTCCGCGAGGGCCGCGAGGACGAACAACAGGATGGATCGAGCTACGGTCACGCGATCATCCTGCCGCAGGTTCGCCGCCCCTTTGCCCCGGCGCCCCACCCGCCCAGCGGGCGCGAAGCGCCCGGGCGTAGGGGCGGCGGACAGTGCCCCGCGCGCTCAGCGGGACTGCTTCCGCAGCAGCACCCCCGCCATCACCGCCGCCGCGACGACGACCACCACGCCGACGAGCGCCGCGACGTGCATCCCCGACGCGAACGCCTCCCGCGCCGACGACAGCACCGCCCCGCCCGCCGAACCGCCCAGGTGCCGCGCCGCGTCCACCGCGCCGCCCAGCGTCTCGCGCGCCGACTCCGGCACGTCCGCCGCGAGGCGACCGCGGTAGACGGCCATCACCACACTGCCCAGCAGCGCCGTGCCCAGCGCCGCCCCCAGCTCGTACGCCGTCTCCGAGATCGCCGACGCCGCCCCCGCCCGCTCCGGCGGCACCGCCGCCAGGATCGCGTCGTTGGTGAGCGTCTCCGCGATCCCGATGCCGCTGCCGATCAGCGCGAACGCCGCCACCATCACCCCCGCCGGCGTCCCCGCGCCCAGCGTCACCACCAGCGCGTAGCCCGCCGCGGCGACCAGCAGCCCGCAGGTGATCAGCACCGGCAGCGGGAAGCGCCGCACCAGCCGCACCACCAGCAGCGACGCCACCACCGAGCAGGCCAGCCCGGGCAGCAGCAGCACGCCCGAGGCGAGCGGCGAGCGGCCCTGCACCAGCTGCAGGTACTGCGTCAGGAAGAACAGGCACCCGACGAGCGCGAAGACCGCCATCAGGTTCGTCGACACCGCCACCGAGAACGTCCGGTTCCGGAAGAGCGCCATGTCGAGCATCGGGTCCTTCAGCCGCAGCTGCCGCCGGACGAAGACCACGCCCAGCGCCACGCCGACCAGCAGCGCGCCGACGCCGAGCGGCGTCACGCCGTTCTCCGCCATCGACTTGACGCCGTAGACGGCGGGCAGCATCGCGGCCAGCGACAGCCCGGCGCTGAGCAGGTCGTAGCGGCCCGGCCGGGGGTCGCGCGACTCGGGCAGCAGCAGCCGGCCGGCGATCAGCAGCGCGATCGTCACCGGCAGGTTGATCAGGAAGATCGAGCCCCACCAGAAGTGCTCCAGCAGCCAGCCGCCGACGATCGGCCCGAGCGCCGAACCGCCCGCGAAGGCCGAGCCCCAGACCGCGATGGCCAGGGTGCGCTGCTGCCGGTCCGCGAAGAGGTTGCGGATGATCGACAGCGTCGAGGGCATCAGGGTGGCGCCGGCGAGCCCCAGCAGGGCCCGCGCGCCGATCAGCACCGCGGGGGTGTGGGCGTAGGCGGCGAGCACCGAGGCGAGGCCGAAGCCGGCGGTGCCGATCAGCAGCAGCCGGCGCCGGCCTATCCGGTCGCCGAGTGTGCCCATCGTCACCAGCAGGCCGGCCAGCACGAACGAGTAGATGTCGATGATCCACAGCAGCTGCGACGAGCTGGGCGCGAGATCCTCGGAGATGAAGGGGACGGCGAAGCCCAGCACGGTGGAGTCGACCGAGATCATCAGCACCGGGAGCACCAGCACGGCCAGCGCCGCCCAGGCGGAGCGCCCGGCCCGGGGCGCCGCCCCGCCGGGGGTGGTCGCGCCGTCGCGCGTGTGGAGTTCGGTGCCGGCCATGGGTCCCTCGCAGATTACTAAACCGTCCAGACGGTACAGTAACCGTCCGGACGGTACAGTGGCAACCGTGACCACTGCGAAGACCGCGAAGACGGGTGCCCGGGAGCGGATCCTGCACGCCCTCCAGCGGATCATCGTCGACAAGGGCCCGAGCGCCGTGACCCTGGAGGCGGTGGCCGCGCAGGCCGGCGTCTCCAAGGGCGGGCTGCTCTACCACTTCCCCAGCAAGGAGGCGCTCCTCGACGGGCTGGTGCAGCGCCTCGCCGAGGAGTCCTCGGACGAGGTCGCCCGCGCCCGCTCCGCCGAGGGCGGCGCCGTCCGCTTCTACCTCGAGACCTCGGTGCCCGGCAGCGAGGAGGCCGAGCTCTACTGGGGCGTGCTGGCCGTGCTGCGCGCCTCGGACGGCACCCGCACCGGGGCGGCCGCCCGGCTCGGCGAGATCTTCGACAAGTGGACGAGCCTGATCCGCGAGGAGGTGGACGACCCGGTGCTCGCCGAGACGATCCGCCTCGTCAGCGACGGCCTCTACCTCAGCGCCGTCGCCGGGCTGCCGCAGCCCGACCCCGCATTGATCGCCCAGGTCCGCGACCGGCTGCTGGCCCAGGTCGCGGCGGCCGCCCCGGAGCACCGGCGCGGCGAGCACACCCCGCTGGAGTGAGCGGCCGGGCCCACCGACTCCCCGCGGCCGGTGCGAAAACCGGTTGCGCGCCCCGCTAGACTGCCCCACATGGCAGTTCACCTCTGTGCGTAGCCCGGGGGCGCGCCGGGTCCGTCGTCGGCCCCGCGCATCCGCTGACGCCCCCCGCCCCCGCTGACGGCGCCTCAGGCGTGCCGTCCATTCCCGGAGACCACGAACACAGATGATCACTGCCAGCAAGGTCGAGCTGCGCGCCGGTGCCCGCATTCTCATCGAGTCCGCCAGCTTCCGCGTCGGTCCGGGCGACCGCATCGGCCTGGTCGGCCGCAACGGCGCCGGCAAGACCACCCTCACCAAGGTCCTCGCCGGCGAGGGCCTGCCCGCCGCGGGCGACGTCACCCGCAGCGGCCAGATCGGCTACCTCCCGCAGGACTCCCGCACCGGAGACCTGGAGGAGCTGGCCCGCGACCGCATCCTCGGCGCCCGCGGGCTGGACCGCGTGCTGCGCCAGATGCAGGAGAACGAGCAGCGCATCGCCACCGGCAAGGGGGCGACGCGGGAGAAGGCGATGAAGCGCTACTCCCGGCTGGAGACCGAGTTCCTCACCAAGGGCGGCTACGCCGCCGAGGCCGAGGCGGCCACCATCGCCGCCAGCCTCGGCCTGCCCGACCGGGTGCTCGGCCAGCCGCTCGGCACCCTCTCCGGCGGCCAGCGCCGCCGCGTGGAGCTGGCCCGCATTCTCTTCTCCGACTCCGACACCCTGCTGCTCGACGAGCCCACCAACCACCTCGACGCCGACTCGGTGGTCTGGCTCCGCGACTTCCTCAAGACGTACAAGGGCGGATTCATCGTGATCTCTCACGATGTCAACCTCGTGGAGGAATGCGTCAACAAGGTGTTCCTTCTCGACGCCAATCGCACCTGTATCGACATCTACAACATGGGGTGGAAGCAGTATCTCGCGCAGCGCGAGGCCGATGAGCGCCGCCGCCGCCGGGAGCGCGCCAACGCCGAGAAGAAGGCCGGGGCGCTGATGGCCCAGGCCGACAAGATGCGCGCGAAGGCGACGAAGACGGTCGCGGCGCAGAACATGGCGCGTCGCGCGGAGAAACTCCTCTCCGGGCTGGAGGAGCAGCGCCGCGCCGACAAGGTGGCGAAGCTGCGCTTCCCCGAGCCGGCGCCCTGCGGCAAGACCCCGCTCACCGCGTCCGGGCTCTCCAAGTCCTACGGCTCGCTGGAGATCTTCACGGATGTCGAGCTGGCCATCGACAAGGGCTCCCGCGTGGTGGTGCTCGGCCTCAACGGCGCCGGCAAGACGACGCTGCTGCGGCTGCTGGCCGGCATCGAGAAGCCGGACACCGGCGAGGTCGAGCCCGGCCACGGGCTGAAGCTCGGCTACTACGCCCAGGAGCACGAGACGCTCGATCCGGAGCGCACCGTTCTGGAGAACATGCGCACCGCCGCGCCGGACATGGATCTGGTGGAGATCCGGAAGATCCTCGGATCTTTCCTCTTCTCCGGCGATGATGTCGACAAACCGGCCTCGGTGCTCTCCGGCGGCGAGAAGACCCGTCTCGCGCTGGCCACTCTGGTCGTCTCCAGCGCCAATGTGCTGCTCCTCGACGAGCCCACCAACAACCTCGACCCCGCCAGTCGCGAGGAGATCCTCTCGGCGCTGCGCTCCTTCAGCGGGGCCGTCGTCCTGGTGACCCACGACGAGGGCGCGGTCTTCGCGCTCCAGCCGGAACGCGTCATTCTCCTCCCCGACGCGGTCGAGGATCTGTGGAACGAGAGCTACGCGGATCTCGTCTCCCTCGCCTGAGTCCGCTACCTTGCCATCCAAGAACACCGAATGGTGATCACAGCATTAGCTTGTTCTGCTACTCTCCAGCGATCAGCGTTGGGAGTTGGCAACGGCGCCGAGTGTCCTACGCATGTCTGGACATGACCCGGCGTCGGCGCGGAATTTCCTGCACCGACCTTTGCCGAATGGGTGGCCATGGGACCCGCAAGGGGTGATCATGGGAACTCAGAGCGCACTTCCTTAGAGGAGGCACGGGTGGCCGAGACTCTGAAAAAGGGCAGCCGGGTGACCGGAGCCGCGCGCGAGAAGCTCGCGGCTGACCTCAAGAAGAAGTACGACTCCGGTGCGAGCATCCGCGCGCTGGCCGAAGAGACCGGCCGGTCGTACGGATTCGTGCACCGGATGCTGAGCGAGTCCGGAGTGACGCTCAGGGGGCGGGGTGGCGCGACGCGGGGCAAGTCCAAGTCGTCGACATCCTGAGCCACTTGAAGCACTGCGTACTTCGGCGTACGGCCCGCTCCCGGGCCCAGGACCCTCAGGGGATCCCGGGAGCGGGCCGCACGCATGTCCGGGGCCGGCCCGGAGTGAATGGGAAGGAAAGAGCGTGACCGAAGCGACCGATGAGAAGGACTCCGTCCGGTGGGAGCGGGAGGGCGAACTCGCCGTCGTCACTTTGACGGATCCGGACCGCAGCAATGCGCAGACGCCCGCGATGTGGCGGCGGCTCGCCGCGATCGGGCGCGAACTGCCCGGCGATGTGCGGGTGGTGCTGTTGCGCGCGGAGGGGCGGAACTTCTCGGCGGGGCTCGATCGCGCGGCGTTCACGCCCGAGGGGATCCCCGGAGAGCGGCCGTTCCTGGAGCTGGCGCGGTTGGACGACGCCGAACTGGACGCCGCGATCGGGGAGTTCCAGGAGGCGTTCACCTGGTGGCGCCGCCCGGACGTGGTGAGCGTGGCCGCGGTGCGGGGCGCGGCGGTCGGCGCGGGCTTCCAGCTGGCGCTGGGGTGCGATGTGCGGGTGTGCGCGGAGGACGCGCGGTTCGCGATGCGGGAGACGACGCTGGGGCTGGTGCCGGATCTGGCGGGGACCAAGCCGCTGGTGGACGCGGTGGGGCGGTCCCGGGCGCTGGAGATGTGCCTGACGGGGCGCTGGGTCTCGGCGGAGGAGGCCGCGCGGGTGGGGCTGGCGGCGGTGGTCGTGCCGGGCGCCGAACTGGACGCGGCGGCGCGGGAGTTGTGCGCGGCGCTGCTGGCGGCGCCGCGGGATGCGGTGGTGGAGACCAAGGCGCTGCTCGACGGGGCGGGGGCGCGGTCGTACGACGAGCAGCGCGCGGCGGAGCGGGCCGCGCAGGCGCGCCGGTTGCGGGACCTGGCGGGGCTGGGCGAGTAGCGGTCCCCTTTGTTCGCCGCCGCCGGGGGCGAAGGGGCGGCGAACAACGCGCCGCGCTCAGCGGTAGGCGCTCTGGGCCTTTATGCGGGTGCCGCGGATGGGGTGGGCGCCGGTGAAGCGCACGACGGTCGGCATCTCGGGACGGTGCGCCTGCGCCCGCGCCTCCGCGAGGGGGCCGCGCCACAGCGCGGCGAGCACCTCCGCCGGGTCGGCGTCCTCGGTGAGTTCGAGCTCCAGCACGGCCCGCGGCCGCCGCCGGCTGCCCGCGGTGCGCACCGTCGCCGACGCCGTGCCCGGCAGCCGTCCCGCCTGACCGGCGAGGACCGCGCGGGCGGCCGCGTCGAAGCCCTGGACGTGCGGACGGCGGTCCCGCCACTGCCAGACGAGCCAGACCAGGCCCAGCAGCGCCAGCGCGCCGAGCGCGATCTCGGCATCCGTCCAGAAGCCGTGGCGGTGCGACCAGTGCGCCCGGTCCGCCGCCGAGAGCACCGAGCCGTGCCGGGCGCCCGCGTCGCCGCGGAACCCGCGGTAGAGCACCCATCCGCCGCCGGCGATCGCCGCGAGCCCGATCAGGCCCACCAGGACCCGGTTCAGAACCCCACGGAAAGTCGACATTCCGTCAAACCCCTTTGTCTACCGCCGCACCGGGCGGAGCTTCAGCGTCAGCCGCGGGGTCCACCCCGGGCCCATCCGTTCCATCCGATCGAAGAGCGCGTTGGACAGCTCGTCCCGCGCCTCGCCCAGATCGCGCAGCCGCACATACGCCAGCACCACCGCGCGCCGCCGCTTCACCCGCACCTCGGCGCGGATGATGGAGTCCACCCGGAGCGCCGACTCCTGCAGCAGGCCCTCGGCGGTGTCCCGCTCGATCGCGCCGCGCAGGGTGCCGGACGGCACCCGCAGCGGCAGCAGCGCGCGCAGGCCGGGGGTGAGCGCCAGCACCAGCAGCCAGAGCCCCAGCAGGGCCAGCACCGCGGCCCCGCCCCGCACCCAGGTGTCGTCGGGGTGCCGGACCGCCAACTGGTGGGCGAAGTCCCGCCGCCAGGCCATGGCGTGCTCGCCGCCGCGCACCCGCACCACGTCGTAGAGGAGCACCCCGCTCGCGGCCATCACCACGAAGGCCACCAGGCCGGAGGTGAGCCGCCGCTCGGAGCGGAAGCGGCGCGGGCGGCGGCGGGGCGGAACGGACGGCACCGAGTCAGGCCGGACGTACGGGGCGCCGGGCAGGCCGCCGCCGGACGGCAGTATGTGCGAGGGAGGCCGGCGCGCGGCGGCCCCGGCCTCGGGGAGGACGGGCGTCCCGGCGACCGGGGTGATGTCCGGTTCATCGGAGGAATCGGCCCCGGCGGACGTCTCGGCCCTGGTCTCCGCGTCCGGGTCGGCGCCCGGGGCGGCGTCCGGCTCCGGGTGGGGCTCCGCCGCGGTCTCCGCCGCGGTCGAGGCCGGCTCCGCGTCCTTCGCCGGCGACGCGTCCCCGCCGCCGTCCGGCTTCTCCGCCAACTCCGCGTCCGCCGTGGGGCGCTGCAGGTCGTAGGGGTCGTCCGGGCGGGCCGGGAGGCGGATCGACTGGGTGTCCTCCGCGTCGGGGCCGCCGTCGTCCTCCTCGCGCTCCTTGCGCGTCCCGCTCACCGCTCCAGCCTTCGCCGCATCCGTGCCTCCTGGTCCGTCAGGGCGCCGCGCCGGGCACCGCCCTGATGTCTACCATCCCGGCGGCACCCGGCGCGCGAGGCACCGGTGCTGAGCGTCCGTCAGCGGCGCGTCACACGCCGTGCGTTGCTCCGCCGTCGACCGGGAGTGCGACCCCGGTGAGGTAGGAGGCGGCGGGGGAGAGGAGGAACGCGGCGGCGCGCCCGAACTCCTCGGGGCGGCCGTAGCGGCGCAGCGGGATGGTCGCCGAGGAGCGGGCCTTCGCCGCCTCCGGGTCGCCGGAGAGCGCGTCCAGCTCCTTGACGCGGTCGGTCTCGATGCGGCCGGGCAGCAGCGAGACGACGCGGATGCCGCGCGGCCCCAGCTCGCGGGAGAGCGACTTGGCGATCATCGCCAGCCCGGGGCGCAGGCCGTTGGAGATGTCCAGCCCGCCCAGCGGCTCCTTCACCGAGCCGGAGAGGACGAAGCCGATCACGCCGCCCTCGCCGAGGCCGGCGGCCGCGGCCCGGGCCAGCCGCACCGCGCCGAGCAGCACCGCCTCGAAGCCCTGGTGCCACTGCTCGTCGGTGAGGTCGGCGAGCTTGCCGGCCGGCGGGCCGCCGACGCTCACCAGCACCCCGTCGAGGCGGCCGTACGTCTCGCGCGCGGCGGCGAGCAGGCGCTCCGCGGCGGCGGGGTCGGCGTTGTCGGCGGCGACGCCGACGGCGTGCGCCGGGCCGCCCAGCCCGGCGGCGGCGCGCTCCACGGCGGCGGCGTCCCGGGAGGAGAGCACGACCCTCGCGCCGTCCGCCACCAGCGCCTCGGCGGTGGCGAGGCCGAGGCCCCGCGACGCGCCGGTCGCCACGTACACACGGTCCCGAAGTCCAAGATCCATGGCTGTCATCCTGCCATCGACGGCTGAGGCTTCGAGTCCGGCTCGTTCTTCTCCTTCTTCGGGCGGCGGCCGGCGCGCTCGTCGCGCTCCCGGGTCATCAGCTTCCACCAGGCCACCGGGACGCCGAGGACGAAGACCCACCAGTTGACCGTGTAGGCGACGTGCAGGCCGGTGTCGGCGCCGCCGGGGACCTCCGGGATCTCCAGCGAGGAGGAGGCCTTGGGCGTGGTGGACGTCAGGTCCATCCGGCCGGGCAGCGGCTGCGCGCCCAGGCCGGTGGACTTCGCGAGGTGCTCGGCGTTGACCTCCAGCACCTGCTTGTCCGGCAGGCCGATCTGCGCGCCGACGCCGCGCTTGGCACCGCCCTCGTCCGGGCGGAGCCGGCCGGTGACCGTCAGGGTGCCGGTGGGCGCGGCCGGGACCTTGGGGTCGGCGGTCGGGGAGGTGTCCGGCTGCTCGACCCAGCCGCGGTTGACCCACAGCACATCGCCCCGGGTGGTGACGAACGGTGTGACGACGTAGAAGCCGACCGCGCCCTCGTTGCTCATCCGGCGGCGCGCCAGCACCTCGTGGGTCTCGTCGAAGTGCCCGCGCGCGGTGACCGTGCGCCACCACAGGTCCTGGCCGATGCGGTGGCCCCGGCCCGGCACGGCCGACGCGTAGTCGATCGGCTTGGCGGCCAGGTTGCGGCTCTGCATCTGGTTGCTGTGGTGCGCGTGCTCGTAGCGGTGCCACTGCCAGAACCCCAGCCAGATCATCAGCGGCATGAGGGCCAGGCAGAACAGGTGGATCCCGATCCAGCGGCGCGTCAACAGGAAGCGGTACACGGCAAAGTACGCTACCCCGCACCCTTCGGACACCGACGGCCGGGTGGGCCCCGAGGGGTTCCGGCCGGGTGGGCTCAGGCCGGGCGGCCCGGGGCGACGTCCTCCAGCAGCTTCAGGAAGGTCGGCTCGTCCACGACCGGGGTGGACAGCTCGCGGGCGCGGCGGGCCTTGGTGGTGCGGTCGGCGCGGTCGTTGGTGACCAGCAGGCTGGTGCGGCCGCTGACGCTGGTGGCGACCTTGAGGCCGGCGCGCTCGGCGCGGTCCTCCAGCACCTCCCGGTCTATGGCGGTGTCGCCCGTGAAGGCGATCCGCATGCCCTGGACCAGCCGGCTCTCCGGCTGCCAGGCGCCCGGGTTCGCGTACGGGCAGGCGGCGCGCGTCCGGCGGGGCCGCCACTGCCGGAAGGCGGTGGCGCCGTTGGGGCCGGTCGGCGAGGGCGGCAGCGAGGCGGGCGCCTCGTTCTCGTACGGGGTCGGGTCGGCCATCGGACGGCAGCGCTGCAGGGGCAGCTCCAGCCCGGCGTCGGCGGCCATCCGCAGGCTGGGGCGGAAGACCTCGGCGAGCACCCGGGCGTCGTCCAGCGCGTGGTGGGCGTGCCGGGGGCGGACGCCGAAGTGCGCGGCGAGGGTGGGCAGCTTGTGGTCGCGGAGCGGCAGGGCCAGCTCCTTGGAGAGCACGATGGTGCACAGCCGCTCCTCGACCGCGGCCTCGCCGCCGCAGCGGGCGAACTCGCGGGCGAGCATCGTCCAGTCGAAGCGGGCGTTGTGCGCGACCAGCACCCGGCCGGCGAGGCGGGCGGTGAGCTCCTCGGCCACCTCCGGGAAGGTGGGGGCGTCGGCGAGGAGCTCGCTGGTCAGGCCGTGGATCCACACCGGGCCGGGATCGCGCAGCGGGTTGACCGGGCTGTACCAGTGGTCGACGACCTCGCCGTGCCCGTCGAGCCGGTAGACGGCCGCGGAGACGATCCGGTCGGTGCGGCTCAGGCCGGTGGTCTCGACGTCGACGACGGCGTACCCGGCGGGGTAGTGGGCGGGCCACTCGGGTCGGGCTCCCGCGCCGGGCGGTTGGCCGGTGATCGACGTGTGCATGGTGCACCAGGATACGGGGCGGAGCGACATGCGCCGTCGCCGCGTCAGATCGGTCTGCGGAGGCTGCTGATGGAGAGCAGCGGGAGGGCCACCTCCGGGCCGAACCGGGCGTCGCCGGCCGAGGGCCGCGGGCCGGTGGCGGGGCGCGCGGGGGAGGGGCGCGCGGCGGGCAGGGGGGCGGCGAGGCGGACGGCGCCGTAGGGGCGCCGGCCCTGCTCGGGGCCGCCCTGGGCGGTGTTGTGGGTCATGGCGGGGGTCCTGGCTTCCGCTTCCGCGACGGGTGCTTGCGCAGTGTCCAACGATGCGGGCGCGCGGCGGTGTCGGCCGGACGGGGATGTCCGATGTCCGTCCCGCGGAATAAGGTGTCCGAAACCCTGGAGACGGGGAAGGGAGAGGACTGTGTCTTCGGCGCTGATCGACACCTACGGGCGGGTGGCCACGGATCTCCGTGTGTCCCTCACCGACAAGTGCAACCTCCGCTGCACCTACTGCATGCCCGCGGAGGGCCTGCCCTGGCTGCCCAAGGACGAGCTGCTCTCCGACGACGAGGTGGTCCGGCTGGTGCGGCTGGCCGTGCAGCGGCTGGGGGTGCGCGAGGTGCGGTTCACCGGGGGCGAGCCGCTGCTGCGGCCCGGGCTGCCGGGGATCGTGGAGCGGGTCGCCGCGCTGGATCCGCGTCCCGAGATCTCCCTCACCACCAACGGCATCGGGCTGGCGAGGACGGCGCCGGCGCTGCGCGCGGCCGGGCTGGACCGGATCAACGTCTCGCTGGACACGCTGCGGCCGGAGGTCTTCCGCCGGCTCGCCCGGCGCGACCGGCTGGCGGACGTGGTCGCCGGGCTGGCGGCGGCGGAGGCGGCCGGGCTGGGGCCCGTCAAGGTGAACGCGGTGCTGATGCGCGGTGTCAACGAGGCGGAGGCGCCGGAGCTGCTGGAGTGGTGCCTGGAGCGCGGGTACGAGCTGCGCTTCATCGAGCAGATGCCGCTCGACGCCCAGCACGGCTGGACGCGGCGGGACATGATCACCGCTCAGGAGATCCTGGGCCTGCTGGGCGAGCGGTTCCGGCTGACGCCGGAGGAGCCGGAGGAGCGCGGCGCGGCCCCGGCCGAGCGCTGGCTGGTGGACGGCGGGCCGGCCCGGGTGGGCGTGATCGCCAGCGTGACGCGGCCGTTCTGCCGGGCGTGCGACCGCACGCGGCTGACGGCGGACGGGCAGGTGCGCAACTGCCTGTTCGCCACGGAGGAGACGGACCTGCGGGGGGCGCTGCGCGGCGGCGCGCCGGACGAGGACGTGGCGGAGCTGTGGCGGAAGGCGATGTGGGGCAAGCGGGCCGGCGGCGGCCTGGACGACCCTTCCTTCCTGCAGCCGTCCCGCCCGATGTCCGCGATCGGCGGCTGACGGGGCCGGCCCCGCCCCCGGTCCGGGCCGGTGACGGGGCGTCAGGCCCCGTACTCGGCCAGCGGGACGGTCTCCTTGAGGAAGCCGCGGACGGAGAGGAACTCCCCCAGGTGGTCGCGGTGCTCGCCGCACGCCACCCACGTCTTGCGCCGGTCGGGCGTGTGCAGCTTGGGGTTGTTCCACACCAGGACCCATTCCGCGGCTCGGCGGCAGCCCTTCGCGGAGCAGATCACGGTCGCGGGCGGGGCATCTGCGGTGCTCATGGAACCCAGCGTAAAGGGCGACGCCGGGCAGCCACGGGGGGAGCTGCCCGGCGTCGGTCCGTCGCTCCGACGGGGGATGCGGAGCGCGTATGAAAGTATGTCACGTACGGGCGTCGGCCGTGACCCCGCTCCGCACAATTGAGTTGACGAATTTTCCCCTACTCGCGTAGATCCCCAGGGCCGTCCAACGTGCGGGAACCGGCCTCCAGCTCGGGCGGTCCGGACTGGTAGATGAACGTCGTCGGAGTCTCCTGCGGCTGCTCCCGCCCGGCGTTCGCGTAGACCACCGCGATGTACGGAAGCAGCAGTCCGCCGGCCAGGGTGGCCCATGCCAGCCACATGTTGACGTGCCACAGCATCACGGTCGCGATCACGCACAGCGTCCGGATGCCCATGGAGATCACGTACCGTCGCTGCCGGCCGCGGACGTCCTCCGCCAGGCTCGCCCGCGCACCCGTGATCCGCACCACGCCACCATGGCGTCCGTGCAAGCGCATTGCCTCACCACCCGAGTAGGGCCCGCGTGACAGGACGAATCGAGCAGGAACGGCAGGTGCGGACCCGCCTCTTAACGTACCTCTGTGGGGTTCCCACAGAACCCATCGGGGTGAGCCTGTCGCGACCCGATGGGGGATCATGGTCCGGCGCACGGTAGTTTCCGGTAGGCAAAGCGCAAAGACCACAGCACAGCACGACACGGCGGAAGGTGGTGCGGTGAGCCGCTCGGTTCTCGTCACAGGAGGCAACCGGGGCATCGGCCTCGCGGTCGCGAGGGCGTTCGCCGCGAACGGCGACAAGGTCGCGGTGACCCACCGCTCGGGGGAGGTGCCGGAGGGCCTGCTCGGGGTGCGGTGCGACATCACCGACGCCGAGCAGGTGGAGGCGGCCTTCAAGCAGGTCGAGGAGGCGCACGGCCCGGTCGAGGTGCTGGTGGCGAACGCCGGCATCACCAACGACCAGCTGCTGCTGCGGATGAGCGAGGAGGACTTCTCGCGGGTCCTCGACACCAACCTGGTCGGCACCTTCCGCACCGTCAAGCGCGCGGTGCGCGGCATGCTCCGCGCCCGCAAGGGCCGCGTGGTGCTGATCTCCTCGGTGGTGGCGCTGCTCGGCTCGGCCGGGCAGACCAACTACGCGGCCTCCAAGGCCGGGCTGATCGGCTTCGGCCGCTCGCTCGCCCGCGAGGTCGGCTCCCGCAACATCACCGTCAACGTCGTGGCGCCCGGGTTCGTCGACACCGACATGACGCGCGCCCTCACCGAGGAGCAGCGCGAGGCGTACGCCAAGCAGGTGCCGCTGGGGCGGGCCGCCGCGCCCGAGGAGATCGCCGCAACGGTGCGGTTCCTCTCCTCCGACGACGCCGCGTACATCACTGGAGCCGTCATTCCCGTTGACGGTGGATTGGGCATGGGTCACTGAACGACATGAGCGGACTTCTCAACGGCAAGCGGATCCTGGTCACCGGCGTCATCACCGACGGCTCGATGGCCTTCCACAGCGCGAAGCTGGCGCAGGAGCAGGGCGCCGAGGTGGTGCTCACCGGCTTCGGCCGGCTGAGCCTGGTGAACCGCATCGCCAACCGGCTGCCCAAGCCGGCCCCGGTGATCGAGCTGGACGTCTCCGACCAGGAGCACCTGGACGGGCTCGCCGGCAAGGTGCGCGAGCACGTCGACGGCCTGGACGGCGTGGTGCACTCCATCGCCTTCGCGCCGCAGGACGCGCTGGGCGGCAACTTCCTCAACACCCCCTGGGAGTCGGTGGCCACCGCCGTCCAGGTGTCGGCGTACTCGCTGAAGTCGCTGGCGATGGCGGCGCTGCCGCTGATGGAGAACGAGGGCCGCGGCGGCTCGATCGTCGGCATGGACTTCGACGCGCAGGTGGCGTGGCCGAAGTACGACTGGATGGGCGTCGCCAAGGCCGCCCTGGAGTCGACCTCCCGCTACCTCGCCCGCGACCTCGGCCCGAAGAACATCCGGGTGAACCTGGTCTCGGCCGGCCCGGTGGGCACGATGGCCGCCAAGTCCATCCC
Organism: Mangrovactinospora gilvigrisea; assembly: GCF_001879105.1. Taxonomy (GTDB): domain Bacteria; phylum Actinomycetota; class Actinomycetes; order Streptomycetales; family Streptomycetaceae; genus Mangrovactinospora; species Mangrovactinospora gilvigrisea. Next base: position 16,690 of record NZ_MLCF01000009.1, on the reverse strand, counting down.
GGGCTTCACCGAGCTGGCGGACGTCTGGGACAGCCGCTCCCCGCTGAAGTGGGAGATGTCCGACCCCGAGCCGCCGGCGCGCGGCGTGGTGGCGCTGCTCTCCGACTGGTTCCCCAAGACCACCGGCGAGATCGTGCACGTCGACGGCGGTCTGCACGCGATCGGCGCCTGAGCGCTCCGGGAGCTTCCGAGGGCCGGGTGGGGGCAACCCCCGCCCGGCCCTCCGGGTTTCCTCAGGGGCGGCTCGGGAGTTCACCTGATGGGCGCGGGACGGCGCGCGGACTAGCGTCAAAGGCGTCAGGTGGAGCGGATCGTCCGAGGGAGTTGAGGGGCCGTCATGAACGGCGCGGGGGTGCGGCGCACGCCGCGGTGGCTGCTGGCCGTACCGGTGCTGGTGTTCTGTCTGCTGCTGGCGCTGGCGTGGGTCTCGCGGCCCGGCACGGGTCCGGAGGCGCCGGGCGGCGGGGCGTCGGGGGACACCCACACCGTCACGGTGGTGCGGGTGGTGGACGACCTCACCCACTGAGTGTTTCGGGGAAAACGCTCAGCTGGGGGGCGCGCGTCGTGGAACGCGCGCCCGCTCGGCGCGCTGTGCACCGGCGCGCATCACGGTGACACTCCGGGCGCCGGGCCGGTCCAACCCGCACGCCGCCGGGCACCGTTGCCGGCTCCTCCGCGGGCGGCGCGCAGGGCGCACGTTTTTCTGGAAAGCTGGGCGCCATGACTGCTGTGCCGCCTCGCAGGATTGTCGTACTCCGCCATGCCAAGGCCGACTGGCCGGCCGTCGCGGATCACGATCGGCCGCTGGCCGAGAGAGGCCGGCGGGAGGCCCCGGCCGCCGGGCAGTGGCTGGCCGGCGCGGGCATCGTCCCTGATCTCACCCTCTGCTCGACCGCGGCCCGCACCCGGGAGACCTGGAAGCTGGTGGCCCACGAGCTGCCCCGGCGCCCCAAGAAGACCCTCTACGAGGACCGCCTCTACGAGGCCTCCACCGGCGAGCTGATCGCGCTGATCAACCAGGCGCCCGAGGAGGTCCACGACCTGATGCTGGTCGGCCACAACCCGGGCGTGCAGGGCCTGACGGAGCTGCTCGCCGGCAGCTCGGAGGGGGACACCCTCGCCCAGGTGCGCCGCGGCTTCCCCACCGCGGCGGTGGCCGTGCTCAGCGTGGACGGGCCGTGGAAGTCCGTGGAGCCCGGCTCGGCGCGGCTGGTCTCCTTCGCCGCGCCCGACTCGGTGTAGGGGTGGATGTAGGGGTCAGGCGGGGAGCCGGCCGGAGTCGGCCTCCTCGACCTCTTCCCGGGTGACGCCCAGCAGATACAGCACGGTGTCGAGGAACGGCACATTGACGGCCGTGTCGGCCTCGGCGCGCACCACCGGCTTGGCGTTGAACGCCACGCCCAGGCCGGCCGCCTGGAGCATGTCCAGGTCGTTGGCGCCGTCGCCGATCGCCACGGTCTGCGCCAGCGGCACCCCGGCGCGCTCGGCGAACCGGGAGAGCCAGGCGGCCTTGCCGGCCCGGTCCACCACCTCGCCGACGACCCGCCCGGTGAGCCGGCCGTCCACCACCTCCAGGGTGTTGGCCGCGGCGAAGTCCAGCCCGAGGCGGTCCGCGAGGTCCTCCGTCACCTGGGTGAACCCGCCCGAGACGATGCCGACCTGGTAGCCCAGCCGCTTCAGGGTGCGGACGAGGGTGCGCGCGCCGGGCGTGAACCGCACCTCGGCGCGCACCTTCTCGACGACGCCCGCGTCCAGCCCGGCGAGGAGGGCGACCCGCGCCTCCAGCGACTGCCGGAAGTCCAGCTCGCCGCGCATCGCCGCGGCGGTCACCTCGGCGACCTCGGCCTGGCAGCCGGCGTGCGCGGCGAAGAGCTCGATGACCTCGTCCTGGATGAGGGTGGAGTCGACGTCCATCACCACCAGCCGCTTGGCGCGGCGCTGCAGGCCGCTGCGCATCACGGCGACGTCGATGCCCAGCTCGCGGGCGGCGAGCGAGAGCGCGCGGCGCAGCTCGGCGGTCTCGGCGCCGGAGACGTCCAGCTCGACGGCGGTGACGGGGTACTTGGCGAGCCGGAACATCCGGTCGATGTTGCCGCCCTGCTCGCTGATGCGGGAGGCGACGGCGGCGACGGACTCGGCGGAGAGCGGGTTGCCCAGGAGCGTGACGTGGGACCGGCCGGCGGCGCGCGGACGGTTGTCGCCGACGCCGGACTCCACCTCGGCGCCGAGGCGCTGCTGCTCGGCCCAGGTGTGGACGGCGGCGCGCAGCTCGCCTTCGCTCGCGTTGGCGGGGGCGGTGACGAGGGCGCAGAGCATGAGGCGGCCGCGGGTGACGACCTGTTCCAGGTCGGCGACCTGGACGCGGAAGGTGGAGAGCAGGTCGAAGAGCGCGGCGGTGATGCCGGGGCGGTCCTTGCCGAAGACCTTGACGAGCAGGGTGGGGGAGGGGCTGTCGGCGGTGCCGTTCGGGTGGGTCACTGCTTCACGGTATCCACTGCGGTTGAACACCACACAAACGGTCCGCGATATGGTCCGCCCCTCGTCGCCGCCCCTCCGCCCCGGCACCCCAACCGCCCCGCCGCGCCCGGCTTCAGCGGCGGTGGGTGGCCTTCAGGAGGACGGCGTAGAGCGCCGCGGCGAGCGGCAGCGCGGCGACGACGCCGAGGTTGGCGGCGCCCCAGGTGCCGGACTTGGCGCCGGGCGTCAGCAGGTAGCCCACCGCGTGCGCGAGGTTCTCGTCGGTGGAGGTGATCAGCCCCAGCCCCACCGCCGTCGCCGCGACCATCGCCGCCACCGCCGGCCAGCCCACCCGCCTGGCCAGCTCCGGCGGCGGCCAGGACTCCCCGTCGCGGCCCCGGAACCGCCAGACGTCCACCAGGAACACCGCGCACCACGCCGCCATCGCCACCCCGATGATGGACAGGAACGCCTGGAAGGTGGCGAAGAAGCTGTCCGAGACGAAGAGCAGGTAGAACCCGCCCGCCGTCATCAGCACCCCGTCCACCAGCACCGCGAGGTGACGCCGTATCGGCACGCCCAGCGCCAGCATCGACATCCCGGAGCTGTAGATGTCCATGATCGCGCCGGAGACGAACCCGCCGATCGCGGTGAGCAGGTACGGCACCAGGAACCAGGTCGGCAGCCGCTCGGCGAGCGCGCCCACCGGGTCCGCCGAGGCGGCCGCCGCCAGCTTGGGGTCGCCGGCCGTCATCAGCACCCCGAAGACCAGCAGCACCAGCGGCGCCAGCACCCCGCCGAACGTCGTCCATCCGGCGATCGGGCCGGCGGCCGTCCGGCGCGGCAGGTAACGGCTGTAGTCGGCACCGCAGTTGACCCAGCCCAGCCCGAGCAGCGTCATGGCCAGCACGATCCCGCCGAGGAACGCGGCGGGACCGCCGCCGTGCAGCGAGCCCAGCCGGCCCAGGTCCAGCTTGGGGATCATGATCACCAGATAGGCGACGGTGAAGACGGCGATGACGACCGTCAGCCACGCCTGCACCCGCATGATCAGCGCGTGCCCGAACATCCCCACCAGGACGACGGAGAGCGCGGTGACGGCGAAGCAGAGCGCGGTCGCCGCGGTGGTGGGCGCGCTGCCGGAGCCGTGCGTCGCGAACGCGGACGGCGCGGTGCGCGCCAGGATCGCCGCCCCGCCCATCGCGGAGAGCGTCACCAGCACCGTCTCCCAGCCCACGTTGGACAGATAGGAGAACGCGGTGGGCAGCTTGTTGCCCTGCCGCCCGAACGGCAGCCGGCTCACCGCCATGGTCGGCGCCCCGGTGCGCGGGCCGGCCACCGAGACGGCCCCGACCAGCAGGAAGGAGAGCAGATAGCCGACGGCCCCGGCGGTGAGCGCCTGCCAGGCGCTCAGGCCCAGCCCGACGATGTAGACGCCGAAGGCGATGCCGGCGAGCGAGAGGTTGGAGGCGGCCCAGGGCCAGAAGAGGCCGGCGGGACGGCCGTGGCGCTCGGCGTCGGGGACGGTGTTGATGCCGTTGGTCTCTATAGCGGCGGGCGAGGTATTGGCCGACATGGAGGGGGTGATGCCCTCTCCGGAGCGGATTCAACGCCCTCGGCCCCCGGACTTCTAGACTGGCCCTCATGACTTCAGCGGGACCGGTGCGCGGTGAGACCTCGGCGGTGGTGGGGCTCGGGGCGGGCGACTCCGCCGACACCGACATGGTCCTCAACATCGGCCCCCAGCACCCCTCCACCCACGGGGTGCTGCGGCTGCGGCTGCGCATGCAGGGCGAGCGGATCACCGCCGCCGAGCCGGTCGTCGGCTACATGCACCGCGGCGCGGAGAAGCTCTTCGAGGCGCGCGACTACCGGCAGATCGTGGTGCTGGCGAACCGCCACGACTGGCTCTCGGCGTTCTCCAACGAGCTCGGCGTCGTGCACGCGGTGGAGACCATGCTCGGCATGGAGGTGCCGGTGCGGGCGGTGTGGCTGCGCACGCTGCTCGCCGAGCTGAACCGGGTCCTCAACCACCTGATGTTCCTCGGCTCGTACCCGCTCGAACTGGGCGGGATGACGCCGGTGTTCTACGCCTTCCGGGAGCGGGAGGAGCTGCAGGCTGTGATGGAGGAGGTCTCCGGCGGCCGGATGCACTACATGTTCAACCGGGTCGGCGGGCTCAAGGAGGACCTGCCGGCCGGCTGGACGCGGCGCGCCGCCGCAGCGGTGGCCGCGGTGCGCTCGCGCATGGGCGTCTTCGACGACCTGGTGCTCGGCAACGAGATCTTCCGGGCGCGGACGCGCGGCGTCGGGGTGCTGCCCCGGGAGACGGCGCAGGCCTACGGGGTGAGCGGGCCGGTGGCGCGGGCGTCCGGGCTCGACTTCGACCTGCGCCGGGACGAGCCGTACCTGGCCTACGGCGAGCTGGCGGACGTGCTGCGGGTGGCGGTCCGTCAGGAGGGCGACTGCCTGGCCCGCTTCGAGTGCCTGCTGGAGCAGACGCACAATGCGCTGGAGCTGGCCGAGGCGTGCCTGGGCCGGCTGGCTGAGCTGCCGCCGGGGCCGGTGAACCAGCGGCTGCCGAAGGTGCTGAAGGCCCCGGAGGGGCACGTCTACACCTGGACGGAGAACCCGCTGGGGCTCAACGGGTACCACCTGGTGTCGCGGGGGGAGAAGACGCCGTGGCGGCTGAAGCTGCGCTCGGCGTCCTTCAACAATGTGCAGGCGCTGACGGAGCTGCTGCCGGGCTGCCTGGTCGCCGACATGGTGGCGATCCTGGGCTCGCTCTTCTTCGTCGTCGGCGACATCGACAAGTAGCCGGCAACGCCCCCGCCCAGCCCGCGTCCGACCCACTCCGGGCGGGGCGGAGGGGCGGAGGGGCGGCGAGGGGACCGGGCGGCGCTACGCGTGCTCGCGCCGCAGGGAGACCACGTTGAGCGTCTCCGTCTCGTCGTGCGCCGTCAGATCCACGACCTCGTCGTGGTCCCGCGCCGGCGCCGGCTCCCCGAAGTAGTCGAAGCCCTCCGAGGCGTCCACCGAGACCTCGCCGGCCTTGCGCAGCTCCACCCGCGCGACCCGCTCCACGTGCTCGGCCTGCTCCGCGCCGCGCTTCTCCAGCGCGCGCAGCGCGTTGTAGGCCCGCAGGTACAGCTCCGGCGTCGGCATCACCCGGGGCTCGGCCGCCACCGCCGCACGTGCGGCCTCCGCCGCCTCGACCGCCTCGGCGGCGACCGCCGCGAGCCGCTCCGCCTCGGCCTCGGCCGCGCGCCGCGCGGCCGCCTCCTCGGCGCGGCCCTGCAGCGCCGCGACATGGTCGACGCTCAGCCGGTCGACCTCGCCCCGCAGCTTGACCGTTTCTGCACGGACCCGGCGCAGCTCGGCCGCGCCCGCCGCCAACTCGTCGCGCTGCCGCGCCAGCTGGCGCTCCAGCCGGCCGCGGGTCGCCTCGGCGACCTCGGACTCCGCCTCCAGCCCGGAGATCCGCTGGGCGGAGGTGGACTCGGAGCGGGACCGGGCGGCCTGCTCGGTCTCGAGTTCGTAGGCGGCGGCGCGGTCCCGCACGCGAAGCAGGACCGCGGCCGCCAGGGCGGCCAGCGCCGCGCAGCCCACAGCCACGCGGAGCAGGCGCGGATCGTCGGTGAGCGCGGCAACCGCCGCGCAGAGCACGGCGAGCGCTCCGGCGATGGCGGGGGGAAGCAGCCTGCGCAGCGGTGACGAGTTGCGATGGCGTCCACGTGGCATGGGACAGAACCTATCGTGCGTGACGGGGGAACGGCGGGAAACCCCCGCCTTTGCCCGTGTTTTGACCCTGGATCGAGACATTTGGGCTCATGGGGGCCCCGCCGGCGACTCGGCCATGCCGCGCGCTCCGGTCCCGATCCGCGTTGCGGGACCGGAGCGCGGCATCCCCCCGAGTGGCCTCTCCGGTGCGGCGGTGGCCCGCGCACGACCGGAGGGCGGACCAACACTTTGCCGCGCGGAGCGATCCGGAGTCTTGGACAAATCCGAACCGCCCCGCGTCTGAGCGCCGGGCGCTACCCGATCAGAGCAGCCCCTTCTGGGTGAGGTAGGTCTTGGCGACGTCCGCCGGCTTCTGCCGCTGGGCGTCCACGTCCCGGTTGAGGGTCGCCAGGTCCTGGGTGGTCAGCACCGAGGTGAGCTTCTCCAGAGCGGCGGCGATGTCCGGCTTGTTGGCCTTCTTGGTGTTGAGCACCGGCACCACGTTGTCCGCGTTCTGCAGCTTCTTGTCGTCCTGCAGCAGCGTCAGCTTGAAGTCGGGCAGCGTGGCGTCGGTGGAGACGGTGAGCACCAACTGGTCGGTGCCGCGCTGCACGGCCTGCTTGCTGGGCACGGTGCCGACGCCCTTGGGGTCGATGCCCTTGACCTTGATGCCGTACTTCTTCTCCAGGCCGGGGGCGCAGAACGGGCGGGTCTTGCACTCCTCGCCGGCCGCGATGGTGACCGGCACGCCGGCCCTGCCCAGGTCGCTCAGCGTCTTCAGGTGGTACTTGGCGGCGAACGTCTGGGAGACCGCGAAGGCGTTCTGGTCGACGGCCTTGCCGGGGGCGAGCGCGGTGAGCCCCTTCTGGGCGGCGAGCTTCTTCAGGTTCGCCTCGGTGGAGTTGATGTCCGGGGAGGCGACGGGGTGCTGCTCGGTCGCCTTCGGCCCGTTGATCTTGGTGTTGAGGAACTCCGCCATGGTGGCGGCGTACTCGGGGACGACCGCCAGGTCGCCCTTCTCCAGCGCGGGCTCGTAGATCTCGCGGTCGGAGACCGTCTGCACGCTGGTGGTGTAGCCGGCCTTCTGCAGCACCAGGGCGTACATGTTGGCCAGCACCTTGCTCTCGGTGAAGCCGGCCGAGCCGACCACCAGGGTGCCCTTGCTCTTGGAGCCGGCCTTGGAGGACCCGGAGCCGGAGCCGCCGGACTTCTCCAGCGAGTTGCCGCTGCCGCAGGCGGCGAGGCCGCCGGCGAGCAGGACGGCGGTGGCGGCCGCCAGCACGGATCTGCTGCGTATCGGAAGAGTGCGCTTCATGCGGGTTCGGTTTCCGTTTCTCGAGGCGCGGTCGCGCGGTCGTCGGTCGGGGGGTTCTGCCGGTCGAGGCCCCGGACGTCCTTGGCGGACTTGCCCGGGCGCCGCGCGGCGCCGTGCGGGTCGGTGATGCGCTGCAGGATCGCGAAGACGACCTCGACGGCGAGCGCGAGCAGCGCCACCAGGACGGCTCCGGCGACCACCTGGGCGGTGTCGCGGAGCGCGAAGCCGGCGGTGATGATGCGGCCGAGGCCGCCGCCGCCGGGCAGCGCGGCGAGGGTGGCGGTGGCGATCAGCTGGACGGCTCCGGTGCGGATGCCGGTCATCACCAGGGGCGCGGCGAGCGGCAGCTCGACGCGCCACAGCAGCTGCCCGCCCGTCATGCCCATGCCGCGTGCGGCCTCCCGGGCGTCCGGGTCCACCTCGCGCATGCCGACGTAGGCGTTGGTGAGGATGGGCGGGATGGCGAAGAGCACCAGGGCGATGACGGTCGGCAGGGTGTTGCCGCTGTTGCCGAGCGGGCTGATGAAGAGCAGCACGAGCACCGCGAAGGTGGGCACCGCCCGTCCGGCGTTGGCGATGTTGGCGGCGAGCGCGCCGCCGCGGCCGAGGTGGCCGAGGACCAGCGCGACGGGCAGCGCCAGCGCGCAGCTGATGACGAGGCAGACGGCGGTGAGCCACAGGTGCTCGCCGAACCGGTGCCACACCCCGTCCGTCCCGCTCCAGTGCGAGGGGTCGGCGAACCACTGCGCGGTCCGGGTGAAGATGTCGCCCATCAGCGGGCCACCGCCTTCCGCCACGGCGCCAGCAGCCGCTGCACGGTCAGCAGCAGCAGGTCCGCGCCGACCGCGATGATCACGCAGAGCACCGAGGCGGTGAGCACCTCGGCCTTGAAGTCGCTGCTCATGCCGTCGTAGATGAGGTTGCCGAGGCCGCCGTGGTCGATGATGCCGCCGACCGTCACCAGCGAGACCGTGGAGACGGTGGCGATCCGCAGGCCGGCCATCACCGCCGGCAGCGCCAGCGGCAGTTCGACGGAGAGCAGCAGCCGGGCCGGCCCGTAGCCGAGGCCGCGCGCCGCCTCCCGCACCTCCTCCGGCACCCCGTCCAGCCCGGCGAGGATGTTCCGCACCAGAACGGTGAGCGAGTAGAGCGCCATCGCCGCCACGATCCCGGACGCCGACAGCCCGAAGACCGGCAGCAGCAGCGAGAACATGGCGAGCGAGGGGATGGTGTAGAGGACGGTGGCGACCCCCAGCACCGGCGTCTGCAGCACCCGCACCCGGCGGGCCAGCAGCGCCAGCGGGAAGGCGAGCACCAGCCCCAGCAGCACGGAGGCGGCGGTCAGTTCGACGTGCTCGGCCACCGCGGAGGCGAGGTCGCCCGCGCGGGTGCGCAGATAGGTGCCGCAGATCCAGTCGTTCCGGATCAGGCAGTCGGCCGCTGGCGCGGCCAGGCTCGACGGGTCGTTCACGCGCCGCCTCCTATCCGCGTCCGCGGCGGGGAAACCCTCCGTGACCCGACCGTCATGTGGGGGTTGTCACGACCACCTGCCCGAACCATCGTTCGAGCGCGGTGCGCAGTCCCTCGGCATCCTCCTCGGGGTCCCCGTCCCAGGCAACGTATCCGTCGGGTCGGACAAGGAGCGAACGCCCCTCCGCCGTGGGCGTGATGTCCACGCGGTCCCGCCATGCGCCCCAGTCCCCCGTCTCGCGGTGCAGCAGCAGCACGCCCCGTGCGGCCGCCAGGGACGGCCGCGCCTCGTCGGGGAGCGGGTCGGCCCAGCGGCCGGTCGACCCCGCGCCCTGCCCGTAGCGGACGTCCGCGCCGGAGAGCAGGTCGGCGACCCTGCGCCGGTTGTCGGCGCTCTCCAGCAGTTCCCCCAACACCGCCCGCACCGCGGTGATTCCCTCGCCGGGCCGCATCAGCTGCATCTGGGCGCGGGTGTGCACCAGGACGCGGCGGCTGACCGGGGCGCGCTCCGCCTCGTAGCTGTCCAGCAGATCGTCGGGGGCGGTGCCGCGGACCGCGGCGGCCAGCTTCCAGCCGAGGTTGAGGGCGTCCTGGAGGCCGAGGTTGAGGCCGGGGCCGCCGATCGCGGAGTGCACATGGGCGGCGTCGCCGAGCAGCACCAGCCGGCGGTCGCGGTAGCGGTCGGCCTGGCGGGAGTTGAAGCCGGGGTTGCGGCGCAGCAGGTGCGGGCCGTCGCCGGCGGGCGGGCCGAAGGGCAGCTCGTGGCCGAGGACGCGGCGGGTGGCGGCGCGCAGTTCGTCGAGGGTGGCGGGGACCTCGTCGCCGGGGACGTCGGTGCGGTCCCACTCCATGGTGGCGAGGATGGTGTAGCCGGCGGGGAAGGGCGCCAGCGCGATGCCGCCGCCGTCGGTGCGGTGGTGGCGGAAGGCCGGGACGACGAGGCCGCCGGGGAAGCGCACCACTCCGGCGGCCCGGTCGATCTCGGCGCCGTCCAGGGAGACATGGGCGGCCAGCGAGACGAAGCCGTCGTCGGTGAGGCCGGGGAAGCCGATGCCGGCGAGCTTGCGGACAGCCGACTTGCCGCCGTCCGCGCCGACCAGGTAGCGGGCCCGCAGCCGGACGGGCGCGCCGCCCGATGCCGGCGCGGCCTCCACATCGACGCCGTCCTCGTCCTGGGCGAAGCCGGTGAGCGCCAGGCCGCGCCGGATCTCGGCGCCCAGCTCCAGGGCGCGCGCCTCCAGCACCTCCTCGATGCGGGTCTGCGGAACCATCAGCGTGGTCAGCGGGTTGGGGTCGAGGTCGTTCAGGGCGAGCGGCAGCCCGCCGAAGGTGAAGCCGGGCGCGGGGTCGGGCGGGCCGGGACGGCCGGCCAGCGGCTCGTAGAGGCCGCGGCGGTCGAGGGCGCCGACGACCTGGCCGACCAGGCCGTTGGCGCGGGGCACCCGGGTGCGCTCCGCCAGGGGTTCGAGCACCGTGGCGCGCACTCCGGCGAGGCGCAGCTCGGCGGCGAGGAGCAGGCCGTTGGGGCCCGCACCGGCTATCAGCACATCCGTCGGAAGGTCCTGAGAGTCCGTCATGTCCGTCAGCCTGGATTGACAGTCGGCCATCTGTCAAGCCAGACTGACAGGCATGGGGACGAGCAACACCGACGCCGGCACCGAGGACGACCTGGACGCCCGGATCAGATCGCAGGACCCGGCCGTGGCGCTGCGCGCGGTCGGCGCGCTGCACCGGCTCGCCGAGCGGGTCGAGGCGACGGCCGTCGACCTCGCCCGCACGAAGGGCTGGTCGTGGGAGCAGATCGGGGACGCCCTGGGCGTCTCCCGGCAGTCCGCGCACACCAAGCACGGGAAGGGGCACTGACCATGCCGTTCGCCGGCATTCGCGAGTCGAGGGCCGCGGTGCGGGCCGCCCTCCAGGAGGTGCGGGCCCGCGGCGACCGCCGGATCGGCACCGAGCACCTGCTCATCGGCGTGCTCCAGGACCCCCTGCTGGCCAAGGCGTTCGGCCGGGAGCCGGCCGAGGCGCGCGAGCTGCTGGAGGCGCTGGACCGGGAGGCGCTCGGAGTGATCGGGCTCGACGCGGCGGGGCTGCCCGCCCGGCCTGTCGCGCTCTCCCGCAAGCGCACCCCGCTCACCTCCGGCGCCCGCGCGGCCTTCCACCGCGCCAACCGCCACCCGGAGTGCGGCGCCGCCGCGCTGCTGCTGGCGCTGCTCTCCTGCCAGGCCCCGGATCCCGCGGCCGAGCTGACGGACCGGCTGGGCGTCGACCGGGCCGCGGTCCGCAGGACGCTGCTGGCCGATGTCGGTGACCCCGGGTAGCGTGGCGCGACATGGCCGCAATTGGGTTCGAGAACGTCGGCAAGCGGTACCCGGACGGGACCGTGGCCGTCCGCGACCTCTCTTTCGAGGTGGCGGAGGGCGAACTGGTGACGCTGGTCGGGCCGTCGGGCTGCGGCAAGACCACCACCATGAAGATGGTGAACCGCCTCATCGACCCCACCTCGGGCACGATCCGGCTGGGCGGCGAGGACATCGCCGCCGCCGACCCCGTCCAACTGCGCCGCTCCATCGGCTATGTGATCCAGCAGGTCGGCCTCTTCCCGCACCGCACGGTGCTCGACAACGCCGCCGCGGTGCCGGTGCTGATGGGCAGGCCGCGCCGGGAGGCGCGCAAGCGGGCCGCCGAACTGCTGGAGCTGGTCGGCCTCGACCCGGCGGTGCACGGCCCCCGCTACCCCGAGCAGCTCTCCGGCGGCCAGCGGCAGCGGGTCGGGGTGGCCCGGGCGCTCGCCGCCGATCCGCCGGTGCTGCTGATGGACGAGCCCTTCGGCGCCGTCGACCCGGTGGTCCGCGAGCGGCTGCAGACCGAGTTCCTCGGCCTCCAGCGGTCGCTGCACAAGACGGTCCTGTTCGTCACCCACGACCTGGAGGAGGCCGTCCGGCTCGGCGACCGGATGGCCGTCTACGGGCAAGGGGCGATCGAGCAGTTGGACACCCCCTCGACCGTGCTGGGCGCCCCCGCCAACCCCTATGTCGCCGACTTCGTCGGCGCCGACCGGGCGCTGAAGCGGCTGTCGGTGACGTCCATCGAGCCGGACGACCTGGAGCAGCCGCCCACCGTCCGGCTGGACGACCCGGCGCCGCGCGCCGTCGCCGCCATGAGCGCCGAGGACGTGCGCTGGTCGGTGGTCCTGGACGACGCCGGCGAGCTGCACGGCTTCGTCTTCCGCGACGACCTGGAGGGGCTCGGCGAGGACGGGAAGGTGCGCGGGGCGGCGCGCCGGATGGAGGCGTGGGTGCCGGTGGGCGCCCCGCTGAAGCAGGCCTTCAGCGTGATGCTCCAGCACGACGCCGGCTGGGTCGCGGTGCTGGACGGCGCGCGGTTCCTCGGCGTGCTCACCCCCGCCCTGCTGCACGAGGCGCTGCGCGCCTCGATCGGCGCGGCCGAGGAGGGCACCGAGCGCGCCCGGGTGACCGTCGAATCGGTCTCCGCGGCCGCGTTCTAGGGCCCGCGGCGCGGGCCGGCCGGGCGGCGTTCGCCCAGTTCGGACCGTTCCGTCCCCAACACCCGCGACACGGCGGGGGAATTCGCCGGACCTGCCGATACACGTGCACGTTCCGTGAGAGCATCATCACACTGTGCATCGTGCTGCAACGCTTGCCGATGGACACGCATTGTTGAAAGGTGGCAACTGCCAGTCAGCAGGTGCAACGTTGGAGGAGCACACGCGTGCCATTCGAGGACAATCCGGGAGCAGCCCCCGTGCGCGGGCCGCTCGACCGCCGTGAGAAGGCCGAACCCCGCACCGCAGCCGCCGAGTTGACCCTGCGCCACATCCTGTCCGCCCGGGTCTCCACCCCGGTCCCGACCCGCATCGGCTACCGCACCGACGACCCCTTCGCGGTGAGCGTCGAGTTCCGGCCGCCCGGGGAGGTGCCGGTGCTCTGGGTCTTCTCCCGCGAGCTGCTCGCCTCCGGCCTGCACCGCGCGGTCGGCCGCGGCGACGTGCGGATCTGGCCGACCGGCAAGGACGGCTCCGCGACGGTCTGCCTGGCCTTCGAATCCCCCGCCGGCCGCGCGCTGTTCGAGGCGGACGCGGTCCCGCTGCGGATCTGGCTGGCCCGGACCTTCCGCCTCGTCCCCCCGGGGAGCGAGCCGTCGCACATCTCGTGGGACGCGGCGATCGCCGCGCTGCTGGCCGGGGGCGCGGACGCTTCGGAGTAGGAGCGGGTGGGCGAGGCTCCGGCCGTCCGCCCGGCCCGCTCGACTCGCCCGCGCCGACCCCGCGGAGCCGCACATCGACTGCCGCCCCGCGCCCGTGCCCCCAGTGCCGTGACCGGACACGGCCCTAGCGGGGCGCCCCCGCGTCTTCGCCCTCGCCGTCGTCGGGGAGCTTGCAGACGCGCTGGACGAAGAAGGCGGCCAGCACCACCGCCACCGCGCCGAGCACCGACGCCCCGGCGAGGTAGGCGTCCTCGTGACGGGAGGCCAGCGCCGAACTCGTCACCAGGAACACCCCCATGCCCCCGTAGATCCCGGCGACCAGCGCCGCCACGATCGCGCTGGCATGCCCGAAGACCACCGCCCGGGCCGCCACCATCGGATCGACCCCCTTGGCGCCCGGAACCCGGTCGCGCTGCTGCTGCAGCCGCGTGCGCAGCCCCATCCCGGTGGCGAAGAGCACCACCGCGATCAGGAAGAGCACCACCGGAGCCGCCACCGGAACACCCGGCAGCGAGCCCATCGAGTCCCACAGCTTCGAGCCCGCCCAGGACAGCGCCCCGACCAGCACGGCCGTACCGATCAGCCAGGTCGTACGGAGGGGTCTCATGCCGCCAACCCTACCGGGGCAGCACCAGCGCCAGGTCCTCCCGGCGGCGCACCCCGGCGGTGTCCACCGCGGCGGCCAGGTCCTTGATCGGACCGTGCCCGGGCAGCTCCGCCATCGGGTCCGCGTCCAGCCACGGCACCAGCACAAAGGCGCGCTCGTGCGCCCTGGGGTGAGGCAGGGTCAGCCGGGCGTCCTCGCTGGTGCGGCCGTCGAAGTTGATGATGTCGACGTCCAGCGTCCGCGGGCCCCAGCGCTCCTCCCGCACCCGGCCGTAGGCGTCCTCGATGGCGTTGGCCCGCTCCAGGAGCGCGGAGGCCGGCAGCGTCGTCTTCAGCAGCACCACCGCGTTGAAGAACGCGGGCTGCTCGTCCGGGCCGCCCAGCGGCTCCGTCTCGTAGACCGCGGAGACGGCTTTGACGCGCACCCCCGGGGTGTCCTCCAGCGCGTCGACCGCGCCCTGCAGGTTCTCCAGCCGGTTGCCGAGGTTGGCGCCCAGCGCGAGCACCGCCCGACGCGGGTTCTGCAGCGTGGAGTCGGCCGCGTCGACGGCCTCCTCGATCTTCGGGTGGACCGGGCTGGTGCTGGTGATGCGGTCGCTGCTCATGCGCGGCTCCGGGTGATGGTGATGGTCACATCGTCGAACGGGACAGTGATCGGGGCATCCGGCTTGTGGACCGTGACCTCCACCTCCTGTACCGCCTCGTGCTTCAGGCACTGGTCCGCGATGCGCTGGGCCAGCGTCTCGATCAGGTCGACCGGCTCGCCCGCGACGATTCCGACGACCTCCTCCGAGACGACGCCGTAGTGCACCGTGCGGGCGAGGTCGTCGCCGGCGGCGGCCGGCCGGGTGTCCAGCGAGAGCACCAGGTCGACGGCGAACTCCTGGCCGTCGCGCCGCTCCTCGGGGAAGACCCCGTGGTGCCCGCGGGCCCGCAGCCCGCGAAGCGTGATGCGGTCCGGGGACCGGCCCTGGGTGCGGTCGGACACGTGGCTCCTCCTGGACGACAACGAAAAGTACGACGGCGACGGATGGATACAACAGCCGATCATTGAATCTACCCGGCGCCCCGGACACCCGGACACGCGGACTCCGCTCACCGGGTGCTGTTTGCGGGTCCATGACGGGTGCTCCGTCCGCGGGCCCCTACCCGGTAGCAACGCCCCTGGAACATGCGTCTTCCCGACCCGCCGGAAAGGGTGACCGGAATCACTGGTTCCCGGCGGGAACGGGATGTCGTCGCAGGTCGGGGCTGGTCAAGGGGACGTCAAGGATTGGTCATCGACGCCCAGTTGACGTTCAGCGGTTGACAGCCGGACGTTCATGTCCGCGGTGTTGACGCGCCTCACGCCGCCGCGTCGTCGTCGCCCGGCTCGTCCTCGCCGAGCAGCACCGGCGAGCCGTGGTGCGCCCACAGCCGCCACTCCCCCGCCACCCGGTGGAAGACGTTGGTGGCCACCACCAGGCCGCCGATCAGCGGGCCCGGGCCGCCGGGGTCGTCGTCCGCGCCGCCGAGGTCCTCCTCCGGATCCGGCTCGGCGTCGGCCGGCGCCCCGGTGAGGATGTTCTCGGTGCAGGTGACGACCGCGGTGTCGGCGTCCGCGCCCGCGACGGAGACCTCCACGTCCGTCAGGAAGAACTGGATGTACTCGGTGTTCGCCATGATCAGTGCGAAGGAGCGGAGCACCTCGGCGCGGCCGCGCAGCACCGGCCAGCCGGCGTGCACGCACGAGACGGACTCCCCGCCGTCGTCCTCCGGCAGCCAGACGCGGGCCATGGCGTCCATGTCGCCGTGCTCGATGGCGTCGTAGAAGCGGGCGTTGGCGGCGGCGACGGCCTCGTCGGCGGAGGGCGAACGCGCGCCGGGACGGCGGCCCTTGCCGTCGTCGTGCGAATCGGTCACTCAGCAGCTCCGGTTCGGGTGGGGGTGGAGGGTGCGGAAGGGGTGGTGCTCGCTGCGCGCTCGGGACGGGCGTGGGTGTGGACGGCGGCCATCACCCGGACCGCGTCCGCGCTGGCCGGGACGTCGTGGACGCGCACCGCCCAGGCGCCGTCCCGCGCGGCGAGCGCGGTGAGGGCGTGGGTGGCGGCGTCCCGCCCCTCCGGGGAGCGGCGCTCGCCCTCATCGTCCGTCAAGAGCCTGCCCAAGAAGCCCTTGCGGCTCGCCGCGACGAGCAGCGGGACGCCCAGGGCGGTGAGCTCGGGGAGGGCGGCGAGCAGCGCCCAGTTGTGCTCGGGGGTCTTGGCGAAGCCCAGGCCGGGGTCGACGATCAGCCGCTCGGGGGCGAGGCCCTGGCCGACGACCGCGTGGATGCGCTCCCGCAGTTCGTCGGCGACCTCGGCGACCACGTCGGAGTAGACCGCGCGGCGGTACATGTCGGCGCTCCACCCCCTCCAGTGCATCACCACGAACGGGACCTCCAGCGCGGCCACGGCCTGGACCATGTCCGGGTCGGCGAGTCCCCCGCTCACATCGTTCACCACACGGGCCCCTGCCCGCACGGCCTCCTCGGCAACCCTCGCGCGCATGGTGTCCACGCTCACCACGGCGCCGTCGGCGGCGAGTTGGCGGACGACGGGGAGGACGCGGCGCAGCTCCTCGTCCTCCGGGACGCGTTCGGCACCGGGACGGGTGGACTCGCCGCCCACGTCGAGGATGTCGGCGCCTTGCGCGGCGAGCGCGCGGCCGTGGGCGATCGCGGTGTCCGCGTCGAACCAGCGCCCGCCGTCGGAGAAGGAGTCCGGCGTGACGTTGACGACGCCCATGACCGCGGTGCGGTCCAGCGCGGGCAGGCCGAGCGGGGCGCGCCGGGGCGTCACCGCGGCGTCGGGGACAGGATGCGCTCGCATGCCCACAAGGTTAAGCGCCCACCCACCCCCACGTTCGCCGCCCCCA
>NZ_MLCF01000089.1 GCF_001879105.1 Mangrovactinospora gilvigrisea | reverse complement strand
TCGTCAGGGCTGACGCCTGACGCCTGACGCCTGACCGTCGGGTGGGGGCGGCGGGGCCGCAAGGTCTCGCCGCTTCCCTCCGGGGGGAGGGGTGTTGGAGGGGGCCGGGTGCGCGTGATGCGTGTCCGGCCCTGATGCGTTGCCGCGGGTGGGGGCTGCTCGCCCTGGACCCCCCTGTGCCTGGCGGTCCCGCCGAAGTTGCCGGGGATGCGGACGCCATTGGGGCCGATAATCGATTGCGCTGTCACCCATCAGTGCTATTCTTTAAGTGTCAAGGCATTGACGTCCGGGGAATCACCACCCTGGCACCGCGTACCAGGCGAGGAGGGGCACAGCTCATGAACCGCACAGCAAAGCTGATCATGCGTCCGTTGGCACGGTCGGACCGGGACGCGGTGCTGAACCTGATCAACGCTGACCGGCTCCCCGGCCAGCCCCGCGCAACCGCCGCAGATCTGACGGACGCCCTCAAGGGCCGATCCCGTCATGACGCCGAGTGGTGGAAGGCATTGGACGCGCCGGTGACGGTGGTGGCGGTTGAGGGTGGGGCCGTGGTGGGCGTGGTGTCGTTCGCGGTACGTCGGAAGGATGACACGGGTTTGATCTTGTGGTTGCACTGCCGGGAGCGGGAAGAAGTGGCGGCGGCGCTGGTGGCGTATGCGGTTGACGCGCTCGCCGGGCGCGCGCGCCTGGAGGCGTTCCAGTTCGCCTCAGCGCTGGGCTTGGGCCTGGAGGGCCTGCCGGTTCGGCACCGCCCGGCAACCCATGCGGCACTGCTGCGCGCGGGCTTCCGGGGTGATGACCTGTGGTCGTACATGCGGGCCGACCTTCCGCTGAACATCCCCGGTGTGCCGGGGGTGCGATCCAAGAGGGCCGGGGACGGTTGGGAATTGACGTTGTCGGAGGGCGGCCGTCAGGTGGCAGAGGCGAGCGTGAGCGCGCCGGAACAGGGCATCGGCGTTCTGCGGTGGCTTGAGGCGCACGTGACGGGGCGCGGGTTCGGTCGCGCGATGCTCGGTTCGGCGGCGGCCGTGCTGGCGAAGCAGGGGGCGCGGGAGATGATCCTTTACGTTGACGACGACAACCCCCGCGAGCGGTCACGGGTGGCGGCCAAGGGGCTGTATCGGTCGGCGGGGTTCGTGGAGGTTGACCGCCTGTTCTCTTACGTGCGGTGAGTGGGGGGCCGCGCGGGGGCGGCGTCCTCCAGCCGCACGGGGGTGGGCATGGCATGGCATGGCTGGGGCGGGGGCGTGGGGTGACGATCCGCGCCGCCCCGCACCCCCTCCACCTGGCGCCCCTGGTGACGGGTGTGGCTAGGGGGTTGGATTCGCTGAAGTGATTTGCTATGATTGAGATGTCAGGTTACCAAGGGATGTCGCCTCACCAGCGACGAGAGAGGCGGGCCGCGTGGCTAGCGACGAGCCGAAAGTGTCCGACATCGTGACCGAGCTGCTGAAGCTTCCCGGTTGGAGCAAGGGCGAGCAGCCCGACACGGTGGTCAAAGACTCCGTGACCTATCACGTGAAGCTTGATTTTCACCAGTGGTACGGCTACGAGTTCTGGCAGTTCGACCGATGGGTGAACTACCGCGCCGAGAAGGTCACTTACGTGGACTCGACCCATCTGTACGGGCTGAAGAAGATGGGGCGGGGCACGACCTCGGCCGAGGCCGCTGCCTTGTGGTTCGCGGAACAGGCCGGGTAGGTCGATCAGGACGGCGGCGGTCTGCTCTGGCCCCGCCCCTGTGCGTCCGCGTGGTGCTGCGGATGCCTGAGCGGGCGGATCAGGCGGGTAGCGGGTGGGCTCCAGGAGCCCACCCGCGCCGCATCCTGCGCTGCCGGATGGCCTCCAGCAGTCGCCGCCCCTCGGCGGCCGGAGCCGCGGACACGGATGCGGCCGGTGGGCTGACGTCGCATCGCCCGCACCGCGCCCCCTCCGCCTCCCGGGCCAGCGGCATACGGCAGTCGGCGCACTCGCCCAACGGACGTACGGCGGGCCGGGGCTGGGGCATCTTGCGTTCCAACCGGTTGGCGATGAACCGCGCGGGCGCGTGCACCCGCGCCGGAAGCCCGGCGGTGAGCGCGTGGTGCAGCTCGGCGGATGTGGCCCCGTTGGCGAGCCACTGGGCGGCCAGCGGCGCCACGGCGAGGACTTCACCGGGACTGAGCCGCAATCGCGGCTCCGCGCGCCCCACCCGGTGCAGCACGGCCGCCGTGGGCCCCGCGTCACTCCCCGCGCCGCTTCCTTCGCCCTCCAATCCTGGCGGATCCGTGGCGGGTTGGGGTGGGTGGTTCTTTCCCTTGGTTCTTTCCCCCTTGGGGGAGCGGCCGACGGCCTGAGCCCCCGGCCCACCGGCGTCCGGAGACTGGTCATTCGGCACATCGGTGACGGTCACTTCGGTGTGCCATAGGCCGGTGTCGGGGTCCTGCATGCGGGTGCGCGTGAGGTAGCCCTCGCGCTCCAGCTCCGAGAAGGCTTTCCGGACCCTCAGACGGCCCTCTGAGACCTTCTCGGCAAGCGTGTGGATGGTTTCCCGCGTCCCATCGGGCAGGGACAGCAGACGGGCCAGCAGGCCCACGGCGGTCAGCGACAGGCGGGGATGCCGGGCGATTGCGTTCGGGATGACCGTGAAGGCGTGGGTGTGCGCGGTGTGCCGAATGTGCATCGGTGTTGGGTCCTTCGGGGATGGGGATTCTCGGGTGGGTGGAGGCCATCGGCGCAGGTCATGAAGGCTGGCGGCGGTGGACGGTGTTGGTATCGGCCATCTTGTGGCTTGATCACGATTTGCACTGACGTCAACGCGTTGTGATTGCTATCTTTTAGATGTCACTTCACCAGTGGCAACACCATCACCGCGTTGAGGAGAGACATGACCAGCACGAACAGCCGCCAGAAGATCAAGTGCCAGGACCCCGACGGCTGCAACGAGCGCGCGGGACAGTTCCCGCTGAAGGTCGACGGCAAGATGCTCATGCTCTGCCCGCGCCACCTGGCCAAGCGCCAGAAGTAGCGCCCACCGGGCCCGGGAGGCATCCGCTCCCGGGCCCGGCCCGACGCTCAACGAGCACGCACAGGGGTGCCCCCGCCAGGAGGGGTCACCCCTGACGCACACAACGGGCACGCACACGGCGGCAGGCCCGGAGACTCCAACGGATCCCCGCACCCGTCGAACTCCTCGCGCGGCGCGACCTCCCGCCGCTCCCCGGTCACCGAGTCGACCCGGTACACCCGGAGCGTCATCCGCCCGCGCTGACGACTAGGCACCACCCACCACCCCCGATCCGGCGCCATGCGCACCGGCCGCCAGGTGAGCGCGCATTCCCCGACGCGCGGCATCCGCCGCCGTCCCGTCACCCCGCGCCCGCGCCGCCCGCCCGGCCGCCGCAAACTCCCGGCACGTCCCGCACCCCCGACACGGCAACCCGGCCGCCTCCGCCGCGCTCACGCGTGCTCCCGGATCCACTCAGCGAGCCGGAACGCCAGGGCAGAGGAGCACCCACCGAGCCGCACCAACGCCGCCCCGTCTATCGCCGGGAAGTCCCCCGACAACGACGGAAGCTTGAACCCCGCCACCTCCAACGCATCCGCCAACGACCGCGCCGCGGCGTCCCCCTCCTTCAGCGCCTCATCAAACCGCCGGTACCGCATCCGCACCGACACCCCGGGGACGTCATCCATCCCGCGCTCTGAACCGCTAGATTCCTTCACGTCAACGCTCCTTCATGTTCGGCGTTGGCCACGCCCCGGGGTCGTTCCAGCGGCCGCCGGGGCTTGTCTTGATGATAGGTCTACTGAAGTCTACCGCGGTCATCTGCGGTCGCGCAGCATACTGCAATGTCCTACGGTCCACGGTGTGGATCTTGATAGAACTCGGCCGCTCTGGCGCCAGATCGCGGCGGCCATCGAAGAGCGGATTGCTGACGGGACGTACGAGGTGGGGGACCCGGTCCCCTCCGTTGTGGGTCTCTCGGCAGAGTTCGGAGTTGCTGCGTCGACTGCGCAGAAGGCGCTGCTATCGCTCAAGGAGCGCGGGATCATCCGCGCTGAGGTGGGCATCGGGTCCTTTGTGGCTGATCCGGCGGATCGAGACCCGGAGCGTTAGGTTCGGGCCTGTGAACTCCTGGTGTGGCCTTGATGCCGACATGGACAAGGTATGGGAGGACTTCGAGCCGCCGACGGGCACTGTTGCTCAGTACCTCCTCGGCGAGATCCGCGTTCTGGCGAACCCTGTTCTCCTTCACGATCTGATCGGTCGTGACATTGAGCACCAGCTCTATCAGGGGCCGGTCGAGGCATGGCGTGAACGAGGTATCGATCTAAGCCCGGACGGCAAGCCGCGCCCGGACGTGGCCTTTCTGGATCCTGAGCGTATTGACGCCGAGTGGCGCGATGTCCCCGCGTCCGTGCTCCTGGGTGTGGCTGAGGTGGTTTCCCCGTCGTCCGCGGCGATGGACTACCGCGACAAGACGAAGGCGTACGCCCGCCACAAGATCGCTGTCTATCTGATCGCGGACCCCCGTGACGGCACGTGGACCGTGATGGAACTGGTGGAGTCGGCCGACGGCCCGATGTACATCGCCAAGACCAAAGGTCGGTTCGGTGACCCGATCGACCTGAAGCTTGGTGGAACGCCGGTGCAGGTCGAGACGGCCGCTTGGCACCAGTACCCCGAGCACAGCTAAACCGCGCCAGGCCGACCCCTCTCCCCGGCGCCTTGGTTGACGGGGATGGCGGGGCGTTCCTAGCGGGGCTCAACATACATGGGTGCTACTATTGACATGACAGCTCACCACTGTGCTCCCACCAGGAGAGGTCACCGCCATGCCGAGCAATCAACGCGAAACCCTTGATTCACTGGCTCAACTGGCCGCACGCCTCAGCGGCGGGCATTCGGTCGCCCCGGTCGTCCACCGTGACGATTACATCGAGCTGCCCGACGTCGTCACCTTCACCGGGCCTGACGCGCTGTCGAGTGCAGCCGCGTTCTACGTGGGCGTCATCGAGTCGTATCGAGAGAACGGCGCCAGTGTTCCCAAGGACCTCAACACCACCATGGAGGCTCTGATGACGGATCACCTCGGCTGGTTCGTCGGCGGCAGCAAGTACGGCGACGACATCCGAAACCAAGTCTGACAGTCCGTCACGATCAGTGTGGCGTGCGGGTATGTGCCTGCTGCGTGTCCACACGCCACACCTGGCCCGATTGGGCCCATTGCGGTCGAGTCCGAGCGTGAGGGGCCCAGTGGCGCGACCGTCCCGCGCCGGTCTGGCCGCACCTATGCCCGGCGTGTCTGTGCCGGGGTGTCAGGTGGCGGAACGCCGGAGGGGCGAGGCGGGGCGCTCTGGCCCCGCCTCGCCCCTCCGGATGCGCTCTTACTTCTCGGTATAGGTGTGGAAGCCGTCGGGCTGCTGGATCTTGACCTCGTGCTTGCCGTTGTTGACGGTGTGGGTGATCGCCTCGGTGGGGTTGGTCGCACCGAGGTCGTCCACCTCGCCAAGGGTGACGTCGGCGTAGGTGATGCGCTTGTCCTCCAGCACCTTGCCGTTGTCGACGGGAGTGAAGGTGTGGGTGCACATGGCGTTTGCGTCGGCCATTGGTAACGCCTCTTTCGGTGTTGGGCGCGGCTGGTGAGGCTGCGCCGGAGTTAACCTGACGCCTTAATAATATCGCTTGAGTGATGATTGCGCCACCCTTTCCGACCCTCTTTGAGGGGGATCGATTGCCGGATCTGACGCGCGTGGCAAAGAGGGTGTCGGTTGGGTCCTGCGCCGCCTCGGGACGCCGAGGCGGCCCGGTGAATCCGGCCGGGGTGGTGGTGTGGTTGCGAGGGTCGGTGGAGGAATGGGAGATGGCCGACGGCTTGCGGGGCCGTGGGGAAGGTGACGCCGCATGCCATCTTGCCACCTATCGTCTATACGATATCTGACTGGACATCAGTTATGGAGTAGACCAATATGGGTGTACTTAGACAGGCTGATGAGGTATCATTTCTTACAGAGGGTTCAAGCTTGACGAAGGCTGGCGCGGAGCGTCAGCCGCCCCGGGTAAGTGTGATCAGGTACCGCCAGCAGGCGACCACCGCACCCGTCAAGAGTCTGACCTTACTTCAAATCTCGCTTTGACCAGCAAGTTTGCAGAGCGTCAGGCATGGCTTATAGCCAGCTAGCGCGGTTCTCGGAGGCGCGGAGCGCCGGAGGAACCGCGTACGCCCCCGGAGGGGGCGGTATCCCCGGCGCGCGTTAGCGCGCCATCGCTTACGCCGCGTAGCGGCGTGCGCGGTGTC
>NZ_MLCF01000088.1 GCF_001879105.1 Mangrovactinospora gilvigrisea | reverse complement strand
GGCCCCCACAGCGGCGCATGACCGGGCGTCAGCGGCTCCACCGCGGGCGCCGCCTCCTCCGGCGCCGCCGCACCGGCCGGCAGGCCGTCCAGCGCCAGCCGCCACACCGTCGTCACCGGCCGGGCGTCCACCGCCAGCAGCAGCGCCGCCCCCGGCCCGGCCGGATCCGCCAGCAGCCGCAACTCCGGTGCCCGCACCGCCCCCAGCGGCACCTCCGGCGCATCGGCGGCGAGCAGCGCGAGCCGGTGCCGGCCGCCCTCCGGCCGCGCGACCAGCACGCGCCCGTCGGCCAGCGCCGCCACCGCGGTGCCGGCCGGCTCCGGCCGCGCCGAGCGCAGCGCCAGCGGATGAGGCCCGCGCGGATCGTCCAGCCGCCAGACCTCGGCGCGGCGCCCCCCGGCGCCCACCCCGGTGGCGAGCACCGCCGCCCACAGCCCCCCGGGCGCCAGCACGAACCCCGAGCGGCGCACGGCCTCGCCCGGCACCCCCAGGGCCGCCCCCGACACCTCTCCCGACGACACCTCTCCCGACGGACCTGTCAGCATCCCAACCCCCCTTGGTCGGCAGCCCTTTACACCCGAATCCCGTCCTCCGGGCGGCTTCTGGGCGGCAATCGACCCCCTGAGCGCCCGCTCTCCCCCTTCGGGCGCACCTCCGGTCGATCGCCGCCACGCATCACGACGATACGTTCGGGTGTGGCCGAAATGACGGGGGGTGGTGGTGCTTCACCCCATCGTGTGCATTAGGTTTGCCTAAGCTAAGAACTGCCCGCCCTTCCGTGCCGCCCCGCGCACCACCTCAGGAGCCGCCCCGTGTCCCCGCGCGCCCCCCGCCCGCCCGTCTCCCGCCACCGCCTCTCCGAGGACGCGCGTCGCGCGCGGCGCCCGATTGCCGCCGCCGCGCTCGCCGCCGCGGCCGCCGTGGCCCTCGCCGCCTGCGGGTCCTCCTCGGGGAGCGGCAGCGGCAGCAGCGACTCCGGCCCGGGCAGCAAGTCCGTCGCGCAGGGCGGCAAGGACTTCGGCACCGCCGCCAAGGACATGAACGGCTTCGGGACCAGCGCGAAGCCGGGCCAGTTCCCCCGCACCATCACCCAGGCGATGGGCAGGACCACCCTCAAGAAGCGGCCCACCCGCGTCGTCGTCCTCGACGTCGGCGAGCTGGACAACGTGGTCTCCCTCGGCATCAAGCCGGTCGGCGTCGCCTACACCGAGGGCTCCGAGAAGATGCCCTCCTACCTCAAGGCCGAGGCCGGCAACCCGAAGAACGTCGGCACCATCAGCAACCTCAACCTCGAGGCCATCAACAACCTGCACCCGGACCTGATCCTGGGCAGCAAGCTGCGCGCCGAGAAGCAGTACGCCACCCTCTCCAAGATCGCCCCCACCGTCTTCTCCATCCGCCCCGGCTACACCTGGAAGCAGAACTACCTGCTCAACGCCGCCGCGCTGGACAAGACCGCCGAGGCCGAGTCGAAGCTCGCCGCCTACCAGAAGGAGGCGAAGGCGGTCGGCGCGGCGATCAAGGAGAAGAACCACGGCACCATGCCCACCGTCTCGATGGTGCGCTACCTGCCGGACCGCATCCGCCTCTACGCCAACCAGTCCTTCATCGGCACCATCCTCAAGGACACCGGCGTCCCGCGGCCCAAGAACCAGGACGTGAACGAGCTCGCCGTCGAGGTGAGCCCCGAGAAGATCGACCAGGCCGACGCGGACTGGATCTTCACCGGCGTCTACGGCCCGGCCGACAAGACCCAGAAGGCGCAGACCAGGTCCAACGCCCTGTGGAAGAACCTCAAGGCGGTCAAGGACGGCCACGCCAAGGACGTCTCCGACGAGACCTGGTACCTCGGCCTCGGCGTCACCGCCGCCGACTCCGTCCTCAAGGACCTGCGCGGCTACCTCGCGTCCTGACTCCGGGCGCACCCCCGCGGGCCGGTACTGTCGATCGCGACGTGCCGGCCCGCGGCGCGTCCGGCCCCGCCCCGCGGACGGACGAAGGACGAGATGCCGCAGCGCAACGCCCCCGGCGCCCGCCGGCCCACCCTCAGCGACGTGGCCCGCGAGGTCGGCGTCAGCGCCAAGACCGTCTCCCGGGTGCTCAACGAGGAGGGCGTCGTCTCGCCCGGCACCCGCGCCCGGGTGCTGGAGGCCGTCGAACGCCTCGGCTTCCGCCCCAATCTGATGGCCCGCAACGTCCGGGTCGGCTCCCGCGACTCCACCGTCGGCCTGATCGTCCCCGAGCTGGGCAACCCGTTCTTCGGCACGGTCGCCGAGGCGGTCGAGAAGGCGCTTCGCGCCCGCGGCCTCACCCTGGTGATCGGCACCTCCGAGGAGGACGCGGAGCGCGAGCGGCAGCTGGTCCGCACCTTCCTCGACCGGCAGACCGGCGGCCTGATCGTGGTGCCCGCCGAGCCGGTCGGCCCGCACGCCGGCCTCGACCACGCCTACCTGGGGGAGGAGCGCGCCGCCGGCCTCCCGGTGGTCTTCCTGGACCGGACGCCGACCGCGCTCGCCGCCGACACCGTGCTGTCCGAGAACCGCGACGGCGCCCGCGCCGGCGTCGCGCACCTGCTGGGGCGCGGGCACCGGCGGATCGCCTTCCTCGGCGACGAGCCGGCGGAGCTCTACACCCGGCGCGAGCGGTTCGCCGGCTACCGCGAGGCGCTGGCCGCCGCCGGCGTCCCGGAGGCGCCCGAACTCGTCGTCTCCGGCCACGACTCGGCGGCCGCGGCGGCCGCCGTCCGCGCGCTGCTGGCGCTGCCCGAGCCGCCGACCGCGCTCTTCGCGGCGAACAACCTGGCGACGGTCGGCGCGGTGACGGCGCTGGCCCGGGCCGGGCGGCAGGACGTGGCGCTGGTCGGCTTCGACGACCTGCCGATGGCGGAGGCGCTGCGGCCGGGCCTGACCGTGATCGCCCAGGATCCCGCGGCGCTGGGCCGCGAGGCCGCGGCGCTGGCGCTCGCCCGGCTCGACGGCGACGAGGCGGAGCCGCGGGTGGTGCGCGTGCCGACGCGCCTGGTGGCGCGGGGGTCGGGGGAGTTGCGGCCCGGCTGACGGGTCGTCCGCGGCCGCTCGCGGCCACGCGGCCGAGCCGCGCGCCGGGCAGCGCCCCGCGCCCCCTGGGAGGGGCTTGCCTTCGAGGTTGCGTCAACTTCTCGTTGCACTGGTGACAACGCGCATTTACGCGTGCACCATGCCTTTGCCGAACTGTATTGCGCACCACTTCTGATCCGTCACCGGAAGGGACCACCGCAATGCCCCGTGCCGCACGCCCCCGTCTCCGCGAGGACGTCACCCGCCGCCGCTTCCTCACCGCGACCGCCGCCGGCACCGCCGCGCTCGCCACCACCACCGCCCTCGGCGCCCCCGCCTTCGCCACCGACGACGCCCGGGACGCCGCCACCGCCGACGAGTACGTCGACGTCCAACTCCTCAACATCACCGACCTGCACGGCTATCTGCAGGCCGCGCCCGCCTCCAACGCCACCATCACCGGCGCCGGCGGCGAGAGGTTCCACGTCGGCGGCGTCCCCTACCTCGCCGCCCATCTGAACCAGCTGCGCGAGGGCCGCCGCAACTCGCTCTTCTTCGCCCCCGGCGACCTCTTCTCCGGCTGGGAGTTCGACGTCGCCTCCTTCGCCGACGAGCCCACCGTCGAGGCCCTCAACGCCATGGGCCTGCAGTTCTCCTCGGCCGGCAACCACGAGTTCGACAAGTCGCCGTTCTTCCTCACCCAGCACATGGAGCGCGGCGTCCCCTTCCCGCAGAGCGGCTGGGACGACAACTTCCCCGACTCCACCGGCGCCCGGTTCCGCGGCGCCGACTTCCGCTACTACTCGGCCAACATGACGTGGCGCAGGAACGGCCGCACCGTGCTGCCGCCCTACAACATCGAGTGGGTGGACGCCGGCGGCGGGCGCCGCCTGCCCATCGGCTTCATCCACCTCACCGTGCTCGGCACCGACACCGGCAGCACCTCCTACCAGCCCGCCCTCGCCTCCCTCGACGAGACCGCCACGGCCGACGCGTACGCCGCCGAGCTGAAGAAGCGCGGCGTCAACGCCATCGTCCTGGTGATGCACGACGGCGCCGTCGCCGGCAGCGACTTCACCTCCGGCAGCAACCCCTCCGGACCGGCCTACGACCTCGCCAAGGCCGTCACCCCCGACATCGACGCCATCGTCACCGGGCACTGGCACTGCCTGTTCAACATGATGGTCCCCGACCCGAACGGGGTGCCCCGGCCGTTCGTCGAGGCCGGCTGCCACGGCCAGGTGATCAACGAGATCAGCCTCCGGCTGGACCGCCGCACCGGCAAGGTCGTCCGCGACCTCACCACCACCGTCAACCACCCCAACACCCGCGACGACATCGACCCCGACCCGCACCTGAAGGACATCTGCGACTACTGGAACGGCTACTCCGCCCGGCGCGGTGCCACCCCGGTCGCCAAGCAGACCGCCTCCTTCACCCGCACCCGCAACGCCGCGGGCGAGTCCACCATGGGCGACCTGGTCGCCGACTGGGCGCTGTGGGCGGGCCGGCAGCCCATCGACCGCACCAACAACGGCAACCTCTACCCCCTCGACCCCGCCGAGCTCTCCCTGATCGCCATCGCCCCCGCCACCGGCTCGACGATCATCGCGAACGACCTCGCCTACGACGACGCCTCCGGAGGCACCGTCACCTTCCAGAAGGCCTGGACCTCCGTCGGCTACGGCGACCCGATCCTCACCGTCACCGTCACCGGCAAGCAGCTCCACGACGCGCTGGAGCAGCAGTGGAGCACCGCCGCCAACGGCACCGAGCGCTACGCCCCGTTCGCCGTATCGGCCAACGTCCGCTGCGCCTACGACACCGCCAAGGCCATCGGCGACCGCGTCGACCCGGCGAAGGTGCTGATCGACGGCACGCCGCTGGACACCGCCCGCACCTACCGGCTCGCCGCCACCGCCTACACCCTGATCGGCGCCGACGGCTACACCGCGTTCGCCGGCTTCAGCCGCCCGGTGCGCACCCAGCGCGACTTCGAGTCCTTCATCGCCTACCTCAAGCACCAAGGGACGATCACCCCCGCCGCGCTCGACCGCGTCAGCACCTCCTGACCCCCTGACGGCGCCGCCCGGCGGCGCGCCACCCGCGGACGGCGAGGCTGCCGAAGCAGGTAGCCTCGTCACCGTGCACGTACTGACCCTCGCCGCCGCGACCGCAGCGCTCGACGACCTCTACCCGCCCGCCACCGCGGAGGCCTGGGACGCGGTCGGCCCCGTCTGTGGCGACCCCGGGGCGACGGTCCGGCGGGTGCTCTTCGCCGTCGACCCCGTGCACGACGTCGTCGACGAGGCGATCGAGTGGGGCGCCGACCTCGTCGTCACCCACCATCCCCTCTACCTGCGCGGCACCTCCACCGTCTCGGCCGGCACCGTCAAGGGCCGCGTCGTCCACGACCTGATCCGCAACGGGATCGCGCTGCACGTCGCGCACACCAACGCCGACAGCGCCGACCCCGGCGTCTCCGACGCCCTCGCCCGCGCCCTCGGCCTCACCGTCACCGGCCCCCTCGACCCGGCCGCCGACGACCCCACCGGGCGCCGCGGCACCGGGCGGATCGGCGAACTCCCGCACCCCGAGCCGCTCGCCGCCTTCGCCGAGCGCGCCGCGGCCGCCCTGCCGCCCACCGCGGCCGGCATCCGGGTCGCCGGCGACCCCGGCCTGGAGGTCAGCCGGGTCGCGGTCTGCGGCGGCGCCGGGGACAGCCTCTTCGACGCCGCCCGCCGCGCCGGCGTCGACGTCTACCTCACCGCCGACCTGCGCCACCACCCCGCCTCCGAGGCGATGCAGGCCGGCCCGCCCGCGCTGGTCGACGCCGCGCACTGGGCCACCGAGTGGCCCTGGCTCGAACTCGCCTCCGCCGAACTCGAGGCGGCCTGCGGCAAGCTCGGCGCCGAGATCGAGACCCGCGTCTCGCGCCGCGTCACCGACCCCTGGACGGTCCACATCGGCCAGCAGACGTCCCGTTAGCCCGCAGCCCCACCCGCCCGCAGTCCGCCTCCCGCAGTCCCGAAGAAGCCCCGCAGGCACCGCCCCACAGCCCACCACCACCGGATCCACGACCCGAGGAGCCTCCCCTGAACGCCGACCCCGCCGACCAGCTCCGCCTCCTCGACCTCCAGGCGCTCGACTCGAAGCTGGACCAGCTGGCCCACCGCCGCAAGAACCTCCCCGAGCACGCCGAGATCGAGCGGCTCACCTCCTCCCTCAACCAGCAGCGCACCCTGCTGGTCGCCGCCCGCACCGAGGAGAGCGACCTCGAACGCGAGCAGAAGAAGGCCGAGCAGTCCGTCGACCAGGTGCGCCAGCGCGCCGCCCGCGACCAGCAGCGCCTCGACTCCGGCGCCGTCAGCTCGCCCCGCGACCTGGACAACCTGCAGAAGGAGCTCGCCTCCCTCGCCAACCGCCAGTCCGACCTGGAGGACGCCGTCCTCGAGGTGATGGAGCGCCGCGAGTCCGCCCAGGCCCGCGCCGCCGAGCTGGAGCAGGAGCAGCGAGGCGCGCAGGCCGCCCTGGAGACGGCCGAGGGCAAGCGGGACGAGGCCACCGCCGGCATCGACGGCGACCAGTCCACCACCGCCAAGGAGCGCGAGGTGATCGCCGCGGCGATCCCCGAGAACCTGCTCGCCCTCTACAGCAAGCTGCGCGCGCAGAACGCCGGCGTCGGCGCCGCCCGCCTCTACCAGCGCCGCTGCGACGGCTGCCGGATCGAGCTGGGCGTCACCGACCTCAACGCCGTCCGCTCGGCGCCCAAGGACGCGGTCGTGCGCTGCGAGAACTGCGCCCGCATCCTGGTGCGCACCCCGGAATCCGGGCTGTGAGCAAGGGCGCCGCCATGCAGCGGCCCGCGGACCTGGGGCCCGGCACCACGCTGCTGATGCTGCGTCACGGCGAGACCGCGCTCACCCCTGAGAAGCGGTTCTCCGGCAGCGGCGGCGCCGATCCGGAACTGTCCGAGAAGGGCCGCTCCCAGGCCGAGCGCGCCGCGGCGGCGCTGGCCGCCCGCGGCGACGTCGACGCGATCGTCGGCTCCCCGCTGACCCGCTGCCGCCAGACCGCCGAGGCGGCCTCGCGGGCGCTCGGCGGGATGCCGGTGGCGATCGAGGACGACCTGCGCGAGGTGGCCTTCGGCGACTGGGACGGGCTCACCTTCCGCGAGGTGATGGAGCGCTGGCCCGGCGAGCTGGACGCCTGGCTGGAGTCGGAGCACGTCGCCCCGCCCGGCGGCGAGAGCCTCGCGGACGCGACGCGGCGGGCGGCCGCCGCCCGCGACAAGATCCTCGCGGCGCACCCGGGGCGGACGGTGCTGGTGGTCACGCACGTCACCCCCATCAAGGCCCTCGTCCGGCTGGCCCTGGGCGCCCCGCCGGAGTCGATGCACCGCATGCAGCTGGCGGCCGCCTCCCTGACGGTCGTCCAGCAGTTCGCGGACGGCGGCGCGGTGATGCGCCTCTTCAACGAGACGTCCTACCTGCGCTGACGCCCGCGCCCGGCGCCCCGTGCCCGGTGCTCCGTGCCGCGCGTCCCGTGCCCCGCGCCCCGGCCGGGGCGCGGGGCACGGCACGGGCCGGGCCGGGCCGGTCAGAGCTCGCTGACGATCACATCGATCCGCCCCGACGGGCCGCTCTCCACCGTCCATCCCAACTCGCCCAGCAGCCCGGCCAGATCCCCCGGCTTGCGCGGCTCCGCCCCCGCCTCCAGCAGCGCGCGCAGCATCCGCCCCTTGGTCGCCTTGTTGAAGTGGCTGACGACCGTCCGCTTGACGGACCCGTCCGCCGCGCGCCGCTCCTGCAGCACCCGCACCGTCGCCGTCCGCTCCGCGAGCACGCCCTTCGGCTTCCACGCCGACGCGTACGCCGACGAGCGCAGGTCCAGCACGAGCCCGTCCCCCGCGGCGGCCGGCAGCGCCCGCTCCATCAGCGGCCGCCAGGCCGCCGCGAGCCCGCCGATGCCCGGCAGCGAGACGCCCATCGAGCAGCGGTAGTGCGGGATCCGGTCGCCCGGCCGCACCGCCCCCCACAGCCCGGAGAAGACCAGCAGGCTGGTGCCGGCGCGGCGCCGCGCGGCCCGGCCCAGCGTCGCGAGGCCCAGGTTCTCGTAGAGGACGCCGGTGTAGATCTCGGCGGCCGGCGCGGCGGGCGCCGTCCGCAGGCCGGCGTTGCGCGGCACCTCGCCGGCGAGGCCCTGGCTCAACCCCAGCACCTCGCGGGCGCGTTCGGGGGTGTCGCGGCAGAGCCCGACGAGCGCGTCCAGCAGCCGCTCGCGCTGCGGGCCGAGGACGTCGGCGAGCGCCAGCGCCTCCGGATCGACGGGCGCGGCCCCCTCGGCGCCGTCCCCCTTCCCCTCCGACGGCGGCAGCAGCACCAGCACGACCAGCAGTCCTCTCCCTTGAAACGTCCACCCCACCCTATCCGCCGGCCGTCCTTCCCCCGGCGCCGACACCGCGCGGCGCACCCCGAGTCGAGCCCTACAGCAGCAGACTCGTCACCTCGCCCTGCACCCGATCCACCTGCCCGCCGCTGCGCGTCGCCGCCTCCGCCGACCGCCGCCCCTCCAGGAACTTTCCCGGCGCCAGCCCGGTCATCGCACGGAACTCCCGGTTGAAGTGCGCCTGGTCGAAGAAGCCGCACTCCTCCGCCACCGCCGCGCCCCGCAGCCCCTCCTCCAGCAGCCGCATCGCGTGCTGCAGCCGGGCCACCCGGGCGACGCCCTTCGGCGGCAGGCCGATCCCGTCCCGGAAGCGCTTCTGCAACTGCCGGTCCGTCCAGCCCAGCCGGTCCGCCAGGCGCCCGATCCGCACCCGCCCGCCCGAATGGGCCAGCGTCTGGAACGCCCACACCACCCGCCGGTCCGGCACCGACGCCGGCGCCGCGTCCTCCGTCAGCCGGGCCGTCAACTCCTCGTCCAGGACGGCGAACCGGGCTGCCCAGCCGGGCGCCTCCGCCAGCCGGTCGCGCAGCCGCTCCACCCACCGCCCGGCGACCTCCGCCGGATCGAGGCCGACGTCCGCCAGCTCGTCCATCCGCACCCGCATCAGCCGGTGCGCCAGCCAGGGCGCCATGGTGATGTCCATGCCGAAGAGGCGGCCGTCGTGGGTGCCGAGGCGCGGCCCCGTCCGCAGCCCGGCGATCATCGAGGTGTACTCGCGCTGCTCGAACGCCCCGGTCGGGGACGTCACCACCACCGGGTTGCCGGCGAAGGAGAGCAGCAGCGTGGCGACCCCGTCCGGCAGCTCCAGCCGGGGGCGCGGCCGGGCCATGCTGAGGCGGTAGCCGTGGTATGCCAGCACGCCCGGCCGGAGCCGGGCGTGCGGGGTGCCGACGGCGATCTGCCAGTCGCCGTCGGGCGAGATCCACAGCCGTGATGGTGCCGATGGTTCCGGGGGCATCGAACGCGTCCCCTCCGTATCCGTCTTGCGCCGGGGCCACCCATTGTGGCCCCGGCGGCGGTTCAGCGAAACGCGCGCAGGCGGAGGCTGTTGCCGACCACGAAGACGGACGAGAAGGCCATCGCCAGACCCGCGATCATCGGGTTGAGCAGACCGAGCGCGGCGACCGGCAGGGCGGCGGTGTTGTAGGCGAAGGCCCAGAACAGGTTGCCCTTGATGGTGCCGAGCGTCTTTCGGGCCAGCCGGATGGCGTCGGCGGCGACGAGCAGGTCGCCGCGGACCAGCGTCAGGTCGCCCGCCTCGATGGCGGCATCCGTGCCGGTGCCCATGGCCAGACCCAGGTCGGCCTGGGCGAGGGCCGCGGCGTCGTTGACGCCGTCCCCGACCATGGCGACCGAACGGCCCTCCGCCTGAAGGCGCTTGACCGCGTCCACCTTTTCCTCGGGCAGCACCTCGGCGATCACGTCCTCGGCCGGGATGCCCACCTCGGCCGCCACCGCCTCGGCCGCCGCCCGGTTGTCGCCGGTCAGCAGGACGGGACGGAGCCCCAGGCCGCGCAGCCGCCGGACGGCCTCCGCGCTGCTCGGCTTGACCGTGTCGCCCACCACCAGCACGCCGCGGACGGCGCCGTCCCAGGCGACGGCGACGGCGGTGGAGCCCTCCGCCTCGGCGCGGCGCATCGCCTCGGCGAGGTCGTCGGGGAGCTTCAGCGACCAGTCCTCCAGCAGCCGGACGCGTCCGACCACGACGGCGTGCCCGTCGACGACGCCCTGCACGCCCAGCCCGGGGACGTTCTCGAACCCCTCGACCGGGGGCAGCGCGTCACCGGCCGCCTTGGCGACGGCCCGCGCCACCGGGTGCTCCGACGCGTGCTCCACCGCGCCCGCCAGCCGCAGCACCTGCTCCTCGGTGGCGTCGGCCGCGGTGTGCACGCCCCGCAGCGCCATCGCGCCGGTGGTGACCGTCCCCGTCTTGTCGAGCACCACGGTGTCGACGCGGCGGGTGGTCTCCAGCACCTCGGGACCCTTGATCAGGATGCCGAGCTGGGCGCCGCGGCCGGTGCCGACCAGCAGCGCGGTGGGCGTCGCCAGGCCGAGGGCGCAGGGGCAGGCGATGATCAGCACGGCGACGGCCGCGGTGAACGCCGCCACCGCGTCGCCGGTGGTGGCGAACCAGGTGATGAGCGTGCCCAGCGCGATGACCAGCACCGCGGGAACGAAGATCCCGGAGATCCGGTCCGCCAGCCGCTGCGCGGCGGCCTTGCCGTTCTGGGCGTCCTCCACCAGCTTGGCCATCCGGGCCAGCTGGGTGTCGGAGCCGACGCCGGTGGCGCGCACCACGAGCCGCCCGCCGGCGTTGACGGTGGCCCCGGCCACCTTGTCGCCGGGCCCGACCTCGACGGGGACGGACTCACCGGTGAGCATCGACGCGTCGATCGCGGAGTTGCCGTCCTCGACGACGCCGTCGGTGGCGATCTTCTCCCCGGGCCGCACCGCGAACCGGTCCCCGACTTTCAACTCCCCGACGGGGATGCGCCGTTCGCTGCCCGTGCCGTCGATGACGGCGACGTCCTTCGCCCCCAGCTCCAGCAGCGCCCGCAGCGCCGCGCCCGCGCGCCGCTTGGCCCGCGCCTCCAGGTACCGCCCGGCCAGGATGAAGACCGTCACCCCCGCGGCGGCCTCCAGGTAGATGTTGGACGACCCGTCCCCGCGGCCGGCCACCAGGTCGAACCCGTGCCGCATCCCCGTCATGCCGGCGTGCCCGAAGAACAGCGCCCACAGCGACCAGGCGAAGGCGGCGAGGGTGCCGCCGGAGACCAGGGTGTCCATGGTGGCGGTGCCGTGCCTGAGGTTCGTCCAGGCGGCGCGGTGGAACGGCAGCCCGCCCCAGACGACCACGGGCGCGGCGAGCGTGAGGGAGAGCCACTGCCAGTTGTCGAACTGCAGCGGCGGCACCATGGCCAGCAGCACCACCGGCAGCGCCAGCACCGCCGACACCACCAGCCGCTGCCTCAGCCCCCCGGCCTCGCCCTTCTCCTCCTGCTGCTCCCCCTCGCCCTTCGCCTCCTCCTTCTGCGTCTCCTTCTGCTTCTCCGCCGCCTGATACCCGGCCCCCTCGACCGTCTTGATCAGGTCCGCGACATCCACCCCGTCGGCGAAGGCGACGGAGGCCTTCTCGGTGGCGTAGTTGACGGTGGCGGTGACCCCGTCCATCCGATTGAGCTTGCGCTCGATGCGGTTGGCGCAGGATGCGCAGGTCATCCCGCCGATCTCCAACTCGACGGCACGCTGCTCGACGGCCGGTCCCATACCAGTCACTCCCTCCCGGATACGTTCTTGGTACCACCAGTTATACCCCTGGGGGGTATCAAGGTCAACCTCCCCTCCGCATCCCTGTAAACTGCCGACACGGCGGACGAGCCGGCCGGGCGGCCGCGTGGGGGTGCATGCACCTCCCCGAGGAACGTCCGGGCTCCACAGGGCAGGGTGGTGGGCAACGCCCACCCGGGGTGACCCGCGGGACAGTGCCACAGAAAACAGACCGCCCCGAAAGGGGTAAGGGTGAAACGGTGGTGTAAGAGACCACCAGCGCTCAGGGCGACCTGGGCGGCTAGGTAAACCCCACCCGGAGCAAGGTCAAGAAGGAGCGGTCGGGAGACCGCTTCGCGCGGACGATCGAGGGCTGCCCGCCCGATGCCCGCGGGTAGACCGCTTGAGGCCGCCGGCAACGACGGCCCTAGATGGATGGCCGCCTCCCCGAGGCCCGCAAGGACCCCGGGAGACAGAACCCGGCGTACAGGCCGACTCGTCCGTCGTTACTCCCCTGACCTGCGGAAACGCGGTCAGGCCCGACCCTGCCGCCCGAAATGTCCACCCCGGCCTGACCTGCGATTTCCCGGAACTTCCCGCGAAGATGTGCACGGAATGTGCACGATGATCATGGTCGGCTTACTGCTCCTCCGTGCATCCTTGAGGCCCTTCGTGCTACGCACAGTGATGGATGCCCCAGAATGCATGAACGCGGACAGCCGCGTGATCATCGCCGGGTGGGCCCGATGCCCAACCAGCCAGTGCGCCGAGTCGAACCGCTCCCACGGATGGCCTCGGCACTCGGTCGAGGGGTGACCCGGTCGCGATGACTGCGAAGCGCGTCGTCTTCATTGGGTGAGATCGCGTCATGGTGGCGCGACCTGTACGGGTTGGTGTACGGACCCTCTACGTTCGCAGTGGCGTTGCGGGGCACCTTGGCTCCTGGGTGCGAGTCGTGGCCCAACGGGCTAGACGTGGGTTAAGGGGAGTGCCCGTGCGTTGCCTCCGGTCTCGCTACTCTCGCTGCGGGGAACATCTGGTCGACGTGCTGCGTGGCTGAGGGGGAGGGCTGCGGGATGAGAGAGCGGTGCAGTGGATGGGTCCAGACGCTGAAGGGTGAGAAGGTGCTCCTCACGGGTGCGATCTACATCAAGGGGGAGCACGTCGTGCGGAAGAAGGTCGGTGATCGCATCGCACTGAGAGGTGGAACGTTCGTCCCGCGGTTCAATTCGTCGGTGACCGCCGTCATATGTGGTGACTTGACGGGCAAGAATGTCGTGGACGTTCGGCGGCACTTGAGCGAGAAGCTGCTCGAAGTCGAGGAGCAGATCCGTCGGGGTAAGCACGTACATGTGGTTGACCAAGCCGGGTTTGATCTGCTCCTGGACGGGTTTCCAGCACGGTGCCGCGTGCACTCTGGGCCTACCGATGTGTAAGTGGCGCGTGTCATTTCAACCTGCCGTCTCGGTGGCCCCGCCTCCGAAGGATGGGATGCGTGCCGGCGTCGGTCACATCGAGGAGTAGCCGTCCGGGACGGTCGTCGTGCCGCCGAACGGGACGGCCGACATGGGCATGAACGGGGACCGGTGCGTTGGAGATACCCGGGCTCCTTCGCGAGAAGGCTCGGGAGTACGGCCTCAAAGCCCGACAGCTCCACGGCGTTGACGCGAGGGACGTACGGGGCGAGAGGCTGCGGCGCGATCCGGTCCACTGGCCGTCGCCACCCGGCGCGCGATCCCACCGGAGCGGCTGAATGCGCTCATCGTCGTTGAGCCGACAGTCCATGTCGAGGACCCGTGTTCCGCAAGGTGCGAGTTCAGGACCCTGGTGGGTCCGGCGTGACCGTTTGCCAGATGTTTTCCCGTCTGGCCTGATCTCCACCGCGTGATGCCCCGGTGTGCTGTCGCGCTCATGGCGGCGGACCTCATAGTGGCTGTGCACCTCTGACCAGTTGCTCTGCGGTCCGAGAATCCGGGGGGATGCGCATGCCCGCAGGAGGCGGTTTTTCCGACCGGCTGAGCGCCGCGGTCGCCGAGTTCGGCCACGTGCTACGGACCAAGTACCGGGGTTCGGGCAACCCCGAGGACCAGCTTCGGGGCCCCTTCGAGAACCTCATGCGGTCTGTTGGCGATGCACTCGGGTTGCCTGTCGCACTGATCGGAGAGGTTCCCCTGGTGGACCTCCGGGCGCGGCCGGACTACGAGGTCCTTGTCGGCGGCGCTTCCGTCGGATACGTCGAGCTCAAGCAGCCCGGGACCGGCGGCGACCCCGCGGAATTCTCCGGGCGAAACGCTGAGCAGTGGGCGAAGCTCAGCCTGCTGCCCAACGTCTTGGTGTCCGACGGGGATTCATGGTCTGTTCATCGCGGAGGGCGGCGCATCGGGCCCGTTGCCCGGATGCGCGGGAGCGTCCGTACGGCCGGCAGGCGGCTCGCACCCGCGGACGGCGAGTTGGCCAGGGTCGTCCAGGACTTCCTGCTGTGGCATCCGACGCCGCCGCGAACGGTCGGTCAACTGGTCCTGTCCGCCGCACGACTCTGCAAGTTGCTGTGTTCCGAAGTGGCCTACGCGCTGGCCCAGGAACGTGTAGGTGCGCGGCCGCGAGTCTTCAGAGGACTCGCCGACGACTGGCGCGCGCTGCTCTTCCCGGACACCACAGACGCCGAGTTCGCCGACCAGTTCGCCCAGACCATCGTCTTCTCCCTGCTCCAGGCGCGGTTCGAGGGCATCGTGTTCGAGGGCGAGGATCTCCATGGCATCGCCACCAAACTGGCCAAGAAGCACGCTCTCATGGGCAAGGCGCTGGAGATCCTCACCGCCGACACGGAACCCGGCCTCTCGACGACACTGAGCGCCCTGCTCCGCGTCGTGGAGCCGATCGAATGGTCGCTGCTTGACGACGGGTCCGGAGATGCCGTCCTCAGGCTCTACGAGGAGTTCCTCCAGATCTACGATCCGCAGCTCCGCAAGCAGACCGGGTCCTACTACACCGATCACCGTGTCGTCGCGGCGATGACGCGAATCACCAACGACGTACTCAGGGAACGACTGGGCATCCACGAGGGTCTGGCGTCGCGAGACGTGGTGACGATCGATCCCGCGATGGGAACCGGCACCTTCCTCCTCCAAGTCCTCAAGAAGGCCGCCGAGATTATCACCGACGAGGAGGGCGACGGCGCCGTCGGTCCCCGGCTGCGGGAGATGGTCGGGAGCCGGCTGATCGGATTTGAGAAGCAGGCGGGGCCGTTCGCCGTCGCCGAGGTGCGCACGCACTCGTTCCTGAGGGACCATCGGTCGACGGCGCCGGCTTCGGGGCTCCAGCTCTACCTGACCGACACCCTCGACGATCCGGAGGACAACTTCGGGTGGCTCGCGCAGGCGGTGCAGTTGATCGCGGAGTCACGGCGGCAAGCCAACCGCATCAAGCGCGAGGTCCCGGTCATGGTGGTGCTCGGCAATCCGCCTCACGACGTGGTGCCGCGCGGCGCGGGCAAGTGGATCGAGTGCGGGTCTCCGCAGTCCGACGAGCCGCCGCCCATCGACGCGTTCCGGCTTGAGGGGAACGGCCGACACGAGTCGAAGATGTCGAATATGTACGTGTACTTCTGGAGGTGGGCCACCAGGAAAGTCTTCGACCTCCACCAGGACTCGTCCTTCGGTGTCGTCACCCTCATCTCGCCGAGGGCATGGATCAACGGGCCGGGCTTCGCCGGGATGCGCCGCTACCTGCGTGAGGTGGCTGACGAGGGCTGGATCATCGACATCTCCCCGGAGGGCCAGCGTTCCAGCAACCGGACACGGATCTTCCCCGCGGTCGCTCAGGAACTGTGCATCGCAATCTTCGCCCGATGGAAGTCGCACCCAGCGCATGGGCCGGTGACACCGGCTCAGGTGCACCGCCTCCGGATCGAAGGATCCAGGGAGGAGAAGATCGAGAGGCTGTCGCGGCTGACCCTCGACGACAGCGCCTGGCGGACATCCATGTCGGGCTCGACGGAACCATTCGTGCCTGCGGCGAGCGGGCTCTGGGCTAGCAGCCCCGCGCTCGCGGACCTCATGCCGTGGTCATCGCGCGGGGTGACGCCGGGGCGCATGTGGGTATACGCGCCCGACAAGGACACGCTGACGCGGCGTTGGAATCGGTTCCTGTCCGCCTCCCGCGATGACCGCCGGTTGCTGTTCGGTGAGGCTCGGGACCGCACCATCGACAGCGTTGTGCAGCCGCTTCCGGGCATGCCGTCGCACGAGGGGGTGACGCTTGCTCAGGAGTATCGTCCCCACCTGGCACCGGTACGTGTCGGCTATCGCTCCTTCGACCGGCAGTGGATCATTCCCGACCATCGCCTCATGGTCGTCGGGCGCCCCGACCTGTGGTTTGTGCGCGGCGATCGCCAGGTTTACATCGTCGAACAGAATGCCCATCCCGTCCACGGCGGCCCCGGCCTCGTCTTCACCGAGGCCATCCCGGACATGCACCACTACGACGGGCGTAGCGGATGCACACGTCCGCTGTACCGGGATGCTGCGGGCACGAACCCCAATGTCGCTCCTGGCTTGCTGGAGTTTCTGTCGCGCCGCCTGGAGACGCCGATCACGGCCGAGAATCTGCTCGCCTATGTCGCGGCTGTCACTGCGCATCCTGCCTTCACCCAGCGATTCCGGACCGACCTGGTCCATGGGGGCGTGCGTGTTCCCTTGACGGCCGACAAGGGGCTGTGGCGCCGGGCGGTGGATCTCGGGGAGCGAGTCCTGTGGCTGCATACCTTCGGCCAGCGCTACGTGGCTCCCGATGGTGGTCGACCGTATGGCTCGCCGCGGCTCCCCAAGTCGCTCCGCCCGACCTGCGAGGAGGGAATATCGGACGCCCGGGAGGACATGCCGGAACGGATGTTCTATGAGGACGAGTCGCGATCGCTCGGCATCGGCACCGGGAGGGTCGCCGGGGTTGCCCCAGCGGTGCGCAACTACACGGTCTCGAAGATGAACGTCCTCGACCGGTGGTTCGGGTACCGGCGCAAGGATCCCGCAGGTCGTCGACGCCTGCCCCTGGACCGCATCTCCTCACCCTTCTGGCCGACCGAGTGGACCACGGAACTGCTGCAGCTACTCAATGTCCTCGGCCTGTTGGTCCAGGAAGAGGCAGGGCAGGCGGCGCTCCTGGCAGAGGTGTGCCTCGGGCCGCTTCTCAAGGTGGATGACCTTGAAGTCGCAGGCATCGTGCCGAGTCCGCCGGCTGTTCGACGCGGGCCGCGCCGTGACCCTCCTGGGCAAGGGGTGCTCTTCGGGACGTGAAGCGACGTCACGCGGACAGGAAGCGGCTGCGGTGGCCGTGCCAGGAGATGGTCAGCGCGTCCCGGGCGCGGGTGGCCGCGACGAAGAGCAGGGAGCGGGACTTGTGGAGTTCGCGGGTGTAGCGCGCCGGATCCTCCGCCTCTAGGCGGGCGATCCGGCTGGTGGGGGGGATGATTCCCTCGCTGGCCGCGACGATGGCCAGCTTCTGGTACTCCAGCCCCTTGAACCGGTGCATGGTGCCGACGTGGACCTCGCCGTTGCCGCGGGGGCCGTCCTTGGTCAGCTCCGAGCAGCGGATGCCGGCTTCGGTCTCCAGGTAGTACATGACCTCGTTGACCTTGTCCCGTTCGGCGACGCAGACCGCGAGGCTGCCGCGGATGTCGCGCGCGGTGCCCTTTCCGTCGGTGGCCAGCTCGCGCTTCCAGGCGTCAAGGGTCTTGGCGAGGCCCTTGAGCTCGTCCGGCCAGAAGTCGTACTCGACGAGGTCGGGGACGGGGCCGTGGAGAACGGAGCGGTAGCCCTTGAGGGTTTCGCTCCCGTCGTCCATGTCGTCGTAGTCCTGACCTGCCATCACGGTCAGGGCCTTGGAGAGGATCTCCTTGGTGGTGCGGTAACTGAGGGTCAGGCGGGTCGAACGGCCGCGGATGTTGATGCCGAGGGCTCCGAGGGAGACCTGGTTGTTGTAGATGCGCTGGTAGGTGTCGCCGGCGAGGAACAGGTCGTCCGGCCCGGGCTCGACCATCGCGCGGAGCATCTTCCAGTGGGCGGGTCGGAGATCCTGGGCCTCGTCGACGACGATGTGCCGGTATCGGTGGTGGAGGTAGCGCATGCCGGAGCCGTCGTCGCGGTGGCGCAGGTCCAGGCCGCCGATCTGTTCCTTGTACTCGCGGCGGTGTTGGACCTTCATTGCACGTTCGATCTCGAAGCGGGCGGCGCGCTCCGCGGTCTGGCCCCAGGTCTCGACTCCCAGCTTGTCGAGGCGGGAGGTGAACTGCTCGAGGATCTTCCAGATCTCGTTGCGCTCCATGCGGGTTACTCCGCGGCCGCGGCCGGCG
This sequence comes from Mangrovactinospora gilvigrisea, assembly GCF_001879105.1. Taxonomy (GTDB): domain Bacteria; phylum Actinomycetota; class Actinomycetes; order Streptomycetales; family Streptomycetaceae; genus Mangrovactinospora; species Mangrovactinospora gilvigrisea. Next base: position 8,770 of record NZ_MLCF01000088.1, on the reverse strand, counting down.
CGGCGGGCCTTGAAGTAGTCGGTGCGGGTGGGGATCGACTGGCCGAGGATGACCTGCTCCCACTCCTCCATCAGGAATTCCGGGTCCCAGCGGTGCTCGTCCAGCTCCTGGAGGAGTTCGCGCAGTTCGCGAAGCGCCATCCGATCGGCGATGCGTGCCTTGGTGCGGCCCGCGGCGGCGTTCTCGCCGACGACCCGGCCGGCGAGCTGATCGATATGGGTGATCTCGACGCGGTCGAGCAGCTCCGGGGTGTCATCGAACAAGTAGGCGAGTCGGGCCTTGAGGTCCGTGGTGAGGTTCTTGGTGAACGTGGTGAGCAGGATCGGCTTGTCGTGGCCTTCCCCCAGCTGCTCGGCGAGGGACTTCACGCGGTGCAGGGCGACTATGGTCTTGCCGGTGCCGGGACCGCCCGACACCCGGGCGGGGCCACTGTAGTGACGGGTCGCCAGTCGCCGCTGTGTCGGGTGCAGATACGCCTTCCATGCGCGGAAGTCGCCCTGCTCGAGAATCTTTTGAATGTCCTCGTCGAGTGTGGTGACCGGGGTGCGGGCGAGAGCGGCGCCGAAGTCCTCGGGATCGACGGCCTCCTCGGCCCGGACCGGCTGCGTGATCTCGGCGCGGACCTCCTCCAGCGGCATGCCGGCGGCCAGGCCGATCAGGACGTCCCGCGACAGCAGCGGCGCCCCGGCGGTGAGCGCGTCGAGCTCGGCGCTGTCGGTGACGGCGAGGGCCAGGTCGATCAGGGAGTCGGCAACACCCAGGTCGCGCAGGTCGTCCGCGTGGTAGGCGGCGAGGAGGGGGGCGGCCGGTGCCGGCGGCGGAGCGGGGGCCTCGGCAACCGGGGCTTCGACGGGGGCGGCCTCCGGCTCGTCCTCGGCCTCGGGTTCGGCGGGGGTGAGGTCGATGCCGGCGCGGCGGAGTGAACTCTCGCCGACCACCGACAGATCGACGAACTCGATCGCGCCGGTGACTCGGTTGATTGCGACCGACAGCTGCTCGTAGACGTCCTTGCGATGCCGGACGGCGATGACCAGCCACCGCTCGCGGCCCTTGGCGTCGACCCCGGCCCGCGTCAGCAGCGCCCGGTACGAGCGGTTGATCTTGGCCCGGAAGATCCGGCCGTCACCCTTCAGCGGCTTGAGGTCGAGCCCCGGATGGTCCGGGTTCTCGCGGAAGTTGTGGCAGAAGTTGTAGAACTGGCCCTTGACCGACTGATCGAGCTTGTACAGCTCCTGTTCGGCCTTCTGATACAGGCTGAGGTGGACGGTCATCGGCGTGAGTCCTCCTTGTCGTCAGGGGCGGCCTCGGGGAGCCGAGCGATCAGATCGTCCACGTCGCGGAGCCATTGCGTGGCGGTGTGCGCGGTCCACCCGTCCGCCGCGAAGGCATCCAGGAGCCGTTCGGCCTCGGCGTCGTCCCCATCATGGGGGTTGGGTACGACAGCGACCCTGATGCCGGAGACGTCCCAGGCGAAATCGGCAGGCCATCGGCTCGGTCCCTCCAGCTCATAGCCGAAGACGGTCGGCGCGGCTCGGCCGGCGTCCGCCAACGCCTCGGCGAGGCGGGCCAGATCGGCCTCATCGCCGCTCGCGTCCAGCAGCGGCAGTATCTCCTCGTCCCAGGAGCGATCCCGCAGTTGTACGGCGAGCGCTTCCTCCACCGGAGGGGCCGCTGCCGGTTCCGGCGCGCTTGGTGACGGCTCCGGTGCAACCCCGGCGTGGAGGGAATCGAGCTCCCCGGCTCCGCCGCACACCGCGAGGACCTCCACCGGATAGCGCCCGGCCTGACCGGATGTCAGCTGGACGCCGTCGCCCCCGCTGCGGGAGAGGAACTGCAGCAGGTTGCTCCAGTAGAGCCAGGCGTGCCACAGCTGCTTGTGCTCCTCCGTGCCCAACGCCGTTGCGGAGTCGTCCAGGACGGTGACGGCGGTCCACCGCAGCTCGTCCGCGGTGCTTGCCGCGGTGGCGTCCAGGGCGAACAGCAGCGGCAGGCGCTGCTCGTCGCGGACGGCGAAGAGCTGGAGCCCGCCGGCGGCGTCGGCGGTTGCCGCAGTGTGCTCCCGGCCGGCCGCGAGGGCCCGCAGAGCCTCGGCGATCGCGTCGCCGAGCGCCGAGCGGTCGGTGGTGGCGGCCAGTCGCACCGTCTCGGGAACCCCGGTCAGCCCGGACACCAGGGCGCGCGCCCGGCGCGCCCACCGGTCGAGATCCGGGTTCCGCAGGAAGGCGAGCAGTATGTCTATCGGGTTGACGAACACCGCCTCGGTCAGCTCGGCCCGGTTGCCGCCGTACTCCTGGTAGGCGGCGCCGGCGGTGTCCTGCGCCGTGCGCCCGTACGGCGGCCACACCGGAACTGCGCGCCGCCCCTGCCGATTCGCACGCGGCTCGAAGAGTTCCAGGTCGTCCCAGGTGATGGCGAACACGGTCTGCCCCTCGGCGCGCAGCCGGGTCCGCTTCCGGGCGTCGTCCGCGAGCCGGTTGTGGTCGGGCATGGCGTGGAAGCGGCGCCCGTCGAGGAACACCTTGACCGACTGGGGCGGCCCATCGAGGCGGACGAAGGTGAAATCGGTGCGCGCCCCGTTGACCTGCTCCTGGGCGATAAGCCGCCAGTGCACGATCTCGTCATCCACCGTGAGGCGCAGATGGCCGCTGGCACGGCCGTCCTCGTCCAGTGACGCCTCGTCATGGACGTTCACCCAGGCGCGGATCGCCTCCAGGAACCGGGCCTCGAAGGCGGACTCGACCTGGAGGTCCAGCCCGACCTTTCCGGTGTTCTCGATCTCCGTGGTCTTCCAGGCATCCTCTCCGCCGTGCGTGAACAGCAGCGATTCGAGCAGGTCGAGCGCGTCGCGACGGCTGATGAGGTCCTGGCGGTGCTCGGGCGTGTAGCGGAAGAGGCAGCGGTAGCAGGCGCGGCGTCCCTCGGCGACGCACTCACACTCCGTCAGGGCCCGGTGGGCGGCTTGGAGCGTGGCCTTGAAGGCGTCCCGGTCTGTGAGGCGATGCAGATAGCCGGTGCCGCTCGGCAGCATGTCGAACAAGATCATGTAGTGCCGCCGCTCACCGGTCTCCGGATCAGGGACCGAGGTGAGCGTGGAGTCCAGGTGCTGCGGGTTGCCGCCGAAGTGGCGGTCGACCCCGAGGCGCAGCGCCGCCTGGAAGGAGTGCACCTTGTAATCGTCCAGGTACGTCGCCGCGGGCAGCAGCACCCGCAGCGCCTCGGTGGTCAGGTCGTGCGCCAGCAGGACGGGGACCTCTTCCGCCTCACCGCGCTTCCCGCGCCGCAGGGGGCACCAGGGGCGGTGGTGGCGCAGCCGGGGATCGCGGTGCGCGGATCCGGCGAGGGCGTCGGTGTCGTGGTGGAAGACCGGACGTCCGCCGGCGGATGCCGCGCCGCATCCGGTGCAGACCAGGAAGGGGTTGATCCCGACGGTGTGGCCGGCGAAGTCGTCATCGGCCGGGGTGTCGTAGCGGGCCGGGCCCAGATTGAAGGTGCGGATGCGCGCGCTCCGGGTGAAGTCGACGCCGAAGGCGACCTCGGCGTGGCGCCAGGAGCCCGGTTCCAGGGCCTCGTTGGGGATGTCGACGGCGTGCACCACCTCGTAGCCGCGGACCTGCCGCTCGTCGCGGTCGTCGCCGATGCGGATGTTCTCGCGTCGGCCGCGTGCGGTCACCATGCTCGGCTGGACCACCTTGAACAGGCAGGATCCGTCGTCGGCGATGTAGCGGGTGGCGCACCGGGGGCAGGGGCGGCGGTCGTTCGCGGCGTCCTCGGTGCGGACGTAGCCGCAGGAGGGGCAGACCCGCCACACCTCCCAGTCGGGGTGGGCGGTTGTGCCGATCTCCATGCCGGAGATCTCGTGGCGGTAGCCGTTGGCGTAGAACTCGTTGCCGGGCGCGAACTCCCTCAGCGCGAACCGCTGGGGGCGCTCGAAGCTGCTCAGCCTCGACGTGTAGACGTCCTTGCCCGTCGCCTTGTCCTTCCCCTCCTGCCAGTAGACGGTGGCGTCGAGGGTGGTGACGGTGTCGATGAGCGCATAGTTGGGCAGCAGGCCCAGGTCGCTGAGCGCCTGCTGGGCCGGGGTGTCGCCGAGCTTGCCCAGTTCCCTTCCTAGGCTTCTCCACTCGGCCTCCAGCTCGGCCTTCTGATTCCGCTGTTCCTGGTCGCCGTCGTCGAGTTCGCCGATGGCGTCGCGAATGGTGCGCCTTCGGCCGCGCAGCACCTCCTCGCGCTGCCGCCAGATACGCAGCGCCCGGTCGACCGCGCCTCGCAGTCCGCCGGTGGCGTAGACCCGCAGCTCCCCGGCGGCATGGTCGCTGACGCCCTCGGGGAACAGGGCGAGGAAGCCGTCGGCGAGTTCTACGCCGCCGGCGAGCGCGGCCTCTGCCAGATCGTGGAGGTAGCCGGTGGGGCCGAACAGCGCGGCCGCCTTGCGCACGATCGGTGCGAGTACCCCTCCGTCCGGGCGCTTGAGGCGCCCCTGCGCGGCCAGGTCCAGCAGATGGGCCAGGTACTGCCGTCGCAGGATCTCCACGGCTGAGAGATGGCAGCCGGGCGGGATGATCTGACCGGCGATCATCTCCCGCGGCTTCTCCAGGTAGTACATGTCGCGGCGGCGCCGCTCCGGGATCGTCAGCAGGAATGCGTTGCCGGTGCGGCGCCCGGCGCGACCCACACGCTGCGCGTAGTTCGCCGGGGTGCGCGGCAGGGAGGCGAGGATCACGGTGGACAGGTCGCCGATGTCGATGCCCAGCTCCAGCGTCGGCGTGCAGGAGAGCACCTTGGGGGCATTGAACGCCTCGCCGTGGCGGAACGCCTCCTCCAGCCGCTCGCGTTCGGCGCGGGTGAGCAGGCCGGTGTGCTCGGCCGTCACGACCTGGTAGGTCCCGGCCTCCTGGTAGAGGCGGCGGTAGTAGTCCTGCCGGAAGTCGCGGTCCCGGTGGTGGACCCCGAGCAACTCGGGCTCGTCGCCGGCGACCAGGAAGCTGCGCGTGGTGGCGCATCGGTAGGACGGGCAGGGCTGGCCCCGCCACTCGTCCAGCAGAGACGGATGGACGGTCTGCTCCCAGAAGCACGCCGGGCAGCGCACGAACGCGGTGCGGACCTGCTCGTCGTCGAGCAGATACACCTCGATGCTGCCGGGCTGGAGCCCGTAGAGGGTGCCCGCGCCGGCGGCGGGGCGGGCGGAGAGCAGCGCGGCGCCGTGCAGCGCGGGCAGCAGCGTCGACCAGAAGTCGGGGGCGAACTCGCGCGGCAGCTGGAGGCAGCGATGGGCCCAGCGCTCATACCAGGACAGCCGTCCGGTGGCGAAGTCGAACTCGCTGCTCGACTTGGTCTGGGACAGCAGGAACGTCGGCGCGGCGACGCTCTTGGGAAAGGCGGGCATGCCGGGCTTACGGCCGCCGAGTATCGGGAAGCGGTTGGTGCCGAGTTCTCCGAGGTAGCCCTCCAGCCACTCGTGCTTGATGGCGCCGCGCCAGCGCAGGCGTTCGAGGAAGACCCGGAGGAACGCCCGGTACCGATCGTCGTCTTGGATCGTCGGCTCGATGCCGCGCGGCGCCTCGGCGTGGGCCTGCTTGACGAGTTCGACGGCTCCGGCGAGGTCGGGGATGCGGATATGGGCCGCGGCGGTGCGGGTGAGTTCGAGGGTGCGGCCCTGGCGGGAGCGGAGGCCGAACTCCATGATCGTCTGGAAGGCCAGGCGTTCGCCGACCAGCTTCCAGGTCTGCTGGTCTCCGCCGCGGCCCCGTCCCGAGAGGAGGCGTGCGACGCCCTCGCGGTCGTGCAGGTCGGGCGGGACAACGGCGGCGAGCGTTTCCCGGTCCGTGGTCGCGGCGACCACGTCGGCGATCAGGTCGTTGAGGGCGGTCGGCGTTTCGCCCGACAGATGGGCGACGAGCAGCGCGCGGAGGGAGAAGGTGTAGGACCGGGATGCGACGAATCCGGCGCGGTGGGCGGCGTCCTGCACCGAGTCGTTGAACAGCAGCGTCTTGTCCTCGTGCAGCTGCTTGTCGAGCTCGCCGCCGGTGAACAGCTGGGTGACGGAGGCGGCGGCGATGGCGGCCTGGCCGGTGCCCAGGTAGCGGATGGAGTTGTGGTCCCCGCAGGCCGGGCACCAGTCGTCCTCCGCCGCGGTGTTGGCGATGTCGCTCAGGTAGACCAGGACGAAGGCGGAGTCACGGGCCGTCAGCTCGGGTTCGCCCTCGCTGTTGTAGTCGTTGCGCGGATCCGGGGGACGCAGGCGGCGTCGGACGCCGTCCAGCACCATCAGCGAGCCGCCGGTGGAGGTGGCGGCGTTGAGCTGGCCGCTGCCGGCCTTGGCTTTGGTCGCCCGGGCGCTAGTGGCCATCGCGCCTTGGGCGGAGCCGGCCTTGGCCTCCTCATGGGTGGCGGCGATCAGATTGCGCACCCTGATCTTGGCGCGGCTGGTGGAGGCCCACCGGATCTTGCTGGGGTTGACCTCGACATCCTGGTCGTCGCTCTCGGGCGTGAACACCGCCCAGCCGGAGCGTCCGCAGTCGCGGCAGTAGACGGCGGGCAGGAAGAGGTTGGCGGACTGCCCGGCGGTGGCCGTCGTGACGGGGGCGGGCTGGTCGACGCTGCTGGTGGCGTCGGCGCTGTCGCCGACGTCCCAGCGGAACTCGGCACGGGGCCAGGGCAGCACACCGCGCAGCAGGCGGGAGACGGCGCGGGCCCACTGGTGCACCTCGACGTGGACGAGAGGGCGGGGGCGTTCGGGAGGCGAGTCCGGGTCATGTGCCATGGACAGCAGCGCCACGAACCGGGCAAGCGCGTCGGCGGCGACCTCGGGCCGCTGGGTGATGGTCTGCCCCCAGGAGTAGGCGCCATGACGCCACATCACGTCGAGGACCTCGGCGGCGGTGCGCACGCCGGTGTCGAGGGCGCGGATGACGGCCTGGGTGAGGATGTGCTGCTTGAGGTTGGCGCCGAGGACGCCCGGGTCGAGGTTGCGGCTGCCGGTGACCTTCTCGACGAGGTCGGCGAGCGCCTCGTCACTGCGGGTCGGATCGGGAAGGGCGGCCAGTTCGTCGGGAGGGGGGAGGGGGAGTTCATGGCTCAGGTCGCCGGGAGGGATGAACTCCTCGACGTCCTGCCGCTGTTCGCCGACGATCGCGGATTCGGTGAAGGGGGTTCCGAAGACGTGGGTGGCGACCTCGAGGAGGCTGCGGGTGCCGTGGGTGTCGGTGCCGTTGGCGAGTGTCGCCGAGGTGGCGATCGGGCAGATCGACCCGAGTGGATTTCCCGGTTCGGAAGCCCCGACGGCTGAGGCGAGGCGCCGGAGGAGCATGGCGACGTCGGTGCCCTGGGCGCCGTCGTAGGTGTGAAACTCGTCGACGACGATGAACCGGATGTCCGCGTCCTGCCAGAGGAGCACGTCCTCGGCGCGCTGGAGGAGCAGATCCAGCATCTTGTAGTTGGTGAGCAGGATGTCGGGCGGCGCGACCCGCATGCTCTCCCGGTCGGTGGCGACCTTCTCGTGGCGCACGGCCGCGACATCGCCGATGTAGAGGCCGGCGGTGACGCGGTCCAGGTCGGCGTGGCGGGTGAGGTAGTCGTTGATGCGCTGCGCCTGGTCGGTGGCGAGAGCATTCATCGGGTAGAGGAAGACCGCCTTGATCCCGGCCCGTCCGGCGGCACGTTCGCGGCGGCAGTGGTCGAGGACGGGAAGCAGGAACGACTCGGTCTTGCCGGAGCCGGTCCCGGTGGTGACGAGGGTCGGCTCGGGGGCGTGGTTGTTCGCGGTGCTCAGGCGCTTGAAGGCGATGGCCTGGTGGGTGTACGGGGTGAAGCCGTCGGGCGCCCAGTCCAGGGAGGAGCGCCAGGAGCCGTCGGCGACGGTGAAGGGCGTCCGGATCCGAAGGTAGGGCCCGCGGAACATCCCGGAGGTCTCATCGCCGAGGAACCGCTCCAGCTCCTCACGCGCGCCCTCGTCGGCCAGGGCGTAGGTGGTGGACAGGTACTGAAGCAGGCTCGCCTTCAGCTCTCGCGCCTCAAGCGTCGGTCTCACTGACCCGGCACCTCCTGCTTGATCGGATCCCACTCGCCACGTGCGACGGCGGCGTCGAGCCGGGCCTGGAAGATGGCGTGGGCCTCGCGCATCTCGCGTTCGCGGTCGGCCTTGTAGAAGGGCGGGGTGTAGCCGTCGGGGGGCGGGGCGGCGGAAGGGTCGGCGAGGTGGGCCTCGAACTGCGGGAAGCTGTCCTTGGTTTGACGTTGGCCGTAGGTACGGGCATTGCCGGCGATCTTCCACCCGTCGGCGTCGAACCAGGTGACGGCCTCGTACTTCTGCAGGACGGGGAAGCGCCCCCGGTAGGCGGCGATGAGGGCATCGGCGTCCATCCCGAGCCAGACGGCGACGAGCGCGTCGATCTCCACGAGCGCGGAGCGGCGGGCCCGCTCGGTGCGGAGAGGGGTGTCGCGTTGCCAGGTGGGGGTGACGTCGCCGAGCGGGGGGAGGCCTTGCCATGGGTAGGCCCAGGGTTCGTGGTCGCGCCAGGACGGGTCGAACAGCTTTGACCAGATGTCGGCGTAGGCGCGGGTGAGGCAGTTGAGGCGAAGGGTGCGGAGGAGGAGGGGCGAGGAGAGGGGGTGGCCGGGGGTGGGGGCGGGGGCCGGCCTGACACCTGCTTGGCGAAGATGCGATCGTCCGGTGACACGCAGGTAGTAGTCCATAGGCAGGGACGCCCAGAAGCCGGCCACGAGGATCGTGTCGGCTAAGGTCTGCATGATCAAACTTTGGGTGGCGTCAACG
>NZ_MLCF01000087.1 GCF_001879105.1 Mangrovactinospora gilvigrisea | reverse complement strand
CCTCGATCCGCCAGGACGTCGCCGTCTCCGACGGCTCGGCCTCCGGCGCCTCCTCGGGCTGCACCGGCTCCGCGGGCGCCTCCCGAGGATCCCTGGGCCTGGCGGCCTTGGCGGCCTTCGGGTCCTCGGCACCCTCGGCGCTCTCGGCGCCCTCGGGGTCCGTCGAACCCGCCGAATCCTCGGCGTCCTTCGGGGACGGGATCTCCGGGACCTCGATCCGCCAGGACGTCGCCGTCTCCGACGGCTCCGCCCCGGACGCCCGCTCCGGCTCCTCCTCCGACGCGCCCTCGGACTTCGCGCCCTCGGACTTCGCGCCCTTGTCGGCGCGGTCCGCCGACCCCGACAACTCCGCCGGCACCTCGATGCGCCAGGAGGTCGCCGCCTCCTCCGCGCGTCCGTGCTCGTTCTCCGCGGAGGACCTCTCGGAGGACTTCGCGGACCCCGCGTCGTCCGTCTTCTCCCGGCCGCCCAACCCCTGGGGGGACTTCCCCTCCACCGACTCCTCCTCGCCACTCACGGCCGTATCCCGATGGGCCGGTCCGCCCGCGTTCGCCACTGCACCCTCTTCAGCATCTTGAGGCACACAAGTACCCGGAAATCGGCGCGCCCCGCCGAGAGACGCAAACGACATACCAGACGGTTCCCGGCAAGCCGCCCGGGGCCCCCTCGACAAAAGAATGTGAGTGGGGTCACTCTATGGTGCATCCACGCGGGGAGGCTTGGATGGGCAGGAGCCGCAGAACCATACCTGAGGAGCTGTTGCTGCTCGCTCTGGACCCGACGACCGGGACCACAGCGCAGCCGCAGACCCTCGACCTCGGATTGGCCGGGGCACAGCTCGTCGAGCTGGCACTGGCCGGAAGGATCACCCCTGACGGGGATCGGATCGCCGTGGTCGTGCCACGGCCGACCGGCGATCCGACCCTCGACCACGCGCTCGAGCTGCTGCGCCGTCGCGGCAGCCCGGTACGGGCGGTGCACTGGATCGGCGGGCCGAGACTCGGCCTCCGCCAGACCTACCTGGCGCACCTGGAGCGTTGCGGCATGGTGCAAGCCGTGCCGGGCCAGGTGTACGGGGTGCTGCCGACGACCCGCTACCAGGCGTGCGGGGACGGCACCGGGACCGGATCGGCCGTGCGCGGCCGGCTGGACGCGGCCGTCCGCACGGGCGTGCCGCCGGATCCACGCACCGCCGCGCTGGCGTCGCTGGCGCACGCCGTCGGGCTCGGGAAGCACCTCTACCCGGGCAACGAGGGCAGGTCGGCGCGCACCCGGTTGCGGGACATGATCCGCTACGACCCACTCGGTGGCATGGTCGCCCATGCCGTGACGCACGTGCAGAACGGCACGGTCGGCCCACCGCCGCCGCGCCGGGCGCCCGCGCCCCGGGCCACCGCCCGGGCGGGCTCGGGACGCAGCATGCGCTCCGCCCGCACCGCGGGCGTGTTCTGACCCGACCGACCCGACTGATCCGATCGACCCTGCACCGCCCAGTGAAGTCGGCTCCGGTGCACCGCCGGTTGCGTCGTTTTGACGGGACGGTGAACAACTCAGGGAGGAGCGGCCCGCAGCAGGGCAGGACGGAGCGGCCCGTCGCGCCGCCCGGAGGTGTCGACCACAGACACACCGCCGGGCGTACCGCGGCGGGCCGCTCCGGCGCTCGCAGCGGGCCGTTCGCACGGCATGGGACACATATCGCACAGCAGTGCCCACGCTAGCCCAGCGCCGATAAGGGTCAGTGAAGCGGCCCTCGCCGGCGCGGGCCGTCCGGCGGCGTTGGCGGGGAGGCCGTGTGCCGCGTTTCTGACCCGGCGTCAGTATCGCATCCCCGGCAGGGGGATGGCACCGCGGGTGCGGGTTCACCGGGGCATTCGGACACGATCGGGCGATGGGTTGCGAAAACCGACCACGCAGCGCTGCGGATCAGTGGCATGCTGCTGAACAGGGGTGTGCGCAGCCGCTCATGGCGTCCACCCTTCCCCGATCGTGCCAGCCGGAGGTGGATACGTGGCCGCCAGTGTGAACCCGACCGTGCGGCGCCGCCGCCTGGGCTCAGAGCTGCGCCGGCTCAGGGAGCGCAAGGGGCTCACCGCCGAGGAGGTCGCCTCCCGGCTGCTGGTCTCCCAGAGCAAGATCTCCCGCCTGGAGAACGGCCGGCGCAGCATCAGCCCGCGCGATGTGCGCGACCTGTGCCAGGTGTACGGGGTGGAGGACGAGCGCGTCATAGAGTCGCTGATGACGATGGCCAAGGAGTCGCGGCAGCGCGGCTGGTGGCACGCCTTCGGCGACGTCCCGTACAGCGTCTACATCGGCCTCGAGGCCGAGGCGACGGTGGTGCGCAACTACGAGTCCCTCTTCATCCCCGGCCTGCTGCAGACCCGCGACTACGCGGAGGCGGTGGTCACCGGGATGCAGCCGGAGGTGCCGGCCGAGGTGGTCGACCAGCGGGTCAACGTCCGGCTGGCGCGCCAGGCGCGGATCACCACCGACGAGCGGCCGATGCGGTTCTGGGCGGTGGTGGACGAGGCCGCGCTGCACCGCCAGGTGGGCGGCAACAAGGTGATGGGCGAGCAGATGCGCCGCCTGCTGGAGATGTCCGAACTCCCGCACGTCACCATCCAGGTGGTGCCCTTCGACATCGGCGCCCACCCGGGGATGACGGGCGCCTTCTCCATCATGTCCTTCCCCGAGTCGGCCGACGCGGACGTGGTCTACCTGGAGGGCGTCACCAGCGACCTCTACGTCGAGCGCCCGATGGACGTGCACCGCTACACGGTGATGTACGAGCACCTGACGGCCGTCTCGCTCGGCCCGACCGAGAGCCGCGAGCGCATCACCGAACTCGCCGACGCGTACGAGGCCGAGCGGCCTCCGGGCGTCTGACGCGCGCCGGGGCCGCACTTCGGCCTCGGCCCGCCCGCGCCGTCGTGCGCGCCCTCCGCTCGGCGGCCTACCGCTTGGTGTCGGTGCCCTTGGCGGCGTCGAGGGCGTAGACGCAGTTGTCCGCGCTGCAGACGCAGACCGCGCCGCCCTCGACCGTCGGCGAGCCGGTGATCTCGCCGCCCGTCTCCAGGCGCCAGCGCAGCCGGCCCGTCGCGGCCTCCAGCGTGTAGAGCCGGTGGTCGCGGGAGCCGATGTGCAGCAGGCCCTCGGCCGACGCGGGCGCGCCGACGATCGGGGCGCGGGCGTCGAAGCGCCAGCGGAACTGGCCGTCCCGGGCGCCGAAGGCGTGCACCGCGGCGCCGGCGACGATCACCACCACTCCCGCGGCCGCCGTCGGCGCCTCCGCGGAGGGGCGCCCGTCGATGCGGTTCTGCCAGCGCGGCTGCCCGTCGGCGGCGCCGAGCAGGTGGACGCCGCCGGCCAGGTCGGTGACGAGCACCGCCGGGGCGCCGCCGTCCTCCGCCACGGTCGGCGGGGCGCCGATCTCGGCGGGCGCGTCGAAGCGCCACAGCACGCCGCCGGAGTGCGGTTCGAGGGCGTAGACGGCCGAGCCGGCCGCCGCGTACAGCACGCCGTCCGGGCCCGCGGCGGGCCGCAGCGGCAGCCGGCCGCCGACCGGGACGCTCCACAGCGCCGCGCCGGTGCGCAGGTCGACGGCGTTGAGCAGCAGCCCGCTGCCCGACTCTCCGTAGTAGAGGACGCGCTCGCCGAGGATCTCCAGGCCGGTGGTGGGCGACTCGTGGGAGACCTGGGCGTCCAGCACCTGCCACAGCGGGCTGCCGTCGGCCGCGTTCCAGGCCTGGACGCCGCCGCCGCGGGTGCCCGCGACCACGGCGCCGCCGCCGACCCGCACCGAGTAGACCCAGCCGCCCGCGGTCAGCTGCCAGACGGGCGTGCCCGTGCGGGCGTCGAAGGTGTAGACGGACGGGCCGTCCGCGGAGTGCACCCGGCCGTCGGCGACGCGCATCGTCCACACCGGGCTGGTGGACTTGAACCGCCGCTGCCCGGAGCCGAGTTCGAGGGCGTGCACCTCGAAGCTGCTGACGTAGACGACGCCGCCCCAGATCTGCGGCGAACCCCAGACGCCGTTGGACATCCGGAACCGCCAGGGCCGCCAGTCGTCCGGCCGCCGGTACTCGGGCGGCGGCTCCGGGGCCCGCAGCGGCCGCGGCGGCATCGCCGGGGCGACCGGCGGCTCCGGGACGATCGGGTGCGGCGGGGTCGGGGTGACGGGGTGGCCGACGGGCGCCTCCTGCGGGGGCGTCGCGGGCGCGGGCGGCGCGGCGACCGCGCCGGGCTCCTCGCGGCGGGCCCACAGGATGGAGGCGCCCTCCGGCTCGGGCACGGCGGCCGCCTCGGCGGCCTTGGGGCCGGGGCCGACGGCGATGCCGGAGCCGGCGAGCCGGATCGGCTCGGACGGCGCGGGCTGCACCGGCACCGACGGGGCCGGCGACGGCTCCACGGGCGCCGGCGGGAACGACGGGGCCCGCGACGGGGCGGACGGCGACGGCACCGGGGAGGAGAGCGGCGGCGCGGGCTCCGGCCGGGGCGTGGGCTGCAGCCCGGGCGGCGCGGAGGGCGGCCGGGGCGGCAGCTCCCGGGCGGCCCGCTCCACCGCGATGTGGATGTTGGAGGGGTCGCCGCCCTGCTGCCCGGAGTCGTGCCGGGCCGGGCCCGGCGGGGCGACGGGCTCGGGCGGCGCCGGCGGGGCCGGGGTGGGCACCATCGGCGGCGGCGGGCCGGGCTCGGGCCGGGAGATGTGCCGGCCGCTGCGCTCCTCGATGAAGTCCAGCGCGGGCCCGGGCAGCCACATCGCCGCCCCGCCGCCCGCCTCGCCGGCGGAGAACAGCTGGGGGGCCAGCTCGGCCTGGATCTCCTCGGGGGTGGGCCGGCGGTTGAGCTCGTGCCGCAGGCAGGCCTTGATCAGCGGCCGCAGGTCGTCGGGGAGGCCGGAGAGGTCCGGCTCCCGGTTGAGCAGCTGGCTGACGATGTCGACCGGGCCGCTGCCGCGGTAGGGGGCGTGCCCGGTGGCCGCGTAGACCAGGGTGGAGCCGAGCGAGAAGACGTCGCTGGGCCCGGTGACGCCCCGGCTGTTGCGGGCCTGCTCGGGCGACATGTAGGCGGGGGTGCCGACCGCGACGTTGGTCATGGTGACGCGGGTGTACTGGCCGCCCGCGGCGATCCCGAAGTCGATCACCCGGGGGCCGTCCTCGACGACCAGCACATTGGACGGCTTCAGGTCGCGGTGGATCAGGTCGGCCCGGTGGATGGACTGCAGCGCCTCGGCGATCCCGGCGGCCAGCCAGCGCACCGCGCCCACCGGCAGCGGCCCGGTGTGCACCACCAGGTCCTCCAGCGAGGGGGCCGGCACATAGGCGGTGGCCAGCCAGGGGACGGGCGCCTGGGCGTCCGCGTCCACCACGGCGGCGGTGTAGAAGCCGCCGACGGTGCGTGCCGCCCGGATCTCGCGCTCGAAGCGGGTGCGGAAGAGCTTGTCCTCCGCCAGCTCGGCGCGGACCGTCTTGATGGCCACCCGCCGCCCGGCCGTGGACCGGCCGAGGTACACCAGGCCCATGCCGCCCTTGCCGAGCCGCCCGAGCACCTCGAACGGCCCGATGCGCCGAGGGTCGTGCTGGTCCAGCGGCTCCACCTGAGCACCTCCCCGCCGCGTCTGCGTTCGCCGTCCTGCCGCATCTCCGGACGACGATTCTCCACCATCGCCCGATTCTCCCCCACGGCCCACCCCGTGAGGGTAGCTTCCGCACGTCGCCGGGCGGTGCGGAAGAGCGGTCAACACGGTGGGAACGCAACACGGAAGACGCACGGCATGGCCGTGAACAAGCGGATGAGCTGGGACACCGGGTGTCCCGATGGATCTCACGGGGCGTCAGAAAAGCCCGGCATCTCGGCTGAAACACCGTCTGCGGGTCCTAATGGGCCATCGGCTCCGCCCCAGGCCAGTGGCACGGCATGCCGTAGGGGCCTTTGGCCCCGTCATTTTCCAGCGGGACGGCGCTTGCTGACGGCGGTCCGATGGGGTTGAGCGGGTTGTCGACGCCCCTTCATATTCGGGGAGCCATCCGATTGCCCGATCCGGGAATGCGAACAGATCCCGCGCAGCTAAGCTGACGGCATGACAGGACAAGTTCGCACCGTCGATGGTCGAGTCGCCGGTCGACGCGGGCAGGCGACCCAGCAGAAGCTGCTGGACTCCCTGCGCGAGATGCTCAGAACGTCGCCGTACCGGGACGTCAAGGTCATCGATGTCGCCCGGCTGACCGGAACCTCACCCGCAACCTTCTACCAGTACTTCCCCGATATCGAAGGGGCCGTGCTGGAAATCGCCGAAGAGGCGGCCCGGGACGGGGCCGCGCTCTCGGAGCTGGCCTCCGGCAAGGCGTGGTCCGGAAAGACGGGTTACGCCACGGCCGAGGAACTGGTCTCCGGATTCCTCTCTTTCTGGCGAAAGCATGAGCCGATCCTGCGCGTGGTGGATCTCGCCGCAGCGGAGGGTGACAAGCGCTTCAACAAGCTTCGTTTGAAGATCCTCGGGCCCGTGTCGACCGCGCTGGCGGCCACCATCAAGGAAAACAAGGCCAAGGGCGGGCCGGATGCCAATCCGGCCAGCCTGTCGGCAGCACTGGTGTCGATGCTGGTGTCGGTGGCGTCCAACCCCAAGGGGGCGGAGAGCCTCGGCGCCAAGCAGCGCGATCTGAAGACGACGCTGTCCACGCTGCTCTACCTCGGCGTCACCGGCAAGAAGCCACCGAAGTAGACGGCCCTACCCCTTCCCCACCGCAGGAGCACCCAGCACCGATCGATGGATTGGCGGTCGGACAAGCCCGGTCATCCGGAGCGGCGCCCGTTAGCCGGCGAGAGCCGGCGCGGGCGCCGTGGTGCTTCCGCCGGCCGCCGCGGCGCGGCGGTCCAGCTCGCACCAGACGCGCTTGCCCGCGCCGTCGGGCTGCCAGCCCCAGCGGTCGGCGAGGACGTCGACGAGGTCCAGGCCGCGGCCGCAGGTCGCCTCGGTGGAGGCGGGCTCGGGCTGGGGCTCGGGCTGCACGGCGCTGCCGTCGCGCACCTCGATGCGCACGGGCGCGCCGGGCACTTCCTGGGGGGCGTGCGGGGCGACGGGGAAGCTGAGCCGCAGCACGGCGGGGCAGCGGGCGTGCACCACGGCATTGGTGACCAGCTCGGAGACGAGCAGGATCAGCGTCTCGGCAAGGGGGTCGTCCAGCGCTATGCCGCATCCGGCCAGGCGCAGGCGTGTCCAACTGCGGGCCCGACCGACCTCAGCGGGGTCGGGCTGCACCTGCAGCTGAACCTGGAGCATCTGCACCGCTCACACCACCCGCATCTGCGGACTGACGACCAACCCGACGAAGAGTACCCAATCGCGGGGGCCGTTTGGCACATCCCGACCACGGAAGGTGGACAACATTCCCGCAACGGCCACGTTCCGTCACCGCACCGTGACGGAATCGGAGCTGTCCGATCCGCTTCGGGTGCGCTCCGTGTCCACGGGCGGGGGCTCCTCGGAGCCCTCGGCGGCGACCTCGGCCGCGTCCTCGACGCGGGCGTGGATGGCGAAGAGCCGGCGCACCCCGAGCGCGGAGAAGATCCGGTCCACGGCGGTGCCGTCGGAGCTGTCGCCGGGCGGGACCACCAGGCGCAGCTCCCCGGCGCAGGAGCGCATCAGCCGGCGGGCGGCGATCAGCACCCCGACCCCGGTGGAGTCGCAGAAGCGCACTCCGGTCAGGTCCAGCACCAGCCGGCGGCCCCCGGTCGCCACCACGGCGTGGACGGCGGCGCGCACCCGGCCCGCGGAGGCGAGGTCGAGGGCGCCGCGCAGCCGCAGCACCGACCAGTTGCCGACCTCCTGCTCACCCACCGCCAGGGGCACCTGACCTCACCTCTCCCTCCGCATCGCTCCGGGTCACTGTCGCGAGCACTTCAGGTGCACCTCCCCACTCGGGGCGGGTCCGTACCGTCCTAAGTCCATTGCGATCATTTCGTGACAACTGCCGATCAAGATTTGACCGTTCAGGCTTTTTGTCGGACTTGTTGCCGTTTGGCGGCGCCCGTCGGGGCGGCCGGGAACACCCATGGTGAAGGGTCCGTCACCCCCCGTTCAACAGCGCCGACCCGCTCTCCGGAGGCCCCCGCGGCTTGCCGGAAAGCCGCGTACCGTGCGTGGCCCCCGGGCTACAGTCGCTACACGAACCGCCGGGCGCGGGCCCTTGGAGCAGCACCGGAACCGCCCGCTCCGGCGCCGTCGGTGCGACCGTGAGGTCCGATCGGGAGCCTGGGGTGATGCCCGTGGACAGCGCAGCGAGCCACGCGGGAGCCACGCCCGCGCCGCCGCCGCACGGCCCTGCGCCCATCCGCTGGGACCTGCAGATCCAGGAGCGGCTGGCGCGCGGCGAGGAGGCCGCGCTCACCGAGCTGTACGACCAGTTCGCCCCGCTGGTGCTGGGCCTCGCCCACCGCATCCTGCACGACCAGGCCGCGGCCGAGGAGGTCGCCGGCGAGGTCTTCGCCGCCGCCTGGGCCGAGCCGGACGCCTTCGACCCCGAGCGCGGCTCGCTGCGCTCCTGGATATCCACCCTCGCCCACCGCCGCGCGGTGGAGCGCAAGCGCCGCGTCGACCCCCGCCCCGGCGCGGACGGCTCCGGCATCGGCGTCGCCGACGAGCCGCCCCCGGAGCCGGCCGGCGCCGAGGAGGAGGTGCTCGCCGCCGCGGCCCGGGCCCGCGTCCGGCAGATCGTCGAGGCGCTGCCGCCCAGCCTCCGGCAGGCGGTGGAGCTCACCTACTTCGAGGGCCTGACCTACCCTCAGACGGCCCGGCGCATCGGCGTCACCCCGGCCGTCGCCAAGCAGCGCATCCGCCTCGGGCTGCAGATCCTGGCCACCGGATTGGAATCGGTGTACGAATCATGAGCGATGCGAGGCCGGAGAGCGGCAGCGGCAGCGGCGCGGCGCCCGGCGCCGGCGGCCACGAGGCGCTGCGCAGCCTGCTCGGCGCCTGGGCGCTGACCGCCTGCCCGCCCGAGGAGGTGGTCGCCCTGGAGGCGCACCTCACCGAATGCGGCGACTGCCGCACCGAGGCCGTCCGGCTGCGCGACGCCGCCGGCTGGCTCTTCGGCGACGAGCCGCTGCTGGTCACCGCCGAGCTGCGGGCCCAGGTGCTGGCCGGCTGCCTGGGCCGCCGGCCGGCCCGCGTCCGACTGCCCGGCTGGGCCGCGCCGCTGGACGCCGAGGCCGCCCGCCTCGACGCGATGCTGCGCGACCTCAACGAGTCGGAGTGGCTCACCCCGGTGGACGCCCCCTGGCTGGGCCGCGGCGACGCCGCCGACGGCAGCGGGCGCTGGACGGTCGTCGGGATCCTCTGCCGGCTGACGGCCGGCGACACCGCTGTCAGTGCGGCGCTCGGCGCCTCCGACCCGGTGCCGGGCGGCCGGGGCACCGCCTCCGGCGTCGGCTCCTCCGCGCGGGACGGCATCGCCGCGCGCACCGAGCGGCTGGTGGACGCCTGGCGGCGGCACGGCCCGGAGCGCGTCCGCCAACTCTGGCGCGAGCAGGGCCGGATGCTGGTGCAGGGCGCCGCGCTGGCCGGCCCGGACGCCTGGTCGCTCCCGGTGGTCGCGTCCGGCGAAGGGGTGGAGGTGCGGCGCGCGGTGCTGCGCGACGCGCTGGTGGAGCGGGCCTTCGCCTGCTGGATCCACGCCGAGGACGTCGCCGAGGCGGTCGGGCAGGTCTTCGAGCCGCCGCGGCCCGGCCATCTGCACGCCTACCTGGAGAACACCGTCAGCCGGCTGCCGGGAGCGCTGGACGCGCTGCGGCGGGCCGGGCGCGCGGCGTCGGGGACCGGGGGTCCCCAGGTGCGCGGGACGGAGGCCGCGGCGGGGGCGCGGGTGCTGCGGCTGGAGCTGGAGGGGGCCGGCGGCGGGGAGTGGCTGGTGCCGCTGGACGAGCCGGGCGGCGAGGTGATCCCCGCGGAGCAGGAGCTCGGGGCGGGGGCGGCGGAGGTCGCGCACCTGGTGACGGACGGGCGGGACTTCTGCCGGCTGGCGGCGGGGCGGGTGTCGGTGAACGATGTCGCGACGGGCGCGGTGGGCGACTCCGCGGCGGTGCACGATCTGCTGCACGCGGCGCCCCTGGTTGCCGCGGGCTGAGTCGGCGCCGGGTTCGCCGCGGGCTGAGTCGGCGCGGGGTTCGCCGCGGGCTGAGTCGGCGCGGGCCCGGTCTCGGCGAGCGCGGTGGGCGTCAGGCGAAGACGACGGTGCGGGTGCCGTTGAGGAGGACGCGGTGTTCGGCGTGCCACTTGACGGCTCGGGCGAGGGCCTGGCACTCGGCGTCGCGGCCGCGGGCCACGAGCTGGTCGGCGTCGACCGCGTGGTCGACCCGGACCACCTCCTGCTCGATGATCGGGCCCTCGTCGAGGTCCGCCGTCACGTAGTGCGCCGTCGCCCCGATCAGCTTCACCCCGCGCGCATGCGCCTGGTGGTAGGGCTTCGCCCCCTTGAAGCTCGGCAGGAACGAGTGGTGGATGTTGATGATCCGCCCGGACAGCTCCCGGCAGAGCGCGTCCGAGATCACCTGCATGTAGCGGGCGAGCACCACCAGCTCCACGCCCTCCGCGCGGACCAGCTTCAGCAGCTCGGCCTCCGCGTCCGCCTTGGTGTCCTTGGTCACCGGGATGTGGTGGAACGGCACCCCGTAGGACTCGGCCAGCTCGCGGAAGTCGGCGTGGTTGGAGACCACCGCGACCACGTCGATCGGCAGCGCGCCGATCCGGGTGCGGAAGAGCAGGTCGTTGAGGCAGTGCCCGAACTTGCTCACCATCAGGACGACGCGGGTGCGGCGGTCCGCCCGGTCGATCGTCCAGTCCATCCGGAAGGACTCCGCGACCGCGGCGAAGCTCGCCCGCAGCTGCTCGTCGCTCGCGCCGGCCTCCGCCGAGAAGTGCACCCGCATGAAGAACAGCTCGCTGTCGCGGTCGCCGAACTGCTGGCTGTCGACGATGTTGCAGCCCGTCATGAAGAGGTAGCTGGACACCGCATGGACGATGCCCTGCTTGTCGGGGCAGGACAGGGTCAGGACGAACTGCTGCTCGGCACGGGTCTCGCTCGCGGCCACCGGGTGTTCCTCTCGCTTGCGCAGGCCTACCAGAATCTCACAGCGCGGCGGGCGAGCCGTTCAGCATGATCGAGAGGATCTCCAGGGTGCGGGGCGCCTCGTCGGGGTCGTCCCCGTCCGCGGCGGCCATCCGGACGTGCGCCTCGCGGGCCGCCGTCACCACCTCGGGCCAGCGCGGGTGGCCGAGGTAGGCCTGCGCCGGGGCGTCCGCGCCGACCTCGTGCAGCACCCGCAGCACGGCGAGGACGGCGGCGTCCAGCAGCCGGGCCTCCTCGGCGTCGCGCAGCACCGAGCCGACGTACTTCTCCGCCGACCAGTGGTCCAGCCAGGTGTCCTCGACGAGCCGGTAGACCGCGTCGGTGACGTCCCCGAACCCGGGGCGGCCGACCGCCCAGACCTCCTGCTGGAAGCCGTGGTCGCCGAACATGTGCAGGGCCGAGCGGACCCGGGCGCGCCAACGCCACCACGGCATGTCGTTGTTGGGCATGCCTGCCATGGTGCGCCAGCCGCGCCCGCCGCGTGAGGAGTTTCCGGAAGCTTGCACGGCGATCATCCTAAGAGCGCCGCACGGGTGCCGGTGGACGGCACCCGACACCGCCTCAGAGCTGGACGGCCTGGTAGGTGGGCTGGCCGGTCTGCTGGGCGATCGGCGTCCACAGGTCGACGGCCTGCTGCTTGGCCTTGGAGGCGGTGCCGCTCGCCGCGACGCCCGCGCTGTAGTGGCTGCGCCCGGCGGTGTGCTTGCGGCATTTCTTGCCGCCGCCGGCCTCGTCGCCCCACTCCGCGAACTGGCTGTCGGCCTGCTTGGAAGCGCCCCAGGCGGTGCGCAGCGCCGCCACCAGCTGGGCGCCGTTGGGGAGCTTGTCGACCTTGAGGGTGGCGAGTCGCTTGAGCAGCGCCTCGCGCTGGCCGGCCGCGCCGCGCAGCTTGCCGGCGGCGTCGCGGGGGTTGTCGCAGCGGCCGATCCGGGCCACCGCGTCGACCACCGTGCTGCGGCTCGCGCCGGCCTGGGAGAGCAGCCCGTTGAGGGCGACGGCCTGGGCCTTCTCCGGGCTCTCGGCGGCCGGCTTGCTGGCGCCGGTGACGGGCTTGCCGGGGTGCGCCGAGGCGGAGGCGGCGGTGGTCGGGCCGCTGCCGCTGGGGCTGCCGCTGCTGCTGAGGGCGCCGATCACCAGCGCGCCGGCGGCGAGGATGACGACCACGCCGCCGCCCAGCAGGATCCCGGCGCGCTTGTTGCTGCGCCGTCGGGCGCCGTCGTCGTAGGCGGCGGGGTAGGCGCCGTCGTTGTCGAAGCCGCCGCCGTCGTCGTCCCGGTCCCGGTACATGCCCTGGAGCATCGAGGTCGGGGCCTGGGGCTCGGGGCGGGGGCCCGGCTGCTGGGGCATCGCGGCGGCGGGGCGCGGCGGCACATAGGGCGGCTGCGCGGGCGGCGGGATCGGGGCGCCGACGGGCGGCATCTGCCGGGTGGCGTCGACACCGCCGAACTCGGCCTCGGGCTGCGGGGGTTGCTGCGGCCGGGGCGGCGGCGCCTGGTGCTGCGCGGCCGGGCGGACGGGGCTGAGGCGGGCCGTCTCGTCGGAGTGCGCGGCCGGGGCGGCGTGCGAGCCGCTCTGCGGCAGGGGGATCCGGGCGGTGGCCTCGGGATCGCCGGCGCGCGGGTCGGGCACGGCGACGGGGAGCACGTCCGGCTGCGCGCTGGGCGGGGCGGCGTGCGGGGCGGGGGCGGTGTGCGGGGCGGGGG
>NZ_MLCF01000086.1 GCF_001879105.1 Mangrovactinospora gilvigrisea | reverse complement strand
GCCCCGAGCGACCCCCGCCGCACCGGCGCCCCCGAACTCCTCCGCCACCGCCGCCTTCAACGCCCCACCGCCGGGATGGCCGGCGGTGTCGTCCCCGTCGACCACGCACGAGAAGACGCCCCCCTCCCGCCCCAGCAGCGCCGCCGCCAACGTCGCCGCGTCCGCCTCGTGCTTCGCGTACGCCTGCGGATGCCCGCTCCGCTGCACCCGCTGCGCCGCCACCGTCAGCGGCAGCCGCGTGTACCCCGGCACCTTCACCAGCCCGTCGAAGAACCGCCCCGTCGCGTACACCGGGTCCTGGACCTGACGCACCGTCCCCCACCCCTGCGAGGGCCGCTGCTGGAAGAGCCCCAGCGAGTCGCGGTCGCCGTGCGTGATGTTCTCCAGCCGCGACTCCTGCATCGCCGTCGCCAGCGCGATCGTCACCGCCCGGTCCGGCAGTCCGCGCGACTGCGCCACCGCCGCCACCGTCGAGGCGTTCCGGCCCTGCTCCAGGTTGAGCGAGAGCGCACCCGAGCCGTCCGCGGCCCGCACCGTGCACCCCTCCGAGGGCCGCCCGATGATCCGATGCACCACCAGATACGCCGCCAGCAGCGCCAGCACCAGCCCGAACGCGACGGCCACGGCAACCCGCCGCCACCCCGCGCCGCCGCCGTCCCTCAACCCTCGCGCCGCCACGCCCCCAACCTACCGAGAGCTCGGCACCGCGGATCGCACCCGTACCCTGATCGACATGCCGGAGCACACCCCCACCCCCCTCGACCTCACCCTCGACGCCGCCGCGCTCACCGCGGCCCTCGTCGACTTCCCCTCCGTCAGCGGCGGCGAGAAGGCCCTCGCCGACGCCGTCGAGGAGGCCCTGCGCGCCCTCCCGCACCTGACCGTCGACCGCGACGGCGACGCGATCGTGGCCCGCACCGACCTCGGCCGCGACGAGCGCGTCATCCTCGCCGGGCACCTCGACACCGTCCCGATCGCCGACAACGTCCCCTCCCGCCTGGACGCCGACGGCATCCTCTGGGGCTGCGGCACCTCCGACATGAAGAGCGGCGTCGCCGTCCAGCTGCGCATCGCCGCCGGCCTCCCCGCCCCCAACCGCGACCTCACCTTCGTCTTCTACGACAACGAGGAGGTCGAGGCGGAGCGCAACGGCCTGCTCCGGCTGACGCGCAACCACCCCGAATGGCTCGCCGCCGACTTCGCGGTCCTCATGGAGCCCAGCGACGGCGTCGTCGAGGGCGGCTGCCAGGGCACCCTCCGCGTCCGCATCCCGGTGGGCGGGGTGCGCGCCCACTCCGCCCGCAGCTGGCTCGGCGAGAACGCCATCCACGCCGCCGCGCCCGTGCTGGCCCGGCTCGCCGACTACGTCCCGCGCCGGGTCGACATCGAGGGCCTGGAGTACCGCGAGGGCCTCAACGCCGTCGCCATCGAGGGCGGCGTCGCCGGCAACGTCGTCCCGGACGCCTGCGCCGTCACCGTCAACTTCCGCTTCGCGCCCGACCGCTCCGAGGAGCAGGCCCTGGCGCACGTCCGCGAGGTCTTCGACGGCTACCACGTCGAGCTCACCGACACCGCCCCCGGCGCGCTGCCCGGCCTCTCCCACCCGGCCGCCGCCGCCTTCGTCGCCGCGGCCGGCGGCGGGGCCCGCGCGAAGTTCGGCTGGACCGACGTGGCCCGCTTCTCCACGCTCGGCGTCCCGGCCGTCAACTACGGGCCGGGCGACCCCAACCTCGCCCACAAGCGGGACGAGCATGTGGCCGTCCGGGCTGTTCACGACTGCGAAACCCGCCTGACGGGCTGGCTGACCGCGTAGCACCACCCGGCCCCCGTACGCTTCCGGACATGGCCAACAACTTTCGTGAACGACTGGTCGGCCCGGTCACCAGGCGCCGCTCCCAGATCCAGGAGGGCACCACCGACCAGCGGCTGCTGGACTCCGCCGGTCCGTCGGACTGGCTGCACCAGGACCCGTGGCGGGTGCTGCGCATCCAGTCCGAGTTCGTCGAGGGCTTCGGGGCGCTCGCCGAACTCGGTCCGGCCGTCTCGGTCTTCGGCTCCGCCCGGACGCCGGCCGACTCGCCGGAGTACAAGCTGGGCGTGGAGATCGGCCGCGCGCTGGTGGAGGCCGGCTACGCGGTGATCACCGGCGGCGGGCCGGGCGCCATGGAGGCCGCCAACAAGGGGGCCTGCGAGGGCGGCGGCGTCTCCGTCGGGCTCGGCATCGAGCTGCCCTTCGAGCAGGGCCTCAACCCGTACGTCGACATCGGCGTCAACTTCCGCTACTTCTTCGTGCGCAAGACGATGTTCGTCAAGTACGCGAAGGGGTTCGTCGTCCTCCCGGGCGGCTTCGGCACCCTCGACGAGCTCTTCGAGGCGATCACCCTGGTGCAGACCCGCAAGGTGACGCGCTTCCCGGTGATCCTGGTCGGCACCGAGTACTGGGGCCCGCTGCTGGACTGGATCCGCGGCACCCTGGTGGCCGGCGGCAAGGCCTCCGACACCGACCTGGAGCTGGTGGACTGCACCGACTCCGTCGAGCACGTGATGGAACTGCTCAGCAGGGCCAACGGCCTCCCCGCGCCGGAGGGACCTTTCGACTGACGAGATGTCCGTGCCGCCGCACAGCGGACATGCACATCCCAACGCCCTATCATCGCCACCCCGGGGCCCGGCCCCGGCATGCAAAAATCCAGGTAGGCCCTGGACAGCCAAGGATAGGAGCGGACTGGTGTTCTGGTTCATGATCGCCGCGCTGGTCGTGGTGGTCGGCGGCGTCGCCCTCGTCGTGCTCGGAGCCGGCGGCTCGCTGGGCGACGCGGTGCACGACCGCGCGCCCCTCCGGCTCCCCGAGGACCGCGCGCTGACCCGCGGCGACCTGGAACGCGTCCGCTTCACCGTGGCCACCCGCGGCTACCGCATGGACGAGGTGGACACCCTCCTCGACCGCCTCGGCGCCGAGCTCGACCTCAAGGACGCCCAGCTCCGCGAGGCGCTGGCGGGCATGTCCGGCACGCCCGGCACGGACGCGACGCCCCCGGTCCCGCCGCCCCCCGCGGAGGACCCGCCCACCACGGCGCTGCGGCCGCAGCCGCCGGCCTCCCCGCCGGGCTTCGGCGCGCCCCCCGCCCCGGGCACCGCCTGACCGGCCGCGCCCGGGCCGCCTCCGACGAATCTCCGCGGCGTCGCGACGCCCGGCACTCCTTCCTCCGCGGACATCCATCGGACTAGCGTCCCCGGAAGAGCGGGCGCTCCTTCCTCAGGAAGCCGTCGACCGCGGCGCGGTGGTCCTCCGTGGCCCCGAGCGTCCGCTGCCAGCGGCCCTCCGTGGCGAGCGCGTCCTCCAGCCCGGAGGAGCCCGCCCGCAGCACCGCGTCCTTGACCGCGGCGAAGCTCCGCGTCGGACCCTCCGCCAGCTCCCGCGCCACCGCTGCGGCCCGGGTCAGCACCGCGTCGTCCGGGACGACCTC
This sequence comes from Mangrovactinospora gilvigrisea, assembly GCF_001879105.1. Classification (GTDB taxonomy): domain Bacteria; phylum Actinomycetota; class Actinomycetes; order Streptomycetales; family Streptomycetaceae; genus Mangrovactinospora; species Mangrovactinospora gilvigrisea. The sequence continues at coordinate 1,356 of NZ_MLCF01000086.1, read as the reverse complement.
CGTGACCAGCCCGATCCGCAGCGCCTCGGCGGCGTCCACCGCCCGGCCGCGCATCAGCAGCTCCTTGGCGCGGCCCGCGCCGACCAGCCGCTGCAGCGTCCACGACATGCCCGAGTCCGGCGCCAGCCCGGCCGCCGCGAAGGACGTCGCGAACCGCGCCGACTCGGCCGCCACCCGCAGGTCACAGGCGAAGGCGAAGGACGCCCCGGCGCCCGCCGCCACCCCGTTGACGGCCGCGACCACCGGCTTCGGCATCGTCAGCAGGGCGCGGGCGATGGGCTCGTAGTGCTCCTCCAGCGTCCGCCACAGGTCGTCGCCGGTGCTCTCGTCCAGCAGCGAGGAGTGCTCCTTGAGGTCCTGGCCGGTGCAGAAGGCGCGGCCGGTGCCGGTGAGCAGCACCGCGCGGACGGAGTCGTCGGACGCGGCCGCCTCCACGGCCTCCCGGAGTGCGACCTTCGTCACGCCGTCCAGGGCGTTGTGCGCGTCCGGCCGATCGATCGTGACCGCGGCCACGCTCCCGTCGACCTCGTATCGCACCGTGTCGGACATGGCGGGCATCTCCGTTCCTCTTCGGTCAGTTGGACCCCCGTCAGAATGCACCCGCCGGACGTCCCGCGCAGAGATCGGATCGCGCCGTCGCGCGATTTCGCGCAACGATCACGCGCACAACGCCCGGGTTGGAGGTGTTTTGCCGGTGTGACCGGGGGACCCGTCATGACTGATGTTGTTCCGCGCGTCTGCGGATGCGGGATAATAGGGCTCGATCACTGCGTTCGAAACCGGTGCCGGCGTCGTCCTGGATGCCGTGCGTCCGCTGGACGCAAGGACCCGTGTATCGGCCTGAGGAAGGGGAACGAGCATGGCGGCGATGAAGCCGCGAACGGGCGATGGCCCGCTCGAGGTGACCAAGGAGGGGCGGGGCATCGTCATGCGCGTTCCGCTCGAAGGCGGCGGCCGTCTCGTCGTCGAGCTCTCGGCCGACGAGGCCAAGGCCCTCGGCGAGGAGCTCGCCAAGGTCGTCGGCTGACGACCGAGCCCTCCCACCACTCCCCGGCACCCCACTCGCCCCGCCCCGCGGGCCGACTGGGGTGCCGGGGCTTCGGCGTTGGGGCCGACGCCCGCCGCCGAGCCGCCGGCCGACCGTGCGCGGCACGGACCCCGGGCGGGGTGCCGGAGCCTCGGGGCGGCCGCACTCAGGTGCGGCGACGCACCCCGCACAGCAGCCCGCTCCCGACCGGAAGCATCGCCTCCACCAGCGAGTCCTCCTCGCGCAGCGCCGCCGCGACCTCCGCCCCCGCCCCCGCGAACACCACCACGCCCCCCTCCCTCAGCAGGCGCAACGATTCCGCAAGGTAC
>NZ_MLCF01000085.1 GCF_001879105.1 Mangrovactinospora gilvigrisea | reverse complement strand
GCGTCAAGGCGGGTCCGGGCCCGAACGGGTGATCCGGTGACGCCCTCCCGCCCAACCCCCGCAAGGAGCGCCCCGCACCGCCCCGCACCGCCCGCCCCCGCGGAACCCCCCGGTCCGATAGGACAGTACGTCGCGCCCACGAAAGGAGCCCCGACGGTGACGGATCCGCCTCTCCTCCCGCCGCGCGGCGACTGGTCCCACCCGCTGGACCGCCTCGAGGAGCTCTTCCGCCGAACCGAGTCGCACGCCGCCGCGGCCGCCGCCGCACACCGCCGCGCCGCCCGCCCCCGCCGCCGCGCGGCCTCCGCGCTGCGCACCGCAGCCACCGCGGCCGCCGCCGCGGCCGCCGCGCTGCCCGTCCTCCAACTGACCGGCACCGTCCCGCACGCCACCACCTGGGGCTACGCCGCCCTGGTGCTGGCCGGCGGCTGCCTCGTCACCGACCGCCGCCTCGCGCTCTCCGCCGGCGCCGCCCGGCACTCCGCCGCGGCCGCCGAGGTCGACCGCCGCCTCGCCGCGCTGCGCGGCGCCTGGGCGGTGGAACGGGCCCGCGAGGCCCTCGGCCCGGCCGAGACGGTGCCCGGCGAGGGCACCCTCGCCTGCCTCGCGCTGCTGCGCCGCTTCGACACCGGGCTCGCCGAGCTGGCCGTCCGTCAGGCCGTCGACGCCGCCCGGGAGACGGCCGCCGCACCGTACTGCTGCGGCTGCGGCACGGCCGCCGGCTCCGGCGGCACCCGCGGCGGCGACCACCCCGAGCACGCCGAGCACGGCGACGCGCTCGACGGCCACCGGCCGCCGTTCATCCCGCAGCGCCCGACGATGCCCCGCCAACGCCCCCCGGAGCCGCCGGTCTAGCCACCGGTCCCGGCGCGGGTCCGCGCCCGTGCCCGCAGCAGGCCCGCCGTCACCACCACGACCGCCAGGATCGTGGTGGTGACGCCCTGTGAGCGCGTCGCCGAGTCGCCCAGCATCAGCGCGTACACCAGCGCGAGCGCCGCCAGCGCGCACCAGGAGAGCACCGGGAAGCACCACATCCGCAGGACGAGCCGCCCCTCCCGCTCGTAGCGGGGCCGCAGCCGCAGCTCGGAGACCGTCACCAGGCCCCACACCATCAGCACGATCCCGCCGGTGGCGTTCACCAGGAACTGGAAGACGGTGTCCGGCCAGATCACGTTGAGCACCACCGAGGCGAACCCGAACGCCGCCGAGCAGGCCACCGCGTAGCGCGGCACCCCGCCGTGCCAGGTGCGGCCCAGCGCACGCGGCGCCTCGCCGCGGTCCACCAGCGAGTGCAGCATCCGGGACGAGCCGTAGAGGTTGGCGTTGATCGCCGACAGCAGCGCCACCAGCACCACCACGTTCATGATCTGCGCGGCGGCCGGCACCCCGATGTACTGCAGCACCGCGACGTACGGGCTCTTGCCGACCTGCGAGGCGTCCCAGGGCAGCAGGGTGACGATGACGATCATCGAGCCGATGTAGAAGAGCCCGATCCGGTAGACGGCCGTCCTGACGGCCCGTCCGACCGAGCCCGCCGGGTCGCCGGAGTCGGCGGCCGCGATGGTGACGACCTCCAGCCCGGCGAACGCGAAGACCGCGCCGAGCAGCCCCGCCACCAGGCCGGGCAGGCCGTTGGGGAAGAAGCCGCCGTGGCGCAGCAGGTTGTCCAGGCCGGGCGCGGGGGTGCCGGGCAGCAGCCCGGCGATCGCCAGCACGCCGATGATCAGGAAGAGCACCACGGCGCCCACCTTCAGCGCGGCGAACCAGAACTCGAACTCGCCGAAGCTGCCGACCGCGACCATGTTGACGCCCGAGAAGAGCGCCATGATCACCAGGATGAAGACCCAGGACGGCACCGCGGGCAGCCAGCCGTTGAGGATGGTGCCGGCGCCGATCGCCTCCACCGCCACCCCGACCACCAGCATCGACCAGTACATCCAGCCGGCGGTGAAGCCGGCCCACGGGCCGATGGCGTTCTCCGCGTGCACCGAGAAGGAGCCGCGCACGGGGTTGGCCGCGGACATCTCGCCCATCATCCGCATCACCAGCAGCACCAGCAGGCCGCCGAGCACATAGGCGAGGATGATCGACGGGCCCGCCTCCCGGACGCCGGCGCCGGAGCCGACGAAGAGGCCGGCGCCGATCACCCCGCCCAGCGCGATCATCGCGATGTGGCGGGGTTTCAGCTGCTCGTGCGGCCGGGGTGCGCCGCCTCCGCCGTCGGCGTCCCCGTCCTGGCCCTCCGGCGGCATGTGCATGGCGCCATTGTGACGTGACGGAACGTCACATTCGGCGCGGGCGGGCCCGCCCCGGCGCGTCGCCGCGCCCGGTCGCGCGGGGCCCGCGGGCCCGGGGCTCAGCCGGCCCGGGAGGGCGCGAGCGCGAAGGCCCGGTGCAGCGCCGGCATCCGGTACAGGCCGACGTTCTGGTCGCCCGCCACCGGCAGCAGGACGGAGGCCCTCGCCAGGCCCTGGAAGGCCCGCCCCACCGCCCAGTGGGGCAGGCCCGACCCGCCGGCGAGGGCCTCCGCGGCGGCCAGGTCGACCACCCCTTGCGACCGCGCCAGCCGCTCCCACAGCGCCCGTTCGCCCAGGGAGCACAGCTCGAAGCTCCAGGCGACGAGGGCGCGCAGGCTGCGGTGGCGCGGAAGCGGCGAAGCCGAGGCGGGGTCCGGGCCCGGCTCCGCCAGCTCCAGCACGCCGCCCGGCCGGGACAACTCCGTCGCCAGCCGCAGCGGCGTCTCCTGCCGCATCCGCCGGGCCAGCAGGTGCACGGCCAGCGGCAGGCTCTCCACCTGGCGGATCAGTTGGCGCGCGGCGGCGAGGCCGGGGGCGGTGAACCCGGCTCCGTCCTCCCGGCGCAGACGCACCATCAGCTCCAGCGCGGCCTCCCGGTGGAGCGGACCGAGGGGGAAGGCCCGCTCCGCCGGCAGGCCCAGGGGGACCCTGCTGGTCGCCAGCACCCGCAGGCCGGGGCACCGCTCCAGCAGGACCGACGCCGTCTCCGAGCAGCCGCCCGCGAGGTGCTCGCAGGTGTCCAGGACGAGGAGCAGGCCGCCGGGGACCGCGGCCGCCGCCTTGGCCAGCCCGTCGGCGAGTTCGTCCAGGGACTGCGCTTCGAGGCCGCAGGCCTCGGCGACGGCCCGGGGGACCAGGGCGGGCTCGCCGACGCCGGAGAGCTCCACCGTGCGCACGGCGGGCTCCTCCACGGCGGCCGGCCGGCCCGCCCCGTTCCCGCTTGCGCCCGGCGCGGCGCCGCTCATCGCCGCGGCCAGGGCGCTCTTGCCGACTCCGCCCGGACCGGTGACGGTGACGAGCCGGCCGGTCGCGAGCATCTCGCGGAGCCGGTCGGCCTCACCACTGCGTCCGGTCAGGGGTGGGGGCGGATTGCTCGGCATGCTGCAACTCTCGCCGCGCCGGCGCTTCGCGTCATCGGTAACGGGCGGTCTTAGGTATACGCAAACCCGCAGGCCCCTACCTACGACGGCGCCCGCGACCGCGCGGCAGCCGGGTGGCGCGCCGGGGTTCGGGGCGGCGGGCCCCGCACCGCGCCGGCCGCGCGGACGGACGCCGGCCTATCGCGTCCAGTACCCGGTGATCTCCGTCCGCGACGAGAAGCCGAGCTTCCCCAGGATGTGCTCCACATGCGCATCCGCCGTCCGCTTCGAGATCACCAGCCGCTCGGCGATCTCACGGTTCGTCATCCCCCGCGCCACCAGCGCCGCCACCTCCCGCTCCCGCCGCGTCAGCGCCCCCTCCGGGCGCCGCTGCGCCGGCACCGACGGCCCCGCCGGGCGCTCCGCGTCCGCCAGCGCCAGCTCGATCGCGCGGGCGCGGTCCAGCCGGCCGCCCTCCCGGTAGAGCCGCTCGAACGGGTCGTCGCCCAGCCCGCCGCGCGCCGCCTCCTCCGTGCGTCCGCGCAGCTCCAGGAACGGTGGCGCCCCGATCGCCGGCGCCCCCACCAGCTCCCACACCTCGCCGGCCGCCCCCAGCAGCCAGGCCGCCCGCTCCCAGCGGCCCGCCTCGGCCGCCGCGCCGGCCATCATCTCCAGGCCGTGCGCGGCCGCCACCGCCTCGCCGGTGGCGACGGAGGCCGCCAGGGCGTCCCGCGTCTCGCGCACCGCGGCCTCCCGGTCGCCGCCCGACCAGGCGAGGAAGGAGCGCACCATCCGCACCTGCCCGGCGAGGATCCGCTCGCCGGGGCAGCGCGCCAGCAGCTCCAGCGCCTCCTCCGAGAGCGCCTCCGCCTCCGCCAGGTCGCCGAGCACCGCGCAGGTGTAGGAGGTCTGGAAGGCGAACATCACCTTGTGCAGCATCCCCGGCACCCGCTGCGCCACGGCCCGCGCCTCGGCGAGCAGCGCCCTGCCGTCCGCGTCCTGGCCGAGGAAGCGCAGCATGCCGCCCTCGTAGCCGACGGCATAGCCGTACATCAGCTCGTCCCCGAGCTCCTCGGCGAGCGCCCGCGCCCGCCGGAACATCTCCAGCGCCGCCTCGATCTCCGCCTGGTAGACCGTCAGCAGCCCGCCGAAGACCAGGGCCCAGGCCGTCTCCGGCCCCTCCGGGAGGGCCGCCGCGCGCGCCGCCTCCAGGCCGCGCCGCACCCAGGCCCGGCCCTCGCCGATCATTCCGCTGGTGATCCAGAGCGGCCAGAGGCCGGCCGCCGCGCCGAGGCCGGCCGTGACGTCCGCCCCGTCGCCCGCGAAGGACCGCTCCAGCGCCGCCCGCACATCCGGCAGGCAGCCCTGCAGCTCGGCGAAGCGCGCCACCTGATCGTCCGCCAGCAGGCCCTCCTGGAAGTCCCGGGCCAGCCCGAAGAAGTGCGCCGCGTGCCGCCGCTCGGCCGCCCGCCGCGCGCCGTCCGCGTCGGCCAGCCGCTCGGCGCCGTACTCCCGCAGGGTGTCCAGCAGCCGGTAGCGGACGAGCACGCCGTCGGCGCCGCCCGGGGCGGGCTCGTCCACCCGCAGCAGCACCGACTTGTCCACCAGGCCGATCAGCTGGTCGAGGATCTCCTCGGCCGGCAGTTCCCGGTCGCCGCAGACGGCCTCCGCGGCGGCCACGTCGAAGGGCCCGGCGAAGACCGACAGCCGCGCCCACAGCAGCCGCTCGCCCGGGGTGCACAGCTCGTGGCTCCAGTCGATCGCCGCGCGCAGCGTGCGGTGCCGCGCCGACGGGTCCGACGCCGACGGCCGCCGGCCCACCGTCAGCACCCGGAACCGCGACTCCAGCAGCTCCGCCAACTGCTCGGCGGGCAGCGCCCGCAGCCGCACGGTGGCCAGCTCGATGGCGAGCGGCATGCCGTCCAGCCGGGTGCAGAGCCGCTCCACCGACGGCCGGTTGGCGTCCGTCACCCGGAACCCGGGCCGGACGTTCGCCGCGCGCTGCCCGAAGAGCTCCACCGCGTCCTCGGGCGGCAGCGGGGCGAGCGGCACCGCGTGCTCGCCGGGCACGTCCAGCGGCTGCCGGCTGGTGGCCAGCACCGTGCACATCGGGGCCTCGCGCAGCAGCACGTCGGCGAGCATGGCGCAGCCGTCGAGCAGGTGCTCGCAGGTGTCCAGCAGGAGCAGCACCTGGCGGTGGCGCAGATACTCCACCAGCAGGTCGATGGGCTCGCGGCCGGGCTGCTCGGTGAGGCCGAGCAGGCCGGCGACGGCGGCCGGCAGCAGCTCCCGGTCGTGCAGCGCGGACAGCTGGACGAAGCGGACGCCGTCGGCGAACCGCGGCCCGGTGTCGGCGGCGGCCCGCAGCGCGACCCGGCTCTTGCCGACCCCGCCCGGGCCGACCAGCGTCACCAGCCGGGCGTCCGCCAGCAGCGCCCGGACCTGCACCAACTCCGCAGCCCGCCCGACGAAACCGGTCACCTCGGCCGGCAGTTCGGCGCTGCTGCGCGCGTATGTGGCTACCACACCCTGAAGCGTACGGAACACCGCACGCTCCGTGACACCCCGTCACACCTTCCCGCCGAACGGGTGGTTCGGCGATCGAGCCCGCAACGGCTCAGGCGAAGACCACCATGGCGCCGGTGCCCACCGACCGCTCCGCGGCCCGGTGCAGTGCCGCCCAGGCGGCCCGCTCCTGGTGGTAGTCGCCGTGGTTGAGCGGGTCGCGCTCGGCCGGCCCCTCGAATTCGGTGGGCCCGAGCGGCCGCGGCGGCGGGGGCGGCTCGTCGGCGTCGACGCCGATCAGCGGCGCCACCTCGTACAGCTCGCGCAGCAGGCCCTGGCTGGAACCGAGCGGCCCGCCGTCGGCGGCCAGCTCCTCGTCGTCCACCGGCCGGTCGAAGTCGAGCGGGAGGTAGGCCCCGGAGTGGTCGAAGTGCCAGACCAGGTGGGACTGCCGGGCGGCGTCCTCGAACATCTCCAGCAGCTGGGTGTAGTCGCCGCCCAGCTCGTCGACCGGGGTCACCTCGAACCCGGTGAGCTGCAGCAGCCGGGCGCGGCGCAGGAAGTGCAGCGCCTGGTAGTCGACGCCGGCCAGCTGCTCGACGTCGCCGCTGTGCGGGGGGTTGTGCAGGTAGACGGGGACGCCCGGCAGGCCGGCCCGGGCCAGCGCCCGCTCGTAGCGGGCGAGCTCCTCGGCGAAGGGGTTCTCGGGGTGATGGACGAGGGTGTCCACCAGCGGAACGATCCACAGGTCACACGCCATGGGAACTCCCTCCGGTCGCGGGTTGGTTGACGATCGTCGCATATCGGTCGGCGATCTCCACCACGCTCCGTCGGTAGTCCCCCAGCAGCTCCTGGACGCCGTCCGCGTCGCCGGAGCCGAAGACGCTCACCAGCTCGGGCTGCCGCTGCCAGTAGAGCCCGGCGAGGTCCCCGCGGCCGCGCAGCCGCGGCACCATGTGCAGCCAGGCCTGGGAGCGCAGCCCGGCGAGGAAGCGGCTCAGGTGCTGGTTGCCGAAGAGACCGGCGAACTCCCGCCAGAACCGCAGGTCGGAGACGACGATCACATCCAGCCGGCCGCCCTGCGCGGCGTCCCGGGCGGCCTGCGCCCGGCGCCGGACGCTGGCCAGCGGGTCGGCGGCCACCTCGGGCAGCCCGCCGTCCAGCTGCACCAGCTGGCCGCGGAGCACCGCGTCGCGGGCGGCGAGGATGGCGTCGAACTCCTCGCGCTCCACCCGGCGCACGGCGAACCCGCGCAGATGGCTCGCCTCCAGCAGCCCCTCGGCGGCCAGCTGCACCATCGCCTCGCGCACGGGTGTCGCGGAGACGCCGTAGTGGTCGGCTATCTCGCGGGCCGTGTAGTGGCGACCGGGCGGCATCCGCCCGGTCACCAGCTCGTCCCGCAGCGCCTCCATCAACTGCTCGCGCAGGCTGCTGCGGTGGACGAGCGAGGTCCGCATCGGCTGGGTCGGCTCCCTGGACGGTGACTCAGATGAACGAGTTGATCTCGATCGTCTCGTCGCGGCCGGGGCCGACGCCGATGGCGGAGATCGGGGCTCCGGACATCTCCTCCAGGGCCTTCACGTAATCCTGCGCGTTCTTGGGCAGGTCGGTAAAGGTCTTGGCCTTGCTGATGTCCTCGGTCCAGCCCGGGAGGTACTCGTACACGGGTTCGGCGTGGTGGAAGCCGGTCTGGGTGAGCGGCATCTCCGTCACCCGCTCGCCGTCCACCTGGTAGGCGACGCACACCGGGATCCGCTCCCAGCCGGTGAGCACGTCCAGCTTGGTGAGGAAGAAGTCGGTGAGCCCGTTGACCCGGGTGGCGTAGCGGGCGATCACCGCGTCGAACCAGCCGCAGCGCCGGTCGCGTCCGGTGGTGACGCCGCGCTCGCCGCCGATGGTGCGGAGCTTGTCGCCGTCCTCGTCGAACAGCTCGGTGGGGAACGGCCCCGCGCCCACCCGGGTGGTGTACGCCTTGAGGATGCCGATCACCCGGTCGATGCGGGTGGGGCCGATGCCGGAGCCGGTGCAGGCGCCGCCGGCGGTCGGGTTGCTGGAGGTGACGAACGGGTACGTCCCGTGGTCGACGTCGAGCAGGGTGCCCTGGCCGCCCTCCAGGACGACGACCTTGCCGTCGTCCAGGGCCTGGTTCACCTCGAGGGTGGTGTCGGCGAGGAACGGCGCGAGCTTCTCGGCGTAGCCGAGGAACTCGTCGACGACCTTCCCCGGGTCGATCTCGCGGCGGTTGTAGAGCTTGACCAGGATCTGGTTCTTCTGGTCCAGCGCCGCTTCCACCTTCTGGCGCAGGATCGATTCGTCGAAGATGTCCTGGACGCGGATGCCCACTCGGTTGATCTTGTCCGAGTAGGCGGGTCCGATGCCGCGGCCGGTGGTGCCGATGCGGCGCTTGCCGAGGAAGCGCTCGCTCACCTTGTCGAGGGTCGTGTCGTAGGGCGTGATCAGGTGGGCATTGGACGACAGCCGGAGCTTGGAGCAGTCGATGCCGCGCTCCTCCAGGCCGCGGATCTCCTCCAGCATCACGCCGGGGTCGACGACCACGCCATTGCCGATCACCGGCACCACATTGGGGCTCAGGATCCCGGATGGCAGCAGGTGCAGGGCGTATTTCTGGTCGCCGACGACCACCGTGTGTCCGGCGTTGTTGCCACCCTGGTAGCGGACGACGTAGTCGACCGAGCCGCCGAGCAGGTCGGTCGCCTTGCCCTTGCCCTCGTCGCCCCATTGGGCGCCGACAAGCACGAGTGCAGGCACAGGCGTACACCCCTTCCCTGCGGGGCATGCCACACGCATGGGGCCCCGGCTTGCGAGGCGTGTTCGCCTCTCCTCGCCGGTCCCGGCCGTCGCATGTCCCCGTAGATGGACGAAGCCCCTGGCGCAATCGCGCAAGGGGCTCTTGCGGGGAAAGGCTACCCGCTTCTGGCCAGGAAGGACCAATGTGCAGGCGCTGCTCGTGGTGATCGACCCGGCGGCGCGCCGGGTGGACGGGGAGGCGGTCCGGGTGGCACGGGACGTGCTGGGGGCGGGCGCCCGCGTCAAGATCACCATTCCGGAGGACACCGCGGAGCTGGAACACACGTTCGCTCACCGCGGACCGAAGCGCCCGGTCCTGGTGGGTGACGACACGGCGCTGCGGCGGGTGGTGGAGCTGCTGTGGCGGCGCGGCGAGCTGGGCGAGGCGGGGCTGGCGGTGGTGCCGGTGGGCGAGGGGCCGCGGCTGCGGCTGGTGCGCTCGCTCGGCGTGCCGCCGAGCCCGGTGCGGGCGGCGCGGGCCGCGCTGGGGGATGTGGAGCGGCGGCTGGATCTGCTGGTCGACGACGGCGGCGGGGTCGCGCTCGGCACCCTGCGGGTGCGGCCGACGGCGGCGGCGCTGCTGGCGCGGCGCGGCGTGCGGGTGTCGACGGACGGGGGCGGCGAGGCGGGGCTGCGGGGTGCCTTCACGGCGGTGGACGAGGCGCCGGACGACGGCGTCGTCGAGGTGCGCGTGCACGGGCAGCGGGTACGGGCGCGGCAGGTGCGGGTGCGCGGCGGGGCGTTCCGCTACGGCGTGGGCGGCGGCGTCCGCGGCCCCGTCCCGGAGCGGACCTGGACGGTGCACCCGGCCGCCTGGACCCTGCGGATGCCGGCCTGAGCGGGCTTGCCGGCGCTTCGCGCGCAGCACGGTTCGGGCGGGGCGCCGGGGCGGAGGGGCGGCGAACCGGGCACCGCGCGCCGCCCGACGGCGCCAACTCGCCCGGCGCCGACGCCGTGTGACACACACCACCACGCATCGCAAAGAATACGGTGCGTCAAAACGACTGCTCGGGGCGGCCATTACCGGCCAATCGACTAGCTCTACCGTGTTACGGGTGCCCGTGTTGCGGCCCGCGCCGCAACACGCGCGGTACCGTCGCCCCATGCTCGGCCTGCCCGGCGGAATCACCGCCTGCCTCTTCGATCTCGACGGCGTCCTCACCTCCACCGCGGTCCTCCATCGCGAGGCGTGGAAGGAGACGTTCGACGCCTTCCTCCGTGAGCGCGCCGCCCAAGGCGGCGCCCCGTTCGCGGAGTTCACCGACCGCGACTACGCGGCCTACGTAGACGGCAGACCCAGGGCCGACGGTGTCCGCACGTTCCTCGCGTCGCGGCACATCGACCTCCCCGAGGGCGCGCCCGACGACGGTCCCGAGCAGGACACCGTCAACGGCGTGGGCAACCGCAAGAACGAAGTGGTGCACCACATCATCGGAACCCGCGGCGTGCAGCCCTACCCCGGCTCCGTCGCCTACCTCAACGCGGTGCGCGACGCCGGCCTGGACATCGCCGTCGTCACCTCCTCCGCCAACGCCACCATGGTCCTCGAAGCCGCCGGGCTCACCCCGTACGTGCAGGCCCTGGTGGACGGGACGGTCATCGCGCGGGACGGTCTGCACGGCAAGCCGGCCCCCGACTCCTTCCTCGCCGGCGCCACCGCGCTCGGCGTGGAGCCGAAGTCGGCGGCCGTCTACGAGGACGCCCTGGCCGGCGTCCAGGCCGGCCGGGACGGCGGCTTCGGCCGCGTGATCGGCGTCAACCGGGCCGACCAGGCCGGGGAATTGCTTGTCCATGGTGCCGACGTCGTCGTCGACGACTTGGCCGATCTGCTCGGAGAAACCGCCTGATGATCGACACCAACCGGGGCTACGGCTACGAGGTCTCCCCCTGGGAGCTTCGCTGGAAGAACCTCGACCTGGACGCGCTGCAGCGCACCGAGTCCACCTTCGCGCTCTCCAACGGCCACATCGGGCTGCGGGGTTCGCTGGAGGAGGGGGAGCCGTGCGGCCTCCCCGGCTCGTATTTGAACGGCTTCTACGAGGAGCACGCCCTCCCCTACGCCGAGGGCGGATACGGCTACCCCGAGGCGGGGCAGACCGTCGTCAACGTCACCGACGGCAAGATCATCCGCCTGCTGGTCGGCGACGAGCCGCTCGACCTGCGGTACGGCAACGCCGTCGAGCACGAGCGCTGGCTCGACTTCAAGAAGGGCACGCTCAGCCGCCGCACGGTGTGGGAGACGCCGACCGGCCGGCGCATCCAGATCACCACCGAGCGGCTGGTCTCCTTCACCCAGCGGGCCATCGCCGCGATCCGCTACGAGGTCGAGGCGCTGGACGGGCCCATCCAGGTGGTGCTCCAGTCCGACCTGCTGGCCAACGAGCCCGTGGAGTCCGACACCACCGACCCCCGGGTGGCCGCCGCGCTGCGCAACCCGCTGGTCGGGGACTTCGCCACCATGGAGGGCTTCCGGGCGGTGCTCTGCCACCACACCCGGCGCTCCGGGCTGCGCATCGCCGCCGGCGTCGACCACGAGCTGGAGGTGGCGGACGGGCTGCACACCGAGACCCATGTCGAGGAGGACCTGGCCCGCCTCACCGCCGCCGTCGACCTGCCGGAGAACGGCCGGCTGCGGCTCACCAAGTACATCGCCTACGGCTGGTCCGGGCAGCGCTCGGTGCCCGCGCTGCGCGCCCAGGTGGACGCGGCGCTGGCCGGCGCCCTGCAGACCGGCTTCGAGGGCCTGCTGGTCGAGCAGCGCGGCTACCTGGAGGACTTCTGGGAGACCGCCGACATCGAGGTGGACGGCGACCCCGACCTCCAGCAGGCGGTGCGGTTCGCGATCTTCCACACCCTGCAGGCGGGCGCCCGCGGCGAGTCCCGGGCCATCCCGGCGAAGGGCCTCACCGGCCCCGGCTACGACGGGCACGCCTTCTGGGAGACCGAGTCCTTCGTGCTCCCCGTCCTCACCTACACCACCCCGGACGCGGCCCGCGACGCCCTGCTGTGGCGGCACTCCACGCTCGACAAGGCGCGCCACCGCGCCGAGGTGCTCTGCCTGCGCGGGGCGGTGTTCCCCTGGCGGTCCATCAACGGCTCGGAGTGCTCGGCGTACTGGCCGGCCGGCACCGCCGCATTCCACCTCAACGCCGACATCGCGGACGCGGTGGCCCGCTACTACGCGGCCACCCACGACCACGACTTCGACCGGGACGCGGGCGCCGAACTGCTCGTCGAGACGGCCCGGCTGTGGGCCTCGCTGGGCCACCACGACCCGCACGGCGGCTTCCGCATCGACGGCGTCACCGGTCCGGACGAGTACACCGCGGTGGTGGACAACAACGTCTACACCAACCTGATGGCCCAGAAGAACCTCCGCGAGGCGGCCGCGGCGGCCGAGCGCCAGCCGGAGGTCGCCGAGCGGCTGGGCGTCACCTCGGCGGAGACGGCGGCGTGGCGCGAGGCCGCAGACAAGATCGTCATCCCCTACGACGAGGTGCTGGGCGTCCACCCGCAGGCCGAGCGGTTCACCGAGCACGCGGAGTGGCCGTTCAAGGACACCCCGCCGGAGCACTACCCGCTGCTGCTCAACTACCCGTACTTCGACCTGTACCGCAAGCAGGCGATCAAGCAGGCCGACCTGGTGCTCGCCATGCACATGCGCGGCGACGCCTTCTCCGACGAGGCCAAGCTGCGCAACGTCGACTACTACGAGGCCCGCACCGTGCGGGACTCCTCCCTGTCGGCGTGCACCCAGGCGGTGATGTGCGCGGAGGTCGGGCACCTCGACCTCGCCTACGACTACCTGGGCGAGACGGCCCTGACGGACCTTCACGACCTGCACGACAACGTGCGCAACGGCCTCCACCTGGGCGCCCTCGCCGGCACCTGGATGGCGATCGTCGCCGGGTTCGGCGGGATGCGGGACCACGACGGCCGGCTGACGTTCGCGCCGCGGCTGCCGCGGCAGCTGCGCCGGCTCACCTTCCACATGTGCTTCCAGGGCAGCCGCTTCGAGGTGCAGCTGACGCCCGAGGAGGCGTCCTACCGCCTGATCAGCGGCGACCCGGTGAAGACGGCGCACCACGGCGAGATCATCACCATCACGGCGGACAAGCCGGTGACGCGCCCCGTGCCGCCCTGCCCGCCGCGGCAGGCGCCCGCGCAGCCGACCGGCCGCGCGCCGCAGCGCAGGACGCCGCGCGGCTGACGCTCCGCGCGGCGTCGTAGCCCGGGCCCCGGCACCCCCCTTGGGGGGTGCCGGGGCTCACTGCTGCGGCGTGCCCTTGGCGCGGCCCCGGCCGCCGGCCGCGATGACGCCGATCAGGACGCCGGCCGCGCAGGTCAGCAGGAGCGCGAGCCACTGCGGCATGCTGACGTGGATGGTGAAGAAGTTGACCGAGACCCGGTGGGTGTTGCCGACGATGAAGGCGATGACGGCGACGGCCACCAGCAGGGCGATCACCCGGATGGCGGTGACGTCCACCCCGAGGACGGTGATGCCGCGCCGCCGCGGCCGGGCCTCGGCCCCGGCGCCCTTGGCCTGGGCTTGCGCCTGCGCCTGCTGCTCTTCCGCGCTGATGCTGTGATGTCTGGCCATAAGGACAGGTTCGCCCTGATATGCCGGACGCGCAGTTCGGGCGGTGCGGGCCGCCGCACGGGGGCCGCCGCAGCGGTTCGCTACCCGCGCCGGCGGGGGGCGAGGGAGTTGAGCCCGGTCTCGATGAGGTGCGCTGCGCGTCGGACGTCGGCGCTGACCGCGTCGTGCAGCTCCTCGAAGGTCCCGGTGCGGTTCAGATGCGTGCGGAGCGCCCGGAACTGGATTGGCCACAACGCGAGCAGGGCAGTCGCGGCGATCTGCGGTTCGGGGTCGTCCGGCCTCGTCCCGGTGCGCCGGGCCAGGGCCTCGGCGGCCACGGCGACCTGCTGGTCGGCCGTGTCGCGCTGGTAGGCACGCAGGGACGGGGTGGATCTGATCAGCATGCCGAAGCGCAGGAGCGTGGCCTTGGCCTCGGTCGGGTCGTTCTGAGCGCTCAGCCATGACGTGATGTCGGCCAGCTCGGTGGAAAGGATCTTCAACGCCGCGTCGACCGGCGACAGGTCCGGATCGGCCAGGGCGGTCCGCAGCGAGTTCGACGTCGCCTCGCCCATGTCGAGGACGAGGGACTCCTTGGTCGGGAAGTAGTTGAACACCGTCTTCTCCGACACTCCGCACGCTGCCGCGATCTCGGCGACCCGCACGGCGTCGAAGCCGCGTTCCATGAACATCTCGGTGGCCGTGTCGGACAGCTGCCGTCGGAGAAGCCGCTTCTTGCGCTCCCGCAGTCCCTCGCCGGCGGGTTCCTCGTCGCGCGGCCGCAGGGCCGTCCAGTCCACGGTGCGCATGGTCATCACCGAAGCATAGTCCAGCCGCCCGAATCTTTTCTGTTACTGTAACTTTCTAGTGACTGAACTTTTGTGTCGGGCTTGCCGCCCGCAGGCGAAAGGAGTTCTCCATTAGCGCCATCCACATCGTCCGCGACTACCCGCACCCACCGCGGAAGGTCTGGCGAGCGGTCACCGATCCGGAGCTGATCCCGTTGTGGACGGCCACCGGCGCCGGCGCCCGGCCCGAGGGCTTCGCCACCACGGTCGGCACCACGTTCACGTTCGTCGCGAAGCCCAGGCCCGGCTGGAGCGGCGTCGTGGTGTGCGAGGTGCTGGAGGTCCGCGAGCCTTCGCTGCTGCGGTACTCGTGGCAGGACGAGAGCGGTGGCGAGGTGACCCAGGTCGCCTACCGGCTCGAACCGCACGGCAGCGGAACTCGCTTCAGCTACGACCACACCGGCTTCACCGGCGCCGGAGGCTTCTTCATGGCCAAGATCCTTGGCATCGTCCGCACCACGATGCTCACCAAGGGCCTGCCCGCAGTGTTGAACGACCTCGACGGCCAAGGCGACCTGCGCCCGGAAAGCCCCCTGAGCGCCAAGCGGCCCTAGCCGGCGCGAGACGGCGGGCAGGCGGTGGCCCGGGGGTCAGTTCGCCTTGCCCGTCCGTCCCGTGCGCGGGGGGCGGCTGCCCGCGCGGTAGGGGGCCGGCCACTCCGCGCCCGGGCCCGCGTAGCCCTGCTCGGCCGCCGCGTGCAGCGTCCAGTGCGGGTCCCACAGGTGCGGCCGCCCCAGCGCGACCAGGTCCGCGCGGCCCGCGAGCAGGAGCGAGTTGACGTCGTCCCAGGAGGAGATGTTCCCGGCGGTGATCACCGCCGTGCCCCGCTCCCGCGCGGCGGTGTTGCGGATCCGGTCCGCGAACGGCGCCTGGTAGCTGCGGCCGAAGGCCGGCGCCTCGTCGGAGACCACCTGCCCGGTGGAGACGCTGATGGCGTCCGCGCCCGCCGCGGCGAACGCCGCGGCCAGCTCGACGCCCTCGTCGGAGCCGTTGCCGCCCGGGTGCCAGTCCGTCGCCGAGATGCGCACCGACAGCGGCCCGTCCCACGCCTCCCGCACCGCCGCCAGCACCTCCAGCGGGTACCGCAACCGCTCGCCGTAGACGTCCGAGCGGCGGTTGGTGAGCGGCGAGAGGAACGAGGAGAGCAGATAGCCGTGCGCGCAGTGCAGCTCCAGCAGGTCGACGCCGGCCCGCGCGGCGCGCGCCGCGGCCGCCGCGAACTCGCGCCGGATCGCGGCCAGTTCGGCGCGCGTCGCGGCGTGCGGCAGCCGGCTCGAACCCGGCCGGTAGGGCAGCGCGCTGGGCGCCACCAGCCGCCAGTTCTCCGCCGGGTTCGGCAGCGGCTCGTCCATGCCCTCCCACATCAGCCGGGTGGAGCCCTTCCGCCCGGAGTGGCCCAGCTGGAGGCCCAGACGGGCCGTGGAGGCGCTGTGGACGAGGTCGGCGATCCGCGCCCAGGCGGCCTCCTGCGCGTCGTTCCAGAGGCCCGCGCAGCCCGGCGTGATGCGGCCGGACGGGGAGACGCACACCATCTCCGTCATCACCAGGCCCGCCCCGCCGAGCGCCCGGGCGCCCAGATGGGCGAGGTGGAAGTCGCCGGGCAGGCCGTCGGCGGCCGAGTACATGTCCATGGCCGAGACCAGCACCCGGTTCTTCAGCTCCAGCCCGGCCAGCCGGAAGGGGCGGAACATCGGCGGGACGTCCGCGCCGATGCCGTCCGCGCAGCCGCGGGCGTGCGCGGCCTCGACGCGGGCGGTGAAGCGCGGGTCGCGCAGCCGCAGGTTGGCATGGGTGATCCGGCGGCTGCGGCACAGCAGGTTGAAGGCGAAGCGCAGCGGCGGCTGGTGGACGTAGAGCGGGAGGTCCTCGAACCACTCCTGGCTGGCCCGGGCGGCGCGCTGGGTGGACTCCACCACCGGGCGGCGCTCCGCCTCGTAGTCGCGCAGCGCCTCGGCGAGGGAGCCCGGGGACCAGTCCTGGCCGGGTGCCCGCAGCCGGTCGGCGAGGGCCGCGGCGTCCTCCAGGGCCAGCTTGGTGCCGGAGCCGATGGAGAAGTGCGCGGTGTGCGCGGCGTCCCCGAGCAGCACCGTCCCGCCGTCGCTCCAGGCGGCGCAGCGGACGGTGCCGAAGGCGGCCCAGCGGTCGGTGTCGCCCTCCACCCGGGCCCCGCGCAGCACCGGGGCGAGCAGTTCGCCCAGCACGGCGCGGGACTTGTCGGCGTCGAGGCCGGCGAGGATGCGGCGGTGCACGTCCTCGCGCATCTCCACCACCAGGGTGGCGGCGGGGCGGGGCGCGCGGCGGTAGGGGTAGGCGTGCACCTGGACGATGCCGTGCGGGGTGCGCAGGATGTGGAACTCGAAGGCGTCCAGCGCGAGTTCGGCGCCGAGCCAGAGGTAGACGCAGCGGCCCCGCGCCACCTCGGGGCGCAGCGCCGCGGCGTGCTCGGCGCGCACCGCGGAGCCGACGCCGTCCGCGGCGACCAGCAGGTCGTGGCCGGCGGCGAGCGCGCCGAGGCCGTCCGGGCGGACCTCGCTGCGGAAGCGCAGCTCGGCGCCGAGGTCGGCGGCGCGGCGCTGCAGCAGCCCGAGCAGCTGATGGCGGCCCAGGGCGGCGAAGCCGTGGCCGTGCGAGGTGAGGACCCGGCCGCGGTGGTGGATGTCGATGGCGTCCCAGCGGACGAAGCGGCGGCTCAGCTCGGTGTGCACGGCGGGGTCGGCGGCGGCGATGCCGTCCAGCGTCTCGTCGGAGAAGACCACCCCGAAGCCGAAGGTGCGCTCCGGCGGGTTGCGCTCCTGGACGGTGACGGCGGGACGGGGGGTGGGCCCGGGGCGGCGGAGCAGGGCGGCGAGATAGAGCCCTCCGGGCCCGCCGCCGACGACCGCCACCCGGGGTGCGGCGGTGCGGCGGCGCCCGGACCGGCTCCGAGGGGCGGGTCCGCGCGGTGCGTCCACGCTGTCGAGCGTATGGCGGCGCCGGAACGGTCGTCAACAGGCCGCTATATGCGGTGGGTTGGGGAACGGGGAGAAGAACGGGGTTCGTCATTGGGGTGGTTGGGCGCGGGCCGGTCCGGGGAGACTGGGCATTGCCAGGCATGCCTGCTTCCGCACGGAGGATGGATCGTGTCGCGTTCCCGCTATCCCGTCAGGCGTCCCTCGCGGCCCAGCCGCGGCGGAGGGAGCACCGGCGGGCACCAGCCCGCGATGCCCGGGGCCCCGCGCAAGGCGAAGGGCGGAGCGAAGGGCCGATGGTCCGGGGATCCCGCACTGCAGGCCCCGGTGCCGGTGCCGTCCGCATGGCGGCTGGTGACCGGGCGCGGCGACGGGATAGCGCTGCAGGCCGAGTTGGCGGAGGAGCAGGCGCGCCGGCGCGAGGCGCGGCGGGGCGCCGGCGGGGCCGACGGGGGCGCGGAGGCGGTGGACACGGTGCGTGCGGGGACGGTGGTGAAGGCGCGCGGGGCGCAGTTCGAGCTCTCCCGGGCGGCGTGGTCGCTGGTGCCGGTCGTCAGCTTCGGGCTGGCGACGCCGGTGCCGTTCCTGCGGCGGGCCTGCGCGCTGGGCGAGCGGCGCGGGACGGGCGCGTTCGCGGGCTATCTGATGACGACGCTGCTCTCCTGGTTCACCATCGCGCTGGCGCCGGAGGAGAGCGACGCGCTGGCGATGGGCTCGCTGCTGCTCTTCGTCTCGACGGTGGTGGGGTCCGTCCACACGTTCCTGACGTTCCGGGAGACCTGGGAGGCGCCGGCGCCGGCGCGGGTCCGCGGGGGCGCGGCGGTGCCGGGGACGGCGGCGGGGTCGAGGCCGGTGTCGGTGGAGGACCGGAACCGCGAGGCGGTGGCGGAGGCGCGGGCGCGGCTGCGGCGGCGGCGGCGGGCGCGGCGGCTGGCGCTGCGGAGGCCCGCGCTGGCGCGGGAGCTGCGGATCGGGCGGGGGTCGCCGGCGTACGACGACGGCGGGCTCGTCGATGTGAACCACGCGGACGCGGACATGCTGGTGCGGCGGGCCGAGCTGACGGCCGCGGAGGCGGCCGCGGTGGTGGCGGCGCGGGAGCGGTTGGGCGGGCGGTTCAGCTCGGTCGCGGAGCTGGCCGTCTACGCGGAGCTCTCCGAGGGGCGGCTGGCGGAGGTGGCGGACCGGCTGCTGTGCGTGGGCGGCTGAGTCGCCGCCGGGGTTCTGCTCTGTTCTGACGTCACGGTCCGATTGGGTCACGCGCGCCCACGCGGCGGAGCCGCATATCGATTGAGCCTCGCGCCCCTGATGCGGTTCTTGTCCACGCTCGGCTCGCGGTCTGTCGTGGTCACTCGCGCAGTTCCTCGCGCCCCTGATGTGGTCGTTGTCCGCGCTCGGCTCGCGGTCTGTCGTGGTCACTCGCGCCCACGCGGCGGAGCCGCATATCGATTGAGCCTCGCGTACCTGGCGGGGCGCGTCTCGGCTAGCTCCTGAGGGCCACCTCGCGGTTGCCGAGGAAGGCGGTGTGGGAGGTGATCACGGGGGGAGTGCGGAGGGCGGGGGTGTTGACGAAGAGGCGGCGGGCCGGGTCCAGGGGGGCGTCGTCCGCGCAGGCCGCGGCGGCGCGGTCGAGGACGGCGGCGAGGTCGCCCTCGACCGCCGCGCCGAGCGGCAGCTCGGTCGCGCCCCAGCCGTCCCAGGGCAGCGCCTCGACCTTGTTGAGCGCCGCGAGGTCCTTCACCACGTCGACCGCGATCTCCAGCGGGCCGGTGATGCGCGCGTCCGGGCCCAGGTCGACTCCGAACCGGTTCGGATCCACCTCGCCCGCGCGGTACGCGCGCCAGACGTCGCCGGCCACCCGGAAGCGGTCGCGCGGGACGTCCATCGCGTCGAAGTCGATCTGCCAGCCCTGGATCGCCTGGGCGTCGCCGAGGCGCCAACCGCGGTCGGCCGTCCAGTACTCGGCGACCCAGTGGTCGGCGCCGAAGCCGTCCGGGGAGAAGTAGTCGGCGAAGCCGACCCGCGCCCGGGCCGGGACGCCGGCGTGCCGCAGGAACGCGCAGAAGAGCACCGTGAAGTCGCGGCAGGTGCCGACGAACCGCTCGGAGGGGGTGCGCTCGGCGGCGAGCGGCGCGGGGTCGCGGTCGGCGAGCAGCGCGAGGATCGCGTCGGCGTAGCGGGTCTCGGCGTCGTGGTGGAGGCGGCGCTCGTCGATGGCGTGGTCGAACATCGCGCCCTCCCCCCGGTGGATGACCAACCCGCGGACGATCAGCGCCAGTTGCCGCGGCTCCGCGGGCAGCGCCGCGAAGAGCGGCGCCCGGTCGCCGGGATCGGAGCAGGCGCTGTGGGAGGCGTAGAAGGCGGCCGCCTCGGGGCTGAGGCGCCGCCGCATGTGCGGCGAGGACGGCGGTGTCGCTGCGTCCGGCATGGGACCCCCTGGATCGCGCATATGTTCGAAAGTCTGCCGATGCCCCTACCGTGGCACGATCGCGTCAGCGTGTCCAGGAGACCCGGGCGCCGCACATCTGGTGACGGTGCGTCAGCCCAGCCGCGCGCCCCCGGACGCGCGGTAGAGGTCCCGCATCAGCGACACCTCGGAGAGGTGGTGGATCGCCTCCCGGTTGAGGTGCAGCACCAGGGTGGCCATCGGCGACTCCGCGTACGGCCCCTCCGCGGGCCCGACCGGGCGGGCCAGGCCCTCCTCGTCCAGCGACTCCACGCCCGAACGCCACCGCCCGTACTGCTCCTTGAGGTAGGCGACGCCCTCCTTCGCCGTCAGCGGGCGCTCCGCGCTCTCCTCGGTGAGCGAACCGTCCCCGAAGTGGTTGGACGCGCGGATGCCGAAGACGCCCACCGCGACGTGCGAGAGCCGCCACGCGATCGTCGTCACCGGCGCGGGCTCGGGCGCGGGCCACTGGAACTCGATCCCCGTCGGGCGGATGCTCCAGCACCCGGGGACGGGCTCCCAGAGGTACTCCTCGTCGGTGAGCTCCTCCAGCGCGGGGGCGTGCGCCAGGTTCCAGATGAAGTCGAACTGCTCGATCAGCTCGTGGTTCCAGTCAACGGCCATGCCCCCATCGTCCTCCGCATCACTGACATCTCCCGGCAGCCACCCGCGGCGGTTCCCCGGCGCCCCCGGCGGGCTCAGCGGTACTTGCGGAAGTCCGGCGGCCGCTTCTCGGCGAAGGCGCGGGCGCCCTCCTGCGACTCCTCGGTCTCGACGAAGACCTCCAGCCCGTCGAAGGCCACATGGGAGAGCCCGGAGAGGTGGTCGCTGTCGGCGTTGAAGGAGTGCTTGAGGAAGCGCAGCGCGGTCGGCGAGAGGTCGGCCATCCGGTGGCACCAGTCCGCCGCGGTGGCCAGCAGCTCCTCCGGCGCCACCACCTGGTTGACCAGGCCCCAGCGCTCGGCGGCGGCCGCGTCGTAGCGGTCCAGCAGGAACCAGATCTGCCGGGCGCGCTTCTCCCCGACGATGCGCGCCAGGTAGGCCGTCCCGAAGCCGGCGTCGAACGAGCCCACCCGGGGGCCGTTCTGGCCGAAGACGGCGTTGGTCGAGGCGAGCGTCAGGTCGCAGAGCACATGGAGGACGTGCCCGCCGCCGATCGCCGCCCCGTTGACCGCGGCCACCACCGGCTTGGGGATGTCGCGGATGATCCGGTGCAGCCGCTCCACCTCGAAGGTGCCCCACTCGGTGGGGCCGTAGCTGCCGGTCTCGGCGCGCTCCTTGACGTCGCCGCCGGCGCAGAACGCCCGCTCGCCGGCGCCGGTGAGGACCACCGCGGCCACCCGGCGGTCGGCCCAGGCGTGCTTGAACGCCGAGATCAGCTCGTCGACGGTGCGCCCGCGGAAGGCGTTCATGCGCTCCGGGCGATCGATGGTGACGAGGGCGTAGGTGTCGTCCTCGACGCTGTAGCGGATGTCGGTGAAGTCCTCTGGAACGATGCCGGGCATGACGCCGATGTTGACTCCGCGTCAGGATGTTGGCAAGGTCCCGCGCGTGACCGCTCCGCTCGGCGGGAATGAGGACCACGTGGACATCAACCGCATCAACCCGGAGGAACTGGCCCCGGCGGTCGGCTTCTCGCACGCGGTGGTCGCCTCCGGGACGCCCGGGGCGTGCCCGGTCTTCGTCGCCGGCCAGACGGGGACGGACGCCCGCGGCGTGATCGTCGGCGCGGGCATCGTCGAGCAGTTCGCCCGCGCGCTGGACAACCTGCTGGTCGCGCTGCGCGCGGCCGGCGCCGAGCCGGACGCGCTGACCAGCCTGACGGTCTACCTCACCTCCATCGCCGAGTACCGCGCGCACGCCGCCGAGATCGGCAAGGTGTGGCGCGACCGGTGCGGCCGGGCGTACCCGGCGATGGCGGTGGTCGAGGTGGCCCGCCTGTGGGACCCGGCCGCGAAGGTCGAGCTCCAGGGCGCGGCGGTGCGCTGAACGCCCCTGCGGGGCAGGGGCGCGGGGAGCGGCGCGAGCGTGCGCCACCGGGCCGGCAGCCGCCGAGCGGCCTCAGCCGAGACGGCGGTGCAGCGTCGGCCGCAGCATCACCGGTTCCGCGCGGGTCGCGGTGACGCGCACCCGGAGGCGGTCCGCCGTCACCGGCTCGGCCAGCGGCAGGATGCGGGCGTGGCCGACGGTGGTGGCCGACGCGACCTCCGTCCACGGGGCGTCGTCCCCGCTCCGCGCCTCCACCACGCAGGACTCCACCCGCTGGCCCTCCGCCAGGTCCTCCGCGAGCCGCACCCGGTCGAAGGCGACGGCCTCCGGCAGCCGCAGCTCGGCGCTGTCCCACTGCCCCTCCGCGCCCAGGTCCGTGCCGTAGACGCGGGTCCGCAGCGCGCCGAACGCCGCGCACTCCGCGGCGTCCTCCTCGGCGATCCGGCCGTCCGCCGCGGGCGGGACGTTGAGCAGCAGCAGCGAGTTGCGGCCCACCGACTTCTCGTAGAGGTCCAGCAGCTCGGCGGCCGACTTGGGCTTCTCGGACGGGTGGTGGAACCAGCCCGGCCGGATGGAGACGTCCGACTCGGCGGGGAACCAGCGCAGCCAGCTCACCCGCGGATCGGCGAGCTTCTCGCGGGAGGCGAGGTCGGCCCGGTCGGCGTAGTCGGGCAGCAGCCACTCGCCGTGGAAGGCGTCCGGGCGGTCGGTGGCCGGCACGGTGCTCCACTCGGTCTCCCGGGCGATGCCGTCCTCGTTGCCGACCCAGCGCACGCCGTCCGGACCGCCGAAGATCACCGCGTCCGGGGCGAGCGCGCGGATGACGGTGAACCAGGCGGTGAAGTCGTAGGGCTGCTCGATGCCGTGCTCGCGCCAGGGGTTCGCGCCGTCCAGCCAGAACTCGTCGAACGGCCCGTACTGGGTGAGGATCTCGTAGACCTGGTTGAGGTAGAAGGCGTTGTAGTCGTCCAGCTCGAAGGTGAAGGACGGCAGTTCGCCGCTCGCCACCCGCTCGGCGCGGTCGTCGCCCTCGACGAGGGTGGGGAGGGTGACGGTGCGCTTGGCGCTGCCGTTGCCGTACCGGCCGCGGCCGCCCGGGGCGCGTCCGGCGTCCGCGAGGGTGGACTCCTCGCCGCTGTGCCGGGGGCCCTCGCCGCCCGCGACGCGGGCCTGCAGCGCGGCGCTGTGCGCGGCGTGCCAGGCGTGCGGCAGCTCGGCGCCGTCGGCGGGGGAGAGGTAGACGCCGGCGCGCAGGCCGGCCGCGCGGGCGGTGTCGGTGTAGGCGCGGACCAGGTCGGCGCCGGCCGGGGCGCCGCTGCGGGCGATGGTGTGGTCGGTGTACCGGGACGGCCAGAGGCAGAAGCCGTCGTGGTGCTTGGCGGTGAGCATGGCCTGGGCGGCGCCCATGCTGCGGTGGACGTCCATCCACTGCTCGACGTCGAGGACGGGCGGGGCGAAGGTGGCCGGGTCCTCGCAGCCGGAGCCCCACTCGCGGTCGGTGAGGGTGTTCATGCCGAGGTGGGTGAAGACCGTCACCTCGCGTGCCTGCCAGGCGAGTTGCGCGGGGCTCGGCCGGAGCGTCGCCGCGGCGGCGGCGCGGTCGTCGGCGGATTCGCCGGCAGCGACGGGAAGTTGGGTCGGCATGGGCGGGCCCCCAAGGAAGGTCGGACGTATACCAGTGCGAGCATCCTCGCTTATCGGGCGTTCTCGGGGAAGGCTTTCCCTGGTGCGATGATCCATAGGATGCTTCGGGCCCCTCTGGCTCACTCGCCCAGCCTCACACGCCCCTGCTCACTCGCCCCGGTCGCCGCGCCCCTGGAGGAGCGCCGCCATCGCGTGCGTCCGGGCCGCCGCCTCCCACGCCTGCCGCAGCGCGCGGAAGCGGGCCGCCGCGTGTTCGGCGGGGAAGCCCGCCGGGAGCAGCTCCACCGGGATCCCCGGGTCCAGGTACGGCAGCCGGCGCCACGCCGTCACCAGGCGGGCGTAGCGGACGAAGGCCGCCGCGCCGTCCGCCACGCGGCCCGGCGCCGCCGGGAACTCGGCCAGGAACGCCTGGTACGCCGCGCGCACCGCCGCCAGGTCCCACCAGCGGCCGACCGCCTCCGCCGGGTCGCCGCCCTCCCCCGTCAGCGGCCCCTGCGCCCGGAACAGCTCCACATAGCCGTCCAGCCCGCGCCGCCGCAGCGCCGCGGCCGCCTCCTCGCGCAGCCCGGCCGGCGCCACCCACACCCCCGGCGCCACCGTCCCGAAGCCCAGCCGGCCCAGCAGCGCCCGCAGTTCGTGGCGGCGCCGCCGCTCCCGCTCGGGGACGGAGAAGACCGCCAGCACCCAGCCGTCCGCCACCGCCGAGCGCCGCGGCGCGAAGATCCGCCGGTCCCCCTCGCCGAGCACCTCCCGCGCCTCGCCCGACAGCGCGTAGCCGGCCGCGCCGCCCGCCGTCCGGACGGGTTCCAGCAGGCCCGCCCGCTTCAGCCGGGAGACCGCCGAGCGCACCGCCTGCTCGTCGACGCCCGCGTCCCCGCACAGCGCCACCAGCCCCGCCACCGGAAGGCTGCCCCCCGCATCGCGGGCGTAGAGCCCGCAGATCGTGAGCAGCAGCCGACGCGGTGTCAACGGCCGTATCAGGCCCGCGGATTCCGGATATGTCGCCGTCTTGACTGCGGTCATCCTCGGAGCATACTGACCGAAACCGCACGGGTCGCCACCCCTGACCCCGCGAGCGACCCGGCTCCGAGCCCCGACATCGGCTCCGAGAGATCCGAGAGAGGCGCGGCCATGATCCTGTCCACGTCCGCCCATGTCGACACGTTCTGCCGGGACAGCCTCCCGCTCCAGGAGCAGTGGCCGACCTTCACCTTTCCGCTGCCCGAGCTGCGCTACCCCGCACGGCTGAACTGCGCGGCCGAGCTGCTGGACGGCGCCATCGCGCGCTACGGCCCCTCCCGGGTCTGCCTGCGCGCGCCCGGACGGCGCCCCTGGACGTACGGGGAGCTGCGCCGCCGCACCGACCGCATCGCCCATGTCCTCGTCGACGAGCTGCACCTGGTGCCCGGCAACCGGGTCCTGCTGCGCGGCCCCAACTCGCCCTG
Organism: Mangrovactinospora gilvigrisea; assembly: GCF_001879105.1. GTDB lineage: Bacteria > Actinomycetota > Actinomycetes > Streptomycetales > Streptomycetaceae > Mangrovactinospora > Mangrovactinospora gilvigrisea. Next base: position 45,916 of record NZ_MLCF01000085.1, on the reverse strand, counting down.
GACGGTCGCCTGCTGGCTCGCCGTGCTGCGGGCCGGCTGCGTCGCCGTCACCACCATGCCGCTGCTGCGCGAGCCCGAGCTGACCGAGCTGATCGACCGCACGGCGCCGTCCGTCGCGCTCTGCGACGCCCGGCTGGCCGCGCCGATGATCCGGGCGGCGGAGGGCAGCGGCACCCGGGTCGTCACCTTCGGCGCGGACGACCCCGGCGACCTGACGTCCCGCTGCGCCCGCCGGGCCCGCTACGACCTGCCGTTCCACCCGGTGCAGACGGCCGCCGACGATGTCGCGCTGCTGGCGCCGACGTCCGGCACCACCGGGCGTCCGAAGATCACCATGCACTTCCACCGCGATGTGCTGGCCAACGCCGACACCTTCGCCCGCCATGTGCTGCGGCCGCGCGGCGACGACCTGTTCATCGGCAGCCCGCCGATCGGGTTCACCTTCGGCCTCGGCGGCCTGGTGGTCTTCCCGATGCGGGTCGGGGCGTCGGTGCTGCTGCTGGAGCGCGGCTCCCCGGACGAACTGGCTGACGCGATAGCCGAGTCGGGGGCGACCGTGCTGTTCACCGCCCCCACCGGCTACCGGGCGATGCTCGCCGAGGGCCGCAGCGAGCGGCTGGCCACGCTGCGCCGCGCGGTCTCGGCGGGGGAGCCGCTGCCGGCGGCGGTCTGGCACGCCTTCCACGAGGCCACCGGGGTGCGGATCATCGACGGCATCGGGGCCACCGAGATGCTGCACATCTTCGTCTCGGCCGGCGACGGCGACATCCGGCCGGGCACCACCGGCCGCGCGGTGCCGGGGTACACGGCGGCGGTGCTCGACGAGGAGGGGCGCCGCGCGCCGGACGGCACCCCCGGGCGGCTCGCCGTCATCGGCCCGACCGGCTGCCGCTATCTGCGGGACCCGCGGCAGCGGGAGTACGTCCGCGGCGGCTGGAACGTCACCGGGGACACCTATGTCCGCGACCGGGACGGCTACTTCCACTACCGGGCCCGCAGCGACGACATGATCATCTCGGCGGGCTACAACATCGCCGGCCCCGAGGTCGAGCAGGTCCTGCTCGGTCACCCGGACGTCCTGGACTGCGGCGTCGTCGGCGCGCCCGACCCGCTGCGCGGACGGGTCGTCGCCGCCTACGTCGTGGCCCGCGCCGAGCGGCTCGGCGACGCCGCCTCGGCGGACCTGCTGCGCAAGGAGCTCCAGGAGTTCGTCAAGCAGTCCATCGCCCCCTACAAGTACCCCCGGCGCCTGGAGTTCGTCCCCGCCCTCCCCCGCTCCTCCACGGGCAAGCTGCAGCGCTACCGGCTGCGCGAACAGGCGGAGGAGGCGGACCGGTAGACCGGATCCCGGCGCGCGGCCCCACCGGCAGCGGCTACCGTTCGCGGGGTGATCCCCACTCGCACACTGCAGCGCGCCGGCGAGCTCCTCGGCAGCGCCGTCGCGGACGCCACCGCGCTGTCGACGCCGACCGGACGGGCGCTGGTGGCGCGGCTGGCGCTGGAGGACGGGCGGTCGGCGATCCTCAAGTGCGCGTTCCGGCCCGGGGAGTCCGCGCCCTCCGCGGAGCGCGCGGACTGGTTCCGCCGCGAGACCGCCGCGCTCGCCTTCCTCGACGGGCGGGCGCCGGTCGCCCGCCTGCTCGCCTCGGACGCGGCGCTCGGCCTCGCGCTCATCGAGGACTTCGGCCCGACCCGCAACCTGGCGCACGTCCTGCTCTCCGCGGACCGCGCCGGCGCCGAGCGCGCCCTCGCCGGCTACACCGACGCCCTCGCCGACCTCCACCTGGCCACCTTCGACCGGATCGGCGACTGGAGCGACCCGGTGGAGCCTCTGACGGTCACGCTCGCCGACGGCCCGGCCGGCGACCTGGCGCGCGCCGCGGCCGCCCTGCTCGGCACCGACGAGGCGGCGGCCGCCCCGGACCAGTCCGCCGTCGCCCGGATCGACGAGCGCGCCGTCCGCGACCCCGGCCCGTACCGGGCGTTCAGCCTCGGCGACATGTGCCCGGACAACAACGTGGTGGCCGAGGACGGCACCGTCCGGTTCTTCGACGCCGAGGGCGCCGCCGCCCGCCACGCCCTGCTCGACCTCGCCTACCTGGGCACCACCATGCCCAGCTGCTGGTGCGTCAGGCGGCTGCCGGCGTCCCTCGGCGCCGGGCTGGTCAACCGCTACCGCGCGCGGTTGCACGCGGCCGGCCGCGCCACCCCGGACTTCGACGCGCACTACCGCGCCTGCCGGGCGTTCTGGGCGCTGCTGGCGCTCTCCTGGGACCTTCCGACCGCCCTCGACGCCGAACGCGGCGCCGCCCACCATCCCATGGACGACTACGACTTCGAGCTGCCCTCCCGGCGCGAGCGCGTCCTGCTGCGGCTGACGGAGCTGGCGGACGCCGCCTCCGCGCAGCCCGAGCTGGCCCCGCTCGGCCCCTGGGCGAAGTCCCTGGCGTCCGCCGCCCGCCGCGCCTGGCGCCCCCTGCGCCTGCTCCCCCTCTACCCGGCGTTCGGCTGACCCCGGCGCTACGCCTTGCCGAGCAGCTCGTCGTACGCCTCCGCGGAGCTGTCCCGCAGGAACCCGCTGCAGCGGTCGGCCTCCTCGGCGTCGCCGATCGCCGCCGAGGCGCGCGCCAGCGCGCCCAGCGCGCGCAGGAAGCCGCGGTTCTGCTCGTGGCTCCACGGCACCGGCCCGTGCCCCTTCCAGCCGTTCCGCCGCAGCGCGTCCAGCCCGCGGTGGTAGCCGGTCCGCGCGTACGCGTACGCCGCCACGTCCCGGGAGGGCTCGCCGTCGTCGAGCGCCAGCTCGGCCAGCACGGCCCAGGGCAGCGAGTCCGCGGGGTGGTCGGCCGCCACCCGCGAGGGGTCCGCGCCGGAGGCGAGCGCCTCGCGCGGGGCGGGGTTGTCGGGAAGCAGGGTCGGCGCGGGCTCGCCGAGCAGGTTCTGGTGCGCAGTCATGGAGACCATGATGCCGCCCCGGGGCGCGTCGCCCCGAAGCGGCATCACCTCGGCCGTGCCGGCCGCCGCGGCTCCTACTTCTGCCGGGTGCCCGCCGAGCGCAGGTCCTCGCAGGCCCGCACGACGCGGCTGGACATGTTCTCCTCGGCCTTCTTGCCCCACACCCGCGGGTCGTAGGCCTTCTTGTTGCCGACCTCGCCGTCGACCTTCAGCACGCCGTCGTAGTTCTCGAACATGTGCCCGGCGACGGGGCGGGTGAAGGCGTACTGGGTGTCCGTGTCGAGGTTCATCTTCACCACGCCGTTGTCCAGCGCGGTGCGGATCTCGTCGATCGTCGAGCCGGAGCCGCCGTGGAAGACGAAGTCGAACGGGTTGGCCTTGCCGTACTTCGCGCCGACCGCCTGCTGGAGCTCCTTGAGCAGCTCGGGGCGGAGCACCACGTTGCCCGGCTTGTAGACGCCGTGCACATTGCCGAAGGACGCGGCCAGCAGGTAGCGGCCCTTGTCGCCCAGGCCGACCGCCTCGGCGGTGCGCATCGCGTCGTCGACCGTGGTGTAGAGCGAGTCGTTGATGTCGTGGGAGACGCCGTCCTCCTCGCCGCCGGTCGGCGTGATCTCCATCTCCAGGATGATGTGCGCCTTGACGGCCTCGGCGAGCAGCTCCTGGGCGATCGCCAGATTGTCGGCGAGCGTCTCGGCGGAGCCGTCCCACATGTGGGACTGGAACAGCGGGTTCTGCCCCTTGGAGACGCGCTCCTGAGAGATCTTCAGCAGCGGGCGGACGTAGGCGTCCAGCTTCGGCTTCGGGCAGTGGTCGGTGTGCAGCGCGACGGTGACGTCGTACTTCGCGGCCACCACGTGGGCGAACTCGGCGAGCGCCACCGCACCGGTGACCATGTCCTTCACGCCCTGGCCGGACGCGTACTCGGCGCCGCCGGTGGAGATCTGGATGATGCCGTCGCTCTCGGCCTCCTGGAAGCCCCGCAGCACGGCATTGAGCGTCTGGGAGGACGTCACGTTGATCGCCGGGTAGGCGAACTTGCCGGCCTTCGCCCGGTCCAGCATCTCGGCGTAGACCTCGGGGGTTGCGATGGGCATTGCGACTCGCTCCTCTGTGCGGCGATGGAGGTGTAGGGAGCAGAGCGGGGGTCTGCTTCGGGTGCATTCTCCCAGACGGCCGAATCCCCGCCTATCCGGCCGAGGCCCCGAGAGGTACGGGGCCCGCGGCCGCCCGGCCGTCAGCCCAGACCGAGGTCCGCGGCCGAGTACGCCTGGTAGTAGGGCAGTCCGGCCTTCTCGATCGCGGGCGCGGCGCCGCGCTCGACGATCACCGCGACGCCGACCACCTCGGCGCCGGCCTCGCGCAGCGCCTCCACGGCGGTGAGCACCGAGCCGCCGGTGGTGGAGGTGTCCTCGACGGCCAGCACCCGCCGGCCGGCGACGTCCGGGCCCTCGATGCGGCGCTGCAGGCCGTGCGCCTTGCCGGCCTTGCGGACGACGAAGGCGTCCAGGGCGCGGCCGCGCCGGGCGGCGGCGTGCAGCATCGCGGCGGCCACCGGGTCGGCGCCCAGCGTCAGGCCGCCGACGGCGTCGTAGTCCAGGTCGGCGGTGAGGTCCAGCATGACCTCGCCGACCAGCGGGGCGGCCTCCCCGTCCAGGGTGATGCGGCGCAGGTCGACGTAGTAGTCGGCCTCGATGCCCGACGAGAGGGTGACCTTGCCGTGCACCACGGCCTTGCTGGTGATCTGCGCAAGCAGCGCGTCCCGGGGTGAAGTGCTCATGGCTGACGAGACTACGCGAGAGCGCGCGGGGGCTAGGAAAGGGACGTCCACGCCCAGGTCATCGTCGCCTCCAGCGGATCCACCGGGGTGACGGTGCGCGGCTCAGTGTTGATGCCGTTCGGCGGGCCGGTCTGCGGCTCGACGGCGAGGGCGTCCTCCTGCTCGTCGTAGACGACGACGGAGTCGCACTCCGGGCTGGTGATCCGCAGCTTCAGCGCGCCGGGCCAGGTGAGCAGCGCGTCCACGCCGCCGGGCATCCCGAAGCAGTCGTCCCAGGGGCCGGGGAGCGGCGCGATCCGCTTGCCGGTGGGCAGGTGGTCCTCGCCGCGCTCCCACTGGAACTCGGGGCTGAAGTCGAGCCGGGCGGGCTCGCCGATCGGGGTGCCGTCCGGGCGGTGAAGCTGCCTCAGGAACCAGGGGTGCCAGCCGAGCTGGGCGGGGAAGGACTCGCCGGTGGCCTCCAGCATCAGGTTGACGCGCAGCGCCTCCTCGCTGAGCTCGAACTCCTGGCTGACGACGCCGGGGAAGGGCCACGGGTCGGTGAGGCGCATGCCGAAGGAGGTGGGGCCGGTGCGGTACCACGGGTGGTCGGTGGCGGTGCCGTGGATGGCGTTGGGGCCGCTGGTGCGGGGCAGCTGGTAGGTGTCGCCGCCGCTGCGGAAGACGCCGTCGCGGACCCGTCCCACCCAGGGGACCATCGGGAACGCGCCGTACTGGTGGAGGCTGCGGCCGGTGGTGCGGACGATGTCAACGCCTCCGACGGTGAGGCCGCCGATGCGGCAGCCGTCCCCGGGAAGGACCGTCAGCACGGCGTCACCTGCGGTGAAGGTGACAGGCGCCCCCGACGGCGCAGGATTCGACGTCATGCGCCTCACCCTACGACCCGTCACCCACCTGCGGCGACCGCACCAACCGCGCCGGACCGCCGCGGCGACCCCTACGGACGCCGGGCCCGGATGAGCTTGTACACCAGCACGCCCGCCGCCCCCGCGGCCACCGCCGCGCCCGCGACCAACCGCCAGTCCCGCCGGGGCGCCAGCGGAACCGGCACCGGAACCGGCGCGTAGCGCCCCCGCGGGGGTGCGTGGTCGACCTCCTCCGCGCTCCGCCCCACCATCGTGCGTCGCCGCGCCGGCCCGCCCCAGCTGTCCCCGACCCCCGGGGCGCCGGAGGAGTCGTGCCCGAACTCCGCGCCGCGCGCGTCCGCCTCGCCGGTGCGGAAGAACTCCTCGGACGGGAACGGCAGATCGAGGTCGTCGTCCTCCGGGACGCCCAGCCCCTCGCCGTCCACCCCGTCCAGACCGTCCACCCCGTCCACGCCCCCCACCTCGTCCGCGTCCTCCAGCGACGCGTCCTCGTCGTCCTCGCCCTCGTCGAACGGCGAGAACCCGAACTCCGCCTCCAGGCCCGCCGGGCTGTCCGGGACCTCGATGAACGGCGGCCCCTCCTCGTCCAGCGCGTCCGCGAAGCCCTCCAGCTCGTCGGCCATCTGCCCGTCCGGGACGCCCTCGCCGGCGCCGCCCCCGGAGCCGGTGCCCGCGTCGCCGCGGGCCCGCTCCGCCTCGGACTCCTCCTCGGCCAGATCCTCGACCAGCGCCCGGACGAAACGGTCCAGCAGCCGGTGGCCCGCGGCCGCCAGCGCCTCCCGCCCGTTCTCCGCCAGCCGGCCGCGCGCCTTCACCGAGCCGAGCACGGTGACGCCCGTCGCCCAGCCGGCGTCCTCCGCCGGGGCGAGCCTGACCTGGAGCGTCAGCTTCGCGGAGCCGTCCCCGCGGGCCTCGGTGGCCTCGCCGACGACGGCCAGCGTCTCCTCCTCGACGTCGCCGGCGCCGCCCCGCTCGGGGCTGACCCGGAGCGCGCCGCGGTAGGTGATCGAGGTGCCGCCGATCCGCAGCCGCAGCCGTCCGCGCAGCTCGGCCGGGGCGCCGGCGCGGTGCGCGGGCGCCGTCGAGGGCACGGAACCGGCGGGCTCGGCGGCGTCCGCCGCGTCGGCATCCGGAAGGTAGCCCGGGACGCAGCGGGCCAGCCGGTCCGCGTCCAGCAGCGCGGACCACACCCGCCGCACCGGGAACGGCACGATCACCTGGTGCTCCATTCTGGCGAGCCTACTCGCCGCCGGGCGTTGATCCGAGGGCTTCGTGCCGATCGGGGAACGGCACGGCCACCGGTTTTGCCCGGGTTTCGTCCATGAGTGGACAAGCCCCCGCGGCATCCCCCTTAATGTGCCGACCGCACCGAGACGGTCGGACGCCCCGAGCGCTCCGGCGGTCGACGGTGCGGACCACTGGAGCGCGGGGCGCCTCCACCCCCTCAATCCCCTCCATGGGGGCGCCTCGCTCCGGGGGCCTACCCCGCCCCCGAACCCCGCCGCCCGCCGACCTCCCCCGTGTCGGCGGGCGGCGTTCGCATGCCCGCGGATATGCGGCAGGATGTTCCTCGAACCAAGGGAGAGGACACACGGTGAGCATTGACCCGGCGGGCCTGCCGAACTTCGGGGCTGAGCCGTCCCCGAACGACGGGGGGCCCGAGACCGAGATCCAGATGGTGCGGCCCGACCAGGACCTCATCAAGCAGCTGCTCGACCAGCTGGAGCTGAAGTACGGCGTCGACGAGGACGGCGACCTCGTCGCCCCCTACGAGGGCTTCCGCGTCGTCTACATGTTCCGGGGCGAGCAGGGCGAGCTGTTCATGCTGCGCACCTACTACGACCGGGAGTTCCCGATCGAGGAGCGCCCCACGGTGCTGGACGCGCTGGACCAGTGGAACCGCGACACCCTCTGGCCCAAGGCGTACACGCACACCCGCGAGGACGGGAAGGTCTTCCTGGCGACGGAGTACCAGCTGGTCACCGTCAACCAGGTCAACCTCGACTTCTTCGTCTCCAACCTGGCCAGCTGGATGGACGCCTCCATCCGGTTCGACGGCTGGATCGCCGAGCGCCTCGGCCTGGAGCAGCAGGCCTCGGAGGGCGAGGGCGGCAAGGGCGGCGACGACGCCGAGGGCGACGCGCCTCAGGGCGCGTAGGGCCACACCAGCACGAGGTGCCCGCCGAACCAGGCGGAGCCCAGCACCAGGGGGACGAGCATCGCCGCGGCGGTGCTCGTCCGCATGCGGGCCAGCGCCCGCGCCACCGGCAGCAGCAGCGGGAACGCCGGGATCAGGAAGCGGGCCTTGGACGTGTAGAACCCGGCACCGCCGTAGGTGATCAGCAGCAGCACCCCGCTGTAGACGAGCAGCGGCAGCGGCTGGCGGCGCAGCACGCAGACCACGAAGAGCGCGGCGGCGGCCACCAGCACCAGCGTCACCACGTAGTACATCAGCGGCTTCGAGGTGATCAGCACCATCTTGGCGGCGTGCAGCGCGCCCCGGCCGCCGTCCCAGGTGGAGCCGTAGGCCCGCTGGACGGCGAAGTACCCGCCCGGCGAGCCGAGCCTGACGCCCACCCAGGCGAGGTAGCCGAGCCAGCCGAGCGGGGCGAGGGCGGCCGCGGCGACGATCCGCCAGGTGCGGGCCGCGCGGCGGCCGTTCGACCCCGGCCGCTCCCCGTCCGGGCCCTGCCCCCGCGGCCGTCCGCGGTCCCGTCCCCGCTCCCGGACCAGCGCCGTTCCGGCCGCGACGACCACGGCGGCGGCGATGGCCGCGCCGGTCGGCCGCGTCAGCCCGGCGAGCAGCGACAGCGCCCCGGCGGTGAGCCGGCGGCCGCGCAGCACGGCGTAGAGCGACCAGGCGGCCAGCGCGGTGAACGGCGCCTCGGTGTACGCCATGTTCTCCACCACCGCCATCGGCAGCGAGGCCCAGAGCACCACCAGCACCAGACCGGTTCGCGGGCCGTGCAGCAGGCGGCCGATCAGGTAGAGCGCCCAGGCGGCGACGAGTCCGCCGAGCATCGCCAGGACCACCCCGGAGACACCGAGCGGCAGACCGGTGAGCCCGGTCAGCAGCTTCATGCCGAGCGGCAGCAGCGGAAAGAAGGCGAGGTTGCAGTCGCGCCGGCCGTGGTGGTCGGGCGGCGGGATGGCGTGGGCGTAGCCGTGCGCGGCGATGCCGCGGTACCAGACCGAGTCCCAGTCGCCGCCGAGCAGTTGGCCGGCGGCGGGGGCGCCCTTGAGGTGGGCCCAGGCGGCGAGGACGGCGATGCCGAAGAACCGCAGCGCCAGATAGGTGGTCAGCGCGGGTGCGGCGACCAGGAGTTCGGCGCGGAGGCGGTCGCGCAGCCGCGCGGCCCTTCCGAGGACGGGGGCGGGTCCGCCGGTCGGCCGGCGGTCGGGCCGCGCCGGGCCGGGGGCGGCGGCGCGGGCGGGATCTGCGACGGGCACGCTGACGATTATTCACAGAGATGTCCTGATATCAGCCATCTTTCCCCCTTTCGAAGGACCCTGGCCCCCCGTTCGATTGCCGCACCCGCCCTACTGCTCCCGGCCCGCACGCATGGACAGGGAGCGCATTTGGGTAAAACCCCCTCGGAAGCGGCACCGCCGTGCTTTTCTCTTTCAGGCGCCACCATCCCCCGACCACACCTTTTACCTCTCGGGCGCGCGTCCGCACACGGGCGCGCTCCCGCTCACAGCCATGCCCGCTCACAGCCATGCCCGCACGCACGACCCACGGGGAGCACCTGCCGATGATGGCGACGCTGACCACCGCCTACAGCGACACCCGCGCCGAGGACCTGACCTGGTGCCTCGGCCAGGACCCGCTTCCGGCCCTGGCCGTCCTCGACCTCGACCTCGCCGACACCACCGTCCAGCTCCGCCTGCTCGGCGCGTCCCACCAGGTGCTGGTGGACGGCCCGGCGGGGCGCTGCTCGGAGACGGTCGCCTGCCTGCCCGGCGCCAAGTCGCCGCTCCCCGCGCTGGTCGCGGAGCGCGCGGACGGCTGGGAGTACGAGTTCTCCGCGCTGGTGGAGCGGCCGACGGAGGCGGGGTTCGCGGCCCGCGCCCAGGAGCTGGTGGCGCTCGCCCGCGAGCATCCCAGCGCCCTGGTGGGGACGTTCCCCGGCCATCCGCACGCCTTCACCGCGCTGCTGGTGGAGGCCGAACCGGGCACCGCGGCGCTCCGCTGGCGCACCTGGCACGCCTACCCGCAGGAGGCCCGCCTGGTCTGCACCCGCACCCGGATGTTCCCCGCCCTCGTCATGGCGGCCTGACGTGGCCGCGGCCCGGCACCGGGGTTCGGGGCGGCACCGCCCGCACCGACAGGCGCAGAAACGTCACTCCGGCGCGGGCCCCGTCGAGCCCCGCACGATGAGCCGCATCGGCGCCGCCTCGACATCGCCCACGTCCGCCCCGTCCACCCGGTCCAGCAGCAGCCGCGCCGCCAGCCCCCCGTAGGCGGCGACATCGCGGCCCAGCGCGGTGAGCGGCGGATGCACCAGCCCGCAGAGCGTGGAGTCGTCCCAGGCCACCAGCGACACCCGGCCCGGCACCGGGACCCGCATCTCCTGCGTCACGGCCGCGCCCGCCACCGCCATCACGTCGTTGTCGTAGACGATCGCCGTCGGCGCCGCGCGGCGGATCAGCAGCGCGCGCGTCGCCCGGGCGCCCTCCTCGCCGGAGTAGTCGGCGTGCAGCACCGCCGGCCCCTCCGCGGCGTCGCCCTCCAGCCCATCCAGCCCCAACTCCGCGCTGCGGCGCCGGAACTCGGCGACCCGGGTGGCGGTGTGCGCCAGCTCCGGCAGCCCGGCGACGTAGGCGATCCGCCGGTGGCCGAGCGAGTACAGGTAGTCCAGGCACTCCCGCACCGGCGCGGTGTTGTCCGACCACGCCGCGGTGACGCCGCCGGTGCCCTCGGGGCCGCCGACCACCACCGCGGGCAGGTCCAGCGACTCGACCAGCGCGATCCGGCTGTCGTCCTCGCGCAGGTCGCACAGGAAGACGCCGTCCACCCGGCGCGCCGCCCACCAGGCGCGCAGCGTCCGCTGCTCGGCGTCCTCGCCCTCCACCACCTGGAGCAGCAGCCCGGTGCCGCGGTCGGCGAGCGCCGCCTCGATGCCGGAGATCAGCTGCATGTAGAACGGCTCCGCGCCGAGCGTGCGGGCGGGCCGGTCGAGCAGCAGGCCGAGGGTGTCGGTGCGGGTGCCGGAGAGCGCGCGGGCGGCCGAACTCGGCTGCCAGCCCGCCGACTCGGCGGCGTTCAGCACCCGGGCGCGGGTGGCGGCGGCGACTCCGGAGCGGCCGTTGAGGGCCGCCGAGGCGGTGGCCTTGGACACGCCCGCGGCGCGGGCGATGTCGTCGATGGTGGTGCGACGTGCCGGGCTCATACGCCAAGTCAACCCATGAACCGGTTCGGAAGCAACTACCGGCCCGCACCTCCCTCGCTTGAAGCCATGCCACAGCACCGCACCAACAGCGGTTTCCGTACGGCCTCTTGACGTCCGAACCGGTTCGGATATTCACTTCGGTCGTCCCGCCGCACCGCTGCCGAGGGGGCCGCATCGTCATGTCCGCACCACCGGGTCGCCATCGGACCCCGCTCCACCGCCGCATCTGGCGGGAGCGCTGGATGTACGCCCTGATCCTCCCGGGGCTGCTGTACTTCGTCGTCTTCCGCTACGTCCCGCTGCTGGGCAACATCGCCGCATTCCAGCAGTACTCGCCCTACTTGGGCTTCGGCGGAAGCCCCTGGTCGGGGCTGTCGAACTTCACGGCGATGCTGCACGACCCCGAGGTGCTGACCGCCACCAGGAACACCGTGGTGATCAGCTTCCTGCAGATCGCCTTCGCCTTCCCGGCGCCGGTGGCACTCGCGCTGCTGCTCAACAGCGTGATGAGCGGGCGTGTGAAGCGGTTCGTACAGAGCGTCGTCTATCTGCCGCACTTCATCAGCTGGGTGATCGTGGTCGCCGTCTGGCAGCAGGTGCTCGGCGGGGACGGGCTGCTCTCGCACGTGATCGGCGACCCCGGCTTCAACCTGATGGGCGATCCGTCCTGGTTCAAGGCCCTGATCACCCTCCAGGTGATCTGGAAGGACACGGGCTGGAACACCATCATCTTCCTGGCCGTGATCACCCGGATCGACGCCTCGCTCTACGAGTCGGCGGCGATGGACGGGGCCGGCCCCTGGCGCCGCACCTGGCACGTCACCCTGCCCGCGATGCGCGGCATCTTCGTGCTGCTGCTGATCCTCCGGCTGGGCAGCGTGCTGACCGTCGGGTTCGAGCAGATCCTCCTCCAGCAGAACGCGGTCGGCTCCGACACCGCCGAGGTGCTGGACACCTTCACCTACTTCCGGGGCGTGGTCGCCGGCGACTGGGGCATCGCCACCGCCGCCGGCCTGATCAAGGGCGTCATCGGAACGCTGCTGGTGGTCGGCGCCAACAAGCTGTCCAAGCGGATGGGAAGCGAGGGAGCGTTCTGATGGCCCGCACGCATGCCGAGACCCGGCCGCCGTGGATGGAGAAGCCCCGGAGGACCACCACCGGGCTGAAGGCCCTGCTGCTGGTGCTCGTGGTCGTGATGGTGGCCTACCCGCTGGTCTACATCCTGGCCGTGAGCCTGTCGGCCAGCGGCGCCCCGGTCGGAGACGGGCTGGTGCTCTGGCCCGGCAGGATCTCCTTCGACGCCTACCGCACCGTGCTCAACGGCGGGATCGTCACCCGGGCCCTGCTGATCTCCATCGGCGTCACTGTGGTCGGCACCCTCATCGCGATGGTGTTCACCGTGGCGATGGCCTACGGGCTCACCCGCACCAAGGACGTGCCCGGCTCCCGCTTCATCCTCTACCTGGTCCTCGGCACCATGCTCTTCGGCGCCGGCATCATCCCCAACTTCCTGCTGGTCAAGTCGCTGGGGATGGTCAACACCTACTGGTCGCTGATGATCCCGGGCGCCATCAGCGCCTTCAACCTGGTGGTCGTCCGCAACTTCTTCATGGAGATCCCCAAGGAGCTGTACGACGCGGCGCGCATCGACGGCGCCGGCGAGCTGCAGATCCTCTGGCGCGTGGTGCTGCCGCTCTCCAAGGCCGTGCTCGCGGTGATCTCGCTCTTCTACGCGGTCGCGCTGTGGAGCGACTTCTTCAACGCCCTGCTGTACCTGAACGACACCAGCAAGTGGCCGATCCAGCTGGTGATGCGCCAGTACGTGCTGGAGGGGACGTCGCTAGGGGGCCTGTCCCACAACCCCAACGCCCCGCAGCCGCCGAGCCACTCCGTCCAGATGGCCGTCACCGTGCTGGCCACCATTCCGATCCTGATCGTCTACCCGTTCCTGCAGCGCTACTTCACCCGAGGTGTGCTGGTCGGAGCGGTGAAGGGATGAGAGCGATGCAGAACAGACGCACCTTCCTGCGCGGCTCGGCGGCGGTCGCCGCGGCCGCCGGCGCCGCCCCGCTCCTCTCCGCCTGCGGCAGCGGTACCGGCGGCGGCGGGGCCAAGGACGCCGCGAACCGCACCTTCAGGGCGCCGGCCAGGACGGCCGCCCCGCGGGTCGCCGGCGCCGAGCCGGGCAACGCCCCCGGCGTGCCGACGGTGATGACGGCCTACCCCGACCAGCCCTTCAGGTCCGTGGCGAACAAGCCCGGCAAGGGCGGCGACGTCGGCATCTTCCAGCTGGTGTGGGGCGCCCCGCCGTCCGGCAAGGGCAACCTGTGGCTGGAGCAGCTCAACCAGCGGCTGGGGGTGACGCTCAAGCAGACCCTCGTCCCGTCCGACTCGTTCGGCGACAAGACCCAGACCACCGTCGCGGCCGGCAGCCTGCCCGACCTCTTCTACATCAACAACGATGTGTCGATGGCCCCGGCGGTGCTGCGCTCGGTCGCCCAGGGGGCGTTCACCGAGCTCAGCGAGTTCCTCGGCGGCGACGCCGTCAAGGAGTTCCCCAACCTGGCCCGCCTGGAGACCTACACCTGGAAGAACTCCTCGGTGCAGAACGGGATCTACGGCGTCCCGCGCGGCACCCCGCTGATCAACAAGATCCGCTACTACCGCAGCGACTGGCTCAAGGCGGCGGGCATGTCCGAGCCCAGGACGCTGGACGAGCTGTTCGCCATGCTCACCGGCTTCACCAGGGCGAGCCTGCCGAACCACAAGGGCGGCAGCCCCTACGCCATGGTCGACTGGTGCGACGACGTCTTCCAGTCCGTCTTCGGGGTGCCCAACAAGTGGCGGGAGAGCGGCGGCAAGCTCACCCACTACATCGAGACGGACGCGTTCGAGGCGTGCCTCGCCTTCCAGCGCAAGCTGTGGAAGGCCGGCGCGTACCACCCCAACACCCCGACGCTCAGCGTCACCCAGCAGGGCGACCTGTTCAACCAGGGCCGGGTCGGGCTCTACGGCAACGGCATCATGAGCGTGGTGTCCCCGCAGGGCAGCATCGACCAGCTGGTGAAGGCCTTCCCCAAGGCCGGGATGGCCCCGCTGATCCCGCCGGGCCACAGCGGCGGCAACCCGCAGATCCAGCAGGAGCCCGGGTTCTTCGGGATGTTCGGCATCCCCTCCTCGGTGAGCCGGAACGGCAGGAACAAGGCCAGGGTCAAGGAGCTGCTGGGCATCCTCGACTACATGGCCGCGCCGTTCGGCAGCGAGGAGTACCTCTTCATGGAGTACGGGATTGAGGGCAAGAACTACACCATGAAGGGCGGGCAGATCACGCCGAACGCGACCCCGCCGGCGAACGTCACGATGATCAACTACCTGGACCAGCCGGAGAACGCCACCGCGTACTTCCCCGGCGAGGTGGAGCGGGCCCGGGAGGTGCAGAAGGTGATCGAGAAGGCCACCCCGATCTCCATCGCCAACCCGACGACGGGGCTCTACTCCGGCCTGGCGATCTCCAAGATGCCGTCGCTGGACCAGATGGCGACGGACGCCAAGATCGGCATGATCACCGGCCGCGAGCCGATGTCGAAGCTGAAGGAGCTGCGCGCGAACTGGAAGTCCCAGGGCGGCGAGCAGGTCCGCGCCGAGTACGAGAGGGCTCTCGCCAAGACGAAGTAGCCCCACCCCGGCACCCCGCCCGCCCAGGCTTTGCCTGGGCGGGCGGGGTGCCGGGGCGAAGGGGCGGCGACACGTCACCGCACCGGCCGGACGGTCAACTCCCTCGCAAGGTCGTCCTCGTCAAGACCGTCGTCGCTGGACGGCAGGTACTCCATGACGTCCACCTCCACGGCGTCGCCGTCCCGCACCTCGCCCGAGAGGATCTCGCGGGCCAACCGGTCCCCGATCTCCTTCTGCACCAGCCTCCGCAGCGGCCGCGCCCCGTACGCCGCGTCCGCGCCCCCCGTCTCCGCGAGGAACGCCCGCGCGCCGTCCGACAGCCGCAGCGTCAGCCGCCGCTCCTTCAGCCGCTGCTGGAGGGCCGCCACCTGGATGTCGACGATCTTCCGCAGCGCCTCGCCGCCCAGCGGCTCGAAGACGATCACCTCGTCGAGCCGGTTGTAGAACTCCGGCTTGAGGCTGCCGCGGACCACCTCCATGATCTTCTTCCGGGCGACCGCCATGTCCTCGGTCGCCTTCCCGGTGGTGGAGTCGATCAGATACTGCGATCCCAGGTTCGACGTCAGGATCAGGATGGTGTTCCGGAAGTCGACGGTGCGGCCCTGGCCGTCCGTCAGCCGGCCGTCGTCCAGCACCTGCAGCAGCACGTCGAAGACCTCGGGGTGCGCCTTCTCCACCTCGTCCAGCAGCACCACGCTGTACGGGCGGCGGCGGACCGCCTCCGTCAGCTGGCCGCCCTGGTCGTAGCCGACGTAGCCGGGGGGCGCGCCCACCAGCCGGGCCACCGAGTGCTTCTCGCCGTACTCGCTCATGTCGATGCGGACCATGGCGTGCTCGTCGTCGAAAAGGAAGTCGGCGAGCGTCTTGGCCAGCTCGGTCTTGCCGACGCCCGTCGGGCCCAGGAAGAGGAACGAACCGATCGGCCGGTCGGGGTCGTTGATGCCCGCCCGGGAGCGCCGCACCGCGTCGGAGACCGCGGAGACCGCCGCGTCCTGGCCGATCAGCCGGGTGCCGATGGCCTCCTCCATGCGCAGCAGCTTCGCCGACTCGCCCTCCAGCAGCCGGCCGGCCGGGATGCCCGTCCAGGCGGAGACCACATCGGCCACATCGTCCGGGCCGACCTGCTCCTTGACCATGGACGGCGTCGCGGTCCCCGACTCCGAGGCCTTCTCGCTCTCCGCGGTGGCGTCCGCGAGCTCCTTCTCGGCCCGCGGGATCTCGCCGTACTGCAGCCGGGACGCCGCCTCGAAGTCGCCGTCCCGCTGCGCGCGCTCGGCCTCGCCGCGCAACTCGTCCAGCTTCTCCTTGAGCTCACCGACCCGGTTCAGGCCGGCCTTCTCCTGCTGCCAGCGCGCCTTGAGGCCGTTCAGCTCCTCCTGGCGGTTGGCCAGGTCGCGCCGGATCTTCTCCAGCCGCAGCGCGTCGGCCTCGTTGGACTCCGCGTCGCGCTCGACGGCCAGCTCCTCCATGTGGAGGCGGTCGACCTGGCGCTGCAGCTCGTCGATCTCGACGGGGCTGGAGTCGATCTCCATCCGCAGCCGGGAGGCGGACTCGTCGATCAGGTCGATCGCCTTGTCCGGGAGGAAGCGCGAGGTGATGTAGCGGTTGGACAGCGTTGCCGCCGCGACCAGCGCGGAGTCCGCGATCTGCACCTTGTGGTGCGCCTCGTAGCGGCCCTTGAGCCCGCGCAGGATGCCCACCGTGTCCTCGACCGACGGCTCGCCGACGAAGACCTGCTGGAAGCGGCGCTCCAGCGCGGCGTCCTTCTCGATGCGCTCGCGGTACTCGTCGAGCGTGGTGGCGCCGACCATCCGCAGCTCGCCGCGGGCCAGCATCGGCTTGAGCATGTTGCCCGCGTCCATCGACGAGTCGCCGCCGGCGCCCGCGCCGACAACGGTGTGCAGCTCGTCGATGAAGGTGATGACCTGGCCGTCGGAGTCCTTGATGTCGGAGAGCACGGCCTTCAGCCGCTCCTCGAACTCGCCGCGGTACTTCGCCCCGGCGACCATCGCGCCCAGGTCGAGGGCGACCAGCCGCTTGTCGCGCAGCGACTCGGGGACGTCGCCGGCGACGATGCGCCGGGCGAGGCCCTCGACCACGGCGGTCTTGCCGACACCGGGCTCGCCGATCAGCACCGGGTTGTTCTTGGTGCGTCGGGAGAGCACCTGGACGACGCGCCGGATCTCGGCGTCCCGCCCGATGACCGGGTCGAGCCGGCCGGCGCGGGCCGCCTCGGTGAGGTCGGTGCCGTACTTCTCCAGCGCCTTGAAGGTCGACTCGGGCTCCGGCGAGGTGACCCGGGAGCTGCCGCGCACCTGGGCGAAGGCGTCGAGCAGCGCCTTGGGCGTGGCACCCTGCTTCTTCAGCAGGTCGGCGGCCGCGCCGCCCTTGTCGGCGAGCGCGACCAGCAGGTGCTCGGTGGAGACGTACTCGTCCTTCAGCGCCGCCGCGCGCTTGCCGGCCTCGGCCAGCACGTCCATGGTGTCGCGGCCCAACTGGGGCGCGGCGACGGTGGAACCCTGCGCGCTGGGCAGCGAGGCGAGCAGCCGGTCCGCCTGGTTGCGGAGCTCTCCGGTGTCGGCGCCGACGGCCTCCAGCAGCGGGCCGACCGTGCTCTCCGGCTGCTCCAGCAGGGCGAGCAGCATGTGGACGGGCCGCACGTCCGGGTGGCCGGCGCCCGAGGCGCGCCGGATCGCCGAGGACAGGGCTTCTTGGGACTTGGTGGTGAGCTTGTTCGCGTCCACGGGTGTGGGCTGCCTCCCCTTCTGGATACCGGCTGACTAAGTTGAGTCTAACGCGCTCAACTTTGCTGCGGTAGTACCTTCGGGCAGCCTCCGGGGCAGCGCCGCGTCCCTTAGGGGCGGCCCCGTGTTGATCCCTTGTTGCCGTGTCACGCCGGGGCCCCGGCCCTAGACTTGGCACCGCCCGGGGCCGCACGCACGGGCCGGAACCGACCGACGAATCACAGCACTCAAGGGGGATCCGCGTGGCACGCGCAGTCGGCATCGATCTGGGCACCACCTACTCGGCGGTGGCGGTCACCGACCGCCTCGGCACACCCGAGATCCTCCGCAACCGCGAGGGCGAGAACATCACCCCCAGTGTGGTGCTCTTCCAGGGCGGCAGCGTGGTGGTCGGCACCCAGGCCAAGCGCTCCGCGGCCACCGCGCCCGAGCACGTGGTGCAGTTCGTCAAGCGCCGGATCGGCGAGCCCGGCGTGGTCTACAGCGCCGACGACGGCACCGACTACCGCGCCGAGGAGATCTCCGCGCTCATCCTCAAGCGCCTCAAGGAGGACGCCGAGCTGGTCCTCGGCGAGGAGGTCGACCGCGCGGTCATCACCGTCCCCGCCTACTTCGACGACGCCCGCCGCGTCGCGACCAGGGACGCCGGACGGATCGCCGGCCTCGAGGTGCTCCGCGTCATCAACGAGCCCACCGCCGCCGCCCTCGCCTACGGCCTGGACGCCGAGCCCGGCGAGTCGCCCGGCACCATCCTCGTCTTCGACCTCGGCGGCGGCACCTTCGACGTCACCGTGATGCGCATCGAGGACGGCGAGTTCGAGGTGCTGGCCACCGACGGCGACCGCAACCTCGGCGGCTACGACTGGGACAACGCCCTGATGTCCCACCTCAACACCCAGTTCATGGAGGCCGGCGGCCCCGACCTGCTGGAGGACGACCGGGCCACCGCCGAGCTGCGCGACAAGGCCGAGATCGCCAAGCGCACCCTCTCGCTCGCCCCGCAGGCCGTCGTCGCGCTCTCCGCCGACGGCCACCACGAGCAGCTCCGCATCACCCGCGAGACCTTCGAGCAGATCACCAAGCACCTCCTCGACCAGTGCGAGATCCTCGCCGAGTCGGTGGTGCGGGTCGGCGCCGGCCTCGACTGGTCCGGCATCGACAAGGTGCTGCTGGTCGGCGGCTCCACCCGGATGCCGATGGTCGTCGACCTGGTCGCCCGGCTCTCCGGCAAGGAGTCCGAGCGGGGCGTCGAGCAGGACGAGGTGGTGGCGCTCGGCGCCGCCCTGGTCGCCCTCGACGAGGAGGTGCGCGGCAAGGAGGCCGAGCGCAAGGCCACCGCGCAGGCCGCCCAGGCGGCCCCAGGCGCCGACGACACCCCGACGCTGACGGGCACTCAGGACGTCAGCTCCAACGCCGACGCCTCCGACACCCTCGACCTGCCGCAGACCCCCGTCCCGCTGACCAAGGCCGCACCCGGCAGCGGCCTCGCCCGCCTCACCGGCGGCAAGGTCACCGGCTTCAAGGACGTCACCTCGCAGGCCCTCGGCGTGGTCGCCACCGACGAGGAGGACCACACCCGCGAGTACAACGTGGTCGTCATCCCCAAGAACACCACGCTGCCGGCGAAGAAGAGCGAGACCCTCAACACCCTCTACGACAACCAGACCCGGCTGCGGGTCCAGGTCACCGAGGGCGAGGACGACGACCTGGAGTACGTGGCCATCCTCGGCGAGTCCACCCTGGAGATCCCGCCGCACCCCAAGGGCGCCCCGCTGGACATCACCTACTCCTACGACCTGGACGGCATCGTCCACGTCGAGGTGCGGGACGTCACCGAGGACCGCTTCCTCGGCGAGTTCGAGATCGAGCGGACGGCCAACCTGGCGGACGAGGAGATCGGCGACGCCATCGGCCGCGTCTCCCGCACCGAGGCCCTCTGAGCGCGGATCCGACGGGACGTCACCGGCCATGACCACTCCGGACGGAGACCACTACAGCCTGCTGGGCATCCCGGCCGACGCGGACGAGGCCACCGTCCGCGCCGCCACCGCCCACCAGCTGCGCCGCTGGACCTCCCGCGCCTCCACCAGCCCCGATCTGGAGGCGCGGCAGCGCGCCGAATCCCGCGTGGCCGCGCTCAACCGCGCCAAGCGGGAGCTGCTCGACCCCGACCTGCGCGCCGCCTACGACCGCCGGCTCGCCGCCGGCACCACCGCGGCCCAGACCGGCGAGCGGCGGGCGGCCACCGCCACGCCCCCGCCGCGCAGCCGGCCGCGGCAGCGCTCGGGCCCCGGGCAGCCGGTGCAGTCCGGTCCGTCCGGCGCCAACTCGCCGTGGCTGGAGCGCGCCTGGGCCTCGGTGGAGAAGAAGAGCTTCGACGACGCGATGTACGAGGCGCGCAAGGCCACCTCCGAGACGCCGCGCAGCGCCTCGGCGTGGCTGCTGCTGGGCTGGCTGCGCTGGCAGCGCCGCGACCTGGACGGCGCCGCGGCGGCGTACCGCACCTCGATACGGCTCGCGCCGGGCGACCCGCGCCCGCACATGGAGCTGGGCGACGTGCACCGCTGGCGCGGCGCGCTCGCCGCGGCGCGCGCGGAGTACGCCAAGGCCGCCGAACTGGGCCCGGAGACCGCGCTGTACCGCGAGGCGGTGCACGAGGCCGAGGTGGACATCGACCGCCGGACGCGCTCCGCGGCGCTGGAGGAGCAGGGCCGCCACCAGGAGGCGCTGGACATCTGCTTCGCCCTGATCGACCGCTGCTACGGCGACGGCGAGCTGCACAACCGCATCGGGCGGTGCATGTCGGTGGTGGCCAACGGCTTCCGGCACTACCCGTCGGACGGCTCGCTGCCCTACATCCCCAGCCGGGACGCGGCCGCCGAGGTGAAGCAGTGGGCGAGCGCCGCGCTCTCCTACGAACTGACCGACGAACGCCTCGTCAAGAAGCTCCGCGAGGACATCCACTTCGCGGACATGATCATCGACCGCCGAGCGGAGCCGCGCAGATGACCACAGTGCCCGAGGGCCACCCCGAGCCCCAGCCCGACGCCCAGCCCGAGGCCCACGACCCGTTCGCCGTGGTCGCCGACGCGCTGGACGGCGTCCGCGCCGAGCTGGCCGAGACCAACGACCGGATCGGCCGCCGGCTGCTGGCCGACCGGGAGCGGCGGGCGGGCGTCGACGCGCTGCAGTCCGAGCTCTCCCGCACCCGCGACATGGCCGAGGGCCGCGTGCTCCAGCCGCTCCTGTACGACCTGGTGCTGCTGCTGGACCGGGTGGAGCGGGAGCCGGCGACGCCGTTCACGGAGTCGGTGCGCATCGAGCTGCTCACCCTGCTGGAGAAGTACGGGCTGCGGCGCCTCAGCGAGGAGGACGGGCCGTTCGACCCGTCCCAGCACGAGGCCGTCGCCACGGTCCCCGCGGAGTCGCCGGAGCAGGCGGGCACGGTAGCAGAGACCTTCCGACCTGGGTACGCAATTGACTCCAGGATCATCCGACCGCGTCAAGTAAGCGTCTACACTGCTGAGAAGGCCCCATAACCTCTGGCGGTATGGCAACCACCATGGACGAACTCGAGCGACGCGTCGAACTCATCGAGATCCGGCTCTCGGCGGATCAGCTGCTGCTGCACCGCGCGGTCCGAGCCCTCCAGGACGACACCCGTGTCATCAAGTCGGACGTCGTCGACATTAAGTCGGACGTCGTCGGCATCAAGGCAGTCCAAGCAGAGCACTCCGCAAAACTTGACCACCTCAACACCGCCGTAGGCCAACTCAACACCGCGGTCGGCGCGATCATGCGCCATCTGGGCATCGACGGGGCCGAGCCCCAGCAGTAACCACCGGCCGCGGGGCCGCCGCTCAGCGGCGGCCCTGGCGCCAGACCACGACGGCGCTGGACTGCCGCACCTGACGGACCGGCAGCAGATTGCCGTCGCCCAGCGGGGACGACGTCGGCTGCGGCGCCACGGGACGCGCCCGCATCCCCGCCGCCGCCGCGGCGGCGTCCATCGTCGCCTCCAGCTCCGCGACCCGCGCACGCAGCGCCGCGACCTGGTTCTCCAGCTCGATGATCCGCTTGATGCCGGCGAGGTTGACGCCGTCCTCCTGCGACAGCTGCTGCACCTGCCGCAGCTGCGCGATGTCCCGCGCCGAGTACCGGCGGCCGCGCCCGGCCGCCCGATCCGGCGAGACCAGCCCGAGCCGGTCGTACTGACGCAGCGTCTGCGGATGCAGCCCGCTCAACTGCGCCGCCACCGAGATCACATACACCGGTGCGTCCTCGTCGAGCGGGAAGCCCGCGCCTCCACTGCCCGGTTGCCTGCCCGCCATCGCCGTCACACTCCCTTCACGGCCTCGAACAGCTGTGCCCTGGGGTCTTCGTCGGCGACGGCGCTGCGGTAGTCCTCCAGCGCCTCCCGGGCCTTCTTCGTCAGGTTCGCCGGGACCTGCACCTCCACGGTGACCAGCAGGTCTCCGCGGCTGCCGTCCTTGCGCGTGGCGCCCTTGCCGCGGGCGCGCAGCGTGCGGCCGTTGGCGATGCCCGGCGGCAGCTTCAGCGTCACCGGCGGGCCGCCCAGCGTCGGCACCTTGATCTGCGCCCCGAAGACGGCCTCCGTGAAGGAGACCGGCACCGTCACGGTCAGGTTGTCGCCCTTGCGTCCGAACACCGGATGCTTCCCCACATGGACGGTGACATAGAGATCGCCGGCCGGACCGCCGCGCTCGCCCGGCGCGCCCCGGCCCTTGAGCCGGATGCGCTGCCCGTCGGAGACGCCCGGCGGGATCCGCACCTGCATGCTGCGCGCGCTGGTGGCGCGGCCGGAGCCCTTGCACACCTCGCACGGGTCGTCGACCAGCAGGCCGCGGCCCTTGCACTCGCGGCACGGCTCGGAGAAGGCGAAGCCGCCCTGGCTGCGGGATGTCTGGCCGGTGCCCACGCAGTTGGGGCAGACCCGCGGCGTGGTGCCGGCCTTGGCGCCGGTGCCCGCGCAGGTCTTGCACGCCTCCTGGCTGGTCATCCGGAGCGGGACGGTGGCGCCGTCGACCGACTCGGTGAACTTCAGCGTCACCTCGGTCTCGATGTCGGCACCGCGCCGGGCCTGGGTGCGGTTGCCGGTGCCGCCGCCGCGGCCGAAGAGGCCGCCGAACACATCGCCGAGGCCGCCGCCGAAGCCGCCGCCCGAGCCCTGTGTCCCGCCGCCGCCACCCGTGCCGGTGTTGCCGCCGCCGAAGAGGTCGCCGAGGTCGAAGGAGAAGCCGCCCCCGGGGCTGCCGGCGCCCGCGCCCGTCCGGCCGCGCATGCCGCCGCCGAAGAGCGCCCGCGCCTCGTCGTACTCCTTGCGGCGCTTGGGGTCGGACAGGACGTCGTTCGCCTCGGAGATCTCCTTGAAGCGCTCCTCGGCCTTCGCGTTGCCCTTGTTGGCGTCCGGGTGGAACTCGCGCGCGAGCTTCCGGAAGGCCTTCTTGATCTCCGCGGTGGTGGCGTCCTTCGGCACACCGAGGACCTTGTAGTAGTCCTTCTCCAGGTAATCCTTGGTGCTCACCGTCGGCCCTCCTCCCCGAACCCGTCACTTGCGACAGTACGGCAACGCCGGGCCGAGCGGAGCGGACGCGGCGTCACCGCGTCCTCTCCGCCCGCCCGTCGCCCGCCACCGCCCTTCCAAGGAAGCGCTTCGCGCCCTCTTGACAGTTCGCCGCTGCTCGGCGGACACGCCCTCAAGGCGTCAGTCTCCGTTCTCGTCCGACGGCTTGTCGGCGTCCTTGCCGTTCGCCTTCGTCTCCTCGGCCTCGGCCGGCTCGGCCGCCTCCTCGGACTCCGACTTCTCGGCGCCCGGCTGCGGTTCGGCGACCGCGACCCGGGCCGGGCGCAGCACCCGCTCACCCAGCCGGTAGCCGGGCTGCAGGATCTGCACACAGGTGGTCTCCTCGACGTCGGCCGAGTAGCTGTGCATCAGCGCCTCGTGGATCGTCGGGTCGAAGGGCTCGCCCTCCTCGCCGAACTTCTCCAGGCCCAGCTTGGCGGCCGTGGCCTCCGTCGACTCGCCCACCGACTTGAAGCCGCCGACGAGCTCGTTGTGCTCGCGGGCGCGGCCGATGTCGTCCAGGATCGGCAGCAGGTCGGAGAGGACCGCGGCGACCGCGACCTCCTTGACCGTCTGGCGGTCCCGCTCCACGCGCTTGCGGTAGTTCTGGTACTCCGCCTGCAGACGCTGCAGGTCGCCGGTGCGCTCGGCCAGCTGCTTGCGCAGCCTCTCGGCCTCCTGCTCCAGCTCCGCCACCCGGCGCTTCGACGCCTTGCCCTTGTCGTCCGCTCCGGGGGCCTCCCCCGCCCCCGCCTTGCCGGCGGAAGCGGAGGAGCCGTTGCCGGTGCCGTCCTTCGGGGCGTCCGGCTCGGAGGGGACGCCCTGCGTCTCCTCCGTCACCGGGCCTCACCGTCCTTCTTGTCCTCGTCGACGATCTCGGCGTCCACGACGTCGTCCTCGGCGGCGGAGGACTTGGCGTCCGCGTCGGCGGCACCCTCGGCACCGGCCGCGCCGTCCTCCGAGGAGGCCTGCGACGACTGGGCGTTGGCGTAGAGCGCGGAGCCCAGCTTCTGGCTGGCGGCGGCGAGCTTCTCGGAGGACTCGCGGATGGCCGCGGTGTCCTCGGCCTTCAGCTTCTCCTTCAGCTCGGCGACGGCCTCGTCCACCTCGGACTTGGCGTCGGCCGGGACCTTGTCCTCGTTGTCCTTGATGAACTTCTCGGTCGTGTAGACGAGCTGCTCGGCCTGGTTGCGGACCTCGGCGGCCTCGCGGCGCTTGTGGTCCTCCTCCGCGTACTGCTCGGCCTCGCGCATCATCCGCTCGATGTCGTCCTTCGGCAGCGCGGAGCCGCCGGTGACGGTCATCCGCTGCTCCTTGCCGGTGCCGAGGTCCTTGGCGGAGACGTGCATGATGCCGTTGGCGTCGATGTCGAAGGTGACCTCGATCTGCGGGACGCCGCGGGGCGCCGGCGGCAGACCGGTCAGCTCGAACATGCCGAGCTTCTTGTTGTAGGCCGCGATCTCGCGCTCGCCCTGGAAGACCTGGATCTGCACGGACGGCTGGTTGTCGTCGGCCGTGGTGAAGATCTCCGAACGCTTGGTCGGGATCGTGGTGTTGCGCTCGATCAGCTTCGTCATGATGCCGCCCTTGGTCTCGATGCCCAGGGACAGCGGGGTGACGTCGAGCAGCAGGACGTCCTTGACCTCGCCCTTGAGGACGCCGGCCTGGAGGGCGGCGCCGACGGCGACGACCTCGTCCGGGTTGACGCCCTTGTTGGGCTCCTTGCCGCCGGTGAGCTCGCGGACCAGCTCGCCCACGGCCGGCATCCGGGTGGAGCCGCCGACCAGCACGATGTGGTTGATGTCGCCGAGCTGGATGCCGGCGTCCTTGATCACATTGTGGAACGGCGTCTTGCAGCGCTCCAGCAGGTCGTTGGTGAGCTGCTGGAACTGGGCCCGCGTCAGCTTCTCGTCGAGGTGCAGGGGGCCCTCGGCGGAGGCGGTGATGTAGGGCAGGTTGATCGAGGTCTCGGAGGACGAGGACAGCTCGATCTTGGCCTTCTCGGCGGCCTCGCGGAGCCGCTGGAGCGCCATCTTGTCCTTGGACAGGTCGACGCCGTGGCCGTTCTGGAACTGCTTGACCAGGTGGTCGACGACCCGCTGGTCCCAGTCGTCGCCGCCGAGGTGGTTGTCGCCGGAGGTCGCCTTGACCTCGACCACGCCGTCGCCGATCTCCAGCAGGGACACGTCGAACGTGCCGCCGCCGAGGTCGAACACCAGGATGGTCTGGTCCTCCTTGTCCATGCCGTAGGCAAGGGCGGCGGAGGTGGGCTCGTTGACGATGCGCAGCACGTTGAGGCCCGCGATCTCGCCGGCCTCCTTGGTGGCCTGGCGCTCCGAGTCGTTGAAGTAGGCGGGGACGGTGATGACCGCGTCCGTCACCTTCTCGCCGAGGAAGGACTCGGCGTCCCTCTTCAGCTTCTGCAGGATGAACGCGGAGATCTGCTGCGGCGAGAACTTCTTGCCGTCGATCTCGATGTTCCAGTCCGTGCCCATGTGCCGCTTGACGGAGCGGATCGTCCGCTCGACGTTCGTCACGGCCTGCCGCTTGGCCACCTCGCCGACGAGGACCTCGGCGTTCTTGGCGAAGGCGACGACGGACGGGGTCGTCCTGGCGCCCTCGGCGTTGGCGATGACGGTGGGCTCGCCACCCTCGAGCACACTGACGACGGAGTTCGTCGTCCCCAGGTCGATGCCGACCGCACGTGCCATCGTGATTCCTCCGGAACAGTCATTGAGAAGTTGAGCAGTACGGACTCAAGGATGCGTCCCGCTGGAGCCGGAGTCAAGAGACCTGAGTCGGTGCGGCTCAACCTCGGGGTCGCCTCCGGGTCGACCCGGGGTCACCGCGGCGTCGCTCTCCGGGTTCGGCCACCCGGTCGAACCCGGGCCTTCACGGCTAAGTTACCGACCGGTATGCTTCAGCCGACCGGCACGTCCCCGTAGGTTGCGTACCCGAACCTCCGCGCACCCCCTTGGAGCCACCCCGATGCAGCTCGCCGCCATCGTCGTGAGCATCGTCGTCACGGTCGTGGGCATCGCCCTCGCCCTGCGCGCGGTCGCCCACATCGTCCGGTACACCCTGACCGGCCGCCGGGATCCCACCCGGCTGGGCGACTGGAAGGACCGCGGCATCACCCTGGCCCGCGAGTTCCTGGGGCACACCCGGATGCTCAAGTGGAACGTGATGGGCGTCGCGCACTGGTTCGTGGCGGTCGGCTTCTTCACCCTCTTCCTCACCATCGTCAACGCCTTCGGCCAGCTGTTCGTCGCCGACTGGGCGCTGCCGATCATCGGGCACTGGATCGTCTACAACCTCTACGTCGAGGTCATCGGGCTGCTCACCACGCTCGGCATCCTGGTGCTGATGGCGATCCGGCTGATGGACCTGCCGTCCCGGCCCGGCCGCAAGTCGCGCTTCGCGGGGTCGGTGGCCTGGCAGGCCTTCTACGTCGAGTACACGATCCTCGGCATCGGGATCTGCATCCTGCTGCTGCGCGGGCTGGAGGGCGCCCTCGCCGGGCTGCACCACTACGACGCCGACTACCTGATCACCTACCCGCTGGTCGCGGCGTTCCGCGGGCTGTCGGTGGGCACCCTGCAGAACCTCGTCTACCTGGTCGCCGCGCTGAAGATCTGCATCTCCTTCGCCTGGGCGATCACCATCGGCCTCAACCCCAACATGGGCGTGGCCTGGCACCGCTTCTCGGCGTTCTTCAACATCTTCTTCAAGCGCAACCCGCGCGGCGAGGTGGCGCTGGGGGCGCTGCAGCCGATCCGCGGCGAGGACGGCGCGCCGATCGACTTCGAGACGGTCTTCGACGACAGCGACGACGAGGACGCGGCCGAGCCGGTGCTTGGCGTCTCCAAGGTCGAGGAGTTCTCCTGGAAGGGCCTGCTGGACTTCGCGACCTGCACCGAGTGCGGCCGATGCCAGTCGCAGTGCCCGGCGTGGAACACCGGCAAGCCGCTCTCCCCGAAGCTGATGGTGATGACGCTGCGGGACCACGCGTTCGCCAAGGCGCCCTATCTGATGGCGGGTGAGGACAAGAGCGGGGTCGCGGCGGGCGCGGTCGCGGAGGCCGAGCGGCCGCTGATCGGCACGGCGGAGGAGAACGGGGTGCTCGACCCCGACCTGCTGTGGTCCTGCACCACCTGCGGCGCCTGCGTCGAGCAGTGCCCCGTCGACATCGAGCACGTCGACCACATCATCGACATGCGCCGCTACCAGGTGATGATCGAGACCTCGTTCCCGTCCGAGGCGGGCACGATGCTCAAGAACCTGGAGAACAAGGGCAACCCGTGGGGCCTGGCGAAGAAGGCCCGCGTCGCCTGGACCAAGGAGGTCGACTTCGAGGTCCCGGTGCTGGGCGAGACCGCCGACCCCGCGGAGACCGAGTACCTGTACTGGGTGGGCTGCGCCGGCGCCCTGGAGGACCGGGCGAAGAAGACCACCAAGGCCTTCGCCGAGCTGCTGGACATGGCCGGCGTGAAGTGGGCGATCCTCGGCAAGGAGGAGTCCTGCACCGGCGACTCGGCGCGCCGGCTGGGCAACGAGTTCCTCTTCCAGATGCTGGGCCAGCAGAACGTCGAGGCGCTCAACGCGGCGATGGAGGACATGCCCAAGAAGAAGATCGTGGCGACCTGCCCGCACTGCTTCAACACCATCGCCAACGAGTACCCGCAGCTCGGCGGGAACTACGAGGTCGTCCACCACACCCAGCTGCTGCAGCACCTGGTGGACGAGGGGCGGCTGACGCCGGTCACCCCGGTGGAGGGCCTGATCACCTATCACGACCCCTGCTACCTGGGCCGGCACAACAAGGTCTACACCCCGCCGCGCGAGATCATCGCCAAGGTCCCGGGGCTGCGCAGCGAGGAGATGCACCGCCACAAGGAGCGGGGCTTCTGCTGCGGCGCGGGCGGCGCGCGGATGTGGATGGAGGAGCGGATCGGCAAGCGCATCAACCACGAGCGGGTCGACGAGGCGCTCTCCCTCAACCCGGACATCGTCTCCACCGCCTGCCCGTTCTGCCTGGTGATGCTCTCGGACTCGGTGAACTCCCGGCCGGAGGGCGAGGTCAAGCCGGACCTGAAGGTGGTGGACGTGGCCCAGCTGCTGCTGGACTCGGTCAGGGCCGACGAGCCGGAGCCCGAGCCGGAGCCGGCCGACGCCTGACGCCGACGCCTGGCGCCTGAGGCCCGACGCCTTCTAGTGCCCCGCGCCGCTGCCGGGCGGGTCGACGGCGGTGCGGGCGGGGGAGTCGCGGTGCAGGGCCTCGGGCCAGGCGGCGCCTTCCCCGCCGGTGAGCACCGCCGGATCGCGGTAGCTGTCGCGCACCTCGGCGGGGCTGTTGTCCTCGGAGAGCGCCTGGCCCCACACCGACCAGAGCACCCAGGGGCTGCGGTCGAGGGCGGCGACGGCGGACGTCACCGGAAGGTGAAACGATTCCGCCAGCATCCGGGGCTTCCGGTACCGGCCCAGGGCGTCGTACTGGACGCTCGTGTAGGGGGCGCCGTCCAGCGGGCGGCCCGGCGTCTCCAGGTAGTCGTCCACCGCGACCAGGTCGACGTAGCGCGAACCCGGGTAGTAGGGGCGGGGGTCGACGGCGTGGCCGGAGCCCCAGGCGATCGGGGACCAGACGAAGATCAGGTTGTGCAGGCCCCGGGTGCCGACCAGGTAGTCGTACATGATCGTCCACAGCTCGCGGTACTGCGCCGGGGTCGCCGAGGACCACCAGAAGGCATGGCAGCCCGGCTGGTTCATCTCGTGGTACGGCCGCAGCAGCACCGGCACGTCGTAGGCCGCGTAGTACTGCAGGTGGTCGGCGAGGTAGCGAAGGTCCGTCAGCAGCGCCCGGTACTCGGGGGTGTTGCCGCGCCAGTCGACCACCCGACCCATCCAGGACGGGTCGGTGCGGGCCGGGGAGTCGGTGCAGTGGGTGGTGGCGTAGGACTTCACCGGGGCGCCCGGGTAGGGCTCGTGGAAGGACATCCCGACCAGGCCGGCGGGCCGGCCGCCGTTGGCGAAGTCGGAGCGGTCCGCGGCGGGCGCGGCGGCCGGGGCGCCGGGGCAGGTCGGGTCCGCGGCGGCGGGGCCGGACGCGTAGGAGCCGTCCGGCTTGCGCGGGTAGCCCTTCCAGACGGCCATCAGCAGATCGGTGGCGTCGTCGGTGTAGCCCCAGTGGTCCCGGCAGGACGGCCAGGCCGCGTCGTACCAGCGGCCGCCGCCCGCCCCCCAGCCGGTGTCGCCGTAGCCGGGGCCGAGGTCGGTCTCGACGAAGCCGGGCAGCCGTCCGCCGCTCAACTCGGCGGCGCGGCGGTAGTAGTGGCCGGGCCGGCGGTCGCCCTTGGCGGCGTCCCCGTACTCCGGGTTGTAGCGCTCGTTCTGCGCCTCGACGTGCTGGCCGAGGACGGTGCGCGAGGCGCGGCCGGCGCGGGCGGCGTTCTCCTCTCCGGCCAGCATCCGGTAGACGGCGCGGGCGTTGGGGGTGGCCCGCGGGTCGCGGGCGGCCAGGTCGGTGGCGACGGCCGGCAGCTTCGGGCGGCCGCGGCCGCCGCCGTAGGGGTCGGCGAGGCCGACCGCGGAGACCACGAACGCCAGTGCGGCGACGAGGCCGAGGACGGAGAGCACGAGACCGCGCAGCGGCCCGCGCAACCACGGGAGCGGGCCCCCGCCGCCCGCCGTGGACCACCCCGTCGGAAGGTGCAGCATCCCCCGTCGCATCCGTCGCTCCCCTGGTTATCGCCGCACCGGCACCGGATTGTTAGCTTCCGACCCCTTCATCGGGGCGACCCGTCCCCTAAGACCGCATACAGTAGTGCGAGTCGCATGACGGGCGGGCATTGCTGAGAGTGCCGTGACACGACAGGGGGTTGGCAATGAGCGGGGGCTTCCGGACGGCGGCGCGCTCCGAGGCCGAGGAGGGCGGCGGCCGGCTCTGGACCGTCATCGCCGTCCTGGCACTGGTGTTCGGGGCGGTGAACCTCGCCTGGGCCGTGCACAGCGCGTTCTGGTCCGTCGGCTCGATCGGCGACTACCTCAAGGCGATCTTCTACTACGGCGGTCCCACCAAGGACGACGCGGACACCGGCAGCCTCATCTCCGGCGTGCTCTACGCCGTGCTGGGCGTCCTGACGCTCCGTCGCAACGCGGCCGGGATGATGCGCGGCGCGCTCCTCGCGCTCTCCGTCTTCCTCGGCTACAACATGGTGCGCAGCCTGACGGGCGCGCTCTTCGACCCCGCCCAGAAGACGTACTTCACCGGCACCACCGAGGGCGAGCTGAAGCTCACCACCACGGTGCTGGGGGTGCTGATCTCGCTGGCGCTGATCGTGCTGCTCGGCTTCCTGATGCGCGGCGTCGGCCGCAGCGCGGACGCCGGCACCGGCGCCGCGGCGCCGGCCGCGCCCTGGGGCGGGGTGCCGAACGCCGGGTTCCCGGGCCAGGGTTCGCCCGCGCAGCCCCCGGCGACGGCGATGACGCAGCCCGGCGCGCCCGAGCTGACGACCGTGCCGCAGCCGCAGCAGCCCCCGTTCGGCGCGCCCGCGGCGGCGCCGGCCGCCGCCGACCCGTACGCGGCGCAGCCCTCGCTGGGCGGCGGCTCGCTGGGGGCCCCGGCCACCGAGCGCGTCCAGCCGTCCCAGCCCTCGCAGCCCTCGCACCTGCCCGCGGCGCCGGCGCAGCCCGTTCCGCCGGCGACGCCCCAGCAGCCCCAGCAGCCGGTCGCCCCGGCCGCGTTCGGCGCCGAGGCCCCGGTGCAGTCGGCCGCGTCCGCGCCGCAGGCTCCGGTGGCGCCGGGGCCGCAGACCGGGCCGGAGTTCAACTGGGGCCCGCCCACCGAGTCGGTCTCCGGCTCCGGCGCCGACGGCACCCTCGGCTCGATGGAGCTGCCCGTCCCCGCGCAGGCCGCGCCGCAGGTGAGCGCCTCCCGACCGGTCGAGCGCCAGCCCGGTGACGACCCGCGCGCCGCGCTGCTGCAGCCCGGCGACCGCCGTCCGGACGCCGCCGCGGCGGCCGCCGCCCAGCGGTCCAGCGGGGGCGCCTCCGACACCAGCACGTTCATGTTCCCGCGGCCGAACGACGCCGAGCCGGCCGCTCCCGGGCAGCCCCCGGCCGCCGCTCCGGCTCCGGCCCCTGCCCCTGCCCCTGCTCCGGCCGCATCGCCGGTCCCGGAGCAGGCCCCGGCCCCCGAGGCCGAGCGCTCCGGCCCGACGCCGCCCGAGATCCGCGCGCTGCTCGCCCCCTTCGGCGCCACGGACAACGCCCCGCAGGCGCCGCCCGAGGACACCCCGCGCGGTGCCGGCGACGCCGGCTCGGCCGAGTCGTCCGCCTCCTCCGCCTCCTCCGGCGGCACCACCGCCTGGAACATCGCCGCCCCGGCCACGGCCTCCGCGCCGGCCGCGCCGCAGGTGGAGCGCCAGGACACCACCACCAGCTACCGGTTGGCCGCCCCGGAGGAGCCCCCGGCGGACGAGCCGCGGGACACCCCGCCGGCCGGCTGGGCGGAGCGGTCCGGCGAGGCGCCCGCCGCCTCCGAAGCACCCGCCGCACCCGCCGCGCCCGCCGCGCCGCAGGTCGAGCGGCAGGACACCACCACCAGCTACCGGCTCGCGGCGCCCGAGGACGCGCGCCCCGCCGACGCCGCAGGAGCCCCCGGGCGGTCCCCGGAGGACTCCGAGGAGAAGCCCAACTAACCGCCAGCGAACCGGACCCGACCGCTGATGCCCGCAGTCCCCTCCGGGGTCGCCGACCAGTCGCCCTCACCGCGCCGCCCCGATGCGGCCGGCCAGGGCGGCCGGGGGCGCCACGCCCGAGACGCCGACACCCTCGCCGAACCGCAGCCCCCGATACCCGGGCCGCGCCCGGTGGCCGGAGGGTCCCTCGCCCATCCGCTGGGCTCGGCGCACCGCGCGCCATGGCGCCCCAGGGTCTTCCCCTTCCTCCTCTTCTACGCGCTGATCGTCGCCGTCTGCGGCTACGTCTACCGCCCCGACGAGACCGTGCAGGGCTGGATCCTGACGATCGTGTGGTCGATGCCCGCCGTCGGCATCGCCGTCGGGGTGCAGGGCATCTTCCTCTCCCGGCTGCGGGCCCGGCAGCTCGACCGGCTGCCGCTGCCCGAGCCCGCCACCGCGGAGACCCTGCTGGTCGTGGTGCCGACCATCGGCCGCGACGACACCTACCCGGCGCTCGCCCGCTCCGTCCGCTCCTATGTGGCGCACCTGCCCGAGTGGTTCCGCGGCGGCTTCCGGGTGGACATCGTTACCGAGGAGGGCTGCTCGGCCGGCGCGAAGATCGACGAACTCGCCGCCGAGGACCCGCGGATCCGCGTCGTCACCGTCCCCAAGCGGTACGTCACCCCGCGCGGCACCCGCTTCAAGGCGCGCGCCAACCACTACGCCCATGAGCTGCGCCGCGCCGAGGGCGAGGCCCGCGACGACGTGTGGGTGCTGCACATGGACGACGACACCGGCGTCGGCCGCGACACCGCGATCGCCCTCGCCCAGTTCCTTCAGGCCCAGCGGAGCGCCAAGTCGTTCCGTCAGAAGCACCTCGCCCAGGGCATCCTGTGCTACCCGCGGGAGTACGCGCACAGCCGCTTCACCTGGTTCGCGGACGCGGTGCGCCCCGCCGACGACATCTCCCGCTTCCGGGCGCTCACCGGGCTCGGCACTCCGCTCGCCGGGCTGCACGGCGAGCTGCTGGTGATCCGCGCCTCCGTGGAGGCCGAGATCGGCTGGGACTTCGGGCCGCGCTGCATCGTCGAGGACGCCCAGCTCGCCCTGCACTTCTGCCGCCGCTACCCGGGCCGCTCCGACTGGTTCGCGGGCCGCTCGTACGGCGCCTCCCCCGCCACCGTCCCGGACTTCGTGCGGCAGCGCGCCCGCTGGGCGCAGGGCCTGCTGCGGCTCTCGCTGACCCGCTCGGTGCCGCTCAAGCAGCGCGCCTTCCTCGCCGTCAACGTGCTGGCCTGGGTGCTCAGCCCGTTCCAGCACATCAGCATCGTGCTGCTGGTCGCCTGGCTCACCGGCCACATGAACACCGCGCCGGTGACCGCCTCGGTGATCCTGGTGTGGGGCCTGAACTTCGCCTACACCCTGTGGATGTACTGGGAGGGCCTGCGGATCAACGCCCAGGCCAGCGTCCGGGGCTGGGGGATGCGGCGCTGGTGGGAGCCGCCGCTGGTGCTGCTGGGCATACCGGTGTTCGCGATGCTGGAGGGCTGGGGGACGGCCCTCGGCCTCTTCCGCTTCGTCTTCCTCGGCCGCCGCCGCACCGAGTTCACCGTGATCGCGAAGCCGGCGTGAGGGGCGGTATTTCCGGATGAAGCGCCTGCTGCTGGTGCCCCTGGTGCTGCTGCTGATCATCGTCGGGGTGCCGCTGGCCTTCGGCAACGATCCGCTGGCGAGCGTCCTGCCGAACCGGATCGCGGAGAAGAAGGCCGCCGCGGCGGCCGCCCTGGAGGCGCGCGACCCGTCCGCCGCCCCCATCAAGGTGACCAAGCCGCCGGCGAAGGCCCCGGAGCGCTGGAAGCCGGGCGAGCCGCAGTGGGGCGTCCACATCTACTGGGCGGCGCAGCGCGGCGAGACCGACGAGATCGTCCGGGCCCGGGCCCGCCGCCTCTTCCGCTACATCATCGGCCTCGGCGCCAACTCGGTCGCCGTCTCCTTCCCCTTCTACTCGGTGGACGGCCGGTTCGGCGACACGGTGGGCACGAGGTCGACGCGCACCCCGTCGCTGAAGCACCTGGAGATCATGATCGACGAGGCGCGGCGCAGCCGGCTGCGCGTCACCCTCCGCCCGCTGATGGACGAGAAGAACCTGGGCCAGGGCAACTGGCGCGGCAACATCCAGCCGTCCGACCGCGACGCCTGGTTCGCCTCCTACAAGAAGCTGCTCGGCCCCTACCTGGACATGGCCCAGTCCAACGGCGTCCAGACGTTCGTGATCGGCACCGAGCTGAACTCGCTGGAGGGCAACCGCAACTGGAAGCCGCTGATCGCCTGGGCGCGCACCCACTTCCGGCGCGAGATGGCGTACGCCGCCAACTGGGACAACTTCGTCTACTCGAAGATGTCCGCCCCGGTCGGCGAGGTGAACCGGCTCGGCGTGGACGCCTACTTCCCGCTGAAGAACCTGGGGGACGACGCCACCGTCCAGCAGATCGCGGACGGCTGGGAGACCTGGCTGCGCAAGGAGAAGGGCCGCAACGGCGACCTGAGCCGGATCCTGCTCTACGAGGCGGGCATCGTCGCGCAGCACAACGCCTACCACGCGCCCGGCGACTTCTACACGCGCCGGTTCTACGACGAGATGGTGCAGGCCAAGTGGTACGCCGGCGTCTGCCGGGCGGTGAAGGCGGAGAACCTGGCCGGGGTCTACTGGTGGGGCATCGAGTTCCGCTCCGACCCGTCGGCGGTGGTACCGCGGCAGGACACCCGGTTCGGGATCATCAACCGGAAGCACACCGAGGCGGCGATCCGCTCCTGCTTCGGGGCGCCGACGCCCACGGCGACGCCCAGGCCGACGCCGTCGCCGACCGCGTCGCCCTCGGTGAAGCCGTCGCCGTCGCCGACGCCCTCCGCCACTCCCGCCCCGTCGATGTCGATCACCCCTACGGCTGTCTCCAAGGGTTTCCCCTGATCTCTCGTCACAGAACTGCCGCAAAGGGACGTTGCGGACACTGAAGTCCTTCCGGCGCCCGCCGCTCCGGGTACCGTCGGAGAGTGGGAGGACCGATGCGAGACCGGAGTGGGCGCCGCGGGCGCCGAGCGCAGCAGGTGCAGCAGGTGCCCGGCATGGAGTCGGGCCGCACCGTGCCGTACGAGCCCGGCTACGACGGGCCCGCCGGCTACGGGGCGCCGCACCAGCAGCCGCAGCCGCAGCAGTACGCGCAGTACCCGCAGGGCTACGACCCCGGGTACCAGGGCCCTGGCGGTCAGCAGCACCAGCAGGGTTACCCCCAGGAGTACGACCGGCAGTACCCGCAGGGCTACGACAGCGGCTACGACCAGGGCTACCCGCAGCAGGGCTACGACCAGGACCATCCGCAGCAGGACTACCCGCAGCAGGGCGGCGAGCGCCTCGGCGACACCAACGTCGCCACCTACCGCGCCGGCCAGTCGCATGCCCCCGCCGGCCCCCGGCTGCACTGGAAGGAGCTGCTCACCGGCATCTTCCTCCGCCCCTCCGAGACCTTCGACCGGATGCGCGACCACCGGGTGTGGGGCCCGGCGCTGATCGTCTCCGCGCTCTACGGCATGCTCGCGGTGATCGGCTTCGGCGATTCCCGCGACCAGATCTTCAGCTCCACCTTCGGCACCATCGTGTCGCTGCTGCTCTCTGGCGCCGTCGCCTTCGTCATCGGCGGGCTGATGCTGGGCGGAGTGACGCACGGGCTCGCCCGCCAGATGGGCGGCGACGGCCTGCTCGCCCCCACCATGGGCATGTCGATGCTGGTCGGCTGGCTGACGGACGCGCCGCGCCTGATCCTGGCGCTCTTCCTCTCGGCCTCCAACGGGGTCGCCCAGGTGGTCGGCTGGGCGACCTGGCTGCTCTGCGCGGTGCTGCTCACCAAGATGCTCAGCAAGTCGCACGACCTGCCGTGGGGCAAGGCGCTCGGCGCCGCGTCCATCCAACTGCTGGTGCTGCTCGTGCTGGTGAAGCTGCCGACGCTGTCCTGAGCCGAGCCGGCGGGGCGGCGGCTGTTACCGTCGCCCCATGTCCATGCTCGAGGTCGCGCGGTCCACTCAGGTCACCTTCCCCTCCGGAGCCGTCGAAGGGCGCTCGGTGCTGCTGGGCACCGCCGCGGCGCCGGGCCTGCCGGACGGCGCGGTCGGCGCGCTGGTCGCCGAGACCCCCTTCCACCCCCTCGACCACACCTGGCCCGACCAGCCGGGCGACGCGGGAACCCTGGCCGGGCTGCCCGTCGACGACTGCCTGACCGGCGCCGTCGGAGTCGACGGCGCGCTGCTGGTGGGCGCCGGGATCCCGGCCAAGCGCGGCGAGGAGGGCTGGCACTGGGTCGCCGTGCACGTCCTGGCGGAGGCCGACGCGGCCCGCCTTCCGGCCCCCGGCACCGAGGTCGAGCTGCGCGTGGACGGCGCCCGCCGGGCCGCCCTCTCCGCCGCGCACACCGGCTGCCACCTGCTCGCCTTCGCCCTCAACGGGGTGCTCGCGGAGGCCGGCCGCTGGCGCAAGGAGGCCCGCCCCGACGCGCTGGGCAACCCCGACTTCGACGGCTTGGCGATGCAGTCCTCGCGGATGGACGAGCAGGCCAGCACGGACGTCTACCGCCTCGGCAAGTCGCTGCGGAAGAAGGGCTTCAGCACGGACGGCCTCGCCGAGGCGCTGCCGGAGCTGGAGGCCGCGGTCAACACCCGCCTCGCCGCGTGGCTGGCGACCGGCGCCCCCGTCGCCGTCGAGACCGACGGCCCGGACCTCACCGCCCTCCGCCGCTGGACGTGCCCGCTCCCGGGCGGCACCGCGTCCGTCCTGTGCGGGGGGACCCACCTCGCGTCGCTCACCGAGCTGGCGGGCCTGGCGACCCGCCTCACCCTCTCCGACGACGCCACCGAACTCACCGCGGTCACCACCCCGACCGCCGCGCCTACTCCCGCTCCCGCTCCCCCTCCCACCCGCGCCTGACGCTCAGCAGGCCGCGTCCGCCCCGTCGATCCGGCCGGCGCCGCCGTCCACCAGGGCGGCGAGGGCGACGAGCGTCTGCTCGGGTGTCAGCGCGGAGTTGTCCAACCGCGCCGAGCCGGGGTGCGGCCGCCCCTCCAGCCGCCGCACCTCGGCCGCCAGCGCGTCCGCCTGGCGGTCGGGCTGCCCCGCGCACCGCGCGACGACGGCCTCCGCCGTCGGGGCCAGCGACACATGGTGCACGGCCGCGACCGGGCTCATCCGGGCGACGAACGGCGCGGTGTCGACGGGGTCGAAGAGGCTGTTGCCGCAGATGAGGACGGTCGGCCAGCCGTGCGCGAAGAGCGAGGCGGCGAGCTGCGCGGCCTGCTCCAGCACCATCGCGTTACGATCGTCGTCGTAGGTCAACTCCCAGCGGGCGTCGACGTTGAAGTACAGCTGATCGGTGTCGATCGCCGCCGCGGGATGCCCCCAGGCGGCCGCCATCGCCGAGTGCCCGAGCCGGCACACCGTCGTCTTCCCGGCCCCCGCCGGCCCGGACAGCAGCACCACCCGCCACGGCACCCGCCCGGCGTCACCCGCGCCTCCTGCGCCTCCTGCGCCTCCCGCGTCACCCATGCGAACCATGCGCGCCATGATCGCCCCCCGGGCCACCCCGGATCCAGCCTCAGGCGTCGAGGACCTGGCCCTCGCGCTTGGTGACAGGAGGCAAAGTAGACCAAGGGAAGTTGATCCACTTGTCGGTGCGCTTCCAGACGTACTCGCACTTGACGAGGGAGTTCGGCTTCTCGTAGATCACCGCGGTGCGGACGTCCGCGACATGGTCCTTGACGAAGTCCTTGACCAGTTCGAGCGTCTTGCCGGTGTCGGCGACGTCGTCGGCGATGAGGATCTTCTTCTCGGAGAAGTCGATCGCGTTGGGCACCGGCGGGAGCATCACCGGCATGTCGAGCGTGGAGCCGATGCCGTCGTAGAACTCCACGTTCATGGTGTGCAGGTTCTTCACGTCCAGCGCGTAGCCCAGCGCGCCGGCGACGAAGAGGCCGCCGCGGACGATGGAGAGGATGATGTCCGGCTCGTAGCCGTCCTCGTGGATGGCCTGGGCGAGGCTGCGGGACGCCTCACCGAAGATCTGCCAGGTGAGGGTCTCGCGCTCGTCGGGGGTGGTCATCCTCGGTCGTCCTTCGCGGTGGTGCCGGGGTGCCGGTTGCGCTCGTACTGGGAGGCGACCGGGCCGCGCTGGTTGGTGTACTTGGAGTTCAGCCCGGGGTGCCCGTACGGGCGTTCGGCGGGCTGGTCGAGCATCTGGAAGGAGAGCTGGCCGATCCGCATGCCCGGCCACAGCTTGATGGGCAGGGTGGCGACGTTGGACAGCTCCAGCGTGATCTGGCCGCGCGGCCACCCCGGGTCGACGAACCCGGCGGTGGCGTGGATCAGCAGGCCGAGGCGGCCGAGCGAGCTCTTGCCCTCGACGCGGGCCACCATGTCGTCCGGCAGCCCGATCTCCTCGAGCGTGGTGCCCAGGACGAACTCGCCCGGGTGCAGCACGAACGCCTGACCCTCGCCGTCGACCTGGACCATCTCCATCAGGTCGCGGGGGCGGTCGTAGGGGTCGATGACGGAGGTCGCGTGGTTCCGGAAGACCAGGAACTGCGCGCCCAGCCGGACGTCGACGCTGGCGGGCTGGATCTGCTCGTCGTTGAGCGGGTCGATGACGAGCCGGCC
The DNA here is from genome assembly GCF_001879105.1 of Mangrovactinospora gilvigrisea. Lineage (GTDB taxonomy): Bacteria > Actinomycetota > Actinomycetes > Streptomycetales > Streptomycetaceae > Mangrovactinospora > Mangrovactinospora gilvigrisea. Next base: position 7,550 of record NZ_MLCF01000085.1, on the reverse strand, counting down.
TTCGGCGAGCATCTTGCGGATCGTGCCGTCGGAGAGGATCACCTGCACGAGGTTACGGCCACCCGGTGGCCGCGTCCCAATCCGGGGCGCATGCCACGGGGTGGCGTCGCACTTCGGTCGTGCTTCCGCTGTGCCTCTGACGCGCGTCGGTCGCGCGTCAGTCGCGTTTGTCGCGCGTCAGCTGACGTCGTCCTCGACGTGCCGGCGTTCGGCGAGCCGCCGCTCGGCGCGGCTGAGGACAGACGGGTCCTGCGGTACGGAGCTGCGCAGCCGTCCGCAGCAGGGACATCGCACGAGCCGTCCGGGGCCCAGCCGTCCCCCGCTGCCGAGACTCTGCAGCGGGAACGATCCGACGCTGAACAGGTGCCCTGCGGCACATCGGACGATGGTGCGCTCCTCCATCGATCCCCTTCCCCGAATACGCGCCGTCCGAGCCCGGGGGCTGCCGAATCGCCCCTTACCTTCGGGAGGTTGACCCTCCCGCGGAGGACGGCAGATCCACACAATACGGGATCATTCGGGCGCGATACAGCGCGCCGCACCGGGTTTTTGCCAAGCCTGTGAAGAGCCGGCGCACCGGTCGCATGGGGATCGCCAGGAACCCTACGCCCGCCCCCGCACCCCCCGCCACAGCCCTCGCCGCGCACACCCGCGGGACCCTTCTCACACCCCCGGACGCGCGAACGGCCGTGCACGCGGCACGGCCGATGGGGTAGAGTGAGCAACGACCGGGCACACCTGACGCCCCGTCATGCGGATGTAGTTTAATGGTAGAACATGAGCTTCCCAAGCTCAGAGCGCGGGTTCGATTCCCGTCATCCGCTCCACCGAGAAGCCCCGGGCCGGCGGCCTGGGGCTTCTTCGCGGTCCAGACCAATCCAAGGACCGCGCACCAGATCCGCACCGGATCGCGAGCCGCCGCGCCAGTGGACTCGCGGAACTGATCGACATCCGCGAGGAACTGGAGCGCGGTGACCTGCCCTCGCTTGCCATCGCCCGCCTCTCCGACGATGGCGCCGGTACGCGCGAGGACACCGCCGGCACCGGCGCGGTCCCACGTCCCGGCTTCCCCGCCGATCTCACCAGGGCCCAGCAGGCGCTCGCAGCCTTCCTTCGAGTCATGGTGTGTCGTCGGAGGCGGCTTGGCCCCCGCAACCGACTGCGTCGGACGTCGCCGCGTCCGACGGTTGCTCACCGGCACCGCAGTCGGCCGCGCTCTCCGGTCAGGGCCAGGCTCGCAGCAGATCGTCGGGGGTGAGGACGGGCAGGGCGTCGAGGGAGGAGCCGTTGCGGGAGACGGCGAGCAGCGGGGTGTCGCCGGAGGCGCCCGGCAGCTGGTCGCGGTGGGTGCGCAGGCGGGAGAGATCGCGCGCGTCGAACGGCTTGTTCTCCAGCCACTTGATGGAGCCGACCGCGGTGATCTGTTTGGCGATCGGCGCGCGATCGGCGCCGACGATGTCGATCTCGGGGTCGTTGGTGCGGGTCCAGTAGCCGCCGACGGCACGGGTGCCCTCGGGAAGGCGGTCGTCAGCCAAGCGCCACAGGGCCTCGCGAATCACCGGCTCGATGGCGCGGCCCCGCCAAGTGGCCCACTGGGTGCGGATATCGGCCAGGACCCGGTCGCCGCGCCCGCGTTCGACAGCGGAAATGCCGGGACCGATGAAGGAGAGCCAGAACCGCAGATACGGGTCCTCGACTCGGTAGCGGGTCTCCCGGCTGGGCCGGGTGGACAACGGCAGCTCGGCGGCCACCATCCGGCGGGCGGTCAGCAGTTCCAGGGAACGCTTGAGCGAGCCGGGGTTGAGGTCTCCGGCGGCGCGGCCGATCAGCGTGAAGGTGCGCTCGCCATGACCGATCGCGGACAACACGGTGCGGGCCTGGGCATCGGTGGGGAACTCGGCCGCCAGCGCCCGTTCCCCACTGACCAGCAGGGCGGAGGTGGGTCGCCGCAGCGCGGTTGCCAGGTAGTCCCACAGCCCGGTCCCGGTCGGCCATTCCTCCAGGATCAGCGGCAGCCCGCCGGTGACCAGGTAGGCATCGAAGGCATCGGCGGCCGGCAGATCCAGCATGGCCGCGACGTCGGCGGGGCTGAGCGGCGGGATGCTCATCTCGGTGCCGCGCTGGTAAAAGGGGCGGCCGTAGGTGTTGAGCTGCTCCATCATCGCCAGGTCGGATCCGACCAGGATCAGCAGTACGGGCAGCTTGGACAGGCGTCGGTCGAACGCCTTCTGCAGGGCCCCCTCAAAGCTGGGGTCCTCGCGCACGAGGTAGGGCATCTCGTCCAGGACCACCACGCTGGGCCGGTCGGCAGGGAGGGCGGTCGCCAGCATGGACAAGGCGGCGTCCCAGGTCTGGGGGACGGCGAAGCCGGCGAACCGCGACGCGTCGGGAAGGCTGGACGCCGCCAGCTCCTGGGCGAAGCTCGCAAGGTCCGCCTCACGGGATCCGCCGACGGCGGTGAAGAACAGGTGCGGCAACTCGGCTCGCTCCAGGAACTCTTCGACGAGGCGGGACTTGCCGACCCGGCGGCGCCCGCGCACCAGCAGCGCCCGACCGGGCCGACCGCTGCGGCCGCCGGAGGGTACCTGCCCGGCGATGGCGTCGAGCTCCGCGAGCTCTGCCTTACGCCCGATGAATCCGTCCATGCCGACCCCTCCGATACGCGGACCTGACTTGCATCAATGATAGTTTCTCCAATGCAAGTCTCTCGGGGGATCGTGGGTCGATTCACCCGGATGGGGACGTGCCACGTCACCGCCGACAAGCACGGGCAGGGGTGTCGGCAGGAAGGACTCGGGGGAAGAAGAAGCGCAGGGCTTTCACGGGGACGGTGGGCCAGGGAGCGGCCTGGGCGCCCCAAGCTCAGAGCGCGGGTTCGATTCCCGTCATCTGCTCCGCGACAGACCAGACCCCACGCCGGATCCACCCGCCCGCGACTCATCGAGCTGGCCGCCGAGAACGACGCTGGGTTCGACCTGCGGATGTTCGCCGACGCTCTCGCGCGCATCCAGCGCTGCACCGACAAGCAGTTCGCGGCCTACGGCATCGATCCGGCGCGGGCCAACGCGATCCGGACACGCTTCGCGGGCTGGCGGGAGGAGCTGGAGACGGCCGCGGGCGGGGCTCGTCGGCGACTTCCCGAGCGGAGTGTGCAACAAACTCACCACAAGCCCTGGTACGTGACGCTCAGTCACGGCGACGTGCGGGTGGCCCGTCGTGGATCCTGCCCAGCACGGCCCTGGAGAAGCCGCTGTGCCGGTCGGTACGGGCAACTGGCGTGGTGGTGCGCCCCCTTGATCACGTGGACGCGGCCAGGGGCAGACGGGCGGCTGGGGCGGCTTCGGGGTGACGGTAAGCACCTGCCGCGACGGCTGCGCGCAGCTCCGCCGCGGGTGTCAGGGCGCGAGGGCGGTGCGGAGGTAGTCGAGGATCTCGGCGCGGGCCGGGACGGCCTGCGGGACGAGGCCGGGGAGGGTGAGGAAGGCGTGCGGGGCGTCGGGGTACTCGGTGAGGCGGACGGGGGTGCCGGCGGCGCGGAGGCGCTCGGCGTAGCGACGGCCGTGGTCGGCGAGGGCGTCGCGGGTCGGGACGACGAGCAGCGCGGGGGCGAGTCCGCCGAGGTCGTCGGCGTGCAGCGGGGAGTACGCGCGGGCGTCGACGCCCGGCGGGACGGCGAGCCGCAGCAAGAGTCGGAGCACGGGCAGCGCGGGGCTGGGCTGGTAGGCGTACTCGGCGACTGACGGGTGGTCGGTCATCGCCTCGGTGAGGTCGACGGCCGGGTTGACGAGCACCTGCGCCCGCAGGCGCACCCCGGCGTCCCGGGCGCGGAGCGCGGAGATCGCGCTGAGCAGCCCGCCGAAGCTCTCGCCGACGACGGCGACCCGCTCGGGGTCGATGTCCCAGTCGTCGGCGTGGTCCAGCAGGTGGCGGAGCGTGTCCCAGGCGTCGTCGGCGGCGTCGCCGACGGGGTGGTCGGGGGCGGCGAGGCGGTGCTCGACGGAGACCACGACCGCGGGGAGCTGCGCGGCGAGGTGGCTGTTGGGCCAGTCGCACTGCGCGGCGGTGCCGACGAACCCGCCGCCGTGGACATGGACGACCAGGGGGAGGCGGGCCCGCCGGTCGTCGGCGTCGCCTCCGCCATCGGCTCCGTCATCGGCCGGACGGTAGACGCGGACCGGGAGGTCGCGTCCGGGGAGGGCGAGGTGCTGCCACGCGATCGCGGCGCCCGGATCGGGCTCGCCGAGGACCTCGCGGGCGCCGGCGGAGGCCCGGAAGCGGTTCTCCGCCTCGCGGTAGGTGGCGAGCTCCTCGTCGGTGATCGTCTCGAAGTCGGGTGCGGTGGGCCTCAGTTGGATGTCTGCGTTCATGCGTCCTCATTATGCACGCACTGCGTGCAACAGCAAGTGCAATGCCGTGGGCGTCGGGTAGGCTGAGCGCGACGAGAGGGGCGAGATGGCAGGCCGAAGGCGCTGGTCGAGCGAGGAGATCCTGGACACGGCGGCCGAGTTGCTGCGCACGGACGACGCCGAGTCGTTCAGCGTCCGCAAGCTCGCCGCGGCACTGGGAACGGACTCCTCCAGCCTCTACCGCCACTTCCGCAACAAGACGGAGCTGCTGCGCGCCGTCGCCGACCGGATCCTGCTGGCGGCGATGGACGGCTACCGCCCCGAGGGCGACTGGCGGCAGCGCCTCACCGCCACCGCGCGGCGGGTGCGCGAGGCGTTCGGCCAGCACCCGCAGCTCGCCGCGGTCTGGGGGCGGTACGCCTCGGGCGGCGCGGGCTCACGGATCGTCATGGAGGAGGTGCTGCAGGCGCTCTCCGCCTCGGGGCTGCCCGAGGAGGAGGTCCCGGAGCGCTACCACCGGCTGGTCGTGCTGCTCGCCGCGCTGATCGCCGCGGACGCCGGCATCGGGACGCTCACCGGCGAGGAGTACGAGCAGGGCATGGAGCAGTTCCGCGTCGCCGTGCTGGGCGCCGACCCCGAGCGCTTTCCCGCCCTCGCCCGCCACGCCCGCGCCGTCCGCCCGCTCGGCGTGGACCGCGCCGCCGCCTTCGAGGACATCCTCGCCGCCCACCTCGCCCGCATCGAGGCCGACCTCCCGGCGCGGTGACGCCCATGACGCTCCGGAGGCCGGTCGTCGAGCGGATCGCCGCGGCCACCCTGAGGGACGGCGGCGTCACCGCCGACCTCCGCACCGGCGCGCTGCTGCCGCCGGTGGACGCCTGGTACCTGCCGCGCCGCCCCGACCGGACGCGGATCGTCCCGGGGGACGACTTCTTGGCCGGGGCCGTCGCGGACTTCCTCGCCGCGGAGGCTCCGCTGCTCGGGGAGGAGGCAGCGGCGTGCGGCGAAGAGCCGGCGGCGTTCGGTGAGGAGCCAGGGGCGTGCGGCGGGGAGCCGGCGCCGCACGGCGGGGCTCGGCTCTGGCTGGGGACCTGGCTCAACCCGGCGACCGGCCGCTGCTACCTGGACATCGTCACGCGCGCCGCGACCGCTGCGGAGGCGGTGGCGCTCGCCCGCCGGTACGGGGCCGTCCACGGCCGCCCGATCGTCGCCGTCTGCAATCCGGCGCGCGGGCTGACCGTGGCGGTGGCGGACGGCGCGCCCATCGGCGTCAGCGGGCCTCGGCGGCCGCCTTCTCCAGGGCGTTGAGGGCGGCCCGGATGGAGGGGCGGCGGTCGCCGTCCTCGCGCCAGACGGCGTAGACATGACGGCGCATCACGGGCCGGACGGGAAGCACCGCGACGCCCTCCGGCATCGGATCGCGCCCCAGCCGCGGCGCGACGGCGACGCCGAGCCCGGCTGCCACCAGCACGAACTGCGTGTGGTGCTCCTCGGCGGCGTGCGACAGCTTGGGCTCGACGCCCTGGCCGCGGAGCGTGAAGAGCAGCCAGTCGCGGCAGAAGCCGCCCTCCGTCCAGCAGATCCACTCCTCGTCGGCGAGGTCGCCCAGGCCGATCGCCTCCGTCCGCTCGGGATCGGCGAGCCGGTGGCCGACCGGGACGAGCGCGTCGACCGGGTCGTCCAGCAGCGGCTTCTTGGCGAGGCCGGCCGGGATCGGCAGCGGGCGGTTGTACCAGTCGAGGACGACCGCCAGGTCGGTGTCGCCGCGGGCGACGTGCCGCACCGCGGCCTCCGGCTCGACCTCGCTCAGCCGCGGGCGCAGCCCGGGGTGCTCGGCGCGCAGTGCGACGAGCGCGGCGGGCATCAGCCCGCGCGCGGCGGTGGGGAAAGCGCTGATGTGCAGGTCGCCGACGGCGGCGCCGCGGTGCGCCTCCAGGTCGGCATAGGCGAGCTCCAGCTGGGACAGGACGCGGGAGGCGTGCCCGGCGAGCAGCCGTCCCGCGTCGGTGAGGCGGATGCCGCGGCCCTGGCGGACGACCAGCCGCTGGCCGCACTCCCGCTCCAGCTTGGCCATCTGCTGCGAGACGGCGGAGGTGGTGACGTGCAGTCCGGCGGCGGCGCCGCTGACCGAGCCGTGGCGCTCGACGGCGGCGAGGATGCGGAGGCGCTCCACATTGAACATGTAAGAGATGCTACAGAGTTCCTTGCATGAGATCTCGGTTGTCCTAAAGCATGGTCGGCCCTCACAGTTGAGGGCATGACACGCCTGCCGAACTCCTCCCCGTCCCCGCGACGACTGCAGCTGCTGGACTGGCGGGTGCGGTTCGCGGTCCTCTGCCTCGTCTGGGGCTGCAGCTTCCTCTTCATCAAGCTCGGCACCGATGCCTTCGCCCCGCTGCAGGTCACGCTGGGCCGGATGCTCTTCGGCACGGCCGTGCTGCTGGTGGTGCTGGCGGTGAAGCGCGACCGGCTGCCGCGCGACGCCAAGGCCTGGGGCCACCTCGCGGTGGCGGCGTTCTTCCTCAACGCGCTGCCGTTCTCGCTCTTCGCCTACGCCGAGCAGTCCATCCCGTCGGCGCTGGCGGGGATCTGCAACGCCACCACGCCGCTCTTCGGGATGCTGCTGTCGCTGGTGGCGCTCCGCGAGGACCGTCCGGACCGGCGCCGGGTCGTCGGCCTGGGGCTGGGCTTCGCCGGGGTGCTGGTGGTGCTGGGCGTGTGGGACGGGCTGGCGGGACGGGGCCTGGGCGCGGGCGTCGGGATGGCTCTCGCGGCGGCCGCCAGCTACGCGGTGGGATGGGCGTACGTGCGGCGGACGCTGGGCGGGCGGAGCGAGTCGGACCTGTCCATGACGAGCGCTCAGCTGCTGCTGGGCACCGTCCAGGTGGCGGTCGCGGCGGCGCTGGTGACGCAGGCGCCGACGTCCTTCCCGGCGGTGCCGCTGCTGGCGATCGCGGCGCTGGGGGCGCTGGGCACGGGGACGGCGTTCCTGATCCAGTACGGGCTGGTGGCGGAGGTCGGGCCGACCACGGCGACGATGGTGACCTACTTCGTGCCGATCATCTCGACGGCGGCCGGGGTGCTGGTGCTGGGCGAGCGGATCGGCTGGAACACCCCGGTGGGGGCGGCGGTCATCCTGGTCGGCGCGGCGCTGACCCGGCCGCGGTCGGCGAAGAAGAACGCGACGCGGGTGGTCGCCTCGTC
>NZ_MLCF01000084.1 GCF_001879105.1 Mangrovactinospora gilvigrisea | reverse complement strand
CGCCCGACAGACCAGCCCACACCGCCGAGGGGCGCGGGGAACTGCGCGAGTGACCACCACCAACCCGCCGCCCGACAGGCCAGCCCGCACCGCACGGCGCGCACCCCTTCGACCCGACGCAAGAACGTTCAAGCCCGCGGCAGCCCACCACGGCAACCCTGGGACGCGTGACCATAACGACCGCCCCCACCGCCCACCCCGTCCGCGACGGCCTCGCCGTCGGCCTCGCGGTGGGCCTCTCCGGCTTCGCCTTCGGCGTCACCGCCGCGGGCGACGGCCTCACGCTCTGGCAGTGCGCCGCACTCAGCGCACTCGCGTTCACCGGCGCCTCCCAGTTCGCCCTGGTCGGCGCCCTCGGCGGCGGCGCCGCCCCGCTGGCGGCCGTCGCCGGCGCGCTCTTCCTCGGCGTCCGCAACGCCTTCTACGGGATGCGCCTCTCACTGCAACTCTCGCCCCCGCGCGCCCTCCGCCCGCTGATGGCGCACTGGGTGATCGACGAGACCTCCGCGGTCGCCTTCGCCCAGCCCGACCGCCGCTCCGCCCGCGCCGGCTTCACCACCACCGGCGTCTCCCTCTACCTGCTGTGGAACGCCACCACCGTCGCCGGCGCGCTCGGCGCCGGCGCCCTCGGCGACCCGTCCCGCTTCGGCCTGGACGCCGCCGGCCCCGCCGCCTTCCTGGCGCTGCTCGGGCCACGGCTGCGGCAGGGCGCCGAGCAGCGCTGGACGGCGGCGCTCGGCGTCGTCCTCGCGCTGGGGTGCACGCCCCTGCTGCCCGCCGGCGTCCCGGTGCTGGCGACGCTGCTCGCCGTGCCGATCGTCCTGCTGGCCACGCGCGGCAAGGAGGCGGGCCGATGACCGCCGCCTGGTGGGCCATCGCCGCCACCGCCGCCGGCTGCTACCTGCTGAAGCTCGCCGGCCTCTCGCTGCCGTCCGGCTGGCTGGAGCGGGCGGCCGTGCAGCGGTTCGCCGGGCTGGTGCCGGTGGCGCTGCTGGCCGGGCTGACGGCGGTGCAGACCTTCGGCTCGAGCCGGCACGCCGGTCAGCTGACCGTGGACGCGCGGGCCGCCGGCATCGCGGCGGCGCTGCTGGCGCTGCGGCTGCGGGCGCCGTTCCTGGTGGTGATCGTCTCGGCGGTGGCCGTCACCGTCCTGCTGCGGGCCGTCCTCTGACCCGGGCTCAGTCCTCCGCGGCGTCCCCGCCGGAACCGTCCCCGCCGGAACCGTCCCCGCCCGAGCCGTCCCCGTCCCGGCGGCGCCGTCGCCGCCGCTTCCCCGGCTGGTCCATCGCCAGGCGCAGCCCCAGCTCCTGGGCGTCCGTCATCGGGTAGCGCTTCACATACGCGCCGAGCACGCCCTGGATGGTGGCCGCCGCCGGGATGGCGATCAGCGCGCCGACCGCGCCCAGCAGCGCCGCCCCGGCGATCACCGAGCCGAACGCCACCGCCGGGTGGATGTCCACGGTGCGGGCGGTGATCCGCGGCTGCAGCAGGTAGTTCTCCACCTGCTGGTAGACGGTGGCGAAGAGCACGATCCACAGCGCGTCGATCGGGCGGTAGGCGAACCCGATCAGCGCGGGCAGCACGATCGCCAGATAGGTGCCGATGGTCGGCACGAACTGCGAGACCAGGCCTACCCAGATCGCCAGGAACGGCGCGTAGGGCACGCCCAGCACCAGCAGCAGGATGTAGTGGCAGACCGCGGAGATGGCCGCGAGGATCGCCCGGGAGTAGAGGTAGCCGGCGGTCTTGGCGAGCGCGGTGTCCCAGGCGGTGAGGACGTAGACCTGCTTGGCGGGCGGCAGCGCCGAGCAGATCCAGCGGCGCAGCCGCGGGCCCTCGGCGGCCAGGTAGAAGGTGAAGAGGGTGACGGTGAGCATGTCGAAGAGCCCGCCGAGCACGGAGGAGGAGAGCCCCCAGGCGTTGTTGGCCGCCTCCTGGGCCCACTTCTTCGCCGTGCCGGAGTCGGCGAGCAGCCCGCGCTGCACCCGGTCCAGGGTGATGTTCACATGGAAGGTGCGGTTCACCCAGGAGAGCAGGTCGTCGATGTAGGCGGGGAAGTTCTGCACGATCGAGGAGACCTGGTCGACCAGCAGCGAGCCGAGCGCGGTGACGAAGAGCGCGATCGCGATGAAGAGCACCACGAAGACCAGGCAGGTGCCGGCGCCGCGGCGCAGGCCGCGGCGGGCGAGGAAGGTGACGGCCGGCTCGATGGCGGTGGCCAAAAAGAACGACACCAGCAGTATCACCAGCAGGCCGAGCAGCTGGTCGAAGGCCCAGGCCGACAGCTGATAGAGACCGACCAGCACCAGCGCCATGATCATGGCCCGGGGCAGCCAGCGGGGCATCCGGGGACGGGAGTGGGCCTGTTCGTCGGCAGGTTGGGGCGGTTGAGCAGGCGGGGACGGTTGGGCAGGCATGCGACGAGTGTGCCCGAAAGTATGCGATGTCCGTTTCAGTGGGCGCTGCGGGGCAGCCCCAGCGTGTTGCAGACGGCGCGCCAGACGTCCTTGGCGGGCAGCCCGTCGGAGAGCGCCTGATGGACCGTCCGCTCCCCGAGCTCGGCGATCACCTGGTCGCGGCAGAAGGAGTCGACGTAGCCGGGATCGAGGTGGGCCCGCATCCGCGCCCAGAATTCGGTGAGCCGCATGGGGCCAGTATGCCGTCCCGGCCTCTGTTCGAATATCTGTTCCCCTATGCTGGTCTGCTGCTGGGCTTCGCGTCCTGTGACGCGCGACGCGTTGTCCACAGCCCCGGGGCCGATGTCGCGGGATTGTCAGTGGCAGCCGTTAGCGTCGTAGACGTGAAGCGATCGACTCAACCCACAAGGGTGGACCCCATGGCAGGTACCGACCGCGAGAAGGCGCTGGACGCCGCGCTCGCCCAGATTGAAAGGCAGTTCGGCTCCGGCGCGATCATGCGGCTCGGCGCCGACAACCGCCCCCAGGTCGAGTCGATCCCGACCGGCTCGACCGCCCTCGACGTCGCCCTCGGCATCGGCGGCATCCCGCGCGGCCGCGTCGTCGAGATCTACGGCCCCGAGTCCAGCGGCAAGACGACGCTGACGCTGCACATCGCCGCCAGCGCGCAGAAGCTGGGCGGCATCGTCGCCTTCGTCGACGCCGAGCACGCCCTCGACCCGGAGTACGCCGAGAAGCTCGGCGTCGACACCGACGCCCTGCTGGTCTCCCAGCCGGACACCGGTGAGCAGGCCCTGGAGATCACCGACATGCTGATCCGCTCCGGCGCGATCGACGTCGTGGTGATCGACTCGGTGGCCGCGCTGGTGCCGAAGGCGGAGATCGAGGGCGAGATGGGCGACAGCCACGTCGGCCTCCAGGCCCGTCTGATGAGCCAGGCGCTCCGCAAGATCACCGGTGCGCTCTCGCACTCCAACACCACCGCGATCTTCATCAACCAGCTCCGCGAGAAGGTCGGCGTGATGTTCGGCTCCCCGGAGACGACGACCGGCGGCCGCGCGCTGAAGTTCTACGCCTCCGTCCGGCTGGACATCCGCCGCATCGAGACGATGAAGGACGGCACCGACGCGGTCGGCAACCGCACCCGCGTCAAGGTCGTCAAGAACAAGGTCGCCGCGCCGTTCAAGCAGGCCGAGTTCGACATCCTCTACGGCGAGGGCATCAGCCGCGAGGGCGGCCTGATCGACATGGGCGTGGAGCACGGCTTCGTCCGCAAGTCCGGCGCCTGGTACACCTACGAGGGCGACCAGCTCGGCCAGGGCAAGGAGAACGCCCGCCGGTTCCTGAAGGACAACCCGGAGCTGGCCGAGGAGATCGAGCGCAAGATCAAGGAGAAGCTCGGCGTCATCAAGAAGCCGGAGGAGGTCGTGGCCGCGGTCCCGGCCGAGGGCGACGCCCCGGCTGCCGCCGAGGTCCCGGCGCCCGCTTCCGCCGAGGACGCGGCCAAGCCCGCCAAGGGTGCGGCGAAGGGCGCGGCCAAGAAGGCCGTCCCGGTCAAGTCCGTCGCCCCGACGAGCAAGTGACGCGCCGGGCCGAGGAGTCGGCCCCGCCGGCGACACGCGAGGATCCCGAGCAGCGGGCGCGGAACATCTGCCTGCGCCTGCTGACGGGACGCTCGCGCACCCGGCGGCAGCTGGCGGACGCGCTGCGGGAGCGCGACATCCCCGAGGAGGCGGCCGAGCTGGTGCTGGACCGCTTCACCGAGGTCGGCCTCATCGACGACGCGGCGTTCGCGAGGGCGTGGGTGGAGTCGCGCCACCGCAACCGCGGGCTCTCCCGGATGGCGATCGCCCGCGAGCTGCGCGCCAAGGGGGTGGACGGCGTCCTGGTGGAGGAGGCCGTCTCCGCGGTCGACTCCGACGACGAGGAGACCGCGGCCCGCGCGCTGGTCGACCGCAAGCTGCGGTCGACGGCGGGCCTGGAGTACCCCAAGCGGGTCCGCCGGCTGGCGGGCATGCTGGCCCGCAGGGGCTACTCCGAGGGGATGGCGCTCCGGGTGGTGCGGCGCGCGCTCGAGGAGGAGGCGCCGTGACGCGGAGACGCGCCGTGCGGTGCGGGGAGGCCTGCCGGGTTCCGGTCGGCCCTCCTTGCTCACGGCCCGCCGGCCGGCGAGCCTCCCCGCACCACCCCAGCTCCCGCCGCGTTACAGACGGTTGACCCAACCGTGATGCAGTCTTAGCCTCGCACCAGCGGAATCCCCCTCCACCGTCGCCTCCCGGCCAGGAGTGGTGCCATGCAGCTCGCGCTGGTCATCGCCTCGGTGGTGCTGCTGGTCGTCACGCTCGCCGTGCTCGCCGCCGGCGCCCTCGCACTGCAGCGCCGCCACGCCCGCCTCGCCGCCAAGGCCGTCCGCCTCGACCAGCAGCGCACCGAGTTCCACGGCCTCGCCGACGCCCGCCGCGAGGCGCTCGAGCGGATCGCCGGCCTCACCGCCGCGCAGGCCCGCGCCGAGCTCGTCCGGGAGATCGAGCAGTCCGCCAAGCGGGAGGCCGCGCGGCGCGCCCGCGAGCTGGAGGACCGGGCCCGCGAGGAGGCCGAGAGCCGCGCCCGTGCCGTCGTCGCCACCGCGATCCAGCGGATCGCCGCCGACCAGACCGCCGAGTCCACCGTCTCCGTGCTCTCCCTCCCCTCCGACCTGATGAAGGGGCGCATCATCGGCCGCGAGGGCCGCAACATCCGCGCCTTCGAGGCCGTCACCGGCGTCAACCTGATCATCGACGACACGCCCGAGGCGGTGCTGCTGTCCTCCTTCGACCCGCTGCGCCGCGAGGTCGCCCGGATCGCCCTGGAGGCGCTGGTCGCCGACGGCCGCATCCATCCGCACCGCATCGAGGAGGCGCACCGCCGCGCCGCCCGCGAGGTCGACCAGCGCTGCCGCCGCGCCGCCGAGGACGCCCTGGTCGCGGCCGATGTGATGGACGTCCACCCGGAGCTGGTCGCCCTCCTCGGCCGGCTCCGCTTCCGCACCTCCTACGGCCAGAACGTCCTCGCCCACCTGGTCGAATCGGCCCAGCTCGCCGGGTTGATGGCCGCCGAGCTCGGCCTCGACGCGGCGCTGCTGCGGCGCTGCGCCCTGCTGCACGACATCGGCAAGGCCCTCACCCAGGAGCGGGAGGGCAGCCACGCCCTGGTCGGCGCCGAGGTCGCCGCCGCTGCGGGGAGGGTCCGGAGGTGGTGCACGCCATCGAGGCCCACCACGGCGAGGTGGAGCCGCGCACCGTGGAGGCGGTGCTGACGCAGGCGGCGGACGCCGTCTCGGGGGCCCGTCCGGGCGCGCGCCGCGAGTCGCTGGAGGCCTACGTCCACCGGCTGGAGCGGCTGGAGGAGATCGCCTCCGCCGAGCCCGGGGTGGAGAAGGTGTTCGCGATGCAGGCGGGGCGCGAGGTGCGGGTGATGGTGCGTCCGGAGGAGGTGGACGACCTCGGCGCCCAGGTGATCGCCCGCGAGGTGGCCAAGCGGGTGCAGGACGAGCTGAGCTTCCCGGGGCAGATCCGGATCACCGTGGTGCGCGAGTCCCGCGCCACCGAGGTCGCCCGCTGACGGGGCCGAACCCGGCCCGACCCGGTTGGACGCGGCCGACCCCGGCCGGACGCCCCGTCAGGGGATGTGCACCAGCGGCCCGAAGGCCGGTCCGGCCGGATCGGTGACGGTGTCGGCGAGGACGGCCGCGCGCAGCCGGCTTCCGGTCAGCCCCGGGTGCTGCTCCGCGATGACCGCCGACACCCCGCTGACCACCGCGGCCGACATCGAGGTGCCGGAGAGCGCGCGGTAGCCGCCGCCGGGCCAGCTGGAGACGATCTGCTGCGAGGGCGGGGCGTCCGGATCGCCGCCGGGCGCGGCGACGGTGCCCGGGCCGCCGTCGTCGTTGCTGTAGGAGGCGGCGCGGCCGTCCCGGTCCAGGGCCGTGGCCTTGAGCACGCCGGGCAGCTGCCCGGGCAGCCGGATGCACTCGGGGCCGACCTGGCGCACCGGCGGGATCGTCCCCGCGGGGTGGTCGTTGGGGCTGCGGTCGTCCTCGTGGGGGGCGCGCAGGTCGACGCCGTCGTTGCCGGCCGAGGCGACCACCACCGCGCCGCTGCGCTGGGCGTAGGCGACGGCCCGGCCGACCGCGGCGATGATCGCCGCCTGGTCGGGCTGCCCGGGGCAGTTGTACTTCCACGGGTCGGCGAAGTAGCTGCTGTTGACGACGCGGGCGCCGTGCTCGGCGGCCCAGACGAAGCCGCAGACGATGTTCTCCGCGTAGTACTGGCCGGCGGTGCCGAGCAGCCGGACGGCGGCTATCCGGGCGCCGGGGTCGATGCCGGCGACGCCATCGCCGTCCCGCGCGGCGGCGACGATTCCGGCGACATGGGTGCCGTGGCCGGAATCGTCGTAGTTGGAGAGCGGGCGCCAGGCGCCGAAGGAGTTGTCGGGGGCGCCGGTCTCGCAGGAGGCGGAGCGCGCCGGGTCGACCTCGGCGGCCAGGTCGGGATGGGTGTCGTCGACCCCGCTGTCCAGTACGGCGACGACGGGGCGGCTCGCGGCCGGGGTGCCGGCGGCGAGCGCCTCCACCGAGGTGCGGTCGGCGCCGACCGCGGTGCGGAACCACGCGCCGCGCTCGTGCGGGTCGGGGTAGCCGCCGTCGTCGGCGGGCAGCACGTGCGCGGGCGGCACGCGGGTGGCCCGCTCGTCGGAGATGCCGCCGAGCCCGGCGGGGACGGGCACCGGCATGGGGACGCGTCCGGGGGTGCCGGCGCCGTCCAGCGGCCGCGGGATCCCGCCGACCGGGCCGACGGCTCCGGTCGCCCCGGCCTCCCCGGCCTCCCCGGCCGACGCGCCGGAGGTGCCCGACCTCCCGGCGTCGGCGGAGGCCGCGATGACGGGGATGCTGCGGGTGCGCACGGTGCGGGTGGCGCCGACCTTGGCGATGCCGGGCTCGGCGGCGGCGCGCCGGGCGAAGTCCGGGTCGGAGGCGTAGGCGAGAATGACGCCGATCTCGGTGTAGCGGTGCGCGAGGACGCCTCCGGCGTCGGCGGCCGCGGCGGAGGCCTCGGCGGTGCCGGAGGGGCCGTCGTCGTCCGCGACCAGCAGATAGGAGAGGTAGCCGGGCGAGGCGGCGGCGGGACGCCCGTCGGGCAGGGCGGCGCCGAGCAGGAGCGCGGAGACGGCGGCGAGGAGGCCCGCGCGGTGCACGGCGCGGGGGACGGCGTGGCCTCGGGGTCGCTCCATGCGGTCACGCTATGTGTGCTTTATCCGCTTATACGCCTTTTGCTCAGTCAATCGTGTTGGCCCCACCCCCGCTTCGCCCCGCCCAGCGGGGCGGGCCACGGCGAGGGGGCGCGGCGGGGCCGAGCGCCGCGGGGCGGGGCGCGGCGAGAGGGGCGCCGTGGGGCAGGGCGGAGCGCGGCGGGGCGGGGCGCGGCGAGAGGGGCGCCGTGGG
>NZ_MLCF01000083.1 GCF_001879105.1 Mangrovactinospora gilvigrisea | reverse complement strand
GACAGGGGGCAGCGGGGGCAGGGGTGGTGTGCGCGGCGCCGGGCGCCTGCGCGTCCACCGCGCGCCGGTGCGAGCGCCGTCCGCCGCCCTGCTCCGCACGCTGCTCCGCGCGCTCGTGCGCCCCGGCGGCCGGCAGCGCGGCCACGCCGCCGTTGCGCGCCGCGCGCGCCTCCCGGACCTCGCGGTCCGGGTCGGTGCCGCCCTCGGGCACCAGCGGCAGCTCGACCACGTACGTGCGTCCGCCGTCCGGCATGGTGTGCGCCTGCAGCACTCCGCCGTGCCGCTCCACCACGGAGCGGGCCAGCGCCAGATGGAGCGATTCGCCTCGCCCGTCCTCGCCCGATCCCGACCCGGATCCCGACCCGGACCCGGACCCGGAACCGGATGCCGATCCGCCGGCGAAGACCGGCCCGCGCACCTCGATCCGCGCGCTCTCGCCGCGCTGCGCGGCGGCGATCGTCACCGCGGCGCCCTGCGGCACCCCGGCCTCGGTGAGCTGCCGCAGCTCCGCCGACCCCGGCAGCTCGCGCCGCCCGTCGGCCGCCGCGGCGAGCGAACCGCCGTACGTCCCGCCGCCGTCCGGGCCGTCGCCGCCCAGGCCGCGCACCGTCTCGGCGACCAGGTGGCCCAGCGCCAGCGCCAGCCGCTCCTCGTCGGCGACCACGTCGAAGGGGGCGGTGTGCACGGCGAACCGCGCCCGCCCGGCGCCGACCAGCTGCACGCCGATCGACACGGATTCGTTGAGCACCCGGTCGACCGAGACCTGACGGCGGCTCAGCGGCTCGCGGCCGCTCTCCAGCCCGTGCCGGTCGCGGACGTCGGTCACCAGCCGCGCCATCCGCGAGGACTCCCGGGACAGGTGCTTCAGCAGCCGCTGCGCCTCCGGCCAGAGCGCCGCCCCGGCGTCCGAGGCGAGGTCGGCGAGCTGCTGGTGGAGGCGGGCCAGCCGCCCCTCCAGCTCGTCCTCCAGCAGGCCGGCCAGCTCCTCGGCGCGGGAGGCGAGCGCGCTCAGCCGCGTCCGGTCGGTGAACGCCAGCACGGCGCCGACGAGTTCCTCGCCGTTCTCGCCGGACTCCTTCACCGGCGCGGTGCCGAGCTCCACCTCCAGCGGGGTGCCGTCCTTGCGCCACAGCACGGTGCGGCCGACCCGGTGGCGGCGGCCGGTGCGCAGGGTGTCGTGCAGCGCGGTCTCCTCGGCGGGCAGCGGGGAGCCGTCCGGGCGGGAGTGGGCGACCAGCGGCAGCAGCTCCTGCCCGCCGATCTCGCTGGCGCGGTAGCCGAGCAGCCGGGCGGCGGCCGGGTTGACCAGCACCACGCGCCCGTCGCGGTCGATGCCGAGGATTCCCTCGCCGGCGGCGCGCAGGATCATCTCGGTCTGCTTCTGCTGGCGGCGCAGCTCGTTCTCGGTGTCGGCGCTGCCGGTGAGGTCGCGGACGACCAGCACGAGCATGTCCCCGTCGCCGGGGAGGCTGCCGTAGGCGGACGGGCCGTAGCCGTGGTCGTCGTAGGTGAGCTGCGAGCTGACCTCGACGGTGAGTTCGGAGCCGTCCGTGCGGTGCGCGGCCATCCGCGCGGGCGCGCTGCGGGTGGGGGCGCCGCCGGCGTACTCGGCGGGAGTGACGGTGCGCCGCGGCGACCCGGGGATGCGCCCCGGGTCGAATGCGGGCAGCAGAGAGAGCAGGCCGCGCCCGATGACCCCGGTCCCGGGGACCTGGAACAGCTCCAGGGCGGCGCGGTTGGCGCTCACCACGGTTCCGTTCCGGTTCACCACGAGCAGGGCATCGGGCAGGGCGTCGAGTATCGGATCGAGTCGGGCCACCCCTCGGGCCGTTCCACCGCTCACGGTGACACGTCCTCCCCTCACTGACGAACGCGCGCGCCGGAGGGACCACCGGCCGCCCTCCGCACCCCCTCACTATTCCATGCTTCTTTGCGCTGCCGAGGAACCGCCTAGTACTCTGACGAATGCATTGGTGGCGAGCCCCCGGGCTGTGCCATCATCCCTGTGGAGCGACCGCGCGACGGTCCCGCTCCGCTTCAGGAGGCTTCGCCTAGTCTGGTCTATGGCGCCGCACTGCTAATGCGGTTTGGGGTAACCCCCCATCCCGGGTTCAAATCCCGGAGCCTCCGCACTCCGCCGACGGCCCCGGCGCGCACCCCCCGCGGGGAGCGCGCCGGGGCCGCCGCCGTTCCCGAGGCACCCTCCGCACCCGCTCCGCATAACCGATTTCGCCTCCGGCGGCGGGTCATGTAATGTTGCACCCGCAACGCCGACCAGGCAGCGCAAGCGCTCGTAGCTCAACGGATAGAGCATCTGACTACGGATCAGAAGGTTGGGGGTTCGAGTCCCTTCGAGCGCACCGCAGGTCAAAGGCCCCCTCCCGGGAACGGGAGGGGGCCTCTTGCGTGAGTGGTGCGACTGGCCGGGTGACGGGCGGGCCGGGGGAATCGCGTTGACAGCGGTGCGGCCCGGGCCTTCGATGGGGCCGTGAGCCGCCACGGGATGCACGCCGATCGGGCCCGCATCGACACGCCGCTCGTCCGCGGGCTGGTGGCCGCGCAGTTCCCGCGGTGGGCCGGGTTGCCGCTGGAGCCGGTCGACTCCACCGGGCTGTGCAACGCGATCTACCGCCTCGGCGCCGAGCTGAGCGTGCGGCTGCAGTTCGAGCCGTCCACCGCCGACATCGTCCGGCGGGAGCGGGCGAAGCTCGAGGCGCTCGCGCCGCTCCTGCCGGTGGCCGTCCCGGCTGTCGAGGCGATCGGCGCACCCACCGACGCCTACCCGGGCGAGTGGTCCGTGCACCGCTGGCTCACCGGGGCGCACCCCGTGCCCGGCGCGCTCGCCGATCCGCGCCGGCTGGCGGCGGACCTCGCGGCGTTCGTCGACGCGTTCCGGCGGATCGACCTGCCGGACCGGCCGCCCGGGTATCCGGGCGAGCGTCGGACGCGTGCTCCCATGGCCGCGATGGACGCCGCGACGCGGCAGGCGATCGCCGGGCTGGACGGCCTGGTCGACACCCGGGCGGCGCTGGCGTCCTGGCAGGAGTCGCTCGCGGCGCCGTACGACGGGCGCGAGGTGTGGGTGCACTCGGACCTGATGCCGAGCAACATACTGGTGTCGGCGGAGGGACGGCTGGCCGCGGTGCTCGACTTCGAGACCTGCGGGGTCGGCGATCCGGCGTGCGACCTGTTCCCCGCGTGGTACCTGCTGCCCGCGCACGTCCGCGACGCGTTCCGGGCGGCGCTGGACGTGGACGACGCGACCTGGCTCCGCGGGCGCGGGCGCGTGCTCTCCCAGGCCCTGATCACGATGCGGCACTTCAGGGACGCCGACCCGTCGCCGGCGGGCGACGCGCGGCGCGCCGTCGCCGAGGTGCTCGCGGCCTCCCGGTGAGCGCGCGATGCGCACGATGCGCGCGATGCGGACGGGACGCCCGGGGCGCGTTGCTCGGGCTCCGAACACCACGTAGCGTTCCGAGGCAGGTCCGGAGGTCGGAGCGGTTGCCGGAGCGCCGTTCGGTGCGCCGCCGTTCGTGATCGGTGTCGGTCGGACGGCGAGAGCAGGGGCGAGGCGTGGAGATCACGGGCGACGGGGTGCGGCTGCGGCCGTGGCGGGCCGGGCATCCGGTGGATGCGGCCGTGGTGGCGGCGGCGCTGGCCGATCCGGAGGTGGTCCGCTGGACGCCGACCCGGCAGACCGGGCCGATGGTGCACCGCAGCCCCGTCGCCGAGGCCCGCGAGTGGCTGGAGCGCCGCGCGCTGACCTGGGCGGACGGCAGCTCCTACGGCTTCGCCGTGCTGGTCGCCGACCGCCGCGGCAACCCGGTGGGCCGTCCCGTCGCCCATGTCGCGGTGCGCGATCTGGGGGCGGGCCGCACCGAGGGCGAGGTCGGCTACTGGACGCTCCCCGCGGCGCGCGGCCGCGGCGTCGCGCCCCGCGCGCTGGAGGCGGTCACCGACTGGGTGCTCGGCCCGGACCGGCCGGAGTCCGCGGCCGAGGTGCGGCGGATCACCCTCAGGCACCAGGTCGGCAACGCGGCGTCCTGCCGGGTCGCGGAGAAGTGCGGCTACACCCTGGACGGCGTCCTGCCGCCGCTGCCGCCGATGTTCCCCGAGCCCGGCCACCGCCATGTGCGGACGCTCCGGGCATAGTGGCCTCCATGATCGGACGCCTGTTCTCCCTCGTCGTCGACTGCCCCGACCCCTCCGCCCTCGCGCGCTTCTACGAGGGCCTGCTGTCGCTGCCGCGGGTGCTGGACTCCGAGGAGTACGTCGTGCTGCGGAGCCCGTCGGGCAGCGAGACGGTCACCTTCCAGCGGGTCGCCGACTTCCGACCGCCGCGCTGGCCCGACCCCGCGCGCCCGTCCCAGATGCATCTCGACGTGCTCGTCGACGACCTGGACGTCGCCGAGCCGAAGGTGCTCGCGCTGGGCGCCACCCTGCTGGAGGGGTCGGACAAGCCGATCGGCTACCGCGTCTACGCCGACCCGGTCGGGCACCCCTTCAGCCTCGTCACCGCGGAGAGCGTGGCGATCGGTCAGTGAGGCGGGCCGGCCTCCTCCAGCCGGCGCAGCCAGTCCGCGCAGAGCGCCGTCCAGCGCGAGGCGTCCGGCTCGTCGGCCGCCAGGCCCTTGCCGTGGCCGCCGGTCGGCAGCACATGCAGCTCGACGGGGACGCCGAGGTCGGCGAGCGCCTGGGTGGCCATCAGGGAGTGCCGGACGCCGACGCCGTCGTCGTCCGCGCAGTGCCAGAGGAAGGTCGGCGGCGCGTCGGCGGTGGCGAACTCCTCGTAGGAGACCGCGCGCTGCAGCTCCGGGGTGGAGTCCGGGCCCAGCAGCGGGTCGACCGCGAAGCCGTCGGTGGGGCCGAAGGACTGCCAGGAGAGCGCCGGGTAGCAGAGCACCGCGAAGTCCGGCCGCTCCCCCGCCGGGATCCCCTTGCCGGCCGAGAGCATCCCCGCCAGGTGCCCGCCGGCCGAGAAGCCGAGCACCCCGACCCTCCGGTGCCGCGCCCGCAGGCGCCGCATCGCGGCCCGGGCGGCGTCCAGTTGGACGGGGTGGACGTCGGCGTCGCCGACGGGGTAGCGCAGCACGTAGCCGTCGTGCCCGAGGGTGCCGAGCCAGTCGCAGACCGGCTCGGCCTCGTGGTCGGCGAGGTGGCGGTATCCGCCGCCCGGCAGCACCAGGACCGCGGGGCGGTCGGAACTGCCGGGCTCGGGGAGGGGGTTCAGTCGCAGGGCATCGCTCATGCGGTCGAGCCTGGCATGTCCGTCCGCCCCGCGACAGGAGCCCTCACCGCTCGGTCCGCTTCCGGCCGGGCAGCAGCAGGGCAGGGACGGCGGCCAGCGCCAGCAGCCCCGCGGCCCACCAGTAGGTGTGGGCGAAGCCGCGCGCCGCGGCGACCGGGCCGGCCGCGAGGTCGGTGCCGCCGTTGACGCCCAGCAGCACCGACATCAGCGCGGCGCCGAGCGTCATCCCGGTCTGCGAGACGATGTTGAGCAGGGTGGAGCCGGAGGCCACGTCCTCCTGGGCGAGGCCGCGGGTCGCGGTGGTCTGGGCCGGCATCAGCACCATGGCCACCCCCACGCCCGTCACCAGCAGCGCCCCCACCAGCCGCCAGTACGGGGTGTACGCCCCGAGCTGGGCGGTGAACAGCAGCATCCCGGTGACGGCCAGCACGCTGCCGCCCGCGATCATCGCCCGCGGCGAGACCTTGTCGACCCGCCGGGTGGCGATCTGCATGGTGGTCCCGACGACCACCGCGAAGGGGATGCCCAGCAGCCCGTTCTGGGTGGGCGTCAGCCCGCGCACGGTCTGGTAGTAGACCGGGTTGAGCAGCATCGACCCGAAGTAGCCCATCGCGAAGACGATCAGCACGGCGGCGCCCGCCGCGAACGTCCGGTTGCCGAAGAGCCGCAGCTGCACCAGCGGGTGGGCGGTGGTCAGGGCGCGCCGCACGAAGAGCGCGACGAGCGCCAGCCCGACCAGGGCGGGGATCAGCGCGGCGGGCGCCGCCAGGTCGCCGTGCGAACCTCCGGTGGCCAGGCCGTAGATGAGCAGCGCCAGGCCCGGGGAGAGGGTGAGCAGCCCGGGGACGTCCAGCCGGGGCACCGTGCGGCGCTCGGCCGCCGAGGGAGCGTCGCGGCGCAGCAGCCAGGCGCCCAGCGCCAGCGCGGCGGCGCCGATGGGCAGGTTGACCAGGTAGATCCAGTGCCAGCTGAGGCTGTCCAGCAGCCAGCCGCCCAGGGTGGGCCCGGCCACCGGGCCGATCAGGACGGGGAGTCCGAGCACGGCCATCGAGCGGCCCAGCCGGGAGCGGTCGGCGGTGCGCAGCACCATGGCCATGCCGACGGGCATCAGCAGTCCGCCGCCGAGGCCCTGCACCGCCCGGAAGGCGATCATCGCGCCGACGCTCCAGGAGAGCGCGGCCAGCACCGAGCCGGCGGTGAAGAGCCCGATCGCGGTGAGGTAGGTGCGCTTGGCGCCGAACCGCCCCATCGCCCAGGGGGCGGTGGGCACCACGGCGGCGAGCGCCAGGGTGTAGGCGCTGGTGACCCATTGGATGGTGGCGAGCCCGGTGTGGAAGACCGCGGAGAGCGGGTGGAGCGCGACGGTGACGATGGTCGCGTCGAGGATGGCCATCAGCCCGGCGGTGACGACGACGGCGAGGACGGCGCCGGTGCGCGGGGCGGGGGCCGCGGCGGGCGCGCCGCCGGCCGGGGCCGAGGAGGTCGGCGCGGCGGATGCGGATGCGGTGCTCATGGTGACGTCCCCTCAGGAGCCGTAGGGCCGGGTGTCGCGGGCGGTGCGCAGCGCGTGGCCCCACCAGGTGAGCTGGTCGAGCATGTTCTTCGCGGCGGACTCGCAGACGGCCAGCTCGCGGGGGAGTCCGTTGTCGTCCAGGTGGTTCCAGGGCCCGTGCAGGCTCACGGCGTCGCGCACGGTCATGGCGTGCAGCTCGGGGAAGACCACCCGGAGCGCCTCGACGGCCCGGATGCCGCCGCCGACGCCGCCGTAGGAGACGAAGCCGACGGGCTTGGCCTGCCACTCGGTGTAGTGCCAGTCGATGAGGTTCTTCAGCCCGGCCGGGAAGCTGTGGTTGTACTCGGCGGTGACGACGACGAAGGCGTCGGCGGCGGCGAGCCGGCCGGTCACCTCGGGGGCGGTGGCGGGGTCGAGGCCGTAGGGGCCGCGGAAGCCGCTGAGGTCCAGGGGCAGGTGCTCGGTGGCCTCGGCGACGTCGACGACGTCCACCTCGAGGTCCGGGCGGGCGGCGGCGAGGGCGGTGAACCAGTCGGCGACGGCGGGGCCGACGCGGCCGGCGCGGACGCTGCCGACCAGCACGGCGACGCGCAGCGGGCGGTCGGCGGCCGGGGCGGCGGAGGCGGCGGTGGTGGCGGGGGTCGCGCCGGCGTCCGACTGCGGCGACTGAGTCATGGTCGTGTCCTTCGGGTGAGGTCTCGGTGGGCCGGGTGTCGGCCACGGACATCAAAGTACAACGAGCGTTGTTGAGAGTACAGTGGTCGTTGTACTTAGTCCTCAAGGCGGAAGGCGGACCGGGACCATGGGCGGAGCGGCGGTGGACGGGCGCAGCGCGCGGTCCGCGCAGAAGCGCCGGGAGATCGTCGAGGGCGCGCGGGCGGTCTTCGCGCGCGACGGCTACGGCCGCGCCACGGTCGACGACATCACCGCCGAGGCCGGCGCCTCCACCAGGACCGTCTACAACCACTTCCCGGGCGGCAAGAGCGAGCTCTTCAACGCCGCGATCCTCGCCGGGTCGGAGGAGGTGGTGGCGGCCGAACTGGCGGTCTTCTCCCGCTATCTGGACCCCGAGCGGCCGCCGCGGCCCGAGGACCTGGAGCGCGACCTGCTCGCGCTGGTGCGCCGGCGCACCGCGCTGGTGCACGAGCACCCGGTGCACTTCGCGATGGTCCGGCAGATCCAGGCCGAGGTGCGGCACCTGCCGCCGGACGTGGTGGCCGCCTGGCAGGCCACCGGACCGGCCGCGGCCGCCGCCGAACTGGCCCGCAGGCTGGCGGCGTTCGCCGACCTCGGCCTCCTCGACCTGCACGGCGAGAGGCCCGCGCGGGTCGCGGCGCACCTCACCCACCTCGCCGGCACCGAGGTGGTGACCCGGTCCGGCTACGGCTCGCTCCCGATGGACGAGGGCCTGGTGGAGGAGATCCTCTCCTCCGGCGTCCGCGCCTTCCTGCGCGCCTACGCCGCCTGCCCGCGCGACGGGTCCGTCACGGAGTCCTGACGGTCCGGGCGGGTGTGAGATCGGTCATGCCCGCGCGCGGGTGCGGCGGCAGGCGCGGTTGAACGGCCCGGACCTCGGCGGCCAGTTCGGGCGCCTCCCGGGCGAACTGCCCCCCTTGCGCCATCCGTCCAGCATTGCCCGGTCTGACTGACAGCGCGTGTCAGGATCGGGCGGAGCGGATATACCGCGCCGAGACTCGTTCGTTAGCATCCCTTTCCATGGCCGACTACAACCCCTCGCCCAACGCCCCGAACACGGGCTACGGATACGACCCGAACTACCCGCAGCAGCAGCCCCAGCAGCAGCCGCAGTACGGGCACCCCCAGCAGCCCCAGCCGCAGTACCAGCAGCCGCAGGCGCAGCCCGGGTACGACACCTCCTACGGCGGGCAGCAGCAGTTCGCGCCGCAGCAGCCCCAGTACCAGCAGCCGGAGCCGCAGTACCCGCAGTACGAGCAGCCCCAGCAGCAGGCGCAGCCGCCGCAGCAGCAGTACCAGCCGCAGCAGTACCAGCCGGACCCTCAGCAGTACCAGGAGCAGCCGGGCGGCGACCCCGCGGAGACCTCCGCCAGCACCCAGATGTTCCGCGCCTTCGTCGACGAGCCCCACCAGGGCGGGCAGCCCAACGGCTTCCTGGAGAACGGTGTCGGCGGCGACGAGGAGGAGGACGAGCCGCGCGGCCGCACCGGGCTGATCACGGTTGCCGCCGTGGTGGTGCTGCTGGTGATCGTCGGCGTGGTCTACCTCGCCGTCTCCTGACCGGGGCCCCCGCCCCGGCCGTCCTTGTTCCGGGCGCCCTCACTCCTCCGAGATGAGGCCGGCGCGCAGCTGCGCCAGCGTCCGCGTCAGCAGTCGCGAGACGTGCATCTGGGAGATTCCCACCTGCTCGCCGATCTGCGACTGCGTCATGTTCGAGAAGAACCGCAGCATGATGATCCGCCGCTCGCGCTCCGGCAGTTCGGCCAGCAGCGGCTTGAGCGACTCGCGGTACTCGACGTTCTCCAGGGCCGCGTCGATGTAGCCGAGGCGGGCGGCGAGCGATCCCTCGCCCTCCTCGTCCCCGCTCTGCGAGTCCAGCGAGCTCGCCGTGTAGGCGTTGCCGACGGCGAGCCCCTCGACGACGTCCTCCTCCGAGATGCCCAGCGCCTTGGCGAGCTCGGGGACGGTCGGCGAGCGGTCCAGCTGCTGGGAGAGCTCGTCACTGGCCCGGGTGAGCGCCAGGCGCAGCTCCTGCAGCCGGCGCGGCACGCGCACCGACCAGCTGGTGTCCCGGAAGAACCGCTTGATCTCCCCGATCACCGTGGGCATCGCGAAGGTGGGGAACTCCACGCCGCGGTTGCAGTCGAACCGGTCGATCGCCTTGATCAGGCCGATGGTGCCGACCTGGATGATGTCCTCCATCGGCTCGTTGCGGCTGCGGAACCGCGAGGCCGCGTAGCGCACCAGCGGCAGGTTGAGCTCGATCAGGGTGTCCCGGACGTAGGTGTGCTCGGCGCCGCCCTCGTCGCCGCGCAGTTCGGCCAGGCGCAGGAAGAGGGTGCGGGAGAGCTCGCGGGTGTCCAGCATCTCCCGCGCCTCGGAGATCATGCGGCCCACCGAGACGGTGGTGTGCCCGGGGGAGTCCTCGGGAGCCTCCACTGCCTCCACCTGGCCCGGCGCCGTCGCCGCCGTCGCGAGGTCTTCCGACGAATCAGTGGATTCGTCGACAGTGTCGACAACGGTGCCGACACCGGTCTCGCCCAGGTACACAGACATGCTGGCCCTCCCGGTCCTCCGCGTGCTGCTTACCCTGCTGGAATACCGGCGGTTCGACGGCCGCAAACCCGTCCGGAGCGGAATGTCATATGTCATCAACTCTGGGTGATGAGGGCTCGGTTGGGCCCTCGGCGGCCCTTCTGACGGCCAATTAGAGATTTGTCGACTCGACGAGTTCTCGGATCCCTTGGGGCGTCACGGAAGCGGCGATGCGGAGGGCGCGCGCGGGGCGCGCCCGGGGGCGTGTTCCGGCCTGGATCAGGCGCCGTCGGAGTTCGCGCTCCGTAGTCGGGCGAGGCTCCGGGCGAGCAGCCGCGACACATGCATCTGCGACAGCCCCAGCACTTCACTGATCTGCGACTGCGTCATGTCGCCGAAGAAGCGCATCAGCAGGATGCTCCGCTCCCGCTCGGGGAGCTGCACCAGCAGGTAGCGCACCATGTCGCGGTGCTCGACCTCGGTGAGGGCGGCGTCCTCGTAGCCGAGGCGGTCCAGCAGCCCGCCGCCGTTCTCGCCGTCCTGGGCGCCCTCGATGGACGCCGGCTGGTAGGCGCGGCCCACCTCCAGGCAGGCCAGCACGTCCCGCTCGGGCAGCCGCAGCCGCCCGGCGATCTCCTGGACGGTCGGTGACCGGCCCAGCGCCGCCGTGAGGTCCTCGGTGGCGCCGCTGACCTGGATCCACAGCTCCTGGAGGCGGCGCGGCACATGCAGTCCGCGCACATTGTCCCGGAAGTAACGTTTGATCTCGCCGATGACGGTGGGCACCGCATAGGTGGGGAACTGCACCCCGCGGCCCGGGTCGAAGCGGTCGATGGCGTTGATCAGGCCGATGGTGCCGACCTGCAGCACGTCGTCCATCGGCTCGTTGCGGCTGCGGAAGCGGGTGGCGGCGTAGCGCACCAGCGGCAGGTTGAGCTCGATGAGCGCGGCCCGGACGCGCCCGTGCTCGGGGGAGCCCGGCGCCAGGGCGCGCAGATGGTCGAAGAGGATCCGGGTCAGCGCCCGCGGGTCGTCCGGGGACTCCGGCCGCTCCTCCGGTCGCTCCTCCGGCCGCTCGTCCGGTCGCTCCTCCGGTCGCTCCTCCGGCTGCCCGCCCCCGGCGCGCGCGGGAGGAAGGTGCTCCCTCCGGCCCGACTGTACGGACAACGCCACCCCTCTCGCACCGGACCCGGTTCGCGTCCGCCGTCACCGGGGAGGGTGACGCGCCCCGTCCCCGCGGGCGGCGCCTGCGGCTCCGACCCGGGCTTCCGCCATATGCGGCAAACCGCTCATAGCATCACAAGACATCGCTGCATTGGGCAAGCAAGGCCATACGGTGTGTTCTCCGTGAAATGGCCTTGGGGTGGCGTCACTTCGCGGCCGCGCGACGGCGGCAAAAACCCCCGACCTGCGGTGATCCAGTGGGGATCGGGGTCGGGGGCGGGGCGGGCGGACGGCCCCCGGCGGGGGCGCCAACCACCCGTACAGCCGCTCCGGGGCCGGCGGCCGCCGGGCGGCGAAAGAGGGACGTCAGGACACCAGGCCGGTGAAGAACTCGCCCACCGACTTGGCGGCGTCCGAGATGCCGACGAAGCCGACCTGGACCAGGTCCGCGGCGCGGGTGGGCGTAGCGATGATCGTGTAGAGCACGAAGACCACCACGAGGTAGAGGACGATCTTCTTCACCTGCATGCCGTGTGCCTCCCCGTTCCCGTCGCCGGGTTCGATGCCGTGTTCCCGTGTATGCGTGGCCTCATTCGGGCGAAGCCTAGCCGGACCATCGGATGGTGTGACCAACGTCTACCGCGATGGGGACCTTCAGGGTCTGCACCATGCGGATTGATCCGGCACGATGGAGAACAGGTCATCGGGTTTGGCAGGAGCCCGATGATCAGAGGAACCGGAGCCCCGCTGTGGGGCCTGGGCCCCGCGGCTCCCCCGACGCGGCGCACAGGCTTGTGGGCTCCGGATCAAGGACCGAGCGGTTCGTCCCCCCGTAGACCGCTCGAATCCGTTCCTCCGGAAGGGCGCATCCCTCGTGGATGCGCCCTTTCTGTCTCTCTTTCCGTCTCTCCGGGCGGCCCGCCGGGGCCCTGGGCGGGAACGCCGAGGGCCCCGGCGCCAGTGCGCCGGGGCCCTCGTGATGCTGCGAGCGGTAGCGGAGGGATTCGAACCCTCGGTGGAGTTGCCCCCACACTCGCTTTCGAGGCGAGCTCCTTCGGCCGCTCGGACACGCTACCGGGAGCGATCCTAGCGGACGGCCCGGGCTGAACGGTAATCAGATCCGGATCTCCGCGGGCTCAGCCGCGGTGCGCGGCGAAGAACGAGGTCAGCAGCGCCGAACCGGCGTCCGCGAGCACCCCGGCGACCACCTCGGGCCGGTGGTTGAGGCGGGTGTCGCGCACCACGTCCCAGAGCGAGCCGACCGCCCCGGCCTTCTCGTCCACCGCCCCGTAGACGAGCCGGGAGACCCTCGACTGGACGATCGCCCCCGCGCACATCGTGCACGGCTCCAGCGTCACCACCAGGGTGCAGCCGTCCAGCCGCCAGCCGCCGAGGGCGCGGGCCGCCTCCCGGATCGCGACCACCTCGGCGTGCGCCGTCGGGTCGCCGACGGCCTCCCGCTCGTTGCGGCCCCGCCCCAGCACGGTGCTCCGGTCCGGGGCGAGGACCACGCAGCCCACCGGGACGTCCCCGGTCGCCGCGGCCGGCGCCGCCTCGGCCAGGGCGAGGCGCATCGGCGCGTGCCAGGGGTCGCGGACGGGATCGGGGCGTCCCGGTGAGGGCGTCGTCATGGGCACCAGTCTCCCCGGTGCGGCGGGCGCGTCAGCGGACGGCCTCCAGGATGTCCGCGCAGCCCAGCGCCTCGGTGATCTCGGCGAGCGCGTCGCCGGTCATGCCGCTCTCGTCGGCCAGGTCGGCCAGCTGCTTGGCGCCGATGCCGAAGTCGTCCAGCAGCTCGGCGTCGCCGATCGGGCCCTCGGGGATGTCCGGCCCGCTCTCCTCCTCGTCCTCTTCCTCTGTCTCGCCGTCCTCCAGCTCGACCCGGTCCAGGTCGGGCAGCTCGTCGTCGAGCTGCCCCGGGAGCAGGTCGGCCAGGACGATCTCACCGTAGGAACTGCGGGAGGCCGCGACGGCGTCCGAGACGTAGACGCGCGGATCCTCCTCGCCGTCGATCCGTGCGACGGCGAACCACGCGTCCTCCTGTTCCAGCAGCACCAGGACCGTTTCGTCGTCGACGGCGGCCTCCCTCGCCAGATCCGCAAGATCCGACAGGGTCTCGACGTCGTCGAGTTCGGTTTCGCTCGCTTCCCAACCGTCCTCGGTACGCGCGAGCAGTGCGGCGAAGTACGCCACCTTGACTCTCCCAGGTCTCGGTTGAACGGCCCCCTTGCTGAGGCCGCGTCCTCACCGGAATCGTGGCAGAAGAAGGGCCCCGCTGAGGAGAGTTCCGATGCGCGTCGGGCCCGGTGTGATCAATCCGTTGGAGACCGGGGTGCTCCGCGGCACCTCGTGACCCACCGGTACCGGGATCCGACGGGGCGTCAACCGCCGTTCACCGGCCGCCGCGCAGCCCGTCGACGACCATCAGCGCGGTGTGCAGCGAGGTGCGCGACTCGGCCGCCTCCAGCGAGACCCCGAGGACGCGCTCGACCAGCCGCAGCCGGGCGTAGAGCGTCGGCCGGCTCAGCCCGGTCGCCTGCGCGGTGGCCGTCTTCGAGGCGCCGCCGGCCAGATGGGTGCGGAGCAGGCCCACCAGGTCCTCGCCGGTGCGCGCGTCGTGCCGCAGCAGCGGGCCCAGTTCGCTCTCCGCGAAGGCCTGCACCCGGTGGTCGTCCCGCAGCAGCGCCAGCAGCCCGCGCAGCCGGACGTCCGCCGCCCGCAGCGGGCGGCCCAGGCCCGCGCCGCCCGGCATCGCCGCCGCCACCTCGGCGACGTGCTCCGCCTCCGCGAGCCGCGCCGCCGCCTCAGTGAGGGCGGCCGCGGGCGCCGCCGTGCCCGCCGCCCAGCCGGCCGCGCCCGCCGAGCGCAGTGCCCCGCACACCTCCTCCGCCACCCGGTCCGCCGCCCGCGGATCCGGGCAGGAGACCAGCAGCGCCACCGTCCCGGCCCGGCGGGGCGCGGCCAGCGCGGTGCGGCCGGACGACGCCACCGCCTGCCGGGCCGCGGCCAGCAGCCGGCGGTCCCGCTGCCCCTGCGTCAGCGCGTCGGCGCCCGGCCGGTCGCCCACGTCCCGGAGCGCCAGCGGCACATGGCGGGCGCCCGGCGCGAGGCCGAGCGCCGCGGCGCGTGCGGCCGCCTCGGCGTCGTCCGCGATCCGGCCGGAGAGCAGGTCGTCCAGGAGGCCGCCGTGCGCGTGCAGCACCAGCTCGTCCTGCTCCTGACGGAGCATCCGGTGCAGCTGGAGCGACTGGGCGGCGCGCTCCAGCACCATCCGGGCGCGGTCGGCGTCCTCGGCCGGCTCGGGCAGCACCAGCCGCCCCCAGCGCTCCGCGCCGAAGCCCACCGGCACCGACGTCCAGGAGTCGGGCGCGGCGTCGCCGGGTGGGTCGTCCCGCATCCGGGAGCGCCGCTCCCAGCCGTCCAGCAGCGCGGCCGCGGTGCCGCCGCGGGCGTCGAAGGCGAGCACCCGGCGGCCCAGGTCCTCCAGCACCAGCGGGCGCCCCAGGATCTGCGCGGCCCGGCCGACGATCCCCGCGGTGTCGGCGCGGGCGATGTTCAGCGAGGTGAAGACCTCGTGGACGGTGCGGGCGAACTCCACCTCGTGGTAGCGGTCGGCGACGATCAGCCGGTGCACGTCCCGCGTCACATGGACGAAGCGGATGGTGCGGCGCAGCACCGCCACCGGTAGCCCGGCCGCGTCCGCCAGCTCCCCGAGGTGCGGCGGGACCTCCCGCAGATGGGTGCCCAGCTCCACCACCAGCCCGGCGGCGTGCTGGTCGGTGAGGTTGCGCAGATAGCGGTCGGCCGCCTCCGGCCCGCCGACCAGCGGCAGGCCGGTGGTGAGCACCAGCTCGCCGCCCTCCAGCAGGCCGGTGAGGTCGGCGGACTCGCTGATGTGCACCCAGCGCACCGCCCGGTCCAGCCGCTCGCCGCCGCCGACCACCTCGGGCCGCCCGGCGGCGAGCACCGGCAGGGCGAGGATCTGGCGGATGGTGGGTTGCATGGACGGAGTGTAAAGATCTGACCGCCGATCGGTACAGACTGTCGGCGGGGCCGTCCGGCACACTCGGGAAGCGGACAACCCCTTTGAGGAAGGTGCCCCCCATGACGAGCAGCCAGCTGCCGGTCGTCGGCCACTGGGCCGGCAACAAGCCCTACGCGGGCACGAGCGACCGCACCCTGCCGGTCACCGACCCGGCGACCGGAGAGGTCACCCGGGAGGTCGCGCTCGCCTCCGTGGAGGACGCCCGCGCGGTGGTCTCCGCCGCGAAGGCCGCCTTCCCGGCCTGGCGGGACACCTCGCTCGCCAAGCGCACCCAGATCGTCTTCCGGTTCCGCGAACTGCTCAACGAGCGGAAGCAGGAGCTGGCCGCGATCATCACCTCCGAGCACGGCAAGGTGCTGGACGACGCGGCCGGCGAGGTGGCCCGCGGCCTGGAGGTCGTCGAGTTCGCCTGCGGGATGCCGCACCTGCTCAAGGGCTTCAACACGGAGAACGCCTCCACCGGCGTCGACGTGGAGTCGATCAACCAGCCGCTCGGCCCGGTCGCGATCATCTCCCCGTTCAACTTCCCCGCGATGGTGCCGATGTGGTTCTTCCCGGTCGCCATCGCGGCCGGCAACACCGTCGTCCTCAAGCCCAGCGAGAAGGACCCCTCGGCGTCGATCTGGCTCGCCGAGCTGTGGGCCGAGGCGGGCCTGCCGGAGGGCGTCTTCAACGTCCTCCAGGGCGACAAGACCGCCGTCGACGAGCTGCTGGAGAACCCGGCGATCAAGGCGGTGAGCTTCGTCGGCTCCACGCCGATCGCCAAGTACGTCTACGCCACCGGCACCGCCAACGGCAAGCGCGTGCAGGCCCTGGGCGGCGCCAAGAACCACGCGGTGATCCTCCCCGACGCCGACCTCGACCTGGCCGCCGACGCCATGGTCAACGCGGGCTTCGGCTCGGCCGGCGAGCGCTGCATGGCCGTCTCGGTCGCCGTCGCCGTCGGCTCCGTCGCCGACACCCTGGTGGAGAAGATCGCCGAGCGGGCCCGCGGCCTGCGCACCGGCGACGGCACCCGCGGCTGCGACATGGGCCCGCTGGTCACCGGGGCGCATCGCGACAGGGTGGCCGCCTACGTCGACCAGGCCGAGAAGGACGGCGCCGGCGTGGTGGTGGACGGCCGCGGCGTGCAGGTGGACGGCGCCGCCGGCGGCTTCTGGCTCGGCCCGACGCTGCTCGACCACGTCTCCACCTCGATGAGCTGCTACACCGACGAGATCTTCGGCCCGGTGCTGTCGGTGGTGCGGGTGGAGACCTACCAGGAGGCGCTGGAGCTGATCAACGCCAACCCGTACGGCAACGGCACCGCGATCTTCACCAACGACGGCGGCGCGGCGCGGCGCTTCCGCAACGAGGTGGAGGTCGGGATGGTCGGCATCAACGTGCCGATCCCGGTCCCGGTGGCGTACTACAGCTTCGGCGGCTGGAAGAACTCGCTCTTCGGCGACACCCACGCGCACGGCGTGGAGGGCGTGCACTTCTACACCCGCACCAAGGCCGTCACCACCCGCTGGCTGGACCCCTCGCACGGCGGCATCAACCTGGGCTTCCCCCGGAACGCCTGAGAACTGCGGAGGACCGCGCGCGATGAGCACCGAGTACGACCCGGCCCGCACCTACGAGCTGGACCGCAGGCATGTCTTCCACTCCTGGTCCGCACAGGCGGAGATCTCGCCGATGGTGGTCACCCGGGCCGAGGGGTCGTACCTGTGGGACGGGGACGGCAACCGGCTGCTGGACTTCTCCTCGCAGCTGGTGAACACCAACATCGGCCACCAGCACCCGGCCGTCGTCGAGGCGATCGCCACCCAGGCGCGGCGGCTGGCCACCGTCGCCCCGCAGCACGCCAACGACCAGCGCTCGGAGGCGGCCCGGCTGATCGCCGAGCGCGCCCCCGGCGATCTGGACCGGGTCTTCTTCACCAACGGCGGCGCCGACGCCGACGAGCACGCGGCCCGGATGGCGCGGCTGGTGACGGGCCGTCCGAAGATCCTCACCCGGTACCGCTCGTACCACGGCGGCACCCAGCAGGCGATCAACTTCACCGGCGACCCGCGGCGCTTCGCCAACGACGACGGCAAGTCCGGCACCGTCCACTTCTTCGGGCCCTACCTCTACCGCTCGGCGTTCTACGCCACGACGGAGGAGGAGGAGTGCGCGCGGGCGCTGGCGCACCTGGAGCAGGTGATCGAGCTGGAGGGCCCGGCGACGCTCGCCGGGATCCTGCTGGAGGCCGTCCCCGGCACCGCCGGCATCATGATCCCGCCGCCCGGCTACCTCGCCGGGGTGCGGGAGCTGTGCGACCGGTACGGCATCATGCTCATCGCCGACGAGGTGATGACCGGCTTCGGCCGCACCGGCGCGTGGTTCCACACCGCGGCCGAGGGCGTCGTCCCCGATCTGCTCACCTTCGCCAAGGGCGTCAACTCCGGCTACGTCCCGATGGGCGGCGTGGTGCTGGGGCCGAGGGTGTACGAGCACTTCGCGCACCGCCCCTACCCGGGCGGGCTCACCTACTCGGGCCACCCGCTCGCCGCCGCGGCGGCGGTCGCGTCGATCAACGCGATGGAGTCGGAGGGCATCGTCGCCAACGCGCTGCGGATCGGCGAGCAGGTGCTCGGCCCCGGGCTGGCGGCGCTTCGGCGGCGGCACCCCTCGGTGGGCGAGGTGCGCGGCAAGGGCGTCTTCTGGGCGATCGAGCTGGTGGCCGACCGGGAGACGCGGGAGCCGGTCGCGCCGACCGGCGGCTCCAGCCCGGTCATGGCGGCGGCGACGGCCGAGGCGAAGCGCCTCGGGATGCTGCCGTTCGTCAACTCCAACCGCATCCACGCGGTGCCGCCGTGCACGGTCTCCGACGCGGAGGCGAAGGAGGGGCTGGAGATCCTGGACCGGGTGCTGGACCGCGTGGACGCGCTGGTCGCCGAGGGGTGAGCGGCGCCTTCCTTCCGCGGGCGGCTCAGCGGAAGGCGTTGAGGCCGGTGAGGGCCTGGCCGAGGACGAGGGTGTGGACCTCGCCGGTGCCCTCGTAGGTCAGCACCGACTCGAGGTTCGCGGCGTGCCGCATCACCGGGTACTCCAAGGAGATCCCGTTCGCCCCCAGCAGGGTGCGGCACTCCCGGGCCACCGCCAGGGCCTCGCGGGCGCTGTTCAGCTTTCCGGCGCTGATCTGCGCCGGCCGCAGCGCGCCCGCCTCCTTCAGCCGGCCCAGGCGCACCGCCAGCAGCATGCCCTTCGCCAGCTCCAGGGCCATGTCGGCGAGCTTCGCCTGGGTCAGCTGATAGCCCGCCAGGGCGCGTCCGAAGACCTGCCGCTCGCCGGTGTAGGCGAGCGCCGTCTCCAGGCAGTCGCGGGCCGCGCCCAGCGCGCCGAAGGCGATGCCGAAGCGCGCCTCGTCCAGGCAGCCCAGCGGGCCGCGCAGGCCGCGCGCCTCCGGCAGCATGCTCTCCGCCGGCAGCCGGACGTCCTGCAGCGACAGCTCGGCCGTCACCGAGGCGCGCAGCGACAGCTTCTTGGTGATCTCGGTGCGGACGAACCCGGGGGCGCCGGCCGGCACCAGGAAGCCGCGCACCCCGTCCTCGGTGCGCGCCCAGACCACGGCGACGTCCGCCACCGTGCCGTTGGTGATCCACAGCTTGGTGCCGTTGAGCACCCAGTCGGAGCCGTCCCGCTTGGCGGCGGTGCGCATCGCGCCCGGGTCGGAGCCGGCGTCCGGCTCGGTGAGGCCGAAGCAGCCGATCGCCTCGCCGGCCGCCATCCGCGGCAGCCACTCCTGCTTCTGCTCCTCGGAGCCGTAGGCGTGGATCGCGTACATCGCCAGCGAGCCCTGCACGGAGACGAGGCTGCGCAGCCCCGAGTCCACCGCCTCCAGCTCCAGGCAGGCCAGGCCGTAGGAGGTGGCGTTCACCCCGGCGCAGCCGTACCCCTCCAGATGCATGCCGAGGACGCCGAGGCCGCCGAGCGCGAGGGCCAGCTCGCGGGCCGGCAGCCGGCCCGTCTCGAACCACTCCGCGACGTGCGGGCGCAGCTCGCGGTCGCCGAAGGCGCGGACGGTGCGGCGGATCTCCCGTTCCTCGTCGCTGAGCAGTGCATCGACGTCCAGCAGGTCCAGCGGACTGGTCACGGTCACGGCGCCCTCCGTGCGGCTCGGGTGGGACGGACTCGGGTGGGACGCAGCCGAGCATAGGCGCGGCCCGCCGTTTCGGACGAGGACGATGCAGGTGGGCGGTGTGCGCTCGGCTAACCTCGGGGCATGCGCCTTCACGTCGTCGACCACCCGCTGGTGGCCCACAAGCTGACCACCCTGCGCGACCAGCGCACCGACTCGCCCACCTTCCGCCGGCTCGCCGACGAGCTGGTGACGCTGCTGGCCTACGAGGCCACCCGCGATGTGCGGACCGAGCGGGTGCGGGTGACCACCCCGGTGGCGGAGGCGGACGGCGTGAAGCTGGCGCGCCCGCGGCCGCTGGTGGTGCCGATCCTGCGGGCCGGGCTGGGCATGCTGGACGGCATGGTGCGGCTGCTGCCGACGGCGGAGGTGGGCTTCCTCGGCATGGTGCGCAACGAGGACACCCTGCGGCCGGCGACCTACGCGACGCGGATGCCGGACGACCTGTCGGGGCGTCAGGTGTACGTGGTGGACCCGATGCTGGCGACCGGCGGCACGATGGCGGCGGCGCTGCGGATGCTGGTGGAGCGGGGGGCGACGGATGTGACGGCGCTCTGCCTGCTGGCGGCGCCGGAGGGGGTCAAGGCGCTGGAGGAGGGGACGGCGGGGCTGCCGGTCACGGTGGTGACGGCGGCGGTCGACGACCACCTCAACGAGAACGGCTACATCGTCCCGGGGCTGGGCGACGCGGGCGACCGGATGTACGGCGCGGCCGAGTAGCCGCGGAGGCCGCCGGCTCAGCAGTGGGTGCGGGGGGACGCGTCGGGGTGGAGGGCGGCGGCGACCTGCTGGGGGGTGGCCAGGCCCTTCCAGGTGTCGCCGAGGACCAGGTCGACGCTGGTGTCGGTGCGCGAGTCCGCCTTGGGCTGCGCGCCGGCCGCCTCCGCGCCGACCAGCTTCGCCGCCGCCGCGCCCTTCGCCCCGGCGAGCAGCTCCGCCGTCCCCTTCACCTTCCCGTTCAGCGCGTCCGGCGCATTGCCGACCTTGCCGATCCGGAAGCCCCGCTTCTTCAGCGCGTCGGCGGTGTCTTTCGCCAGCCCCGTGCGGGTGGTCGCGTTCAGGACGTTGACCGTCACCGACTTCGCCGCGGGCAGCGACGCGGCCGCGGCGGTCCGCGCCGACGCCGAGGCGGACGCGGAGGAGGACGCGCATGTCGCCG
This sequence comes from Mangrovactinospora gilvigrisea, assembly GCF_001879105.1. GTDB lineage: Bacteria > Actinomycetota > Actinomycetes > Streptomycetales > Streptomycetaceae > Mangrovactinospora > Mangrovactinospora gilvigrisea. Next base: position 4,889 of record NZ_MLCF01000083.1, on the reverse strand, counting down.
CGTCCGAGCCCGCCGAGGCCTTCGCCTTCTTGCCGCCCCCGTACGCGTCGAACAGCTGGACGCCTCCCCATGCGGCAGCGCCCACCGCGACGGCGGCTGCCACCGCCAGGGCGATGCGGCGGCGGGCCGACTTGCGGCGCGGGCGGAAGGTGACCGGCTTCGGGCCCCGGCGGTTGCCGAAGGGGCCCTTTCGCGAACCCGGCGGTGTCAGCATGCTCATGGAGAACTCCTGCGGCGGGGAGTATGCGAGGTGAGGCGGAATCCTCCGATCCTCTGATCATCACCCTAGGTGCGACAAGTCTCATGACGGCGGATCAGCTCCGCCGAGCGGGGTGCGGGCTACCCGAATGGAGTCGCCCGGGAACTGGCGTTCGATCCGCCGCGCACCGGGTCGCACGGGATGTCCCGCCCGACCCGACGGCCCCGTGCGCCCCGCCCGCTACTCCTGCTTGTCCAGTTCGAGCACGCGCGCGTGCAGCACCTGCCGCTGCTGGAGCGCGGCCCTCACCGCCCGGTGCAGCCCGTCCTCCAGGTAGAGGTCGCCGTTCCACTTCACCACGTGGGCGAAGAGGTCGCCGAAGAACGTGGAGTCCTCGGCCAGCAGGGTCTCGAGATCCAGCTGGCCCTTGGTGGTGACGAGCTGGTCCAGGCGTACCGGGCGTGGGGCGACGTCCGCCCACTCGCGGGTGGTTTCCCGCCCGTGGTCGGGATACGGACGCCCGTTGCCGATGCGCTTGAAGATCACACGGCTAGCCTAGCGGTCCGGCCCGACACTCCACAGCCGGGAGGACGGTTCCGGATCGGCCGAGGGGGCCCTCGGACCCCCGGTTGACGCGAATCCGCGCCCGCCCGACCGGAACTGACCGCCCCTCAGGACGGTCCCTCAGGACCGCCCGTCCTCCGACGCCAGCTCCTGCATCCGCCGGAACGCGTCGATCCAGAACCGCTGGGCCTCCTCGGCCGCCCCGATCATGTACGTCGCCTTCAGCCGCGGCGGCAGGTGCAGCAGCATCAGCGCCACCACGTCCACATGCCGGCGCAGCTGCGACACCTCCGCGTTGGCGAGCACCCGGTGCACGGTGTCGGTGGCGTCGTTGCCCTCCGCCGACTCGGCTCCCGCGACGCGCAGCCGCTCCGCCCAGCCCTGCGGGTCGGCGGCGAGCTCGGACAGGCCCGTCACCGGACGGGAGGCGAGCCGCGACTCCAGGTCGCCGAGCGGCACCGGGGCGTACTCGCCGTCGCCGAGGTACATCTTGCCCAGCTCCATCGGCACCCCGCGGCCGTGCAGCTTGATCATGCGCTCCAGGGTGCGCTTGGTGATCCAGCCCCGGCCCTCGTCGTCGATGTCGTTCTTCCACCACTCCAGGAAGGTCTCCGCGACCGAGCCGTAGGTGGAGATCAGCCACTCGTTGGCCGGGATGTCCTCCGGGGTGATGTCCAGCGAGACGGTGAACCGCGAGGCCTGGGCGATGTTGTTCCGCGCCACCAGCATCTTGCGGCCCAGGTGGTACGGCGGGTTCTGCAGCGCGATCTGGGCGCGCAGCTCCCGGATCGGCTTGCCGGCCAGCGACCACTCCTGGGTGATCTCCATCAGCCGGGCGAACGCCGCCTTGTCCTTGGGCCGGTTGTACTCGTCCCAGACGATCGCCTTCGGCCCGGCGGCCGCGAACGGCGCCGCCATCAGGTTGTCGAGGGTGCCGGCTTCCGTGGGCAGCGGCGCGCAGAGGTCCTCGACATTGGTGACGGGCAGCGAGAAGTACAGCGGGTCGGCGTTGAGCTCCTCCCGCACGAGCTGCTTGACGATCTCGGTCTTGCCGCAGCCGGGAGGGCCCTGGACGAGCACGGCCCAGCGGTTGCGCAGCGCGGCGCGCACCACCCGGCGGACCGGGTCGGGCACCGGGACGTCGGCGTTGGCCCCGGCCACGCCGCCCTCGGAGAGCGCGGCGGCGAGCCGGCCGAGGATCTCGTGGGTGCGGTCGGCGCCGGCCTTGCCGCCGTCCCGGCCGTCCTTGTCCTTGCCCGGGGCGTCGCGCAGCGCCAGCCGCTCGCCGTTGAGCAGCGGCAGCCCCCACAGCAGCGGCAGGCCCTCGCGGGCGCACTCCAGCAGGTGCTCCAGGGTGCGGGGGGAGAGCAGCCGCCGCACCTCCGGCGTCTGGGAGGCCCAGACCCGGTAGTACGGCTTGAGGTCGAGCCGCGGGTTCTTCGCCGCCAGCTTGACCCGCCAGGCGGTGTCGGAGGCGGTGACCCGCAGGGTGGCCATCCGGTCGAGGACCGCGGGGTCGGAGCGGCGCGCGGAGGTCTCGGCGAGCGCCTCGTTGTCGCTCAGGAAGACGCCGATGCAGCCGAGCTCGCGCAGGTCGTGCTCGCCCAGCGTCCAGTTGCAGGCCACCTGCATCAGCTGCGACTGGATGGTGTCGCCGGCCTGCAGCGAGTCGTCGATGAGCAGCACGAAGCGCCGGCCGGGCCGCAGCTGATCCATGATCAGCTGGCGGAGCACCAGCTCGTCGGAGTGCGGGTCGCGGACCGGCGCGTTGATGAGCAGGTCGTCCGGCGTGAGGTTGGCGGCGGGGACGTAGACCAGCGCGGTGTCCTCGTACGCGTCGGCGATGTGCGAGACGAACGTCGAGGTCTTGCCGATGCCGTGCTCCCCGAAGACCTGGCCGGTGAGGCCGAGGTCGATCATCGCGTCGATGAAGGACTCCAGCTTGGAGGCGCCGGTCCAGCCCTCGGGGGGCTCGGGGTAGGTCTTGGTGGCCCGCCAGCGCGGGGCGCGGGGCGCGCCGGCGGGCGTGTTCGCTTCGTCGGTGGCGGCATCGGTGATGGTCACGGTCCTCCTCAAGTCAGGTTTGGGGTGGTTCATGCCGCGGGTCGGCGTAGGACTCGTTGGTTCTCGCTCGCGCTCGCGCGGCGGAGCCGCGTGTCGAGAGGGCCCGCGCCCCTGTCGGGGCCCGGGCTCAGCTGTCGCCGGTGGGGACGCGATGGCAGGCCATGGCGGGGGCGTGGCTCTCCGGCCAGTCGTCGCCGCCGTCGGTGATGAGCCAGATCCACTTGTCGGGATCGGCCGGGGTGATGTGCGGCGCGTAGCCGTCGGTGACCATGATCACCGCGTCGACGCGTTCGTCGAAGCGCTCGCCGTCCACCGCCAGCCGGCCCTCCACGTAGTCGGCGACGTTCTGGAAGTTCGTGCCGCCGCCGCCGAGCACCCGCTCGCCGGGGCGGAAGGGCATCACCGTGCCGTCGAAGCTCAGCCAGTGCGACTCGACGCCGTCGGTCTGCCCGACGAGGGTGGTGAGCCACTCGACCACGTTGTTCGGCATCGAGCCGGAGGTGTCGAAGGCCACCACCACGACCTTGGTGCGCTCCCGCCCGCGGCGGGCCAGCATCGGGTCGTGGCCGAGCGCGGCCAGCAGCGCGCCGCGCTTCTTCGGGTAGACCAGCCGCTCGCCCTCGCGCAGCTTGGAGGCGAGCACGTCGATCAGCCAGCGCTGCCACCAGTCGACCCGGCGGGTGGCCTGCGTCTGGCCGCGCAGGAAGCCCGCGCCGAGGTCGCCCCACAGCTTGCTGAGGCGGTCGGTGGCGCCGTCCGTCCGGTTGAGCAGGTCGAGCAGCTCCTCGCGGGCGATGCGGTTGCCGCGCCGGGCGGCGAGCAGCACATCGCGCAGCACCTGGTTGCCGATCCCCTCGACGGCCTCGCCGTCCAGCTCGCCGCCGCCGAGCAGCAGGTGGATGCAGGCCTCCGGCTTCGGGACCGGCGGGTTCTTCATCCGGTGCAGCTCGGCGTGGACGGTGGAGTCGGTGGCCACGAACTCCCGGTAGGAGAGCGGCTGGAGGCCCTGCTCCGTCAGGTCGGCGGCGTAGCCGGCGTGCACCTTGTGCGGGTCGACGCCGGTGGGCTCGCGGGAGTCGGCGCCGTCCTCGCCGCGGACGGTGCGGGTGGGCAGCCCGGTGCCGAGCCGCTCCATCGCCACATGGTTGATCGTCACCTCGCAGGCGAGCGTGAAGAGCGGATCGCCCTGCAGTTCGGGCTCCGCGAACAGGTGGCGCTGCACCAGGTGGCGCGCCTCGTGGAAGAGCACGAAGCGGGCGCCCTCGCGGCCCACCGAGAGCAGGAACTCCGGGTTGTAGAGCAGCAGGCAGGTGCCGTCGCCCGAGGCGGTGACCGCGGCGGTGTCGATCGCGGTGGTGGGCACGTGGTGGCTGCACTTGCTGTAGATCCAGGACGCCAGCGCGCTGTGCGTCATGCCCAGGTCGAGGAGCGTCTGCTCCTTGAGCGTGCGGGCCCGCTCGACGACCTCGGGGTCGGCGGGGTGCCACTCCTCCAGGGCCCGGCGGTCGACGGCGCCGATCACCGGTGGGCGGTGCCTGCCCGCGGTGCGGGCGCCGCTGGGTGCGCTTGCCATGCCGATCCCTCCCCCGTGGGTGCTCACGATGGTGCCCTTCCCGACGACTGCCTCCAGCATCTCGCACGCCACTGACAATCCAGCGGTTCCCGAGACGGTCAGAAAACGACCTTTAAATGGGGCAATAGCGACGGGACGGACGGTCGTGCATCAACTCTGCTACAAACGTCCCGGGACGGACAGCGAATTGTTTTTCCTGGGCCGGGAGGATGCACACTCTCCTCCATGAACAGCTGGCCCAATGGATGGACGGACGAGGGAGACGGCCCCGTGCACTCGGAGCCGACCCGGCGCATGCCGCACGTTCCGCGACCCCCGCGTGGGTCCAGCAGCGGCGGCGGGGGCGGGTACGCCGGCGGCGGGTACGGCGGGGCGCCGGCCGAGCCGCCGCTGCCGCCCGACCTCGACCCGCGCGGCGGCGGTCGCCGCAACCAGGACGCGGGCCCCCGGGAGGGCTACCCGGGCGGGGGCGGGGGCGGCTATTCCGGC
>NZ_MLCF01000082.1 GCF_001879105.1 Mangrovactinospora gilvigrisea | reverse complement strand
GCCCCCGCACCACCCCGATCGCCGTCATGTCCCCGGCCGCGAACACCGCCGTCGGCGCCCCCGCGGTCGCGGGATCGCCCACGCCCATCTCCAGCAGCCGGCCGGCCACCCGCTCCCCCGCCGCCACCGATCCGTCCCCGCCCGGCAGCGTCAGCGCCGGGTCGATCGCCAGCCCCGCCGCGGCCAGCGCCGAGTGGTAGCCGTCCCGCCGCGCCCGGCTGCACTGCAGCCCCGCCGGCCCGGTGGCATGGGCGATCCGCCGATGCCCCAGCCCGATCAGATGGTCCGTCGCCTGCACCGCCCCGTGCCAGTTGGTCGCGCCCACCGACGGCAGCCGCGGATCCGGATGCCCCAGCGCGTCCACCGTCACCACCGGCGCGCCCAGCGTCCGCAGCCGCGCCAGATGCTGCGGGTTCTGCTCCGTCAGGACGGCGATGACGCCGTCGCTGCGACGCGCCGTCAGCCGCTCCAGCCACGCCCGCGGCGCCGTCCGCGGATTGCGGACGGCCGTCACCTCGGTGCCCATCCCGTGCTCCTGGGCGATGCCCTCCACCGCCGCGACGATGTCGCCCACCCGGTCCCCGTCGAGTTCGGTGAAGACCAGATCGACGAGGCCCGCGCGCTCGCGCTGCCTCCCCGGCCGCCGCGCATAGTTGTGCTTCGCGATGAGCCGTTCCACCCTCGCCCGCGTTTCATCGGCGACCTCGGCCCGCCGATTCAGCACCTTCGAGACGGTCGGCACCGAGACCCCCGCCTCGCGCGCGATGTCGGCGATGGTGACCCGGCGCGGCCCCGTCTCCTGCGAATCCCCCGCCCCCGCGAATTCCCCGCCGACCAAGCCCGTCGACCTCCCTCGGTCCATGGCGCCCCCCTTCATGCTTCATGACTACCCGCCAGGGTAGCGAGTTTTTCCTCTCAACAATTACGCATTATTCCAAGGCAATTGCCGCGTGCAGTACGCCGCGCGACCGAGTATTTGCGGTCCGTGATTGCCCTGTTCGTTTGGGCACCGAACCGGGTCGCGTTGGGCCTAACGGAGTTTCAGAATCCGCCGGAAGCCGAGTTCGTATTTATCCAGAGCGACGGACGGGACGCGCGGTGTTCAGGAGGCGAGCTGGGAGAGGGTGTAGATGAGCAGGCCCGCCATCGACCCGACCACCGTGCCGTTGATCCGGATGAACTGCAGGTCGCGGCCGACGAAGTTCTCGATCTTCTTCGAGGTCTCGATCGCGTCCCAGGCCTTCACCGTGTCGGTGATCAGCGAGGTGATCTCCTTGCGGTAGGTCCCGACAAGGTAGGCGGCCGCGTCCTCCAGCCAGCCGTCCGCCTTGCCCTGCAGGTTGGGGTCGGTGGAGAGCTTCTCGCCGAAGGACTGGATGCCGGAGCGGACGCGCACCCGCAGCGTGCTGTCCTCGTCCTCGGCGGCCTCCACCATCAGGGTGCGCACCGACGTCCACGCGGAGCGGATCAGCTCCTGCACCTCGGGCCGGGAGAGCACCTCGATCTTGAGCCGCTCGGCCTTCATCATCGTGTCGGGGTCGTTGCGCAGCTCGTTCGCGAAGTCCTGGAGGAAGCTGTCGATCGCGGCGCGGCTGGCGTGCTCCGGGTCGTCCCGCACCGCGGTGACGAACCGCAGCACCTCCTTGTAGACGCGCTCGCCGACCTTGCGGTCCACGAACTTCGGCGTCCACCCGGGGGTGTCGTTGAGAACCGCGGCCATCACGTTGTCCTGGTGGGTGACGAGCCAGTCGTGCGCCTTGCTGAAGACCAGGTCGACGGCGCGGTGGTGGCCGCCCTCGGAGACCATCTTCTCCAGCAGCTCGCCCAGCGGTCCGGCGACCTGCTGGGCCGAGGCCTTGCGGGTGATGGACTCGCCGACGATGTCCTGGATGTCCTCGTCCTTGAGGATGGTCAGCGCCCCGCGCAGCGCGGAGGCGGCCTCCTTGGTGACCCGGGCGGCGCTCTCCGGCTTCGCCAGCCAGCCGCCGAGCCGCGAGGAGATCCCGGCCGAGCGCAGCCGCTGGCGGATGACGGCCTCGGAGAGGAAGTTCTCCCCGACGAAGTTGCCCAGGCCGTCGGCGAGGGCGTCCTTCTTGTTGGGGATGATCGCGGTGTGCGTGATGGGGATGCCGAGCGGGTGCCGGAAGAGCGCGGTGACGGCGAACCAGTCGGCGAGCCCGCCGACCATGCCGGCCTCGGCGGCGGCCTTGACGTACCCGGCCCAGCCGCCGGCGCCGGCCCGCTCGGCCCAGAACGCGAGGACGTAGACGATGGTCGCGAAGACGAGGAAGCCGCTCGCCACCGTCTTCATCCGCCGCACCCCGCGGCGCCGCTCGGCGTCGGCCTCGGCGGAGCTGCGCGAGGCCATCGTCCGCGGGGGCGCCGACGGGGGCGGAGGCGGCGGGGGCGACGGCTCGGGGGCGGGCGCGAGGGCGGGCGGTGCGTCGTTGACGCGGGCGGTCGCAGTGGAACCCAGCGCGGCGGGGCCGCGCTCGTCCGACAGCTTCTCCGACTCTTCCACGACGTCATTCTCCCCCGGCGACCCCCGGTCCCGGAGGGATCGCGCCCCGGAGTTTTCTCAGGGCGCCCCTGAGGACCGAGGGGCCGGCCGGGCCCGTCCTCAGCGGGAGCGCAGCACGAGCAGCCGCCCCTTCGTCGGGTCGACGGTGAAGGTGCCGCCCGGCTTCAGCTCCACCGCGTCCTGGAACCCCTCGATCGCCGGGGACTCGACGCCCACCGGGGCGAACCCGAGCGCGTCCGCGTCGAACGTGAGGGTGACCTCCGCCGGCTCACCGGCCCAGCTGGCGACCGCCACCACCGCGGAGCCGTCCGCCGCGTCCAGCCAGGTCGTGCAGAGCACATCGTCGCGGCCGGTCCGCACCGGCGCGGCGCCCTCCACCCACCAGCCCCGCATCCGCGCGTCCGGCAGGCCGTGCTCGTCCCAGAACCGCCACAGCGGGCGCGGGTCGATGCGGGGCGCGCGCCCCGTCATCCCGAAGAGCATGCCGCGCCACGGGTTGCCGCCGCCCTCCAGCATCTCGCCGGTGAGGCCGAACGCCAGGCCGGAGACCTCGACCAGCCAGTAGGCCGGGTCGGTGCCGTCGTAGTCGACGTACTCGCCGAGCCACAGCCGGTCCACGTACGGCAGCAGCTCCAGATAGAGGTTGGTCGAGGAGGCCCAGCCGTCCTTGGGGTTGCACTGGTTCGCCGAGTGCAGGTCGATCAGCGGGTCCGGGCGGTGCCGCTGCAGCGCGGCGCGGGTGCGGCGCAGGGTGTCCCGCTCGAAGGCGACGTCGTCGAGGTAGAGGCCGTCGATGCCGCACTCGCGGGCCAGCCGCTCCACCGCGCGGACGTAGAACCCGGCGAGCGGGCCGCCGTCCTCACCGGTCGTCACCACCGCGACGTCGTCGACGTTGGGGGCGTGCCAGCCGGGCACGTAGTCCTCGCCGAGGTGCTCCTGCAGCCAGATGTGGCCGCCGCCCGGGCCGGGGGCGATCGCCGTGCCGCCGAGCGAGCGCAGCGCGTGGATCTCCGGCGAGCGGGTGGTGAGCTCCCGCACCGTGTTGTAGATCTTCAGCCGCAGCCCGGCGGCGTGCGCCTCGTCGGCGTGGGCGCGCAGCCGGTCCGCGGTGAGCAGCGGGTCGTTGATGAACGGCGCGGGCACGGTGGCGTGGTGGACGTTGGCGACGGTGGCGCCGAACTCCGCGACCTCGGCGGCCGGCGCCGTCCCGTGGAAGTAGCGCTCGCGCAGCTGCCGGCCGTGGTCGACGGGCTTGAACGGGGTGAGCAGCAGCCGCACGGTGAAGAGCGGGCCGGGCTCGCCGGCGGTGAGGGTGAGGGCGCCGCTGCGCGCCTCGATCAGGTAGCGGTCGCCGTCGGCGCGCAGCCGGACGTCGCCGCGGCCGCCGTTGCCCCAGGACTCGGGCTCGTTGAGGGGCCGCTCGCGGTAGTAGTTGGTGTTGAGCGGGCGCCGGTAGTTGCCGCCGCGCAGCTGCACCTGGACGCCCGCGGGGACGTCGCCGACCCAGACGGCGTCCTGGTTGTGCTCGGCGGTCTTCCAGGTCCACGCGTGCTCGGCGGGCGCGGGCTGCCCGGTGAGGCCGAGGCCCATGGCGTAGCGGGCGGCGGCGCGGCGCAGCGGGACGGTGAGGACCACGCCGTCGGGGAGTTCGGCGGGCGCGCTGCCGGGGGCGCCGGTGTGCGCCAGGCGGTAGTCGAGGCGGAGGCAGCCGTCGGGGTCGAGGCGGGCGTCGAGGGTGGCGCGCACGTCCGTCCCGTCGGCGGCGGACTCGGCGCGCCAGACGGCGGAGCCGCCGCCGGCCGGGTCGTCGTCGGGGGTGGGCGCGGGCGCGGCGGCCAGCCGCAGCGCACGGCCCGTCAGCTCGACGGGCCCGGCGAGGAGTTGCCGCTCGGGGCCGTCGGTGGAGGAGAGGTCGGCGCTGAAGGCGGTGGCGACGGCGGCAGGCAGGCCGTCGGCGCCGAGGGTGACGGTGCGTCCGAGGATGCCCAGGGTGTCGCCGTCGATCCGGACCGGGGTGTAGGGGGCGACGGGTCCGTCGCCGCCGCGCCGCTCGGCGGGGGCGAGCCAGCCGAGGCGGGTCATCAGCTCGGGTTCGCCGGCGCCGCCGTCCTCCACGGTCTCGGCGACGACCTCGAGGCGGACGTCGACGGTGGTGCCGGCGACGGTGACGCTGCCGCGGTGCTCGCCGGGGTCGGCGTCGGCGGGGACGGGGACGACGACCCAGAAGACGGCGAGCCGGCGGCCGGGCACCGCCGCGTCGGGGTTGGGGGTGAAGGCGGGCCAGGGGAAGCGCAGTTCGGGGCTCGCGGCAAGCGCGGCCTCCGGGGCCGGGTTCCAGACGGCGACCTGGAAGGCGTACGCCTCGCCGCGCCGGGCGGTGCCGGCGAAGGCGCCGCCGGGGGTGCGTCCGGCCCAGGCGGCCGGCAGGTGGCGGACGGTCTCCACGGGGCGGGTGCGGTCCTCGGCGAGGACGACCGGGCCGCCGCCGGCGGCCTCCTCCAGGGCGCGGACCTCGTCGGGGGTGGCGGTGAAGCCCATCGGGGCGAAGCTGTCGTGCGCGGTGGCGGCCTCGTAGCGGACGGCGGTCGCGACGGGCAGGGCGTCCGCGGCGTCCTCGCCCTCGCCGCCGAAGCGGAAGTGCGCGGCGCGCCACTCGGGGCGGGCGGTGTCCCGCCAGGGGCGGTAGGAGGCCTGCGGGTACCAGGCGGAGCCGAGTTGGGCGTGCGGCAGGTAGTGGACGTGGTACTCGCCGGGGCCGTCGACGGGCTCGAAGGCGATCCGCCCGCGGGCGCGGGTCACCTCCAGGCGGACCACGTTGCGCACCCGCCGCCCGCTGGCGGCGGAGACGACGGCGAGGCCGGCCTGCCGCGGGTCGGCGTCGCGGCGGCGCCAGGGCACGTCGGCGGTGACGGCGCCGCCGGGGGCGGCGCCGTCCGGGGCGAGGACGGTGATGCGGTGGTTCCCGTACGCCTCGGCGTCCCAATCACCGACGCCGCACGCCAACTCGGGATGGGTCTGCGTCACCCGGAATCACTCCTCATTGCCCAGTCGTGCTCAAACCAGTCATGCTCAAAGTTGCACGCCAGTCTTCGTCACCGCGCAATAAAGCGCAAGATCCCCTCGGCCTCCCGCCCCACTCGGCCCACTCGGCCCCCTCAGCCCCGTGTCCGCGCCTCCGCCCAGATCGTCGACGTCCCCTCCCGCATGCTCTCCCGGCACCCGTAGACCGGGGTCTCCTTGCGCACCGCGTCCATCGGGCGCCCCGGAACCAGCCCGTCCGCCGCCGGCGCGAGCGGCAGCCGGGCCGTCACCGAGACCCTCACCCCGGCGCCGCGGGCCCGCTCCGCGACCCGCACCCGGCACGGGCGGCCGTGGAACCACTTGAAGGTGTCCAGTGCCAGCGCCTCGGCGATCCGCCCCGCGGTTGCCGCCCCGGGGCGGCCCCGCAGCACCCGCTCGACCCATCGGCGGACCGCCCTCGGATCGACTCCGTCGGGCAGGTCCAAAACCTCCGAACGCATGTCCAACTTCCGCCGCCCCCAATCTTTTTGACCCCGCGACAGATTGCGCTCACCTAGGTACTAGGTTTGTCCTGCGTACCTAGCACGTCAAGCGGAACCATCCTTACGAGGAGGCCGGAAATGACGGGCAGGCCGGTCTACCAGCAAATTGCTGATGACCTTTCAGAACAGATCGTCAATGGTGTGTTGACCCCCGGTCAGCGCATCCCCTCGCGGGCGGAGTTGAAGAGCCTCTACACCGCCAGCGACCAGACCGTCGACCGCGCGGTCCGCATCCTGAAGACCGCCGGACTCGTCGAGGGGCAGTTCGGCCGCGGCGTCTACGTCCGCGACACCACCCTCTTCGGCGCACTGCGCCGCTCCCCCGCCGCGCTGAGCACGGAGCACGCGCCGTTCGCCGCGGACATGTCCGAGCAGGGCCGGAAGGCGAGCTGGGAGTCCTCCTCGCTCACCACCACCGCCACCGCGAAGATCGCCGCCCGGCTCGGCATCCGCCCCGGCGACCAGGTGATGTGCACCCAGTACGAGTGCACCGCCGACCGGCAGCCCGTCCAACTCGCCACCAGCTGGGAGCCGCTGGCGATCACCGAGGGCACCGACGTCCTCTTCCCCGAGCGCGGCCCCTACGCCGGGCTCGGCGTGCGCAACCGGATGGCCGCCATCGGCATCAGCGGCCTCACCGCCCGCGAGCTGGTCGGAGCCCGCCCGGCCAGCTCCGACGAGGCGGAGGCGCTCGGCTGCCCGCCCGCCTCCGCGGTGCTCGCCATCGAGCGCACCTACGTCGACGGCAGCGGCCGCCCGGTGGAGACCGCCGACCTCGTCGTCCGCGCCGACCGCTGGCGTCTCGCCTACGAGGCGTGACCGCACGGCCGGCAGGGGCGCGGGGAACCGCGCGAGTGAGCACGGACAACCGCGACTCGGCGAACGTCCACGCGCCCCACCGCACCTACCCGTTGTCCACCAAGCCGCCGTTCGCCAGCTCCAGCGGGCCCGTCCCCGCCGCGTGCGCCTCCAGGCTCAGCGCCACCCGGCGCGCCAGCGTGCCCGGCAGCCGTCCCGGCAGCTCGGCGACGGGGAAGAGCCGCCACTCGTCCAGCTCCTCCGCCTGGAGCCGGATCGACGCCAGCTGATCCGCCGTCAGCACCCCGCCGTCGTAGGTGTGCGAGACCATCGGCGGGCGGTACGGCGCCGTCGACCAGTCCACCGACAGCAGCCGGCCCGGCGCCAGGTCGAGCCCGATCTCCTCCAGCGTCTCGCGCCGTGCCGCCTCCCTCGGCAGCTCGTCCTCGTCCGACTCCACCGAGCCGCCCGGCAGCAGCCACACCCCGTCCGCCAGGTAGTTCGGCCGCACCAGCAGCACCCGGCCGTCCTCGTCCCGGAAGACCACCGCCGCCGAGGTGAGCACCTTGGGCCGCTCCGCGATGTACGCGGTGTAGGTGAGCAGCCCGTTGGGCCCGGGCTCGCGCGCGTGGAGCCGGCCCTGCTCCAGCGTCGCGCTGCGGCCCGAGCGGCGGGCGTGCAGGGCGGCCTCCAGCCGGGCCCGCTCCGGGCCCTCCGGCAGCCGCTCCGCGGCCTGCCCCGCCGGGACGAACTCCGCACCGGGCAGCGCCCGGACGGCGGCCAGCTGCGCCTTCGTCGGCGGGTCCACGTCGTAGAGGAAGACCAGCCGGCCGCCGTCCGGCTCGCTGTCCATCGCCAGCAGCGGGCCGGCCGCCCGGGACGTCACGCCCAGCCGCTCCCGCAGGCCGCGCACCAGCGCCCGGGCGGGTGTCTCGCCGGGCAGCGCGGGGACCGACGGCAGCGACCCGCCGAGCAGCAGGACGGCGCCGGAGGCGTCCGCCAGCACCGCCACCGCCAGCGGCGCCGGGACGCCGCCCGCCACCGCCGGGACCTCGGAATCCGCCGCCGACCGCACCTGTTCGCTCACCGTTCGCCTCCCGGACGCCGCATGTCACTCGATGGGACGGAAGCCTCCCGAGGGAACCGCCCCGGGCTCACGGTATCCGGGCGGGGCACGGCAGTGGCCGCCGATGTTCGCGATATCGTCCCCGGCATGAGTTCCACCACCGTCACCCAGGCCGTGATCCTCGCCGGAGGCACCGGCTCCCGGCTCCGGCCCTACACGGACGACCGCCCCAAGGCGATGATCGAGATTCCGGGCACCGGACGGCCGATCATCGCCCACCAGTTGGACTGGCTGGCGGAGGAGGGCGTGACGGACGTCATCGTCTCCTGCGGGCACCTCGCCGAGGTGCTGCAGGACTGGCTCAAGGAGGCCGAGCTGCCCGCCGGCCTGCGCGTGCAGACCGTGGTGGAGAGCGAGCCGCTGGGCCGCGGCGGCGGCCTGAAGTTCGCCTCCCGGGCGCTGCCCCGGCCCGCGGAGCCCTGGTACGCCACCAACGCCGACATCTGGACGCGCTTCAGCCTGCGCAAGATGTCCCGCTTCCACGCCGAGCGGAGCGCGACGGCGACGCTGGCGCTGGCCCGTCCGCGGATCCCGTGGGGCGTGGTGGAGACCGACGACCGCGGGCGGATCACCGACTTCATCGAGGCGCCGCCGACGCCGTGGCCGGTCAACGCCGGCATCTACGTCTTCTCCCCGGACTTCGCAGGGCTGCTGCCGGAGCGCGGCGACCACGAGCGCACCACCTTCCCGCAGCTGGCCCGGGAGCGGCGGCTGGCCGGGTTCGACATCCCGGAGGGCATCTACTGGCGCGCGATCGACAACGCCAAGGACCTCCGCGAGGCGGCCAAGGAGCTGGCCGCGCACATGGGCTGACGCAGCGTCCGCCGTCCGCGGGCGCGCCCCGGTAGCATCCGAGGGCAGGACAGGGAGACCTACGTCACGGAGCGGCGGGAGCGGCGATGCGCAGGACGACGGGCGGCGGCAGCACGGCGGGCTCGAGGAGGCGGCATCCGCGGCCGACCGACCCGGAGCTGGCGACCCGTCAGGATGTCAACGACGCCATCGAGACGATGAGCGAGCGCTTCGCGCTGGGCACGGCGTTCGGGGAGGCGCGCAGCGCGTCGGAGGAGCGCCAGGTGGTGGTCGCGGGCGTGGTGGACGCCGCGCTGGAGGTCTACGACCTGACGGGGATGGAGGTCGACCCCCGGGACATCCTGGCGGCGTCCTTCACCGCGGCCGGCAATGTGCCCGGCCAGGGGCGCCGGAAGGCAGCGCTGGCGGAGGTGACGGGGTGGCTGAGCGTGCTCGGCAAGCCGCGCCTGGAGGGCGCGGAGACCCGGTCGCTGGAGCAGCTGGCGGCGCGGCGGCGGCGGGTGCGGTGCTACGGCATCTTCGTGGAGCCGGTCGCGGTGGACTTCTGGGCGCGGTGGCGGGAGGCGCTGTCCGCGGAGGCGGACGGGCTGGCGGCGGCGTGGCCCTCCGGGGAGGTGCCGGAGTGGGAGCCGGACACCGGGCTGGGGTACACGCTCGCCCGGCAGGACGTCGATCTGGCGCGGCTCTCCGCGGAGATGGGCGACCAGTGGGAGTTCCGCAAGGGCGCGGGCCCGCGCCCGCTGCCCATCGACGCCGACGACCAGGCGCTGTAGCGCTCCGCGCTTCTCCCTGTTCGCCGCTCCTCCTCCCCGGCACCCCACCCGCCCTGCGGGCGCGGAGCGCCCGCGGGGAGGGACCGCGGGAGGGCCCGCGGGAGGGGCCGCGGGAGGGGCCGCGGGAGGGGCCGCGGACGGCGGCTGCCGTCACGTCGCCTGGGCCGGGACTCCTCGGTAGAGGCGGGCGATGACGTCCTCGATGTCCGGCTCGCGCACCGACAGGTCCACCAGCGGATACCGCTCGGCCACCGCCGCGACCAGCGGAGCGGCGCTGCGCCCCGCCGGGAACGCCAGCCACTGCCGCTCCCCGTCCCCCTCGCGCCGCACCACCCGCGCGCCGTCGACGTCGATCGCGGGCGAGGGCCCCGCCAGGTCCACCACCAGCGTCCGCTCCGCCCCGTCCGAGCCCTGCAGCCCCTCCAGACCGCCGTCGTAGACCACCCTTCCGTGGTCGATCACCATCACCCGCCGGCACAGCTGCTCGATGTCCTGCAGGTCGTGCGTGGTCAGCAGCACCGTCGTGCCCCGCGCGTTCACCTCCGCCAGGAACCGCCGCACCGTCGCCTTGCTGAGGATGTCCAGGCCGATCGTCGGCTCGTCCAGGTACAGCACCTCCGGGTCGTGCAGCAGCGCCGCGGTGATGTCCCCGCGCATCCGCTGGCCCAGCGACAGCTGCCGCACCGGCGTGTCCAGCAGCGGCCCCAGCTCCAGCTGGTCCACACACCGCCCCAGGTTCTCCTCGAACCGGTCCTGCGGGATCCGGTAGATGCGCCGCACCAGCGTGAAGGAGTCCCGCAGCGGCAGGTCCCACCACAGCGTGGTGCGCTGCCCGAAGACCACCCCGATCCGCTGGGCGAGCCGCACCCGCTCCTTCTGCGGGTCGACGCCCGCCACCCGCAGCCGTCCGGCGCTCGGCGTCAGAATGCCGGTCAGCATCTTCACGGTGGTGGACTTCCCGGCCCCGTTGGGACCGATGTAGCCGACCATCTCGCCGCGCTCGACGCCGAAGGTCAGTCCCTCGACCGCGCGCACCTCGTCCTTCGTCCGGGTGAAGCGCCCGCGTTTGCGCCGCACCGTGAACGTCTTCTCCACGCCCTCGAGTTCGATGAATGCCATCGTCTGCTCCTCCCTCTCCGTCAGCTGCCGGTCGATCGATAGCCCCGCACCGCCGCGCGCCACGCCAGCGCCGCGATCCCGCAGAAGGCGCCCGCCACCACCGGCGACAGGAAGTGCGTCCAGGCGGGCAGCCCCAGCGGGTCGGGCTTGCCCAGCACGTACAGCGCCGGCCACCAGTCGACGAAGGCCAGCGGGATGACGAAGACCGCGCCGCGCACCATCTCCTTGGCGAAGACGGTCGGCGGGTACTGCGTCAGGTAGTTGCCGCCGTAGGTGAAGGCGTTCTGCACCTCGGCGGCGTCCTGCGCCCAGAACTGGAAGGCCGCGCCGAGCGTGAAGACGCCCTCGAAGATGGCCGTCCCGCAGATCAGCATCACCGGGATCATCAGCGCCCTGCCCCAGGTCCAGTGGACGTCCGCCGCCACCAGCCCGTACACCAGCACCCCGCCGGCCTGGATCAGCCGGTTGAGGCGGCGCAGCGCGAACTGGTCGGCGGCGGCCTGCGGGTAGAGCCGCACCGGCCGGACGAGGAAGGTGTCGAGCGAGCCGTCCCGGATCCGGGAGCCGATCTTCTCGATGCTGCCGAAGAGCAGGTCGCACAGGCCCAGCGCGGTCCCGGACGCCCCGTAGAGCAGCGCCACCTCGGGCAGCGAGTAGCCGCCGAGCGCGGGGACGTTCATGAACATGAAGACGATGCCGATGAACTCCACGCCGTTCACCAGCAGGCCGACCACCACGACCAGCACGAAGTTCAGCCGGTAGACGAGCGCCGAGCGCGCCCACATGCCGGCGACCGCCAGATAGGCGGAGACGGGGTTGAGAGGCCTGACGGCCCGGATGTCAGCCACCCTGGAACACCACCTTCCGCACCGCGGTCGCGGTGACCAGCCGTCCGAGGGCCAGCAGCACCGCGGCCCACGTCACCTGCAGCGCCAGCACGCCGCCGAGCCCGCCCAGCGAGGCGGTGGTGCGCAGCAGGACGTCGATGGGCAGCTGCTGCATGCCCGCCCAGGGCAGCAGCATGGCGATCTGCTTCAGCGCCCCGGGGAAGATGTTGAGCGGCAGCAGCTGGCCCGAGAAGAACATCCCGAGGATCCCGGCGGCGGCCTGGGTGCCGCTGGTGTCGATCAGCCAGAAGCCGCTCAGCGCCACCAGGTAGCGGACGGAGAAGCTGACGAGCAGCCCGAGGAAGGCCGACAGCAGGAAGGCGAGCCACACCAGCGGATCGCTCGGCAGGCTGAGGTGGAAGGCCAGGGCGCCGACCACGGTCGGCGGGATGCCGCGGGCCAGGAACTGGAACGCGGCACGGCCCAGGTCGGTGGCGAGCCACCAGGTCTGCAGGTCGACGGGCCGGTAGAGGTCGACGGAGATGTCGCCGCTGCGGATCCGTCCGATCATGTCATCCGTCGCGCCGCCGCCGAAGACGGCGACCACGGCGAAGAGCGACTGGCCGATGAAGACGTAGGTGAGGGCGTCGGACGCGGTGTAGCCGCCGAGGTGCGGGCGGACGTTCCAGAGCGCCAGGTAGGTGTAGGCCATGATGAAGCCGAAGACGGTGTTGGTGAACACCCCGGCGATCGTGGCCGCGCGATAGGTCGAGTACCGCCGGAAGGTTCCGGCGGCGACGGTTCGGTAGAGCCGGGCGGCGTGCAGCCGCATGAGGGAACAACCCCCTTAGGAATCCCACAATATGACCGTTTGTCGGGCATGCTGCGGCCGCACGAGTCCGCGGTCCCGGTGATCCCGGGACTCGGCGGGCACGCGCACTTGCCCCTCGCCTCACGGAGACGGGGGGTGTGGGTGGCCCTGAAAAGGGCGCCGCAGCTGTGCAGTTCGCTTCTCGCTCGCAGAGCGAACGCCGAGGCTATCGCATGGCCCCGGAACCCCGCACCCCATTAAGGCGCCCCGGCGCCCGCCGCGGACCGCGAGGCGGTCCGGTTCGGGCGCCGGGGCGTGCGGAGGTGCGGCCTTGCTCCGAAGCGGCCAACCGCGCCTACAGCCGGCCGAGCGCCTCCCGCAGCGGGTCCAACCCGATCGACCCCAGGTCCAGCGCCGCCTTGTGGAACCGCTTGAGGTCGAACGCCGCCCCCTGACGCGCCCGCACCTCCTCCCGCGCCGCCAGCCAGATCCGCTCGCCGACCTTGTAGGACGGCGCCTGTCCCGGCCACCCCAGGTAGCGGTCCAGCTCGAACCGCAGGAACTCCTCCTGCATCCGGCAGTGCCGCTGCAGGAAGACGAACGCCTTCTCCGGCGTCCACGGCCCGGCCCCGATCCCGTCCTCCCGGACGACCCGCTCCGGCACGTCCAGCTTCAGGTGCAGGCCGATGTCGACGACCACCCGCGCCGCGCGGAAGCCCTGGCCGTCCAGCATGCCCAGCCGGTCCGCCGGGTCGTCCAGCCGGCCCAGGTCGCCCATCAGCCGCTCCGCGTACAGCGCCCAGCCCTCGCCGTGGCCCGACACCCAGCACAGCAGCCGCTGCCAGCGGTTGAGCACCTCGCGGTTCTGCACCACCTGCGCGCACTGCAGGTGGTGGCCGGGGACGCCCTCGTGGAAGACCGTCGTCGTCTCGCGCCAGGTGGAGAACTCCTCGACGCCCGGCGGCACCGACCACCACATCCGGCCCGGACGGGAGAAGTCGTCGCTCGGCGGGGTGTAGTAGATCCCGCCGTCCTTGGTCGGCGCGATCATGCACTCGATCCGCTTGACCGGCTCCGGGATGTCGAAGTGCACGCCGCTCAGCTCGGCGATCGTCCGGTCCGCCAGCTCCTGCATCCAGCCGCGCAGCGCGTCCGTGCCGGCCAGCTTGCGCGCCGGGTCGGCGTCCAGGGCGGCCACCGCGGCGTCCACCGATCCGCCGCCGTCCGGGGCGATGCGCCGCGAGACCTCGGCCATCTCGGCCTCGATGCGGTGCAGTTCGTCCAGGCCCCAGGCGTAGGTCTCGTCGAGGTCGACGGCCGCGCCCAGGAAGTAGCGGGAGGCGACCGCGTAGACGTCCCGGCCCACCGCGTCCTCGGTCGGGGCCGAGGGCAGCGCCGCGGTCTCCAGATAGCCGGCGAACTCGCCGTAGGAGGCGGACGCGCCCTCCGCCGCCTTCGCCAGGTCCGCCCGCAGCGCGTCGGGGACCGCCGCCGGCGCCTCGCCCACCAGCTCCTCGAAGAAGCGGTCGGCCCTCAGCCGACGCGCCTGCTCGGCGACGCCCGCCACCTGGCGGCGCGCCGGGCCCAGCACGCCGCCCGCGCGGTCGGCGTCCATGCTGCGGCGGTAGGCGGCGAGCACCGACGGCAGGTCGCGCAGCCGGGCCGCGATGTTCGCCCAGTCCTCCTCGGTCTCCCGGGGCATCAGGTCGTAGATCATGCGGGACTCGTGGAACGGGCTCTCCAGCACGTTCATCCGGCGGTCCAGGCCCAGTTCGCCCAGCTCCCCGTGGAGCGAGAGCCGCTCCCGCATGGCCTCGCCGGCCACCCGCTCGCGCTCGTCGCGGGCGACGGCGCCGTCCAGCTCCGCGAGGGTGCGGCGGTCCAGCTCCGCACGGGCCGCGAAGCCCTCCGGGGTGTAGTCGGTCGACTCGGCGTCGTACCCGGGCAGTCCGGCCGAGGTCGCACCGAACGGGTCGAGGGCGGCGTAGGCGTCGACGTACCGCTCGGCGACCTCGTCGACGGTGGGGCGGGACGTTTCGGGCGATGCGGGGCGATCGGATCCAGAGCTACTAGTCACGGTCGCGACGTTAGAGGACGCTGGTAGCGGTGTCGACGGGCGTGCCGTCCGACCCACAGCCGCTTCGCGGTCGAACACAACCCCGGGCGGTGCACGGCTGTCTGGACCTCTGACGCGACGCGACCACAGGAGCCGGCGACCATGAGCACCACCAGTCCCACCGACCGCCCCCGCAGGCGCTCCGGCCTGCGGCGACTGCTGCCCACCTGGCGCATGGTGCTCGGCGCCGCGGTCCTCGTGGTGCTGCTCCTCGGCGGGGCCTTCGCCCTCGCCTGGTACACCATCGGCATCCCCCAGCCCAACGCCAACGTCCAGCAGCAGAACAACACCTGGCTCTACCGCGACGGCAGCCTCATCGCCACCACCGGCCCCGTCAACCGCGAGAACATCACCATCGGCCAGATACCGGCGTCGATGCGCCACGCCACCGTCGCCGCCGAGAACCGGTCCTTCTACCGCGACCCCGGGATAGACCCGCTCGGCCTCGCCCGCGGCGTCTTCCGGACCGTCTTCGAGGGCGCCGAGCAGGGCGGCTCCACCATCACCCAGCAGTACGTGAAGAACTACTACCTCGACCAGTCGCGGACCGTCAGCCGCAAGGTCAAGGAGCTGTTCATCGCCATGAAGGTGGACCGCAGGATGAGCAAGGACCAGATCCTCGCGGGCTACCTCAACACCAGCTTCTTCGGCCGCAACGCCTACGGGGTGCAGGCCGCCGCCCGCGCCTACTACCACACCGACGCCAAGCATCTGACGGTCGGCCAGTCCGCCTACCTCGCCGCGCTCCTCAACCAGCCCAGCCGCTTCGACGTCTCCACCGACTCCAAGGCCGACCGCCGGGCGGCGCTGGACCGCTGGAACTGGGTGCTGGACGGCATGGTCGACCAGCACTGGCTCTCCCCCGCCGCGCGCGCCAAGGTGAAGTTCCCCCAGCCGTACGCCCCGCAGCCGCCCAACGGCCTCGGCGGCCAGGCCGGCTACCTGGTGATGGCGGCCCGCGACGACCTGCTCTCCCACCACACCCTGACGGAGGCCCAGCTGGACGCGGGCGGCTGGCGCATCACCACCACCTTCGACAAGGACCGCACCGCCGCGATGGCCACCGCGGTCCAGCACCGCCTCAGCGACCAGCTCGATCCCAAGCACCGCAAGGCCGACCGCGACGTGCTGGTCGGCGGCGCCTCCATCGACCCGAAGACCGGCCAGGTGGTGGCGCTGCACGGCGGCACCAGCTACCTCAAGCAGTGGCGCTCCTCGGCCACCACCGAGGACTACCAGGTCGGTTCGACGTTCAAGCCGATCGTGCTGGCCGCCGCGCTCGCCGA
Organism: Mangrovactinospora gilvigrisea; assembly: GCF_001879105.1. GTDB lineage: Bacteria > Actinomycetota > Actinomycetes > Streptomycetales > Streptomycetaceae > Mangrovactinospora > Mangrovactinospora gilvigrisea. The sequence continues at coordinate 13,615 of NZ_MLCF01000082.1, read as the reverse complement.
GCACGCCCGCACCCAGGACGGCACCGCGATCACCCCGAACACCTACTACAGCGGGCGCAGCCGGCGGGACGTCCAGGGGCTGCCGGCGCACACCAAACCGTACGCGCCGCCCAACGAGGGGGACCGCTCCTACGGCGAGATCACCGTCCAGGAGGCGATGGACAAGTCCGTCAACGCCGTCTACGCCCAACTCGCCGTCGACGCGGGCCTGGGGAACGTCGCCGACCTGGCGAAGCAGCTCGGGCTGCAGGGCGTCCACGCGGTGCCGTCCGTGGCGCTCGGCGTCTCCGCGCACAGCCCGCTCGACATGGCGTCCGTCTACGCCACGCTCGACGACCACGGGGTGCGTATCGCGCCCTGGACGGTGCTCAAGGTGCGCCGCTCCACCGGCGAGCACCCGGTGCTGCCCAAGCACCCGGGCACCCGGGTGCTCACCGCCAAGGTCGCCGACCAGGTGACGCAGGTGCTGCGCGGCGTCATCGACGACCCGGGCGGCACCGGCTACGCGGCCCAGCACCTGGACCGCCCGGCGGCGGGCAAGACCGGCACCACCGACGACTTCAAGTCCGTCTGGTTCACCGGCTACACGCCGCAGCTGGCCACCTCCATCGGGATGTTCGGCTGGGACGCCAAGGCCGGCCGCCAGGTGTCCCTGGACAACCTGGCCGGCAACGGCCAGGCGGCCGGCGGGACGTTCCCCGCGCAGGTGTGGACGGACTACATGCGCGCCGCCCTCAAGGGCGAACCGGTGCTGAAGTTCCCGAAGAACTCGCACGGCCACGGCGGCTCCGGCGGCGGCTGGACGCCCACGGCGACGGCGAGCGCCGGCTCGGGCGGCGGGGGCGGCCCGACGTCGCACCCCACCCCGACCTCCCGGCCCACGCCCAGCACCATCCCGACGCCGACGCTCCCCCCGCCCACCTCGGCGCCCCCGACGGGCCCGCCGACCGGCCGCCCCACCCCGACGCTGCCGCCCCCGACGGGCGGCGGCTCCCCGACCTACTCGCCGATGGGCTGAGCACCTGACTTTGCCGTCCGTTTGCTATACATGAGGGAAGGGCCCCGGGCGAGCGTCCGGGCCCTTCCCGACGAGTCGCGTCGTACCGGGTCACGCAAAGACGGCGCACCACCGCAGAGGCAGACAGCCGCTCCACGGAGGTGCCGCCATGGCCTGGATCATGCTCATCGTCGCCGGACTCTTCGAGGTCGCCTGGTCGACGCTGATGAAGTACTCGCACGGGTTCACCCGGCTCTGGCCGTCGATCGGCTTCGTGGTCACCCTGGTGCTGAGCATGGGGCTGCTGACCGCCGCGACCAAGCACCTGCCGCTCGGCACGGCCTACGGCGTCTGGGTCGGCGTGGGCGCGGTCGGCGCCGCGGTCCTCGGCATCGTCCTCTTCAAGGAGCCCGTCACCGCGGCCCGGATCTTCTTCATCTGCCTGCTCATCGCCAGCATCATCGGCCTCAAGGCCACCAGCCACTGACCGCCTCCGGCGCGGCACCGCCCCGGCCCCCGCGGCCTGCGCAGCAGGCCGGGTGGGGTGCCGGGGCGGAGGGGCGGCCAGGCCGCTAGAGGTAGAGCCCCGTCGCGTCGCCCGCCCCCTGCAACCGCTCCGCCGCCACCGCATGCAGATCCCGCTCCCGCATCAGCACGTACGCGGTACCCCGCACCTCGACCTCCGCCCGATCCGAAGGATCGAACAGCACGCGGTCCCCCGGCTCCACCGTCCGCACGTTCTGCCCGACGGCGACCACCTCCGCCCAGGCCAACCGCTTCCCCACCTCGGCCGTCGCCGGAATCAGGATCCCCCCGCCGGAACGCCGCTCCCCCTCGGCGGTCTCCGCCTTGACCAGCACCCGGTCGTGCAGCATGCGGATCGGCAGCTTGTCGGCGGGCGACATGTGGATCTCCGCGTCGGCATGGGACTTCGGCTTCTCGCTCACCGGGACAAGGTACCTGGCGCGGCGCCGAAGAGCCCCGCCAGCCCCGTCACCTCTTCTTCTTCGCGGACCGGGCGGACCGTGCGGACGACGGCCGCGAGGACCGCGCCGAGCGCCAGACCGCGAACCCGACCACCGCCGCCGCGGCGACGGCGACCGGCACCACCCGCTCCAGCCGCGGCGACCCGTACCCGTCGAAGAACTCCTTGCGGACCTTCTCCGACACACGCGCCACCGCGCCGTTCGCCTTGGCGACCGCCTTGCCGACCGTGCGGTCGACCGCCTGCGCGGCCTCCTCCTTCGCCTTGGCCGTCAGCGTGGACGGGTGCGTGCGCACCGCGATCTCGTCCAGCGTCTCGGCCAGGCGTCGGCGCCGCGCCTCGATGTCCGCCTCGATCCGCTCCGGGCTGCGCCCGGTCACCCCGTGCTCGCCGTGCGGCGTCACCTCGCCCAAGAGGCACTCCCTGATGTCGTGTGAGACCGGTTCAGAGCTGCTTAGGCGGACAGTCTTTCAGGTCGATCGGGCGCGGCGCCGCCCGGACCCGCCCGAAAGCGGTCACCGGACGCCCGCTACTGAGCAATCTTCAGGTCCTTGAGGAGCTTGGCGACATGCCCGGCGGCCCGGACGTTGTACATCGCCTGCTCGACGCGGCCGTCCTCGCCGACCACGATCGTGGAGCGGATGACGCCCTGGATGACCTTGCCGTAGTTCTTCTTCTCGCCGAACGCCCCGTAGGCCTTCAGGACCTCCTTCTCGGGGTCGGCGAGCAGCGTGACCTTCAGGTTCTCGGTGTCGCGGAACTTCGCGAGCTTCTCGGGGGTGTCCGGGGAGATGCCGATGACGTCGTAGCCGGCGTCGGCGAAGACCTGGAGGTTGTCGGTGAAGTCGCAGGCCTGCTTGGTGCAGCCCGGCGTCAGGGCGCGCGGGTAGAAGTAGACGACGGTCCGGCGGCCCGCGTGGTCGGCGAGCGAGACCTGCTTGCCGTCGGCGTCGGACAGGGTGAAGGCGGGCGCGGTGTCGCCGGGCGCCAGACGGCTGTCGGTCACGGGCTGGTCCCCTCGGTTCGGACGGACTGGTCGGACGGTGCTGCCCCCACCGTAGCCACCGCGTCCGACAAGCGGAGACCGCCGCCCCGCAGCGAGGCGTCCAGCAGCTGCACCGGGTGGTAGAGCGGCAGCTCCCGGCCGCCGTCCCCGGCCAGATGGCGGCGCAGCTGGAGCAGGCAGCCGGGGTTGCCGGTGGCCACCGCGTCCGGCGCCGCCTCGCGCACCGCGGCGGCCTTGCGCCGCCCCAGCTCGGCGGCGGCCTCCGGCTGCAGCAGGTTGTAGACGCCCGCGGAGCCGCAGCAGGTGCCGCCGTCCGGCAGCTCGGCGAGCTCCAGGCCGGGGACGGCGCCCAGCAGCTCCCGGGGCTCGGCGAAGACGCCCTGGGCGTGCCGCAGATGGCAGGCGTCGTGGTACGCCACCCGTCCCTCGACCGGGTGACGCCTCGCCAGCGGACCGAGTCCGACCAGCACTTCGCTGACGTCCTTGACCTTGGCGGCGAAGGCGCGGGCCCGCTCGGCGTAGTCGGGGTCGTCGGCGAGCAGCTCGCCGTACTCCTTGAGGTGGGATCCGCAGCCCGCGACGTTGACGACGAAGGCGTCCACATGGCGGGTGAGCCGGCCGAGCGTGTCCAGCAGCCGCCTGGCCCGGCGCGCGGCGTCCTCCGCACGCCCGGAGTGCTCCTCCAGCGCCCCGCAGCAGGTCTGGGCGCGCGGCACCAGCACGTCGCAGCCCTCCAGGGCGAGGACGCGGGCGGTGGCGCGGTTGACGTCGGCGAAGAAGACGCTCTGCACACACCCGGTGAGCAGGGCGACGACCGCGCGCGGGGTGCCGGCGGCCCGGGAGCGGACGAACGGCGGCAGCGGGCGCCGGCCGCGGGCCGGCGGAACGGGCGGCATCAGCTCGGCGAGCGCGCGCAGCCGGGGCGGCAGCGGGGCGCGGGCGAGCAGCCGGTCCGCGCCGAGCCGCTGCTGGACGCGGCCCAGCAGCGCGGCAGCGCGCAGCCGCCGCGGATACGGGAAGAGCGCGAAGAGCAGGTCGCGGTGGAGCCGGTCGGCGCGGGTGCGCGGCACCTCGCGCTCGGCGACCGGCCGGGCGGCCTCGATGAGCCGGTCGTAGCGCACCCCGGACGGGCAGGCGCTGACGCACGCCATGCACCCCAGGCACGCGTCCATGTGCCCGGCGAAGACCGCGTCCACCGGGATCTCGCCCTTGACGGCCAGGTCCATCAGCTGGATCCGCCCCCGCGGCGAGTCCATCTCCTCCCCCCACAGCTGGTACGTGGGACAGGACGGCAGGCAGAACCCGCAGTGCACGCAGTCGTTCAGGTATTCGGGCAGCATGATGCCTCCGCATGCGTCACGTGTCGGCGCGCCCCGCCGGGGGCGCGGGGAACCGCGCGGGTGAGGACAGCGGACCGGGCAGCCGCCCCTCCGGATCCAGCGCCCGTTTCAGCGCCGTGCGAACCGGCAACGTCGCCGGGTCCGCCAGGACCACCCCGCCGGCCGACCGCCGGTGCGGCATCAGCGTCCGCCCCACCGGGTCCGCCGCCGCCCGGTACGCGTCCACGACCGATGTCTCCCCCGGCGCCACCGTCTCCACCCCGCCGCCCACCTCCCGCACCCGCACCGTCCCCGCGGGCACCGCGTCCACCAGCGGGAACGCCCCCGGCGCCGCCGTCACCCGGAACGCCCCGCCGCGCACCGCCGCCGCCGTCGCCGCCCAGGCCGCGTCCTCCGCGTCGCCGCGCAGCGCCCGGCCCGCCGGCAGCACCTCCGCCACCGCCGCCAGACGCTCCGTCAGCGCCCCCTCGCCGCCCTCGAACCGCAGCAGCAGCCGCGGCTCGGAGCCGTCCCCCAGGTCCGCCCACTGCATCGCGGCCGGCTCCGCGCCCGCCGCCTCCGCCCGCCGCGCCACGGCCAGCGCGGCCCGGTCCGCGCAGGGCACCGCCCAGGTCGCCGTCGCCTCCGGCACCGGATGCAGCCGCACGGCCAGCTCCACCACCAGCCCCAGCGTCCCCAGCGAGCCGCTGAGGAGCTTCGCCAGGTCGTACCCGGCCACGTTCTTGATGACCCGTCCGCCCGAGCGCGCCGCCGTGCCGTCGGCCAGCACCACCGTCACCCCCAGCACCAGGTCCCGCGGGCCGCCGTGCAGCTGCCGCAGCGGCCCCGCGTCCGCCGTCGCCAGCAGCCCGCCCACCGTGGCGCCCTCCTCGGCCCGCGCCGGGTCCAGCGCGAGCCGCTGCCCGTGCGCGGCCAGCTCCGGCGCCAGCTCGGCCAGCGGCGTGCCGGCCCGCACCACCAGCACCATGTCGTCCGGCTGGTGGTCGACGACGCCGCGCAGCCGCTCGGTGGAGAGCACCGCCGCATCCGGATCCGGCCGCATGCCGCCCCACTCGGCGGCCGTCCCGGCGCCCGCGATCCGCAGCCGGCCGCGCGCCTTCGCGCCCTCCAGGACGGCCTCCACCGCCTCGCCCGCGTCCGCGGGCCGCAGCACCACCGGGCGCCGCCGGTCCCTCGGCCGCTGCGGGTCCGCGCCCGTCACCAGCGCTCCCCCAACCCGGCCTCCTCGACCACATGCGCCCGGTACGGGCCGATCCGCTCCCCGCACAGCCGCGGCGTCGGCAGCACCTTGCCCGGGTTGCACAGCCCGTCCCGGTCGACCGCGTCCCGCACCCGCGCCATCACCGCCAGATCCGTCTCGGAGAACATCCGCGGCATCGAGCACGCCTTGTCCGCGCCGATGCCGTGCTCGCCGGAGAGCGAGCCGCCCAGCTCCACGCAGAGCTCGGCGATCCGCCGCGACAGCTCCTCGCCCGCCTCCGACTGCCCGGCCGAGGCGTCGTAGAGCACCAGCGGATGCAGATTGCCGTCCCCGGCGTGGAAGACGTTCGCCACCCGCAGCCCGGCCGCCTCCCCCAACTCCGCGATCCGGGCGAGCACTTCGGCGAGCCGCGCCCGCGGCACCACGCCGTCCTGGACGAAGTAGTCGGGGCTGATCCGCCCCATCGCCGCGAACGCGGCCTTGCGGCCCCGCCAGATGCGGGCCCGCTCCTCCGGGTCGGCGGCGACCCGCACCCGCGTCGCCGCGTTCGTCTCGCAGACCGCGACGATCCGGCGGAAGCACTCCTCGACCTCGGCGGGCGGCCCGTCCACCTCCACCACCAGCGCGGCCGCGGCGCGCGCCGGGTCCAGGGTGAAGCCGGCGCCGGTGGCGGCCTCGGCCGCGCGCATCGCCAGGGCGTCCATCATCTCCACCGCGGCCGGGACGATCCCGGCGGCGACGATCCCGGAGACGGCCCGCCCGGCCTCCTCGACGCTGCCGAAGTCGGCGAGCAGCGTCCGCACCGCCGCCGGTCTGCGCAGCAGCCGCACGGTGATCCGGGTGGCGATCCCCAGCGTCCCCTCCGAGCCGATGAAGAGCCCCAGCAGGTCGGGCCCGTCGTCCCGGGCCCGCGCGTCGCCGCCCAGCCGGGCCGCCGTCCCGTCCGGCAGCACCACGTCCGCGGCGAGCACATGGTGGGTGGTGAAGCCGTACTTCAGGCAGTGCGCCCCGCCGGAGTTCTCCGCGACATTGCCGCCGATGGTGCACACCTGCTGGGAGGACGGGTCCGGCGCGTAGTAGAGGCCGTGCGCGGCGGCGGCCTGGCTGATCGCCAGATTGGTCACGCCGGGCTCGACGGTCGCGGTCTCGTTCACCGTATCGACCTCGAGGATCTTACGCATCCGTGACAACCCGATGACGATGCCGTTCGCCACGGGCAGCGCACCTCCCGAAAGCCCAGTTCCGGCGCCCCGCGCCACATACGGCACTCCGTTGCGGTGGCAGGATCGAACCGCGGCGACCACTTCATCGTGTGTCCCGGGGAGTGCGACGAGTCCCGGAACCACCCGATAGCCGGTGAGTCCGTCGCACTCGTAAGTGCGCAACCGGGCATGGTCGTCGATCAGGGCGGCGGCCGGCAACGCGGCGGCGAGTTCGCGGCGGACCTCTTCGAGCGCGGGCACGCCTCCACGCTGATCACTACCCGACGCGGAGTCAAGGGTTCGAACCGAGAGCAGAGTTGGTGTCATGGCACGCAACCCGAACGGCGGTTGGACAGGTCTGGTGACGGGGCTGCTGGCCGGCGCGGCGGCGCTGGGCGTCGGCGAGCTGATCGCGGGCCTGGTGCGGCCGCAGGCGTCGCCCTGGGTGGCGGTGGGGCGGGCGGCGATCGACATGGCGCCCGCGCCCGTCAAGAACTGGGCCATCAACAACTTCGGCACCGGCGACAAGTTGGCGCTGCAGATCGGCATCCTGGTGGTGGTGGCGATCCTCGCCGCCGTCCTCGGTCGACTCGGCTGGGCGATCCCGGGGACGCTCGTCCTCGGCGCGCTGGGCGTCGCCGCGGCGCTCACCCGCCCGGACGCCACCGGCTGGGACGCCGCCCCGACCATCGTCGGCGTCGGCGCCGGCCTGCTGACGATCAAGCTGCTGCGCGGCCAACTCGTCGCGGAGGACGGCGGGATCGGGCGCCGCCGCTTCCTCTCCACGGCCGCCGGGGTGGTCGTCGCCTCCGCGGGCGCCACCGCGATCGGCCGCTACCTCGACTCCACCCGCACCTCGGGCACGGTGGCCCGGGAGACCGTCCACCTGCCGCGCCCGGCCTCGCCGGCCCGGCCGCTGCCCCCGTCCCTCCCCGCCTCGTTCACCACCCCCACCTCCAGCTTCTACCGGGTCGACACCGCGCTGGTGACCCCCCAGGTCAGCACCAAGGGCTGGACGCTGCGCATCCACGGCACGGGCGTCACCAAGCCGCTCACCCTGACCTACGCCGACCTGCTCGCGCGCCCCCTGATCGAGCGGTACATCACCATCGCCTGCGTCTCCAACACCGTCGGCGGCCCGTACATCGGCAACGCCCGCTGGCTGGGCGTCCGCCTCGCCGACGTGCTGCGCGAGGCGGGCGTCCGCCCGCCGTCGAAGGGCGGGCGCGCCGACCAGCTCGTCGCCCGCTCGACGGACGGCATGACCATCGGCACCCCCGTCGAGACGGTGATGGACGGCCGCGACGCGCTGCTCGCCGTCGGCATGGACGGCCAACCCCTGCCCGTCGCCCACGGCTTCCCGGTCCGGATGGTCGTCCCCGGGCTGTACGGCTACGTCTCGGCCTGCAAGTGGCTGTCCTCCCTCGAACTCACCACCTTCTCCTCCTACAACGCCTACTGGGTGACGCGGGGCTGGTCCCAACAGGCCGTCATCAAGACGGAGTCGCGCATCGACACCCCCCACGACGGCTCCAGCGTCTCCGCGGCGGCCTCCGGCGGCGTCACCGTGGCCGGCGTCGCATGGGCGCAGCACCGCGGCATCTCCCGCGTCGAACTCCGCGCCGACAAGGGCCCCTGGACCCCGGCGACGCTGCTCCCCGCCCCCTCCGCCGACACCTGGCGCATGTGGCGCTGGACCTGGCACCCGGCCGCCAAGGGCGACCACACCCTCCAGGTCCGCGCCACCGACCGCACCGGCACCCCCCAGACATCCGCGGAGGCCGCCCCGGAGCCGAACGGCGCAACGGGCTACCACACCATCAACGTGACGGTGGGATAGCCCGAATGAAAGTCAGTGCGGTGGGCGGGACTCGAACCCGCACGCGCTTTCGCGCAAGGGCTCCTAAGGCCCTCGAGGCTGCCTAATTTCTCCACCACCGCCCGACAATACGCTATCGCACCTTATGGCGCGCCGTCAAGTACCGTTCCGGTGCTGGACTTTGAACGTCCAAAGGTAGGCGTCTGACTGTGGCAGTTCGGGCACAGAAAGCGCAAATTCCCGGCCGTACAATTCAGCCAGTCACCATCGATATGGTCGACGTGGAGCGTGATCTTCTTCCCGAGCCAAGTGCCGTTGTTCCCGCACCCCTCGCATACCGGCGGACGCCCACTCTCAATGAGGGCCCGCGTGAGCATCACCGATCGCACGCGGGACGAGCCGGGCCGACGCCGCACGAGCACCTCCTCCGGTCTGCGTCGCAGCGGACTCACGCACCCACGGAAATGACTCTGCCCCAGGAAGTGGCTGGTATCGATCTCCCACTCCGCGATCCGCATCTTCAGGTAACGCCGCGCCGACTTCGTCTGGTCAGACAGGCCGAGACCTCTGAGCACCGCAGCCATGCTGATGGATTGCGCCACCACCACGGACAATCCCTCCCGAGTCAGGGATCGGAGCGAGCGCGTACCGCATGCCCTGTCGAGATGCAGTGGTTTCCGCCCCCGAGCATCGGGGAAGTGAGAAGCATCGATCCCATATTTCCGGATCAGATAGCAGATATTCTTGTAGTCGACTTCGCCGCGTTTCGCCCGCAGGCGCTCCATCACTTCCACTCGGCTCATCGAGAGTGCGACCGCCTCGGCCAACTGCTCACGGGCAACAGGATTGCGGCGTTGGTAGTATGTGAAATGCGAGATATCGATCCCGAACTTCTTGATCTGGTGACTGATGTGCGTGTGGTTACCGCCGACGACGTCCATCCCCAGACACCGCAGCACGTCGTTGATGCTCTTCGAGCACGCCACCGCCTCGACCAGCATCGCGCGGGTGTACTTTCGATTGGCCATTGCGTCCGCCCTGTCCCGGAGAAGCAGCCAAGAGCCCTCGTGCCGCGGCACGCTGAGCCCCCGTCAGCATCGCCGTAGCTCTCTGCGTGCCGCCCCGCGCACGCGGAGCGTCCAACAGCCCACTATGGCACCCGCCTACGACATCTCCCGCGCCCACGAGCGTTCCTCAGCCGTGCCGCGCCAACTCGCCCCGCACCAGATCCATGTAGTGCCCCCACTCCCAGTGCGGCCCCGGGTCCGTGTGGTCGGTGCCGGGGACCTGGTAGTGGCCGACGATGTGGGTGCGGTCCGCCGGGATGCCGTACCGGTGGCAGACCGCCGCCGTCAGGCGCGCCGAGGAGCGGTACATCGCGTCGGTGAACCACCGCGGCTGGTCGACGAAGCCCTCGTGCTCGATGCCGATGCTGCGGTTGTTCCAGTTCCAGTTGCCGGCGTGGAAGGCCACGTCGATCTCGCGGACGGTCTGGGCGACATGCCCGTCGCGGGAGCGCACCACATAGTGCGCGGACACCTCCCTCGACGGGTCGGCGAAGAGGTTGAGGGCCCCGGTGAAGGAGCCCTGGGTGACGTGGACGACCACCCGGTCGATCGCCCAGTCCTCCGGACGGTTCGCCTCCCGGTGGTTGGCCGCCGCGGCCGGCGCCCACTGCGCGCCGGCGTAGTCGACGAGCCCGGGCGGCCGCCGCCGGTGCGCCCACGGCGCGCGCCACCACCAGCGGGACAGCCCGCCGTCCGCCTGCGCGGCGAGCAGCCCCGCCCCGACGGCGACGCCGCCCCCGATCAGCACCCTGCGCCGCGTCACACCGCCCATGCCCGCATCGACGTGCGAAGCTACCCCGGCAGTTCCCCCAGCAGTTCCCGCAGCACCGGCACCAGCGCCCGGAACGCCTTGCCGCGGTGCGAGATCGCGTTCTTCTCCTCGGGCGACAGCTCCGCCGAGGTGCGCCCCGCGCCGAACGCGTCGAGCCGCTCCACCTGGAGGATCGGGTCGTAGCCGAAGCCGTTCGCGCCCTCGGGCGCGAACCGCAGCACCCCGTCGAGCCGCCCCTCGACGACCCGCTCCCCGCCGTCCGGCAGCGCGAGCGCCGCCGCGCAGGCGAAGTGCGCGCCGCGGTGCTCGGGCGCCTCGACGTCGCCGAGCTGGGCGAGGAGCAGCGCGAGGTTGGCGGCGTCGTCGCCGTGCCGGCCGGACCAGCGGGCGGAGAAGATGCCGGGGGCGCCGCCGAGCACGTCGACGCAGAGCCCGGAGTCGTCGGCGACGGCCGGCAGGCCGGTGGCGCGCGCCAGCGCGTGCGCCTTCAGCAGCGCGTTCGCGGCGAAGGTGACGCCGCTCTCGCGGACGTCCGGCACCTCGGGGTAGGCGTCCGCGCCGACCAGCTCGACCCCCAGCCCGGCGCCGTCCAGGATCTGGCGGAGCTCGCGCACCTTGTCGGCGTTGCGGGTGGCGAGGACCAGCTTCCGCTCCACGGCGCCGGTCACTTCCGGGTGGCGAGGTCGGCCGCGAGGGCGAGCGCCTGACGCCCGCTCAGCTCGGCGCAGCCGGCGACGGCCAGCTCCAGCAGGGCGTCCAGCTCGGCGCGGTCGAAGGGCGCGCCCTCGGCGGTGCCCTGGACCTCGACGAAGCGGCCGTCGCCGGTGCAGACGACGTTCATGTCGGTCTCGGCGCGGACGTCCTCCTCGTAGGCGAGGTCGAGCATCGGGGTGCCGTCGATGATGCCGACGCTCACCGCGGAGACGCTGTCCTTCAGGACTTTGGCGCCGTTCTTGACGAGCTTGCGCTCCCGCAGGTGGCTGACCGCGTCGGCGAGGGCGACGTAGGCGCCGGTGATGGCGGCCGTCCGGGTGCCGCCGTCGGCCTGCAGGACGTCGCAGTCGAGGACGATGGTGTTCTCGCCGAGCGCCTTGTAGTCGATGACGGCGCGCAGCGAGCGCCCGATGAGGCGGGAGATCTCATGAGTGCGGCCGCCGATCCGGCCGCGGACGGCCTCGCGGTCGCCGCGGGTGTTGGTGGCCCGGGGCAGCATCGCGTACTCGGCGGTGACCCAGCCCTCGCCGCTGCCCTTGCGCCAGCGCGGCACGCCCTCGGTGACGCTGGCGTTGCACAGCACGCGGGTGTCGCCGTAGGAGACGAGGACGGAGCCCTCGGCGTGCTTGGTCCACCCGCGCTGGATGTCGATGGGGCGGAGCTGGTCGGGCTTGCGGCCGTCAATGCGAGACATGGGGCCGAGCCTATCGGCCCCCGACAGGCCCGGATGCGGCAACGGTGCCGGTCCCCCTTCCGGGGGACCGGCACCGGCGGGCCTGGTGGAGGACGCTCAGTCCTCGTCCATCATGTCCTCGATCTCGGCGGCCAGCGGGTCGGCGTCGGTGCCGATGATGACCTGGATCGCGGTGCCCATCTTCACGACCCCGTGGGCACCGGCGGCCTTCAGGGCGGCGTCGTCGACCTTGGAGCCGTCGTGGACCTCGGTCCGCAACCGGGTGATGCAGCCCTCGATCTCCTCGATGTTCTCGATGCCGCCCAGGCCGGCGACGATCTTCTCAGCCTTGCTGGCCATTCCCTTACTCCTTGCTGCGCGCGGGCCCGGCATGTCCGGTATAACCCGAATGGTCACAATATCCCACGCCTGACGCATCATAATGCGCAGATGACGGGCCATCAGGTACAGGCTGGGTCCCGGACCACCCGCACCGGCGCCGGGGACGACTCCGTCATGGGCGGTCTAGACCACTGAAGCACCACCGACATCGTACGTCGCACGGGCGCCGATCGGGAGGAACCGCCCCATGAGCTCAGCCAGTCCTGCCTCGGGCCACGACCGTCATCTCTGGCAGTCCTTCTACGGCGGCCTCCAGAAGATGGGCCGCAGCCTGCAGCTGCCCATCGCCGTCCTGCCCGCCGCCGGCATCCTCAACCGCCTCGGACAGCCCGATGTCTTCGGCGACAAGGGCCTGGGGTGGACCAAGGTCGCCGCGGTCATCGCCGCCGCCGGCGGCACCATCTTCGACAACCTCCCGCTGCTGTTCTGCATCGGCGTGGCGATCGGCTTCGCCAAGAAGGCGGACGGCTCCACCGCGCTCGCCGCCCTCGTCGGCTACCTGTGCTACCACAACGTCCTCACCGTCTACCCGGACAAGGCGGGCAACCCGCAGAACCCCGGGGTGCTCGGCGGCATCGTCGTCGGCCTGATCGCCGCGGTCACCTGGCGGCGCTTCTACCGCACCAAGCTGGTGGACTGGCTGGGCTTCTTCAACGGCCGCCGGCTGGTGCCGATCCTGATGTCCTTCATCGGGCTCTTCCTCGGCGTCATCTTCGGCCTCGTCTGGCAGCCCATCGGCGACGGCCTGGACTCCTTCGCGACCTGGCTCTCCGGCCTCGGCGCCTGGGGCTCCGGCATCTACGGCGTGATCAACCGCCTGCTGATCCCGATCGGCATGCACCAGTTCATCAACACCTACATGTGGTTCCAGTTCGGCAGCTACACCGACCCGAGCACCCACAAGGTGGTGATGGGCGACATCAACCGCTTCTACGCGGGCGACCCCACCGCCGGCCAGTGGATGTCCGGCTTCTACCCGATCATGATGTTCGCCCTGCCGGCGGCGGCCATGGCCATCGCGGCCTGCGCCAAGCCGGAGCGCCGCAAGGCCACCTACGGAATGATGCTCTCGGTCGCGCTGACGTCCTTCGTCACCGGCGTCACCGAGCCCATCGAGTTCTCCTTCATGTACGTGGCCCCGGTCCTGTACGTCGTCCACGCGCTGCTCACCGGCGCCTCGATGGCGATCACCTGGGCGCTCGGCGTCCACGACGGCTTCACCTTCTCCGCGGGACTGATCGACTACGCGCTGGCGTGGAACCACGCCACCAAGCCATGGATGATCATCCCGATCGGCGTCTGCTTCGCGATCGTCTACTACGCCCTGTTCCGGATCCTCATCCCGGCGCTCAACCTGCCGACGCCGGGACGCGAGCCGGACGAGGACGTCATCGACACCACCAAGGCCTGACCACCCGTCAGTCCCGCCCCGGCGGC
>NZ_MLCF01000081.1 GCF_001879105.1 Mangrovactinospora gilvigrisea | reverse complement strand
GCAGGTCCGCGTCGGCGTGCCGGGCGCGCACCTCCTCCCGGGTCGCCGCGAACGGCGCGATCACCGGGGCGAGGACCTTGACGCCGTTGCGGGCCAGCAGCTCCGCGAGGTAGCCGATCCGGCGGACGTTGGTGTCGCGGTCGGCGCGCGAGTAGCCGAGGCCGGCGGAGAGGTGGCCGCGCACCTCGTCGCCGTCGAGCACCTCGACGCGGTGGCCCTCACGGCGCAGCCGCTCGGCGAGCGCGCGGGCGATGGTGGACTTCCCGGCGCTGGGCAGCCCGGTGAGCCACACCGTCGCGCCGCGCTGCTCGGCGGCGCCGCTCATGCGTAGCCCCACTTCGCGGTCAGCGCCCGGAGCGCCTCCGGCACCTCGTCCGCGGCGGGCAGCGCCCGTCCCCGCTGGATGCGGCCGGACTTGATGGTGTCGCTCCAGTCGCCGAGGAAGGCGGTGTACTCACCGTGGTCGGCGCGGCCGTAGTCGAGCATCCGGGGCGTCCACTCGACGCCGAGGTGGTCGCAGATCGATCGGGTGACGGCCGCCGGGTCGGCGGTCAGCTCCTCGTACCGGACGGTGAGCCCGGGGAGGCTGCGGCGCGCCTCGTCGACGGCCTCGGCGTACCCGAGCACCTCCCGCACGGTGGCGTCGAGGGTGCGGTCGGGGCGCTTCTTGTTGTCCATCAGGGAGTGGACCATCGACATCGGGTGCCGCAGCAGGAAGATGTAGCGGGCCTCGGGCCAGCAGGCGTGGATGCGGCGCCAGACCAGGGCGTTGCCGGGAGTCTTGTCGACGACCAGGTCCTTGCCGCTGGCGGCGAGCTCGCGGTGCAGGACGCGGTCCCAGAGCATGTGCTCCAGCTCCTGGCCGTCCAGCCCGATGCGGGCCATGGACTTCTCGGTGTAGGGCCGGGAGAGGTTCACCTCAAGGGTGCGCAGGTGCAGCTCGTGCGGGGCGTGGATGCGCGGGTGGGTGTCGAGGACGACGCGCAGCAGGGTGGAGCCGGAGCGGACCGAGGAGATCACGAAGACGGGGGAGGGGACGAGGCGTCCCGCCGCGTCCCCGGCGTGCGGGGCTCGCCGCGGGGCCGGACCTCCGGTCAGTCGTCGCGCGCGGCGGCGGGCGCCGCGGGCGATGCGGCGGACGCGCGGGTCCTCGAGGAGTCCCATATGGACGTCGCTCCCTTGGAATTGGGGTATCGGTGTTACCTGTTCTACGTATTCGTTACGCCAGTGATACGTGTGTCGTCTACCGAGGCCCTGAGCGGAAGATGAGAGGGCCATGAGAATGCGGAGGCCACGCAAGAGACCTCCCCCTGGCAGGGGGAGGTCCGGGCGTCGACTACCGTGGAGCCCGTCACGGTTCCCCGGGCGCCCGCGCGCCCACGAGACCGACGCGGAGACCGACCCCGTGCGTCACTTCCCTCCCCCGACCCCCGGCCCGGCGCGCCTCGTGGTGCTCGCCTCCGGATCCGGCACCAATCTGCAGGCCCTGCTGGACGCCTGCGCCGACCCCGCCTTCGGGGCCGAGGTGGTCGCCGTCGGCACCGACCGCAAGGGCATCGGGGCGCTGGACCGCGCCGCCGCTGCCGGGGTGCCCGCGTTCACCGTCCGGGTCAAGGACTTCCCGGAGCGCGCCCAGTGGGACGCCGCCCTCACCGAGGAGGCCCGCCGGTTCCGGCCGGACCTGGTGGTCAGCGCCGGTTTCATGAAGATCGTCGGCCCGGCGTTCGTCGCCGAGTACGCCGGACGGTTCGTCAACACGCACCCCGCCCTGCTGCCGGCGTTCCCCGGCGCGCACGGCGTGCGGGACGCGCTCGCCTACGGCGCCAAGGTCACCGGGTGCACGGTGCACTTCGTCGACGCCGGCGTGGACACCGGGCCCGTCATCGCGCAGGGAGTGGTGGAGGTGCGGCCGGACGACACCGAGCCCCTCCTCCACGAGCGCATCAAAGCAGTCGAGCACCGCCTGCTCGTCGACGTCGTGGGCCGCCTCGCCCGCGAAGGCCATTCCATTGAGGGAAGAAGGGTCTCGATCCCGTGAGCTCTGCCGCTGCCAACCCGACTGAGGGCAGACTGCCCGTCCGGCGCGCCCTGATCAGCGTCTACGACAAGACCGGGCTGGAGGAGCTGGCCCGGGGCCTGCACGAGGCCGGCGTCGCCCTCGTCGGGACGGGCAACACCCACCGCATCGTCAGCGAGCTGGGCCTGCCCATCACCTCCATCGAGGAGGTCACCGGCTTCCCCGAGTGCCTGGACGGGCGCGTCAAGACGCTGCACCCGCGCGTGCACGCCGGGATCCTCGCCGACCGCCGCCTGGAGGACCACCGCCGCCAGCTGGAGGAGCTCGGCATCGAGCCCTTCGACCTGGTGGTCTCGAACCTCTACCCGTTCCGCGAGACGCTGGCCTCCGGTGCCTCCGAGGACGACATCGTCGAGAAGATCGACATCGGCGGGCCGTCGATGGTCCGGGCCGCGGCGAAGAACCACCACTCGGTGGCCATCGTGGTCAACCCGGCCCGCTACGGCGAGCTGCTGGAGGCCGTCGGCGCCGGCGGGCTGACGCTGGGCCAGCGCAAGCGGCTGGCGGCGGAGGCGTACCGGCACACCGCCGAGTACGACATCGCCGTCTCCGGCTGGTTCGCCGCCGCCTACGCCCCGGCCTCGGACGAGGACGGCGCCTTCCCCGACTTCACCGCCACCAGCTACGAGCTGGCCAACGTGCTGCGCTACGGCGAGAACCCGCACCAGCGGGCGGCCCTCTACACCGTCAGCGACGGCGCCGGGTCCGCGGACGGACCGGGCCTCGCGCAGGCCGAGCAGCTGCACGGCAAGGAGATGTCCTACAACAACTACACCGACACCGACGCCGCCCGGCGCGCCGCCTTCGACCACGAGGGCCCGTGCGTGGCGATCATCAAGCACGCCAACCCGTGCGGCATCGCGGTCGGTTCGGACATCGCCGAGGCGCACCGCAAGGCGCACGCCTGCGACCCGCTCTCCGCGTTCGGCGGGGTGATCGCCGCCAACCGGCCGGTCTCCAAGGAGATGGCCGAGCAGGTCGCCGGCATCTTCACCGAGGTGATCGTCGCCCCCGGGTACGAGGACGGCGCCCTCGAGGTGCTCACCAAGAAGAAGAACATCCGCGTGCTGACCTGCCCGGCGCCCGCCGCCGGCAACCGCCTGGAGGTCCGCCCGATCTCCGGCGGCGCGCTGGTGCAGGACGCGGACGCCTACCAGGCGGCCGGCGACGACCCGGCGTCCTGGACGCTCGCCGCGGGCGACGCGCTCACCGAGGCGGAGCTCGCCGACCTCGCCTTCGCCTGGCGGTCGGTGCGCGCGGTGAAGTCCAACGCGATCCTGCTCGCCAAGGACGGCGCCTCGGTCGGCGTCGGCATGGGCCAGGTGAACCGGGTGGACTCGGCGAAGCTGGCGGTGCAGCGCGCGGGCGAGGAGCGGGCGGCCGGCTCGTACGCGGCCTCCGACGCGTTCTTCCCGTTCGCGGACGGCCTGGAGGTGCTCATCGAGGGCGGCGTCAAGGCCGTGGTGCAGCCGGGCGGTTCGGTGCGCGACGAGGAGGTCGTCGAGGCGGCCCGCAAGGCCGGCGTGACGCTGTACCTCACCGGGACGCGGCACTTCTTCCACTAGGACGCGGCCGGTAGCAGCAGCACAACGAGGGAGGGGCCCGCCGGATCTCCGGCGGGCCCCTCCCTCGTGCGCGTCCTTCGACGGGACGTCAGGCGTCCTTGAGGACGATCGTGTTGCAGATCTTGTCCGCCCAGGACTGCTTCTGCTCGTCCCAGAGCGGCCACAGGAAACCCAGCAGCAGGATCCCGTTGAAGGTGTAGCGGCAGAGCCAGCGGCCCATGCCCAGACCGCCGCCGCTGGGCCCGCCGTCGTACAGGTTGACGACCCGGATGTGCAGAGCGGCCTTCCCCGGGGAGCGCCCCGTGACCCCTTCCCGCCAGCCCAGCAGGAGCAGCAGCGCCAGCAGCACGACGATGCCGATCACCATGAAGGTGATCGCGCTGCCCACGTTGATCTGGGTGCCGTCCTTGGTGTTCTTCAGGACGGCGCTGACCAGCTTGGACGCGCCGATGATGTAGAGCACGCCCGGGATGACGCCGACGATCAGCGAGTCGATGATGTAGGCGCCGAGCCGGGCGCCCCACCCCGCGTACGCGCCGAACGGGCTGCTCGGGCCGGGCACGCCCGGAGCACCCGGGACACCGGCGGGCTGTGGCGGCGCCGGTGGCATCGACTGCTGCTGCGGGAAGCCGTATCCCGCCGGGGCGGCCGGTTGCGGCTGCGGCGTCGGCTGCGGGTATCCGTAACCGGCCGGAGCGCCGAACCCGCCCGGTTGCGGCTGCGGGGTCGGCGCCCCCGGCGGGGGCGGGGGCGGTGTCGGCTGCCCGTAGCCGCCGCCCCCGTAGGGGTTCGGCGGCTGGCCGGGCTGGCCGGGGGGAGGGGGGTAACTCATGAGGGGATTGCTCCGTGTTCGGGGTCAGGGGGCGACCGGGTTGCCCCTGATCACCAGCGTGTTGGCCATCTTGTCCTGCCAACCCTGCTTCCTGCCGCTGCTGTCGAACAGCGGGGACAGGTACATGAGGATGTTGAGCAGCGGGACGAAGCCGCAGATGTAGAAGGCGAGGCTGCGCATGAACGACGCGCCCAGGCCCGGGGCCTGACCGGTGTTCTGGCGCACCACGCGGATGCCGACGATCTTCTTGCCGAGCGTCTGGCCCCAGACCCCGATGCAGATCCACTCGTAGAGGCCGAGCAGGCCGATCAGGAAGCCGTAGGAGAGCAGCAGGATCAGGAAGGCGCTGCCGGCCGCGGCGTTCGGGTCGTCGGGGTTGCTGTTGACGGCGCCGATGGCGGCACCCATGCCGAGCGCCATCACGATGCCGTAGACGATGCCGAGGAAGACGCCGTCCAGCAGGCGCGCGCCGAGGCGGGCGCCCATGTTGGCGACCTCGACGGTGCCGAGGCCCGGGATCTGGACGTAGCCGCTGTCGGCCTGGGCGACGCCCGGCGCGCCCGCGTAGCTCTGCTGCGGGTAGCCCGGCATCGGCTGCTGGGGCGGGACCTGCTGCTGGTAGCCCTGGCCGTAGGCGGGCTGCTGGGGCGGGACCTGCTGCGGCTGGCCCTGCGGGTAGCCGTAGCTCTGCTGCTGTGGGGGCTGCTGCGGCTGGGCCTGGGGATAGCCGTAGCCGGGCTGCTGCTGGCCGTAGGGGTCGTTGGGGTTCGTCGGACCCGGCGGCGGAGGATAGCTCAACGTCTGCTCCGGAGTGTCGTCATGGCTTCGGGAGCAATGGGGTCGCGGTCGGCGCGCGGCCCCGTGAGGGGCGTGCCGTTCAATCCGTTTCCCCCGTCCCCCGTCGGGGCCCCTGCCCGGCCCCGAATTCTGTGTGGTGCGATAGGCCATCGTTGCGGGAGGCGTGCTCCCGTGTCCAGCCGTTCGGGACGTACGGTGCGTGGTTGTTGGCGATCTGCAACATCACCCGGACGGTCCCGGTACGCGCCGCCGCGCAGGCGCGAGGTGGAGGGCGGCGGTGACGCCGTGCCGATCCGGCTGTACCTCGCGGTGTCGCGGCTGGACGACATCGGGTCCTGAGGCGCGGATACGGCGGCCCTCCACCCGTAGCCGCCGTCCCCAGGGTGACGGGTCGATTCACGGATCGGGGCCCCGATCCGTCAGGATGGACGGTATGAGCGCGCAGATCCTCGACGGCAAGGCCACGGCCGCCGCCATCAAGTCCGAACTGTCGGCCCGGGTGGCGGCCCTCGCGGCCCGCGGGATAACGCCCGGCCTGGGCACCGTGCTGGTGGGGGACGACCCCGGCAGCCGCTCCTACGTCGCCGGCAAGCACCGCGACTGCGCCCAGGTGGGCATCGCGTCCCTGCAGCGCCACCTGCCGGCCGACGCCACCCAGGGGGACGTCGAGGCGGTCGTCGCCGAGCTGAACGCCGATCCGGCCTGCACCGGCTACATCGTCCAACTGCCGCTCCCCAAGGGCCTGGACGCCGGCCGCGTCCTCGGCCTGATGGACCCGGCGAAGGACGCCGACGGCCTGCACCCGGTCAACCTGGGTCGGCTGGTGCTGGGCGAGCCCGGCCCGCTGCCGTGCACCCCGCGCGGCATCGTGGAGCTGCTGCGCCGGCACGGCGTCGAGATCGCCGGCAAGCACGTGGTGGTGGTCGGCCGCGGTGTCACCGTCGGCCGCCCGCTGGGGCTGCTGCTCACCCGCCGCAGCGAGAACGCCACGGTGACGCTCTGCCACACCGGCACCAAGGACGTCTCCTCCTACCTGCGCTCCGCCGACATCGTCGTGGCGGCGGCCGGGGTGGCGGGCCTGATCAAGGCGGAGGACGTCCGCCCCGGCGCGGCCGTGCTGGACGTCGGCATCACCCGCACCGAGGCCGGCCTGGTCGGCGACGTGGCGCCCGAGGTGCGCGAGGTGGCCGCCTGGGTGGCGCCGATGCCGGGCGGCGTCGGCCCGATGACGCGCGCGATGCTGCTGGCGAATGTCGTGGAGGCGGCCGCGGCGGAGGGGGCGATGTAGGTGGCGGAGCCGGTGTCCAAGCGGCGCGGCCGGCACGGCGGCGTCCTCCCCCCGGAGGGCAGCCGCTCCCCGGGGCGCGGTCCCACCCCGGTCACCCGGGAGTGGCCGATCGTCGCGGTGCTGCTCGGGGTGGTGGTCGGCCTCGGCCTGGTGGCCACCTCCTCGGCGGCCAACGGGCTGACGGGCCAGGCCAGGGCGGGCATGATCGTGATCGGCGCGTCGATCGCGGCCGGCGCGGTGCTGCGCGCGGTCCTGCCGGATGTCGGGCTGCTGGCGGTGCGCAGCCGCTTCACCGATGTGCTCACCCTCGGGGTGGTCGGGTTCGCGGTGCTCTTCCTGGCCCTGATCCTGCTCCCCGACCCGGTGCTGCCCATCTTCAACCTGGGCTCCTGGTACCGCTTCTGGCAGTAGCCGTCGGGCCCGGGGAGGGCCGGGGCCCGCGCGCCCCGAAACTCTCTTGACGCCGAGAGACTTTCCGGTCCGGGGACTCGGGGGATATCTTGATATCGAGCAAACGCGAAGACGTGGACGGAGATCCCGTGACTGACCCCAGCATCATCTACACGCACACCGACGAGGCCCCGGCCCTGGCGACCTACTCGCTGCTGCCGGTCATCCGGGCCTACACGGGCGCCGCCGGCGTGGCCGTCGAGACCCGGGACATCTCCCTGGCCGGCCGCATCATCGCCGCCTTCCCCGAGCGCCTGCGCGAGGACCAGCGGATCAACGACGACCTTGCCGAGCTGGGCGAGCTCACCCAGGACCCGGCCGCCAACATCATCAAGCTGCCGAACATCTCCGCCTCCATCCCGCAGCTCAAGGCCGCCGTCGCCGAGCTCCGCGAGCAGGGCTACGACCTCCCGGACTACCCGGACGAGGCCCGCAACAACGACGAGCGGGAGATCCGCGCCCGCTACGACAAGATCAAGGGCTCGGCCGTCAACCCGGTGCTCCGCGAGGGCAACTCCGACCGCCGCGCCCCCGCCTCGGTGAAGAACTACGCCAGGAACCACCCGCACCGGATGGGCGCCTGGTCGGCCGACTCCAAGACCAACGTCGCCACCATGGGCGCCGACGACTTCCGCTCCACCGAGAAGTCCACCGTGATCGCCGAGGACGGCGCGCTGCGCATCAAGCTGGTCCGCGAGGACGGCGCCACCGAGATCCTGCGCGAGTCCGTACCGGTCAAGGCCGGCGAGGTCGTCGACGCCGCCGTGCTGCGCGCCGCCGCCCTCAACACCTTCCTCGCCGAGCAGGTGGCCCGCGCCAAGGCCGAGGGCGTGCTCTTCTCCGTGCACCTCAAGGCCACCATGATGAAGGTCTCCGACCCCATCGTCTTCGGCCACGTGGTCCGCGCCTTCTTCCCGAAGACCTTCGCGCGGCACGGCGCCGCGCTCGCCGCCGCCGGCCTCTCCCCGAACGACGGCCTCGGCTCGCTCTTCAAGGGCCTCGAGGGCCTCGCCGGCGGCGCCGAGATCAAGGCGTCCTTCGACGCCGAGCTCGCCGACGGCCCGGAGCTGGCCATGGTCGACTCCGACCGCGGCATCACCAACCTGCACGTCCCCTCGGACGTGATCGTGGACGCCTCCATGCCGGCCATGATCCGCACCTCCGGCCACATGTGGGGCCCGGACGGCGGCGAGCACGACACCCTCGCCGTCATCCCCGACTCCTCCTACTCCGGCGTCTACCAGGCCGTCGTCGAGGACTGCCGCGCCCACGGCGCCTACGACCCGGCCACCATGGGCGACGTCCCCAACGTCGGCCTGATGGCGCAGAAGGCCGAGGAGTACGGCAGCCACGACAAGACCTTCGAGATCCCGGCCGCCGGCACCGTCCAGGCCGTCGACGCCGACGGCACCGTGGTGCTGGAGCAGGAGGTCGCCCCCGGCGACATCTTCCGGATGTGCCAGACCAAGGACGCGGCCGTCCGCGACTGGGTCAAGCTCGCCGTCACCCGCGCCCGCGCCACCGGCAACCCGGCCGTCTTCTGGCTGGACGCCGACCGCGCCCACGACGCGCAGCTGATCAAGAAGGTCGAGCAGTACCTCGGCGACCACGACACCGACGGCCTGGACATCCGCGTCCTGGCGCCGGTCGAGGCGACGAAGCTCTCCCTGGAGCGCATCCGCCGCGGCGAGGACACCATCTCCGTCACCGGCAACGTGCTGCGCGACTACCTCACCGACCTCTTCCCGATCCTGGAGCTGGGCACCAGCGCCAAGATGCTGTCGGTGGTGCCGCTGATGGCCGGCGGCGGCCTCTTCGAGACCGGCGCGGGCGGCTCGGCCCCCAAGCACGTCCAGCAGCTCGTCAAGGAGAACTACCTGCGCTGGGACTCGCTCGGCGAGTTCTTCGCGCTGGTGCCGTCGCTGGAGCAGTACGCCGAGTTCACGGGCAACGGCCAGGCGAAGGTATTGGCCGACGCGCTCGACCGCGCCACCGCCACCTTCCTCGACAAGGACAAGTCGCCGACCCGCCGCGTCGGCGGCATCGACAACCGCGGCAGCCACTTCTACCTGGCCATGTACTGGGCCCAGGAGCTGGCCGCGCAGTCCGAGGACGCCGAGCTGGCCGCGGCCTTCGCGCCGCTCGCCAAGGCCCTGACGGACGGCGAGGAGACGATCGTCGCCGAACTCAACGGCGTCCAGGGCGAGCACGCCGAGCTGGGCGGCTACTTCCACCCGGACCCGGCCAAGGCCGACACGGTGATGCGCCCCTCCGCGACGCTCAACGCGGCGCTGGCGTCGATGGGCTGACGCCCCCTCCGCATCGCGCGGGTTGTGCACCGGGGCGGTCCGCCCCCCGTTCGGGCCGGGCCCCGGTGCACGCTCCGCGGGCGCCCCTGCGGACGCAGATGTGCGGGCCGCCCGTGGAGGAACTCCGGCAGGAGTACAGGGTTGACGGCCCGCACAGCAACCGACGCTAGGGGCCCGGGCGCGGCGCGCCGTTCCGTTTAGGCCTCCCTTAAGGGTGGCCTGACGTGTGCTTAAGGCCACGGTCGGACGTGAGGAACCGTTATTTCTGCCCGATTGTCCGACCGGAGCGCTACCGTGGCCCAATGGCAGTGGACGAGGGAACGTTCCCCTGGATCCGCCACCTCACCCCTGCCGCGGCCGCCCGCTTCAGCCAGGAGCTGGAGGACGCCCTGCGGCAGGTCGACGAGGCAGGCGAGGACGGCGGCGAGGCCGCCGAACAACTCACCATGCTGATCGAGCGCTGGTCCGCCCGCGCCCACCTGACGGTGGACGACGGCACCATCCCCACCCCCCGCTCCTCGGCGGCGTAGCGCCCCCGCACCCGTGAGGGTGCAGGGGCTTCGGGTGGGCGCACAAGGCACGGAGCGCGGCCTCAGCGTTCCCAGAGAGCGATCACCGAGCGGTCGTCGTCGTAGCCGCGCACCCGCACCTGCACCTGGTGCAGGAACTCCGCGAGCCCCGGCACCCGCGCCCACTGCGTCGCCAACCGCTCGGCGACACCCGGCACCGGCAGCAGCTCCGCCACCCCGTCCGTGCACGCGATCAGCACATCCCCGGACCGGGACGGCTCCACCCGCACCCGCGCCTGGTCCCACGCGCCCGGCAGCGCCACGGATCCGCCCGCGGAGTCGCCGAGTTCGATGGGCAGCCATTCGCCGTCCCGCAGCCGGACGAACGCCCCGCCGCCGACGGTGAACAGCAGCCGCGCCTCCGCCTCCCGGTCGACCGGGGCGACCACGCAGCGCAGCGCCGTCGCGCACTCCTCCACCGGCAGCTCCGCCTGCTGCGCCAGCTTCGCCAGCAGCACGTCCGTCCGACGGCAGATCTCCTGGGCGTAGTTGACGAGCCGCCGCACATCGTCCGGGAGTTCGCCGGGCGCGACCGCGCCGCCCCCGCCGTTGCCGCCCTCGGCGCCGTCCGCGGAGACCGCCCGCAGCAGCGCCAGCAGCTCCTCGTGGAAGCCGGCCACCGCCTCCACCACCGTGCTGCACGCGTAGTGGGCGCCGACGTGCGAGTACCCGGCCGTGCCGAGCCCGTCCGCCACCGCCATCACCAGCAGCGCGTCCTCGCCGTCGCCGATCCGGGCGAGCCGCACCGCGTCCTTGCGGGGACGGGCCGCGGCCCGCGCCGCGTCGCCGCGCAGGCTGACCGCCCGCACCAGCAGCCCGTCGTGCTCGGCGCCGTCCAACTCCGCGTCCGGGACGGCGAGATGGGGCAGCGCGTCGCTGTAGCGGGGGAGCGGGCCCGGCTCGGCCGGGCCGGGCGGCGGCACCGCGCCGATCACCTCCGGCGCGAAGGCGCCGCCGCGGCCGCTCGGCGGTGGTGGTGGTGCGGCCTCGGCCTGGGCCGCGGGAGCGGCGGCGGCCTGCGCCGGCACCCGCACCCGTTTCGACCCGACCAGGAAGGCGTACGCCGGCGACTCCCCGGGATCCCTCCCGGGATCCGGGAAGTCGAGGTCGAGCCCCGTGTCCAGGCCGGGATCGAGGGCCGCCTCATCGGCGTCCTCGACGATCTCGGCATCCTCGATCAACGGATCGGGCTGCCCCGGCCCCTGATTGCGCGCATCGTTCAACGCGGACTCCACCCCGGTATGACATCGGTCCGTCAATTATCAGCACGACAGGCCTGGTTGCCCGCAACTTCCCCCAATCGAACGACCCCGAAGCAGGCGGCCGCGCGCCACCGGCGAGATCACGCCGAGCGCAGCACCGTTTCCGCCTCGACCCAGCGCACGTAGTGCTCCGAGCCGGCGACCACGGGCATCGCCACCACCTCCGGTGTCTCGTAGGGATGCCCCTCGGCGAGGAAGTCGCGCAGCCGCGGCCACGCCTCCACGGCCGTCTTGAACATCACCCGCCACTCGGCCTCCTGCTGCAGCTCCCCCTCCCACCGGTAGACGCTCCGCACCGGCCCGTCGATCTGCGCGCAGGCCGCCGCCCGCCTCCGCACCGCCGCCTCGGCCAGCCGGGCCGCGTCCTGCTCGGACGCGACCGTCGTCAGCACCACGTAGAGCGCGGGCCCGCGCGTGTCATCGCTCACCATGCGGCCATCGTCGCAGCCCGGACCGCCGGGTACGGGCAGGGCGCCCGCACGGAAATGGGAGAATGCCTCCATGGCCACCGATCGTCCGCGCGTCCTCTCCGGCATTCAGCCCACCGCCGGCTCCTTCCACCTGGGCAACTACCTCGGCGCCATTCGCCAGTGGGTGGCGCTGCAGGAGACCCATGACGCCTTCTACTGCGTCGTCGACCTGCACGCCATCACCGTTCCCCAGGACCCGGCCGAGCTGCGCGCCAACAGCCGGCTCTCCGCGGCCCAGCTGCTCGCGGCCGGCCTCGACCCGGAGCGGTGCACGCTGTTCGTGCAGAGCCAGGTGCCCGAGCACGCCCAACTGGCGTGGGTGATGAACTGCCTCACCGGCTTCGGCGAGGCGGCCCGGATGACGCAGTTCAAGGACAAGTCGGCCAAGCAGGGCAGCGACCAGACCTCGGTCGGCCTCTTCACCTACCCGATCCTCCAGGTCGCCGACATCCTGCTCTACCAGGCCGACCAGGTGCCGGTGGGCGAGGACCAGCGGCAGCACCTGGAGCTCACCCGGGATCTGGCGCACCGCTTCAACACCCGCTTCGGCGACACCTTCACCATGCCGAACCCGTACATCCCCAAGGCGACCGCGAAGATCGTGGACCTTCAGGAGCCGACGGTGAAGATGTCCAAGTCGGCGTCGACGCCGAAGGGCATCGTCAGCCTCCTCGACGAGCCGAAGGCCAGCGCGAAGAAGGTCAAGAGCGCGGTGACGGACGCCGGATCGGTGATCGCCTTCGACGAGGCGAACCAGCCGGGCGTCTCCAACCTGCTGACGATCCTCTCCGCGCTCACCGACACCCCGGTCGAGGACCTGGTGCGCGGCTACGACGGCAAGCTCTACGGCGCGCTGAAGACCGATGTCGCCGACGCGCTGGTGGAGTTCGTCACCCCGTTCCGGGCCCGCACCCAGGAGCTGCTGGACGACCCCGAGACGCTGGACGCGATCCTCGCCAAGGGCGCGGAGAAGGCGCGGGCCGTCGCCTCCGAGACGCTGGCGCTCGCCTACGACCGGGTCGGCTTCCTCCCCGCCAAGCACTGACCCGCCCCCGCACCACCCGTCCCTCCGCCTTTTGCCGTCCCCCGCACCCGAGGAGGCGCTACGCGCGCGCCCGCTTCCGAGTCCGTCACCATCGGCGTGTCGATCGCCGTCCCCGAGCCCTACGGCTCGCAGCTGCAGGCTGTCCGGGACGGCTACGGCGACCCGCTGGCCCGGGCCATACCCACGCACATCACCCTGCTCGGGCCGACGGAGGTGCCCGCGGAGCGGCTCCCCGAGCTGGAGCCGCACCTGGCCGGGGTGGCCGCGGCGTTCGCGCCGTTCCCGATGCGGCTCTGCGGGACGAGCGGCTTCCGCCCGGTCTCGCCGGTGGTCTTCGTCGAGGTGGTGAAGGGCGCGGGGACGACGGATGCGCTGCAGGAGCGGGTCCGCACCGGGCTGCTGGCGGGGGAGCTGCGCTTCCCGTTCCATGCGCACGTCACCATCGGCCACGACCTGCCCGACGAGGTGCTGGAGCGGGCCGAGCGCGAACAGGCGGGGTTCGCCGCCGACTTCGAGGTCACCGAGTTCTGCCTCTATCTGCACGGCGCGGACGGGGTGTGGCGCCCGCAGTGGAAGTTCCCCCTCGGGGCGGCCAGGTGACGTCCGCCCCGGCGTGGCTCCCGCATGTGCGGGAGGACGTCGGGTAACCGTCAGTCATGGAGTGGCTCGCACGTCAGAGGTTCATCGGACCGTTCTTCCGGTGGTTGATGACCACACACGTCTGGCTCGCGTACAGCCGCTACTCGGACGCGATGGGCGATCGGCTCGCCGGATCGGTCACCTACTTCGGCTTCCTGTCGGTCTTCCCGCTCCTGGCGCTCTCCGGCGCCATCGGCAGCGCGCTGCTGACGAAGGGCCAGCTGGACGCGATCCAGGAGAAGCTCTCCGAGCAGATCCCCGGCATCGCCGACCAGCTCAACCTGCACGCGCTGTCGAACAACGCCGGGGCGGTGAGCGTCATCGGCCTGCTGGTGCTGCTCTACTCCGGGATAGGCGGTGTCGGGGTGACCCGGACCAGCGTCCGGACCATCTGGGAGGTGAAGGAGTCCACCGGAAACCCCTTCAAGCAGAAGGCGGTGGACCTGATCGCCCTGGTGGGCCTGCTGGTGCTGGGCGCGCTGACGCTGGGCGGCTCGGCGCTGACCTCGACGCTGGCCGGACGGGCGGCCCATGCGCTGGGCCTGGAGTCGACCGGGGTGGGGAAGACCGGGCTGCAGGTGCTGGCCGTGGCGATCGCCGTCGTCGCCGGCTTCATGCTCTTCGCCTACGCCCTCACCGGGCTCTCCGGGCTGCGCCCGCCGCGGCGGGCGATCCTCACCGGGGCGGCGATCGGCGCGATCGGCTTCGAGGCGCTGAAGCAGGCGATGTCCGGCTACCTCACCCACGTCGCCGGGAAGAGCATCTACGGGGCGTTCGGCACGCCGATCGCGCTGCTGGTGTGGATCGACTTCGCGGCGCGGCTGCTGCTGCTCTGCGCGGCCTGGATGGCGACGTCGGAGGGGGCGGGCCCGCAGTGCGACCTGTTCCGCGAGGACGGCGGCAAGGACGAGGACGCCGATCCCGAGCCCGATCCCGAGCCCGAGCCCGAGTCGACGCCGAAGCCCGAGGCCGGGCAGCCCGAGTCGACGCCGAAGCCCGGGGCCGGGCAGCCCGAGCGGAAGCCGGAGCCCGGGGCCTGAGTCAGAGCTTGCCGTGGCGCGACGCCCGCGGGCGCCGCCGCAGCACCACCAGCACGCCGCCGACCACCACCAGCACGCCCAGCGCCGCGAAGATTATCGGCATGGTCGCCCCGCCGCCGCCGCTGGAGTCCGCACTCGCCTGCTGCTTGGGGACGTCCCCGGAGTTGCCGGACCCGGCCGCCGAGCCGCCGGTGCGCGCCACGTTCAGCGTGCCGACCGGGGAGACCTTGCCGTCCGCGGCGAAGCCCCAGTCGAGCAGGGCGCGCGCCTCGCGGTAGACCTCGTCCAAGTGCGGGTAGTTCGGGTTCATCACCGTCACCAGCAGGGTGTGCCCGCCGCGCTGCGCGGCCACCGTCACCGTGTTGCCGGCGTTGGTGGTGTAGCCGTTCTTGACGCCGATGATCCCGGGGTAGTGCTGCACCCCGTCGATCCCGCTGAGCAGCCGGTTGGTGTTCTGGATGGCGAAGCTGTCGCGCTTGCCCTTCTTGCCGTCCTTGCCCTTCTTGTAGGCGCCGGGGAACTGGGTCTGGGCCGTGCCGCAGTAGGAGCGGAAGTCGGCGTTCTTCAGGCCCTGGCGCGCGAAGAGGGTGAGGTCGAAGGCGGAGGAGACCTGGCCGGGGGTGTCGTAGCCGTCCGGGCTCTTCACATGGGTGTCGTCCGCGCCCAGGGTGTGCGCCTTGGCCTGCATCTGCTGGACGGTGGCGCCGACGCCGCCGTTGAGGTGGGCCAGGACGTGCACCGCGTCGTTGCCGGAGCGCAGGAAGACGCCGTTCCACAGGTCGTGGACGGTGTAGCTGAGGCCGGGCTGGATGCCGACGGCGCTGCTGCCGTCGCCCATCCCCGCCAGGTCGGCGTTGGTGACCGTGACGGTCCGCGACTTGTCGAGCTTGGGCAGCACGGTGTCGGCGAAGAGCATCTTCAGGGTGCTGGCCGGCGGCAGGTTCCAGTGCGGGTTGGCCGCGGCGAGCACCTGGCCGGAGTCGGCGTCGGAGACCATCCAGGAGCGCCCGGAGAGCGGCTTGGGCAGTTTGGGGACGCCGGCCGCGGCGTTCACCTGGACGCCGGGCTTGGCGAGGCGGGCACCGCCCACTGCGGACATCTTCGCGGGCGGCTTGGGGACGGCGGGCGACGCGCTGCCGACGGCGTGCGCGGGGAGGGCCGCCGCGGAGAGGGCGACTGCTCCGGCGGCGGCGAGCGCGGCTCCGCGCAGTGCCCTGCGACGTGTCGACATGCGTTCTGTACCTGTCCTGACGTCCGATTTCCGCATGATCATATATATGGTCGGGATGTGCCGGATCATGCACCGCTCCCGAGGGAGGGACGTCCGAACGGGGAACGAAGGTTGCGCCGGTTGGCCGAGGCCGGCCCGCCCAGCGGAACGGTAGCCCGGTGCGGTGCCCGGCGTCTGCTCAGTGGCGCGAATTCACACCCTGGCCCGCCTGCTGTCGCTCCCGCGCCGCCCGCCGCGCAGCCAGTGCCGCGAGGCCGGGGTGAGAAGCAGCACCTCGGCGGCCACCACCAGGCCCGTCTCGACGGCCAGCCGGTCCGGCGTCACCGCCATGAAGAGCGACTGGAACACCAGCGCGGCCGCCACGGCGCCCGCGCCCCACAGCACCCAGGGACGGTTGCGCCGCACGTTGAGCCCGACGAGCCCGCCGATCAGCTGCGGGAGGCTCCAGGCCATCGCGTCCGAGATCAGGCCGGGGCCGGGGAAGGTGCCGCCGACCCCGAAGGTCGCGGCGATGCTGCGCAGCGCCACCGCGAGGAAGAGCACCGCACCGAAGGCGCCCACCAGCAGCAGCAGGGCCTGCGCGACGAGCGCGGTGCGCGGTATGCGCAGCCTGGCCTGCAGGCGGACCTGCAGCGCGTGGGGGAGGGAGCGGGCGGTCGCGTCCATGAAAGCCTCTCTCCGGGACGGACGGTGGTGCTGGTGGAGCAGGAGTTCTGCGACCGGGCCCCGCGCGGCTGCGGGTGGTGACTCGGCGGGGCCCGGCCACCCGGGAACACGCGTCCCGGTGCACGGGGGTTGCCTCCGCCGCGAAGAATTTTCTGTGCCGGCTCTGCACGCCCGCTCTGCATGACGTCCCGCGGCCGGGCTCGGCAACGCCGACAAGTGTCCGAAACTCGCTGTCGCCCGGCCGCCGCCAAGGTCAAGAGCGGACCAAGACCGGGCATATGACGCCACGTCACCCCGGCCGTGGCGGCGGCTGCGATCCCGGGTCAAGCGGCTCCGAAAACCTGACCGATTCCCTTTCGGAGGCCCCCGGAACGCTCACCCGTGAGAGGTACGCTTTGCCCATGTCGACCCGCCTCCGTCCGGCCGGTGAGGCCAGATGATAGAAGGGCGCTTCGCCCCCCGCTTCACGGCGGGCCCGCTCACGCTCCCGACGCTCGGGGGCCATCTCGTGCTGCGCCGCCCCACGGAGGCCGACCTGGACGCGGTGGTGGCCATCCATGGCAATCCGGCCACCAACGTCCACAACCCCGCCGGGCCGATGAAGGACGACGAGCAGGGCCGCGCGCTGCTGGAGGGCTGGCTCGTCGACTGGCGCGAGCGCGGCATCGGCTACTGGGCCGTCGACGCCGTCCTCCCCGAGGAGTGGGAGGGCGCCCGCACCCTCGGCTTCTCCGGCGTCCGCCACCTGCCCGCCGGCCCCACCCAGGTGCTCAACCTCTACTACCGCTACGCCCCCGCCGCCTGGGGCCGCGGCTGGGCCAGCGCCGTCGCCCGCCGCGCCCTCGACGCGGCCCGCGCCTACGACCCCGAGACGCCGGTCATCGCCCGGATGCAGCCCGGCAACCTGCCCTCCCGCCGGGTCGCCGAGAAGGCCGGGCTGCAGCCCGTCGGCTTCGACCTCGCCGGGCGGCCGGTGCTCGCCGACCGCCCCCTGCCGCGTAGCGTCGTCAAGGGCCTCCCGCTGGTCTGAGCCGCGGGCGCGCTACCAGCTGACGCCCGTGCCCAGCTTGAAGCCGGCCACCCCCGAGACGGGCAGCCGCCCCACCGGGCGCACCTCGCCGAAGACCACCCGGGCCAGCGCCCCCATCGCCACCCCGGACGTCGAGTACGTCGCCAGCAGCGCCGCCCGGCCGGTGCCCGCCTCCTCGGCGACCGCCCCCAGGTCGTACGGCACGTCCGCGGCCGCCACCACCAGCTTGCGCGCCGCCCCCGCCACCCGGCGCACCAGCTCCACCTGGGCGGCGTTCTCCTTCCGGTACGCCTTGCAGGTGAGCACCACCACCGCGTCGACGTCCCCCGCGGCGCGCACCGCGCCCTCCACCGCCTCCCGCGACGGGGCGGCGCCCACGCCCAGCACCCGGGCGTCCACGCCCCGCGCCCGCGCCTCCGCGGCCAGCTCCTCGGCGCCCGTCCCCGGGGCCGTGCCCACCGCGCCGGCGCCGTCCGCGGCACCCGCGCCCCCGCCCGTCCCCACCACCAGCAGCGAGGCCGGGCGGTCCCGGAGCGGCAGCAGCCCGTCCGGATTGCGCACCACCGTGGTGGTGCGGTCCGCGATGGACGCCGCCCGCGCCAGATGCGCCTCGGTGCCCACCGTCTGGCCGACCCGCGCCTCGTCCACCAGGGGCTCCTCTATGACGCCGCGCCGCGCCTTGAGCCGCAGCACCCGCTCCGCCGCCCGCTCCAGCACCGCGCGGTCCAGCTCGCCGCTGTGCACCGCGGCCAGCAGCGCCCGCTGCGCGGCGGCCAGATCAGCCGGCATCAGCAGCACATCGACGCCCGCCCGCAGCGCCAGCACCGGGATCCGGTCGTCGCCGTAGCCCTCCCGGACGCCCGCCATCCGCAGCGAGTCCGTCACCACCACGCCGGTGAAGCCCAGCCGGCCGCGCAGCACCCCGGTCAGCAGCGGACGCGACAGCGTCGCCGGCGTCCGCGACGGATCCAGCGCCGGCACCACCAGATGCCCCGTCATCACAGCGTCCACGCCCGCCTCGACGGCCGCCGCGAACGGCGGAGCGTCCAGCTCCGACCACTCCTTCGCCTCGTGCCCCACCACCGGCACGCCGGTGTGGCTGTCCACCGCGGTGTCGCCGTGCCCCGGGAAGTGCTTCACCGCCGCGGCGATGCCCGCGCCCCGCTGGTAGCCCTCCACCTGAGCGGCCGTCATGGCGGCGGCCAGCCGCGGGTCCGAGGAGAACGAGCGCACCCCGATCACCGGGTTCCCCGGGTTGGCGTTCACATCGGCGTCCGGGGCGAAGTCCCAGTTGACGCCCATGGCGCGCAGCTCCGTCCCGCCGATCGCGGCCGCCTCGCGGGCCAGGTCGGGCCGGCGCGAGGCGCCCAGCGCCATCGCCCCCGGGAACTGCGTCGCCGGCGGGCCGATCCGGGTGACCGCGCCGTACTCCTGATCGGTCGCCACCAGCAGCGGGACGCGCGCCCCCGAGCCCAGCGCCGCCCGCTGCAGACCGTTGGAGAGCCCGGCGATCTGCCGCGGGTCGCGCAGGCTGTCCGTCCAGCGGAAGTAGACGATCCCGCCGGGATGGAAGCGGCGGACCACCTCAGCCGGGGTGGAGACCCCGTACGCCTCCTCGTTGCGCTTGTCGGGCGCGTCCGCGGCCGGGCCGTAGACCGGCACCACGAACAGCTGGCCCACCAGCTCCTCCAGCGACATCCGGCGCACCTGACGGGCGGCCATGTCCTCCGGGCCGCGGGCGCCGGCGCCCCGGCCGTGCGGGACGGACATCATCGGAGCAAGCGTCGCCGCGGCGACGAGGGCCACGGCCCCGGTGCGAAGCGGAATCATGCCTCATCATCTCCCCAGAACAGCTCGCGTCGCGCCGTCCCGGCGCCCGAAAGGCTTGTCCTCGCCGAAGCAGGTCCTATCCCAGCAGGGCGGCCAACCACCGCTCGCGCCCCTCCTCCAGACGGTCCGTCATCCGCGCCCAGGCGTCGCCGTGCCCCTCCGCGTCCAGCCGCGCCCAGGGCTGGGCGCCGGTGCGCGCCCCCTCCCGCAGCACCTCGCGCATCGCCCCGGTGCGCACCGGCAGCAGCGCCGCGAGCGCCCGGCGGTCGTCCTCGCCGTCCAGCCGGTAGGCGTCGGCGAAGACCCGCAGCCGGCGCGCCGCGCGCTCCGGCGGGACGTCGCCGCCGTCCCACGCCTCCGCCATCGGGGCGAAGGAGTTGACCGCCCAGGCCAGGTCCCACAGCCGGGTGGCGGGCGCGGCGCCGTCCCAGTCGACGAACACCCAGCGCCCGTCGCCCCGTTGGCCGTCGTCGACCACCAGGTTCCAGGCCGCCAGGTCGTGGTGCGCCACGATCTCCGCGCCGCGGTCGCCCCACAGCGGGTCCCACACCGCGTCCGGCGGCGGGACGAACCCGCCCACCGCGTCGTGGAACTCCCGGATCAGCCGCGCCACCCGGGCCAGCCCGGCGTCCGAGGCCAGTACCCCGCCCGGGTCGGCCGGATACGGACACGTGCCGGGGACGAACTCCAGCACCTGGCGGCCCCGCTCGTCCCGCCCCAGCGGACGCGGCGCCCCGGCGAACCCGACCGCGTGCAGATGCGCCAGCAGCGCGTCCACCGCCGGGGTGTGCGGGCCCGCCGGGCGGCGCACGGTGTCCCCGACCCGGACCATACCGGCCGTCACATTGCCGCCCGCGAGCGGCACTTCCCGTCCCTCGTCCGTCACCCCAGGCACGGTACGCGAATCCCGGCGCTACGCCGACGGCAAAAACGGTGGCGCCCGCCGGAACGCCGGAGCCGAATGGTGGCCATGACCTCCACCGGAAGTCCCGCGCCCTACGACGAGATCGCCGACTGGTACGAGACCGAGTTCCTCGCCCGCCGCACCCGCATCGGCCTCGGCGCCGCCGACGGCGACCCCCTGGAGATCGACCGCGCCCTCGCCGAACTCCTCGGCACGCCGCCGTCGGACGGGGCCGCCTGCCTGGAGATCGGCTGCGGCACCGGCGTCCACGCGGAGCGCGTCCGCGCGCTGGGCTGGACGCCGATCGGCGTCGACCTCTCCGCCGGGATGCTGCGCCACTCCCGCGGCCGGCTGCCCGCGGCCCGGGCCGACGCCGCCCGGCTGCCGTTCGCCGACGGCTCGCTGCCCGCGGTGCTGGCTGCCATGGTCCACACCGACATGCCGGACTACCCGGCCGTCGTCCGGGAGGCGGCACGGGTGCTGCGGCCCGGCGGGCTCTTCGTCCACATCGGCGTCCACCCCTGCTTCTGCGGCGGGTTCGCGGACCGCGGCGACGCCGAGGCGGTGGTGATCCGCCCCGGCTACCGCGACGGCCACTGGACGACCGCCTCCTGGTCCGCCGACGGCGTCCGCGCGCGGGTCGGCGCCACCCACCTCCCGCTCCCCGCGCTGCTGGCCGCCCCGCTCGCCGCCGGCCTCGCCCTCACCGCCGCCACCGAAGGCGGCACCCCCACCCCGTCCATGCTCGCCTTCGCGGCAAGGCGGCAGAGCCGCGAGGCCCAATAAGACCCGCGTCCCGCCCGCGGCCCGCGTCCCGCCCTCCCCGGCGGGTGGCCGTGTGCGGCACCGGCCTCGCGGCCGTGGGGCCCGGCGGGCGGGCGTGAGTTACGGCCAGCAGCCCGTGTCCCGACCCGGCGGGTGGCCGTGTGCGGCTTCGGCCTCGTGGCCGTGAGGGCCCGGCGGGGTCCGCGGCTCCGGCGGGCGGGTGTGAGTGACGGCCAGCAGCCCGCGTCCCGGCCCGGCGGATGGCCGTCTGCGGCGTCGGCCTTGTGGCCGTGGGGCCCGGTGAGGTCTGCGGCTTCCGGCGCGCGGGCGCGCGTGATCGCGGCGGCCCGGCACCCGGCGCTACCCGCCGCGATCCTGTGCACCATGCCCGTCCCGCCCTGGCGGACGGCCGTGTGGGGCGTCGGCCTTGTGGCCGTGGGGTCCCGGCGGGGTCCGCGGTTCCGGCGCGTGGGCGTGGGTGGCGGCCGGCGGTCCGTGTCCGGCCCCTCCGGGTGGCCGTGTGCGGCTTCGGCCTCGTGGCCGTCGGGTCCGGTGAGGTTCGCGGTTCCGGCGTGCGGGTGTGGGTGGCGGCCGGCGGCCCGTGTCCGGCCCCGGCGGGTGGCCGTGTGCGGCGCCGGCCTTGTGGCCGTGGGGCCCGGCGGGGTCCGCGGCTCCGCCGCGCGGGCGTGGGTGACGGCCGGCGGCTCCGGCCTTGTGCCCGCGGGGTCTGGTGAGGCCCGCGGTTCCGGCGTGCGGGTGTGAGTGACCCCAAGCGGCCCGTGTCCCGCCCCGGCGGATGGCCGTCTGCGGCGCCGGCTCGGCCGCGCGTGGCCGCCGGCGGCCCGCCGCCCGGCGCTATCCGCCGCGATCCTGTGCACCATGCCCGTCCCGCCCCGGCGGACAGCCGTGGGCGGCGCCGGCCTTGTGGCCGTGGGGCCCTGCGGGGATCGCGGTTCCGGCGGGCGGGCGGGTGTGGGTGGCGGCCAGCGGCCCGTGTCCCGACCCGGCGGGTGGCCGTCTGCGGCGCCGGCTCGGTCGCGCGTGGCCGCCGGCGGCCCGCCGCCCGGCGCCCCCCGCCGCGATCCTGTGCACCGTGCCCGTCCCGGCCCGGGGGACGGCCGTGTGCGGCGTCGGCCTTGTGGCCGTGGGGTCCGGTGGGGTTCGCGGCGGGCGGGTGTGCGTGGCCACCGACCGGTTGGGATCCTGTGGCGCACGCCCCCTACCGCAACCCACCGCCCGCCGCGAAGCTGTGCACCATGCGCATAGCCGTCTGCGGCACCGGCATCCTGGGCGCGGCCCTCGCCGCGCGCCTCGCCGGACGCGCCGCCGTCACCCTCCTCGACGCCGCCCCGCGCCCCGGCACCGCCGCCACCCGCGGCAGCTTCGCCTGGACCAACTCCAACGACAAGGGCCCCCGCGCCTACCACGACCTCAACACGGCCGGGATGCGTGCCTGGCGCGCCCTCGCGCCGCAGCTCGGCGGCGCCGCCTGGTACCGGCCGGTCGGCAACCTGGAGTGGGCCGGGGACGCCGACGCCCGCGCCGCGCTCTACGCCCGCGTGCAGCGCCTGCGCTCCTGGGGCTACGCCGCCCGCCTCGTCGGCCGCCGCGAGGCGCTCGGCATCGAGCCGTCGCTGAGCCTGCCGGAGGACGTCACCGAGGCCGCCTGGTTCCCGGAGGAGGGCTACCTCCTCACCGGCCCCCTGATGGAGCGTCTGCTCGCCCGCGCCGCCTCGCACGGCGCCCGGCTCCGGCTCGGCGCCGAGGGCGCCGTCCGCGCGGTCGAGGAGACCGCCCAGGGGGTCGCCGTCGGCACCGCCGCCGGCGAGCCCGTCGCCGCCGACCTCGCCGTGCTCTGCGCCGGCACCGGGACGCCCGCCCTCGCCGGCATCCCGTTCCTGCTGCCGGAGGCCGAGTCCGCCGCGCTCACCGTCACCGCCGGGCCGGCCGCCGGCCCGCTCGGGCGGGTCGTCCACGCCCCGGGGATCAGCCTCCGCCCGGCCGCCGGCCGCGATGTCCACCTGGAGGACGGGGACGCCGCCGACCGCCCCGACGAGCACGCCGCCGCGCTGCTGGCGCGCGCCCGCCGGATCCTCCCCGAGCTGGAGAAGGCCGAGGTCCGCGGGCACGCGGTCTGCGTCCGCCCGCTGCCCGTCGACGGCCACCCGGTCGTCGGCCCGCTGCCCGGCGCGCCGCGCCGCTACGCCCTGGTCACCCACAGCGGCGTCACGCTCGGCGCCCGGCTCGCCGAGCTCGCCGCCCGGGAGATCCTCAGCGGCGATCCGTCCCCCGAGCTGGCGCCGTACCGGCCGGACCGCTTCCGGGCGCCCCGGGACCGGAGCGCGCCGCCCCGGCCGAGCTCCGCACCGTGACGCCGGGCCGCCGCGGGATCCACTTGGCGAAGACCCCGGCGCCCGCCATCCCCATGCCGGCCATCACCACCAGCCCCGCGCCCAGCGAGGCGGCCGCGGTCACCGCCGAGACCATCAGCGGGCCGACCGCCGAGCCCCCGTCCGCGGCCAGCCGCCACGCTCCCAGGAACGTCGTCCGCCCCCGCTCGGGCGCCGCGTCCGCGCCGAGCGTCAGCACGATGCCCGAGCCGATGCCGTTGCCGAAGCCCAGCGCCATCGACACCGCCAGCAGCGAGGCGAAGCCGGACGCCAGCAGCAGCGCGGCATGCCCCAGCGCCAGGATCACCATGCAGGGCACCGCGACGAAGGCCCGCCCCAGCCGGTCCATCACCTTCCCCGCGGGATAGAAGAGCAGCATCTCCAGGCCCGAGGAGAAGCCGAAGACCAGCGACGTCTGCCGGGCGTCCAGCCCGATGTGCGCCGCCCACAGCGGGACGGCGGCGACCCGGGTGGCCCGCACCGCGCCGATCAGCAGCACCCCGGTGCCCAGAGTGGCGAAGACCCGCCGGTGGTCGGCGAGCACCTGCCGCAGCGAGACCCGGGGCGCGGCCGGCGCGTCGGGGCGGGACCCGCTCCCCTTCTCGACGTCCCGCAGCAGCAGCACCGACGCGCCGGCCAGCAGCGCCACCACCAGGTGCACCCAGAACGCGGCCCGCAGCCCGCCGAACCCCATCACCAGCGCGGCGAGGAACGGCCCGACGAAGAGCCCGACCCGGCTCGCCCCGCCCAGCAGCGACATCGCCCGCGCCCGGTGCGACATCGGGACCGAGGTGGCCAGAAAGGCGTGCCGGGCCAGCCCGAACGCCGAGGTGGCCAGCCCTTCGCAGAAGACGGCCGCGCCCAGCTGCCAGACCTGCCCGGCGAGCAGGCAGCCCACCATCGACAGCGCGGTCAGCAGCACCGACCCCAGCATCACCCGCCGCTCGCCGAAGCGGCCGGCCAGCACCCCGGCCGGCACGTCCCCGCAGATGCTGCCGACCCCGATCAGCGCGAAGACCAGCCCCGCGGTCGCGGTGTCCGCGCCCAGCCGGTGCGCGGCGAGCACCACCACCGGCGCCGTCGCCCCCTCGCCGATGCCGAAGAGCACCGTCGGCAGATAGACCGGCGCCGCCAGTCCGCGCAGTCGGAACCCGGTGCCCGGCCTTATGGCACTCCCGCCGTCGTGATCACCCATGCCCGCAGTCTCCCCGCAACTGCCCGGCCGGTGTTAGGTTTTCGGTCGACCGAAGATCGACAATGAAGGGGACGGGGCCCGGTGGCAGCCGACCGAGACGACCAGACCGACATCCGCACAGCCGCGTCCGTCCGGGCCGCGCTCGGCCTGGAGGGCGAGCACCTCGCCCTCTGGACGGACCGCCTCGCCGCGATCCCCGAGCCCGTGGCGCCCGCCGAACTGCCCGCAGGGCCCGAGCTGGAGACGCTGCTGGAGCGGCTGGGCGTCCCCGAGATCGACCGCCCCGAGATCGCGGCGCTGCGCCGCGAGGTCACCGCGCCGGGCAGCCCGCTGCGCTGGCTGCTGGACCGCGCCGCGGCCGAGGTGATCGCCGACCGCGGCCGGCTCAACTACGACCCGGTGCCGGACCTGCCGCTCGAACTGGGCGCCGCGGGCCGCTACTTCCACGCGTTCGTCTTCCTCGCCGCGGTGCCGTCCGTGCGGGCGTACCACGCCGAGCTGGGCGTCGGCGACGAGGTCTCCTGGTCGAGCCTCGCCGACCTGGGCAACAAGGTCGACGTCTACCGGCGGACGTTCGGGGTGGGCGGCTTCGACAAGCAGGTGTGGATGAACCTGCCGTTCCGCGGGGTGCTGTACCGGCTGGGCCGGCTGCAGTTCAACCTCGGCAGCCACCCGGACGGCGAGCCGGGGCTGGGCGTCCACATCCCCGAGGGCGGCGCGATGGACCCGGAGTCCTGCGACGCGTCCTTCGCCCGGTCGGCGGGCTTCTTCCAGCAGTTCTTCCCGGAGTACTTCCGCGGCGAGGGCAAGGACGGGATCCGGGTGAGCTGCCACTCCTGGCTGCTCGACCCGCAGCTGGCGGAGTACCTCCCGGAGCAGAGCAACATCCTCCGCTTCCAGCGGCGCTTCTCCCGCCCGGAGAGCGAGCCGTGGCGGCAGCACGAGCCGGACGAGAAGGGCCTGACGCAGGGCGACCGCGGCATCGTCGAGTTCGTCTTCCGCCGCATGGTGACCACCCCCGAGGAGATCGCCGCCCTCCCCGCGCACTCCCGCCTGGAGCGCGCGGTGCTGGCCCACCTCGCCGACGGGAAGCACTGGCAGGGCGGCCACGGCTACGTGATGGTCGGCAACGGGTCCACCGCCCGCTGACCCCACCGCCCGCTGACCCCAGGGGCCGCCGCGGCCCGGCGGCGCGCCTCAACCCGCGCCGCGCGGCCCCGTCGACTCCCGCACCACCAGCTCCGCGGGGAGCCGCACGGACCGGCCGCGCGCGCCCTCCCGCAGCGACAGCAGCAGCTCCACCGCCGAGCGCCCCGCGTCGCCGATGCGGCCGGTGATGGACGTCAGCCGCGGCCGGCACTCCAGCGCCTGCATGTCGTCGCAGCCGACCACGCTGATCCGCCCCGGGACGGCGACGCCCGCGTCGCCCAGCCCCGTCAGCACGCCCGCGGCGATCGCGTCGTCGAAGGCGACGACCGCCGTCGCCCCCGAGGCGAGCAGCTCCGGCACCGCCTCCACCCCGCCCGCATGGCCGCCCTTGGCCTGCTCCCACTCCGGCAGCACCACCGCCTCGATGCCGAGCTCCGCGCACCGCTCCCGGACGGCCCGCCGCCGCTCCCCGTCCGACCAGGCCTTTCCGGGGCCGGGCAGATAGGCGACGCGCCGGTGCCCGCCGTCCGCCAGCAGGTCGACCGCCGCCCGCACCGCCGCCGCGGTGTCGACCACCACCGAGGGGATGCCCGGCACCCGCCGGTTCACCAGCACCACCGGACGGTCCGCGGCCATCGCCTTCAGCCGCGCCGAGGTGGTCCGCGGCGAGCAGAGGATCACCCCGCCGACCTGCGGCCCGAACTGCCGCACCGCATCCGCCTCGGTCTCCGCCGCGCCGTCCGTCCCGGCGATCAGCACGCCCTGCCCGGCCTCCCGGGCCCGCGCCTGCGCCGCCTTGACCAGTTCCGCGAAGAACCGGCTGGCGAGGTTGGGCACGATCAGCCCGACGTTCGCCGCGGTCCCGGTGATCAGGCCCCGGGCGAGCGGGTTGGGGACGTACCCGACCTCCTGCGCGATCGCTGTGACGCGCGCCACTGTCTGCGGCGCCAGCAGGTGGGGATGCGAGAAGGCACGGGACACCGTTGACACGGACACGCCCGCACGTTCCGCCACATGCCGCAGAGTCGCTGCCATTGACCTTGAACTCCCCAGGAGACCCGTCACCGACCACAGATTCCGGGCCCCGACCCACCAGGGTCAAGTGCCCGGCCGAAAGGGACCTGCTCCCCGACGAGCAGGGACGGAGTGCCCGAGTGCCAAGCCCGCTCCATCGGGTACCTGTCTGGTGAACGAAAGATCGACGCAGATCGTTGGAGAAAACAGCGGCACACGCGCAGCAACCGGAGACGCGGTTGCCGCGTCTCGCTCTACAGGGGGTGCTGTGTGAGGGACCGCAGGGTACCGCACCAAGAGAAAAAAGTGGTCCACCGCGGGAATCTTCTCCACAACGGTTTCGTTGGCACTAGTGACGGACTTCGGACGGAGTGCGCCGCTTGGATCGGATCCGGGCGGTCCGCGCGCAATGTCCGGACCCGCACCACCTTTCTTACTACTAGCAAGGGAGCATGCATGCCTACCCGTGCCGTCGCTCGACAGGGAACCCCCGCCTCCGTCACGCGCGGCTCTGGCAAGCGCACAACCGGTGGTGAGCTGGACCGCGACCTGGTCGGGATGTACCTCGACGAGATCGCCCGCACCCCCCTGCTCGACGCCGAGAAGGAGGTCGAGCTCTCCAAGGCCATAGAGGCCGGCGTCTTCGCCCAGAAGCTGCTGGAGAGCGGCGAGAGCGTCGAGGCCGAGGGCGAGACGATTCCCGAGGACGAGCTGCGCCGCGTCGCCGAGGCCGGCGAGCGCGCGAAGGACCTCTTCATCCGCTCCAACCTGCGCCTGGTGGTGGCGGTCGCCCGCCGCTACCCGCGCAGCGGCCTGCCGCTGCTGGACCTCATCCAGGAGGGCAACGCCGGCCTGGTGCGCGCCGTGGAGAAGTTCGACTACACCAAGGGCTTCAAGTTCTCCACGTACGCGACGTGGTGGATCCGGCAGGCCATCACCCGTTCCATCGCCGACCAGTCGCGCACCATCCGGCTCCCCGTCCACCTGGTGGAGGAGCTGGGCCGGGTGCGCCGCGTGCAGCGCGAGCTCAACAGGAAGCTGGGCCGCGACCCGGAGCCCGAGGAGATCGCCGTCGAGCTCGA
The DNA here is from genome assembly GCF_001879105.1 of Mangrovactinospora gilvigrisea. Lineage (GTDB taxonomy): Bacteria > Actinomycetota > Actinomycetes > Streptomycetales > Streptomycetaceae > Mangrovactinospora > Mangrovactinospora gilvigrisea. The sequence goes on along the minus strand of NZ_MLCF01000081.1, from coordinate 16,579 downwards.
CTCCACCCCGGAGCGGGTCCGCGACGTCCTCGACTGGGCCCGCGACCCGGTGAGCCTCAACATGTCCGTCGACGACGAGGGCGAGACCCAGTTCGGCGACCTGGTGGAGGACACCGGCGCCGACTCCCCGGAGGACGCGGTGCTGGTGATGCTGCGCCGCGAGGAGCTGGGCAAGCTGGTCGACCGGCTCGACCCGCGGACGTCCTCCATCATCCGCACCCGCTACGGGCTGGACGACGGCAAGGAGCGGACGCTCACCGAGGTGGGCCGCCAGCACGGGCTGACCCGTGAGCGGATCCGCCAGATCGAGCGGCACGCGCTGGCCGAGCTGAAGCGGCTCGCCGCCTCGTCCGGCTTCGAGGCCGCGTGATGGCCCCTGACGGGAAGCCCGGTCAGCGGATCGACTTCGACGATCCGCTGACCGCGGTCTCGCGGGACGACAGCGACGAGGGCTGGGGCGGGCGCGACTCCGCGTCCGCCGGGCAGCGCGGCGAGGACGACCTCGCCCGCTTCCTCAGCGAGAAGCCGCCCCACCACGTCGACTAGCCGGCCGGCTGCCTCAGTTGCTGCCGCCGCGCTGGGTGACCAGCGCGTCCCGGATCTCCTCCAGCACCGCCAGCTCGGTGGGCTGCGGCGGGACGTCGTTGATGCCGAGCCGCTTGTTGCGCTTGTCGTTGAGGTGGTTCATGGGCAGCACCATCAGGAAGTAGACGACAGCCGCCGTCAGCACGAAGGTGATGGCCGCGCCGACGACCGACCCCCAGTGCAGCTGGACGCCGCCCCCGGAGGCGGTGCAGGCCTTGATGCAGGTCGACATGGAGTCGAGGCTCTGGGTGCCGAAGAGGCCCACCACCGGGTTGATGATGCCGGTGACGAACGCGTTGACGATCTTGGTGAACGCGGCGCCGATGACGACGGCGACGGCCAGATCGACCACGTTGCCGCGCATCAGGAACGCTTTGAAGCCCTTCACGGTTGGGGTGCCCCTCGTGTCTCTCGTGTGGTGACGTTGGATTGACGGAACGTCACGCTAAAGGTGCCGAGGGGCGGTGTCGGGCAGGCTCCGGGCCAGGTCGCCCCAACAGGTGACCGCTCGCACGCGGTTACTGTTCGGGCCGGGCCGCGCGGGGCGGCGCCGCGGCGGCTACCCGTCCAACTCCGGGAGCCCGGTGGTGAGTCCGTCGAGGGCCGCGCCGCACGCGCAGCCGCGGGACTCGGGCAGATTCGCGATCACCGCGAAGAGCAGCTCCCGCAGCGCCGCCACGTTCGACGCGAAGACCCGCATCACCTCCTCGTGCGTCACGCCCTCCCCGGCCTCGACCCCCGCGTCCAGGTCCGTCACCAGGTTGACCGACGTGTAGCAGAGCCCCAACTCCCGCGCCAGCACGGCCTCCGGGTGGCCGGTCATGCCCACCACCGACCAGCCCTGCGCCGCGTACCAGCGGGACTCCGCGCGGGTGGAGAAGCGCGGGCCCTCGATCACCACCAGCGTGCCGCCGTCCACCGTCCGGCCCGCCGGCCAGTCCTGCGCCGCGCCGAGCGCCGCCCGCCGGCCCTCCGGGCAGTACGGGTCCGCGAAGGCCGTGTGCACCACCTGCGGGACGCGGCCGTCGCCGCGGGCCACCCCGTCGAAGAACGTCTGCGCCCGGCCCGACGTCCGGTCCACCAGCTGGTCGGGGACGACCAGGGTGCCCGGCCCGTGGTCCGCGCGCAGCCCGCCCACCGCGCAGGGGCCCAGCACCCGCCGCACACCCAGGGACCGCAGCGCCCACAGGTTGGCGCGGTAGTTGATGCCGTGCGGCGGCAGGTGGTGGCCGCGGCCGTGGCGGGGCAGGAACGCCACCCGCCGCGCCTTGGCGCCCTCGCCGACCGTGCCCACCACCAGCTTGTCGCTGGGCGGTCCGTAGGGCGTCGCCACCTCCAGCTCCGCCACGTCGTCGAGGAACGAGTAGAACCCGGACCCGCCGATCACACCGATCTCTGCAACTGCGTCACGATCCTCTGCCATACAGGCACCCTAGAAGGCCGCACGGCCCTTGATCGGTCAGAATGAGGCAGTCCCCTGCCGCGCCCGTCCGTACGCCGTACGCGCCGCCCGTCCCGAAAGGCCGTCATCTTGGACGTCCACCGCGTCCTGCGCGGTCTGCGCGCCCTTCCCCGGGCCGCGCGCGCCCTGCTCGCCGCCGGCGCCTGCCTGCTGCTGGCCGCGGCCGTCCTGGTGCCGCTGACGCTCTCGGGCGGCGGCAGCGGGGACGGGGCCGTCACCGGCGCCGGCAACGCCGCGGCCACCGCGCAGCCCGCGTCCGGCCGCCGCTGGGTGGGCAGTTGGGAGGCGGCCGACCAGCTGGGCCGCACGGTGGACCTGCGCGGCCGCACCGTCCGGATGACGATGCGGGTGACGCTCGGCGGCAGCGCCGTCCGCGTCCGCCTCAGCAACTCCTTCGGGACGGATCCGCTGCGGATCGGCGCGGCCACCGTCGCCTACCGGCAGGCCGACGCCGGCGCGGTGCCCGGCACCGTCCGCCGGCTGCGGTTCTCCGGCAACCCCTCGGTGACCGTCCCGGCCGGGGGGCGGCTGGTCAGCGACGCGGTGCCGCTCGACGTGCCCGCCCGCGCCACCCTCGCCGTCAGCCTCTACCTGCCGTCCTTCCGCGGGCAGCCGACCTCGCACGGCACCTGGGGCAGCTCGCACGCGATGACGTACCTGGCGGCGGGCGACCGCACCGGGGAGCTGCCGGCCGCGGCGTTCCGGGTGATCCGCCCGGCCTGGTACTTCGTGGACGGCATCGATGTCGCGGCGGACGACCCGTCGGCCGGCGCGGTGGTGGTCCTCGGCGACTCGATCACCGACGGCACCGGCTCCACCCTGGACGCCGACCGCCGCTGGCCGGACCTGCTCTACGACCGGATCGCGGCGGAGGACCCGCGGCTGGCCCGGCGCACCGCCGTCCTCAACGCGGGGATAGCGGGCAACCGCGTCATGTCGGAGGCGGGGCACAGCGTCGCCGCGCTGGACCGGCTGGACGGCGATGTGCTGGACCGCAGCGGCGTGCGCGAGGTGGTGGTGCTGCTCGGCACCAACGACATAGGCAACGGCCTGGCGAACGCGGGGGTCGTCGAGCAGGGGCTGGCGGAGGTGGCCCGCCGGGCCCGCGACCGGGGCCTGCGGGTGGTGGCCGCGACGCTGACGCCGGCCCGCGGCACCCGCTACGGGCACGGCACGGCGTGGGCGGAGGCGCAGCGCGACGAGGTGAACCGGTGGATCCGGGCGGCGACGCGGCAGGGGACGTTCGACGGGATGGTCGACTTCGCGTCGGTGGTGCGGGATCCGAAGCGGCCGTCGCGGCTGAATCCGGCGTTCAACAGCGGGGACTGGCTGCACCCGAACGACGCGGGCTACCGGGCGATGGCGGCGGCGGTGCCGCTGCGGCTGCTCGGCGAGCGGGACGATTCGGGCGGGTCGGCGCGAGCGACGGTCGGGTCGGGGACGGCTCGCCGCTGACGGGCCGCCGGTGCTCGCTCGCGCCCGCGCTCAGGAGGAGGCGGCCTTGGAGTCCGTGGACTTCGCGGGCTTGGAGTCCGAGGAGGTGCTCGACTTGGACTCGGACGAGGAGGCCGACGACTCCTTCTTGGACGCCGCGGGCGTCGACGCGGAGGAGCCGGAGCGGCTGTCCGTGCGGTAGAAGCCGGAGCCCTTGAAGACGATGCCGACCGAGTTGAAGACCTTGCGCAGCTTGCCGCCGCAGTTGGGGCACTCGGTGAGCGGGTCGTCCGTGAACTTCTGGACGGCCTCCAGGCCCTCCCCGCAGTCGGTGCACTGGTACTGGTAAGTCGGCACTGTTCGATCCTCCTGGCGCTGGCACTCAACCCTTAGGAGTGCTAACGGGACTCCATGGTGCAGTATTCCGTACCCTCGCGTCCACCGGGCGGCGCCCCCTGGGGCCCCGGCTGTGTCGTGCGCCTCACTTTTCGTCGCCGCGTTCGCCCATCCAGTTCGCCAGCTTGCCGCCGCGGTCGACCGCGCGCAGCCGGCGCTCGGCGGTCTCGCGGCAGGCCTCGGTGGCGACGACCAGCAGCTCGTCGCCCTTGCGCAGCGCGGTGGTGGGCTGCGGGACGAAGCTCTCGCCGTCCCGCACCACCAGCGTGACCGCCGCGCCCTGCGGGAGGCGCAGTTCGCTGACCTCGACGCCGCTGATCCGGGACGTCATCGGGACGCTCACGGCGAGGAGGTGGCCCTTGAGGCGCTCCAACGGCGCCGACTCGATGCCCAGTTCGGTGGGGTGGTCCGGTCCGGCGCGGTTGAGGCCGAGCCGGCGGGCCAGCCAGGGCAGCGTCGGCCCCTGCACCAGGGTGAAGACGATGACCAGGACGAAGACGGTGTTGAAGAGCTGCTGGGCGTGCGGCATCCGGGCCACCACCGGGATGGTGGCCAGCACGATGGGCACCGCGCCGCGCAGCCCGGCCCAGGAGAGCAGCACCTGGTCGCGCCAGGAGCGCTTGAAGGGCAGCAGCGCCAGCAGCACCGACAGCGGGCGGGCGAGCAGCACCAGGCCGAGGCCGATGACGATCGCCGGGAGTATCGCGCCGCCCAGCTCGTGCGGCGTCACCAGCAGGCCGAGGAGGACGAACATGCCGATCTGCGCGACCCAGGCGAGCCCCTCGGCGAAGCCCTGGGTGGCCGGCCGGTGCGGCAGCTTGGCGTTGCCGAGCAGCACCGCGGCGACGTAGACGGCGAGGAAGCCGGAGCCGTGGCTGTAGGCGGCGGCCGCGTAGGCGAGCACCGCGATGGAGACCACGGCGAGCGGGTGCAGCCCGGAGGCGGGCAGCGCGAGCCGGCGAAGCAGCTCCACCCCGAGCCGTCCCACCACCAGTCCGACGGCGAGGCCGATGGCGAGCTCCAGCGCCATGTCGCCGAGCAGCTCGTACCAGGGCTCGACATGGCCGGCCGCGGAGAGCGCGACGACGAGTATCACCACGGGGGCGTCGTTGAATCCCGACTCGGCCTCCAGCAGACCGGTGAGTCGTTTCGGCAGCGGGACGCGGCGCAGCACGGAGAAGACCGCGGCGGCGTCGGTGGAGGAGACGATGGCGCCGATCAGCAGCGATGAGCGCCAGTCGAGGCCGACCAGGAAGTGCGCGACGGCGCCGGTCACCCCGACGCTCACCGCGACGCCGACGGTGGCCATCGAGAGCGCCCCGGAGGCGGAGGGTCTGATCTCCCGCCACTTGGTGCCCAGTCCGCCCTCGGCGAGGATCACCACCAGGGCCGCGTAGCCGAGGAGTTGGGTGAGCATCGCGTTGTCGAAGTCGATGCCGAGGCCGTCCGAGCCGAGGGCGACGCCGATTCCGAGGTAGATGAGCAGGCTGGGCAGTCCGCTGCGCGACGAGATGCGCACCGCGGTGACGGCGACCAGCAGGACGCCGGTCGCGGCGAGCAGGACGAGGTTGAGGCGGTCGACGGTCACGCAGCGGCACCTCGCAGGCGGGGTCGATCGGAGGACAGGGCGGGCGGCGGGCGGGGTGGAGGCTCGACTTTGCCAACAGTTTAACTTGGCAAGCAATTCCCGCGGGCGCCCCCCGATATCCGCGAAGCGGCGGGAGCGGCTCGGCCCCGACTGCCGCACGGCTAAGGTGTCTTGCGCACGGCCGGGGCACCGCTCGGTCCCCGGGGGAGACAGCGCACTCGCAACACAAGGGACGACAGCGACCGATGATGGCCACCTCGAGGAAGTTCCGGCGGGCCCGCCTGATCGCCATACTGCTGGCTGTCGTGCTGGTCGCCGCCCTTGCGTGGGGCGGGTGGTGGAGCGTGCAGACCGTCCGGGCCTCCAGCCCGCAGACCACCGGCTCGATCACGCTGAAGGGGCTGAGCGGGCCGGTTCAGGTGGATCGCGACAAGAACGGCATTCCGCAGATCTACGCGAGCAGCTCGGCGGATCTGTTCCGCGCCCAGGGGTACGTCCAGGCCCAGGACCGTTTCTATGAAATGGACACCAGGCGGCATATCACCTCAGGGCGACTTTCCGAGATGTTCGGCTCAAGTCAGGTCAAAACGGACGCATTTCTGCGCACCATGGGCTGGCACCGCGTCGCCCAGCAGGAGTGGGACCACACGCTCTCCCCCTCCACCAAGCGCTATCTGACCGCGTACACCGCCGGCGTCAACGACTACCTCAAGGACCACTCCGGCGCCGCGATCTCCATGGAGTACAAGCTCCTCGACCTCGCCGGCAAGAACTACAAGCCGCAGAAGTGGTCGCCGGTCGACTCCGTCGCCTGGCTGAAGGCGATGGCCTGGGACCTCCGCGACAACATGGAGGACGAGATCACCCGGGCCCAACTGCCCGAGCGGCTCAACCAGTCCGAGATCGACGAGCTGTACCCGTCGTACCCGGCCAAGCGGAACCAGCCGATCGTCACCGGCGGCGGCGTCGACTCCGCCGGCGCCTTCGACCCCAAGCTCTCCGGGTCCTCCGGCGGCACCTCCAACGCCGCCGTCAATGCGGTGCAGGGCGACGCGGGGGCGCGCTCCGCGCTCAAGGGCGTCCAGAAGCAGCTCGACCAGGCGACCAAGGCGCTCGGTTCGCAGCCCAGCGGCATCGGCTCCAACTCCTGGGTGGTCTCCGGCGACCACACCACCACCGGCAAGCCGCTGCTGGCCAACGACCCGCACCTCAGCCCGGCGCTGCCGTCCGTCTGGTACCAGATGGGCCTGCACTGCACCACGGTCAGCGCCTCCTGCCCCTTCGACGTCACCGGGTACACCTTCTCGGGGATGCCGGGCGTCGTGATCGGCCACAACCAGTCGATCACCTGGGGGCTCACCAACTCCGGGGTGGACGTCAGCGACCTGTACCTGGAGAAGATCCAGGACGACAAGGTGCTCTACGACGGCAGCTATGTGCCGATCACCCAGCGCGAGGAGACCATCAAGGTCGCCGGCGGCAAGCCGCGCACCATCACCGTCCGCACCACCCGCAACGGGCCGCTGATCTCCGACCGGGACGACCAGTCGGCGGACGTCGGCCGCACCGCCGACGTGCCGTCCGGTTCGCCCGACCGGCGGGACGGCTACGCCGTCGCCCTCAAGTGGACGGCCCTGCAGCCCGGCACGACCATGGACTCCGTCTTCGCGCTCGACAAGGCGCAGGACTTCGCCCAGTTCCGCGACGCCGCCAAGGACTTCGACGTCCCCTCGCAGAACCTGGTGTACGCCGACACCAAGGGCAACATCGGCTACCAGCTGCCCGGGAGGATCCCGGTGCGCGGGGACGGCGACGGCTCGGTGCCGGCGCCCGGCTGGGACCCCAAGTACCAGTGGAAGAGCTACATCCCGTTCAAGGCGCTGCCCTGGGAGGAGAACCCCTCCAGCGGCTACATCGTGACGGCCAACCAGGCCGTCGTCGGCAAGGACTACCCGTACCACCTGACGTCCGACTGGGGCTACGGCAACCGCAGCCAGCGGATCACCACGCTGCTGAAGTCCAAGCTGAAGAACGGCGGCCTGATCTCCCCGGACGACATGGCGTCGATCCAGATGGACGACCGCAACCCGCTGGCCGCCACGCTGACGCCCTATCTGCTCAAGGTGAAGATCAAGGACTCGTACGTCTCCGAGGCCCAGACGCTGCTGAAGACCTGGGACTACGACCAGGACCCGGACTCGGCGGCCGCCGCCTACTACAACGCGGTCTGGCGCCAGCTGCTGCGCATCACCTTCGGCGAGAAGCTGCCGGCCGCGGTGCGGCCGGAGGGCCAGTGCCTGTGGGTGACGCCGGCCGACGAGGGCTCCTCCGGGGTCGTCGACGACCTGTCCGGCCAGGCGAAGAAGGTCCGCGAGTGCGGGCAGCGCCCGGCGGACTCGGCGGAGCCGAACGGCGGCGACCGCTGGGAGGAGGTCGTCCGCGACCTGCTGCCGAAGGCGGACAACCACTGGTGGACGACGCCGCAGACCTACCAGGGCCGCACCATCGGCACCGCGAAGGGCCGCGACGCGGTGCTCGCCGAGGCGATGAAGGACGCGCGCTACGAGCTCACCGCCAAGCTGGGCAAGGACATCTCCACCTGGAGCTGGGGCCGGCTGCACAAGCTGGACCTGAAGAACCAGACACTGGGGACGTCCGGGCCGTCGTTCGTGCGGTACCTGCTGAACCGCGGGCCGTACGAGATGGGCGGCGGCGAGGACACCGTGGACGCGACCGGGTGGAACGCGGCGGCGGGGTACGAGGTGGACCTGGTGCCGTCGATGCGGATGGTGGTGGACCTGAGCGACTGGGACAAGTCGCGGTACATCAACCTGACGGGCGCGTCGGGGCACGCCTACAACGCGCACTACACCGACCAGGCGGCGAAGTGGCAGAAGGGGGAGCTGCTCCCCTGGGCGTACACCGCGAACGCGGTGAAGTCCGCCACGAAGGACAAGCTGGTCCTGACGCCCAACTAATGCCGCGGCGCCAAGCCCGCTCGGCCGCCCGGTCCGCGCCGGTCCATGGCTGCCGCCCCTTCGGCAAGGGGCGGTGTCACCGGGGAAAGCGGTGCAGACCGGACGGGGTGATCGCCGCGTCCACGCGCTCGTCGTGGGGCTCGGCGGGGACCTTCTCCAGGACCTCGTCGTCGTAGAGCAGGACCGCCAGCTCCGCCGGCGTCCCCGCGAGGCGGGCCAGCACCCGGTCGTAGGAGCCGCCGCCGCGGCCCAGCCGGGTGCCGTCCGCGCCCACCGCCAGGCCGGGCAGCAGCACCAGCGACGCGCCCCGCACCGCGTCCGCGCCCAGCCGCGCGCCGGTCGGCTCCAGCAGCCCGCGCGCCGCCGGGGCCAGCGCCTCCGCTCCGGTGTAGACGCCCCAGTCCAGGTCGAGGTCCGGCCGGAGGACGGGCAGCAGCACCCGCACCCCCGCCCCCCGCAGCCCCTCCAGCAGCGGCCGTGTCCCCGGCTCCGTCCCCATCGAGACATACGCCGCGACCACCGCGTGCCCCCGCGCCGCGGCAACCCCGCGAGCCGCCAACTCCCGCGCCGCGTCCCCGCGTTCTCGCACGTCCCGGGCGCGTCGCGCGCCCAGAATGCGTGACCGCAGGGCACGCTTCTCGTTGGGAAGATCAGGGGCAATCGACGACATGCGCTCAAGCCTAGGGCGCACTCGGCACCTAACCTGGGGAGGGCGCTCGTGGACGCCGCCAACGCCGCCGCCGCCGTCACCGCGGCCTGCACCGCCGCCGGGGTCCTCGCGGCGCTCGCCGCGGCCGCCGGGCTCATCGCCCGCCACCAGCGCCGCGCCCGCCGCCGCGCCGAGGCCCGCGGGGACGCCCTCGCCGAGCGCCTCCTCGACCTGGAGGCCGAGCACGAGCAGCTCGGCCGCACCGCCGTCACCGACCCGCTCACCGGGATCTGGAACTACCGCTATCTGCAGCTCGCCCTGGAGCGCGAGATCTCCCGGGCGGTCCGGGCCCGGCGCCCCCTCGCGCTGCTGCTGGTCGACCTCGACGGCTTCCGCCGCGTCAACGAGGCCGCCGGCCACCAGCAGGGCAACGCCGTGCTGCGCGACCTCGCCCAGCGGCTCGGGCTGGAGATCCGGCAGGCCGACATCCTCGGCCGGTTCGGCGGCGAGGAGTTCCTGGCGATCCTCCCGGAGACCGACCTCGACGGCGCCGCGCACGTCGCCGAGCGGCTCTGCTGGACGGTGCGCAACCACCCGGTGGGCGCCGGGGTGGAGGGGATCGAGCCGCAGCCGCGCCCGGGGCGGCGCGGCGTCCTCACCGCGTCCATCGGCGTGGCCGTGCTGCCCGACCACGGCTCGCACGCCGTGCCGCTGCTGCGGGCCGCGGACCGGGCGCTCGCCGAGGCCAAGGAGGCCGGCGGGGACGGCTGGCGGGACGCGCTCCCGGAATCCCCGGAGGATGTCAAGCAATCCGAAGAGGTGTCCGAGGTGCCCGAGGAAAACCCGTCCCGGAACGCGCAGTTCACCGAAACGCCCGCCTCACGCTAATCCGATTTCTCATGAGGCGTGAAGCCCCGCTTCATCTGCTTCCTCTACAGTTCCGACATGAGCGCGACGAACCCCTCTGCCCGTCTCAGCAAGGCCGTCATCCCCGCCGCGGGCCTCGGCACCCGTTTCCTCCCGGCCACCAAGGCCACCCCGAAGGAAATGCTGCCGGTCGTCGACAAGCCGGCCATTCAGTACGTCGTGGAAGAGGCCGTGAACGCCGGGCTCACCGATGTGCTGATGGTCACGGGTCGGAACAAGCGCCCCCTTGAGGACCACTTCGACCGCGCCGCCGAACTCGAGACCCAGCTCGCCAGAAAGGGCGACCACGACCGGCTCGCGCAGATCCGCGAATCGGCGGAGCTCGCCGACATCCACTACGTCCGCCAGGGCGATCCGCGCGGCCTCGGGCACGCGGTGCTCTGCGCCGCCCCGCACGTCGGGCGGGAGCCGTTCGCCGTGCTGCTCGGCGACGACCTGATCGACCCGCGCGACCCGCTGCTGGAGCGGATGGCCGAGGTGCGGCGGGAGCACGGCGGCAGCGTCATCGCGCTCATCCCGGTCGAGCCCGAGCAGATCCACCTCTACGGCTGCGCGGCGGTGCGGCCCACCGAGACCCCCGACGTCGTCGAGGTCTCCGACCTGGTGGAGAAGCCGGACCGGGGGGAGGCGCCGAGCGGGCTCGCGGTCATCGGCCGCTACCTCCTCGACCCGGCCGTCTTCGACGTGCTGCGCTGGACGGAACCCGGGCGGGGCGGCGAGATCCAGCTCACCGACGCGCTGCGGGTGCTGGCCGGGATGCCGGCGGAGAAGGGCGGCGGGGTGCGCGGGGTGCTCTTCCACGGCCGCCGCTACGACACCGGCGACCGCGGCGACTATCTGCGGACCATTGTCAGACTGGCCTGCGAGCGTGACGATCTGGGCCCGGACTTCCGTGCGTGGCTCCGGGAGTTCGTCACCAAGGAGATGAGGGAGCTGCGATGAGGGAGTCTGAGCGGGGATGAGCGAGCGGGTCTGGTCGGTGGACGAACACCTGGCGGACGTCCTGGCGGAGGCCCGTCCGCGGGCGGCCGCCGAGGTCCCGCTGGAGAAGGCCCAGGGCCGCGTCCTGGCGGAGGAGGTCACCGCTTCGGGTGACCTCCCGCCCTTCGACAACAGCTCGATGGACGGCTACGCGGTGCGCGCGGCGGACGTGGCCGGCGCCGCGGCGGACGCGCCCGTCGCGCTGCGGGTGGCCGGCGAGGTGCCGGCCGGGGCGGGCGGCGCGGGGCTTCCCAAGGTCGAACCTGGCTGCTGCGCGCGGATCATGACGGGTGCTCCGCTGCCGCCCGGCGCCGACGCGGTGGTCCCGGTGGAGTGGACGGACGGCGGGCTGGGCGGCGGCGAGGTCGCGGCGATGCCGGCGGTGGCCGGGGACGGCCTTCCGGTGCGGGTCTTCCGTCCGGCGGCCGAGGGCGCCCATGTGCGGGGCGCCGGCGGGGATGTGGCGGCCGGTCAGTCGGTGCTGGCGGCGGGCGCGGTGCTGGGCGCGCCGCGGCTGGGGCTGCTGGCGGCGGTGGGGCGCGGCAGCGTCCGGGTGGTGCCGCGGCCGCGGGTGGCGGTGCTCTCGACGGGGTCGGAGCTGGTGGCGCCGGGCGCCGCCGCGGAGCTGGAGCCGGGGCGGATCTGGGACAGCAACAGCTACGCGCTGGCGGCGGCAGCACGCGAGGCGGGCGCGTCGGTGGTGCGGGTCGGCGCGGTGCCGGACGAGCCGGGCGCGCTGCGGGCCGCGGTGGCGCGGGTCGCGGCGGACGCGGACGTGGTGGTGACCAGCGGCGGCGTCAGCGTGGGGGCGTACGACGTGGTGAAGGCCGCGTTCGAGGGCGAGCTGAGCTTTCGCAAGGTGGCGATGCAGCCGGGGAAGCCGCAGGGCTTCGGGCGGTTGGGCGCGCCGGCGGACGCGCTCTTCTTCGGGCTGCCGGGGAACCCGGTGAGCGCGTATGTGTCGTTCGAGCTGTTCGTGCGGCCGGTGTTGCGGAAGCTGGCCGGGCTCCCCGAGGGGGAGTGGGGGCGGCCGGTGGTGCGGGCGCGGTTGGCGTCGGAGGTGGGGCGCTCTCCGGCGGGGCGGCGGCAGTTCCTGCGGGCGCGCTACGAGGCGGGCACGGTGACGCCGGTGGGCGGCGCGGGCTCGCATCTGGTGGCGGCGCTGGCGCAGGCGGACGCGCTGGTGGTGGTGGAGGAGGCGGCGACGTCGCTCGCCGCCGGGACCGAGGTCGACGTGGTCCTGCTGGGCTGACGGGCCGAGGGGCGCCGGGGTCGCTCTTGGCCGGCCCGGCGCCCCGGCGCCGCGCCCGGACCGCGTCGGCGTCCTGCCCGGACCGCCTCGCGGTGCGCAGGTCAAGGGTCGTGGGCGCGTCAATCGGGGCCGCACGCGCTAACGTGGCGCGCACCCGAGACTCCACAGGAGCTTTGACGTGAGCAGCAGCGAACCGGCGCTGACCCATCTCGACCCGTCCGGCGCCGCCCGCATGGTGGACGTGGCCGCCAAGGCGGTCACCGTGCGGACCGCGACGGCCGCCGGCCGCGTCCGTGTCGCGCCCGAGGTCGTCGCCCTTCTCCGCGGCGGCGGCGTGCCCAAGGGGGACGCCCTGGCCACGGCCCGCATCGCCGGGATCATGGGGGCCAAGCGGACCCCGGACCTCGTCCCCCTCTGCCACCCCATCGCGGTGCACGGCGTCACCGTCGACCTGGTCGTCGCCGACGACGCGGTGGAGATCACCGCGCAGGTGCGCACCGCCGACCGCACCGGCGTCGAGATGGAGGCGCTGACCGCCGTCTCGGTCGCCGCGCTCACCCTCGTCGACATGGTGAAGGCGGTCGACAAGGGCGCGGTGATCGAAGGAATCCGGATCGAGGAGAAGACCGGCGGCAAGTCCGGCGACTGGCGCCGGGGGGACGGCTCATGACGGACCGTCCGCCGCGCTCGGGCCGGGCGCTCGCGCTCACCGTCTCCAACCGCGCGCACGCCGGCGTCTACGAGGACCGCGGCGGCCCGCTGATCGCCGCCGGCCTCGCCGAGCTGGGCCTCACCGTCGACGGCCCCCGGGTGGTGCCGGACGGCGAGCCCGTCGAGGCCGCCCTGCGCGAGGCCGTCGCCGCCGGCTACGACGTGGTCGTCAGCACCGGCGGCACCGGCCTCACCCCGCTCGACCTCACCCCGGAGATGACCCGCCGGGTGATCGACCGCGAGGTCCCGGGCATCGCCGAGGCGATCCGCGCCGACGGCCGCGCCAAGGTGCCGACCGCGGTGCTCTCCCGCGGGGTCGCGGGGGTCGCCGGGGGCACGCTGATCGTCAATCTGCCCGGCTCCACCGGCGGGGTGCGGGACGGCCTGGCCGTGCTCGGCCCGCTGCTCGTCCACGCGGTGGACCAGATCCACGGCGGTGACCATTGATGAGCAGGACCGGCAGACCCGCCACCCCGTCCCCGTCCTCGCAGCCGCCGGAGGAGCCGCGGCTGCCGGCGCCGACCGGCTTCGTCTGGCCGGTGGAGCTGACCGAGGGACGGGTGGGGCTGCGTCCGATCCGGGCCCGCGACCAGGCGGCCTGGCGGGAGGTGAACCAGCGCAACCGGGCGTGGCTGCGGCCGTGGGAGGCGACGGTGCCGCCGTCCGCGCGACCGATGGACTACCGGCGGCCGTCCTACCGTCAGATGGTGCGCCAGCTGCGGCGGGAGGCGCGGGCGGGCCGGATGCTGCCGTTCGTGGTGACGCTGGACGGGCGCCTGGTGGGGCAGTTGACGGTGGCGGGGATCGCCTGGGGGTCGATGTGCTCGGCGCACATCGGGTACTGGGTCGATCAGAGCGTCGCCGGGCAGGGGATCATGCCGACGGCGGTGGCGATGGCCACCGACCACTGCCTGTTCGCGATGGGGCTGCACCGGGTGGAGGTGTGCATCCGGCCGGAGAACCGGCCGAGCCGGCGGGTCGCGGAGAAGCTGGGGTTCCGCGAGGAGGGGCTGCGTCCGCGGTTTCTGCACATCGACGGGGAATGGCGGGACCATCTCGTCTATGCGCTCACCGCGGAGGAGGTCCCGGGCGGGCTGCTGGCGCGATGGCGGGAGTCGCGTCCGGAGGGGTGAGGGGGGCGGTCCGAAGTCGCGTTTCTCATACGTGCGTTCGAATAATCGATCCTGTTGTCCTAAGAAATATTGAAGGAACAGGATGATCGTGCGACACACCGACCGGAATTGCCCCGGCCGTGCCGCTCGGGAACGTACCGTGTGAATCGTGAGCAGCAGCGGCCTCATCTACGCAGTCATCGTAGGGGCTTGGGCTGCCTATCTGGTGCCGATGTGGCTCCGCCGGCAGGACGAGTTGAACGAGGCGCGCCCCACGGAGCGCTTCACCACGGCCATCCGCCTGCTCGCCGGGCGCTCGGGGCTGGAGCGGCGCGCCAAGCGGACGGGTTCCACGCCGACGTCCACCTCTGCCGGCCGGCCCGAGGAGAAGGACGAGCGGCCGACGGCGCCCGCCGAGGCGGAGGAGCCTGTCGCGGCGGAGGCGCCCGAGAAGGCGGCTCCCAAGTCGTCAATGTCGTCCAAGCCGTCCGCGCAGCCCGCGTCCGGCGCTTCGCGCAAGGGCGCGCCGGTCTCGGCCTCCCGGGCGCGCGTGCTCGCACGGCGCCGACGGGTCGTCAGCCTCCTCTTCCTGCTCTTCACCGCCGGCGCGGTCGCCACCGTGGTCGGCGGCCTCTCCCTGCTCTGGGCGCCGGCCGTGCCGGGGCTGCTGCTCAGCGCGTACATCGTCCACCTGCGTCGGCAGGAGGCGCGCCGCTACCGCGAGCGGCTCCGCCGCCGGGCGGCGGCGCGGCGCGCGGCGGCGTCCCGATCATCCGCCGCGCCCGAGCCGCGCGAGGCGGCCGAGCCGGCGGAGGCGGTGGCGGAGGCGCAGGAGGCGGCGCCCGAGCCCGAGCGCCACCCCGAGGAGCGGCCCGCCGCCGCGCCGCGGACCGCGTCCGCGGAGAGCCCCTCCGGCAGCTGGTCGCCCGTGCCGCTGCCGCTGCCCACCTATGTGACGGCCCCGGTCGCGCCCCGCGCCACCGAGCGGCTCGACCTCACCGCACCGGACACCTTCAGCGCGGCCCGCGGCCCGGCCGAGCCCGAGGCCGAGGCCGAGCGGGACGCCCAGCGCGAGCAGCAGGCCGCCGCCCCGCGCCGCCGCCCGTCGCCCCGCGCCAACCCGCGCCACCCCTCCGGCTACCAGAACCCCTACGCGCCCCCGGCCTACGACCCCGCCGAGGACCGCCCCCGCGCCGCCAACGAGTGAGCGGCGGATCATGAACCGATAAGGGGTGCGCGAGCACCCCCGCGGGGATGCTAAAGTTTCTTCTCGTTGGGGCTGTAGCGCAGTCCGGTAGCGCACCTCGTTCGCATCGAGGGGGTCAGGGGTTCAAATCCCCTCAGCTCCACCGGGTAAATCCCAGGTCAGGGCCGGTTCTCCGTCACGGAGAACCGGCCCTGACGCGTTGGCCCGGGGCAGTTGCGGGGCAGGCGGCTGCTGATGGGCCGTCAGGAGCGACCGCGAGGGTCGAGTCGGGAGGACGGCTCGCTCGGGCGGCCCCGGGCCGGTAAACGCGTTGCTGGGGAAATCGGGTGTCCGTTAGTTTCGCGCGGCATGAGGCCGACGCTGGAGTACACCGCGCTCAATCGGGTCGGGTGGGAGCGGATCGCTCCCGATCGGCATCCGCAGTCGCCGGAGTTCTACACCGCGGGCGGCAGCACGCTCTCGGCGCTGGAGACGGATTTCCTGCCGGAGGTGCGGGGGAAGCGGATGCTGCATCTGGCGTGCGCCAACGGGAACGACAGCCTGTCGTGGGCGGCGCGCGGGGCGTCGGTGACGGGGGTGGACCTGGTCGCGTCGGCGGTGGAGACGGCCAACCGGACGGCGGACGCCGCCGGGTTGGACGCGCGGTTCCTCGCCGCGGACGTCTACCGGCTCCCGGAGGGGCTCAGGCGGTTCGACGTGGTCCAGCTCAGCTGGGGGGCGATCTGCTGGATGCCGGACCTGGCGGAGTGGGCCCGGATCGTCGCCGCGCACCTCGTCGACGGCGGCGTGCTCGCGCTCTTCGAGCACCACCCGGTGTGGGAGATGCTGAAGGTGGCGGGCGGTCAGGTCCGGGTGGACGCCGACTACTTCGGCCGCGGGACGCCCAGCGCGCTGCGGGGCGCGGACCGCCGCCGGATGACGGGATGGCGGGAGGAGGTCGAGTTCGCGAGCTTCGTCTGGCCGCTCGCCGATGTGTTCACCGCCGTCCGGTCGGCGGGCCTGGAGGTCGAGCGCTTCCAGGAGGCCCCCGACCCCGAGATGTACGACGGCCTCGGGGAGCACGCGGCAAGCCTCCCGGCGGTGTATGCGCTGCTGGCGAGGAAGGGACGACGCGAGGACGCGGGGGGCTGAGCCGTGGCGGCCTCGGCGGGGCGCGCGCAGGTACCCGTGCGGCCCGGTCGCCGTCGGCGGGAGGATCGGCCTCGGCCTCTGCGTCGACGCCGAGAGCCGGTCCGGCTGACGCCCGGTCGGCTCAGGGACGGCGGCAGTCCTCCTCCGCGGGGGCGGGGGCCGGTTC
>NZ_MLCF01000080.1 GCF_001879105.1 Mangrovactinospora gilvigrisea | reverse complement strand
GGGGTGGGGTCTGGGGTGGTCACAGGAGGCCTCCTCGGGGGTGGCGGGTGCCGCGGTTGGTGCCGGTGCGGTAGGCGAGGGCGAGGCGGATGTGATCGGGGCCGGGTCGGTCGTCGGCGTGCAGGTCGGCGATGGTCCAGGCGACGCGGAGGACGCGGTCGAGGCCGCGGGCCGTCAGGAGGCCGCGCTCCATGTCGCGCTCGGCGGGGCCGAGCGCCCCGGAGGCGACCGGCCACCGCGTCCGCAGCTCATGGCCGGGGACCTCGGCATTGAGCCGCCACGGCGTCTCCGCGTAGCGGGCCGCGGCCCGCTTGCGGGCCTGCCGGACGCGGGCGGCCACCGTCTCGCTGGACTCGCACTCCTCCTGCTGCTCCAGCAGCTCCACGCGGCTCACCCCGGCCACCTCGACCTGGAGGTCGACGCGGTCCAGCAGCGGACCCGAGAGCCGCGCGAAGTACCGCTCCCGCTGCCGCGGCGGGCACTCGCAGCCGCCGCCGCGCAGCGAGAACCGGCCGCAGGGGCAGGGGTTGGCCGCCAGCACCAGCAGGAACCGCGCCGGGAGCGTCAGCGACCCGTGCGCGCGGGCGACCACGATCCGTCCCGACTCCAGCGGCTGCCGCAGCGAATCCAGCACCCGCATGGAGAACTCCGGCGCCTCGTCGAGGAAGAGCACCCCGCGGTGGGCCAGCGAGACCGCGCCCGGGCGCGGCAGGCCTGAGCCGCCGCCGACGACCGCCGCCATCGTGGTGGAGTGGTGCGGCGCGCAGTACGGCGGGCGCTCCAGCAGCGGCTGGCCCGTCGGCAGCAGGCCGGCGACGGAGTGCACCGCCGTCACCTCCAGCGCCTCGTGCGGCTCCAGGGGCGGCAGCAGCCCCGGCAGGCGCTCGGCGAGCATCGTCTTGCCGGCCCCGGGAGGGCCCTTGAGCAGCAGGTGGTGGCCGCCCGCCGCGGCGATCTCCAGCGCCTTGCGGGCCTGGTGCTGGCCGGCCACCTCCGCCAGGTCGAGCCGGCGGCCCGCCTCGGGGCCGCGGGCGTCGATGCCCGCGCCGGGCAGCATCAGCCCGGCGAGCAGCGGATCGCGCGGTCCGCCGCCCGCCGCCTCGTCGGGGCCCTCCTCCGGGATCGGCTTCCGGCCGCCGGACGGATCCTCCGCGGGCGGCTCCCCGCCCAGCAGCGCCACCAGCTCGCGCAGCGAGCGGACGCCCCGCACCTCGACGCCCGGCACCAGCGCGGCCTCCGCCGCCGTCGCCTCCGGGACGACCACCCGGCGGTAGCCGGCGTCCGCCGCGGCGAGCACCGACGGCAGCACCCCGCGGACCGGCCGGGCCCGGCCGTCCAGCCCCAACTCGCCGATCAGCAGCACCCCGGCGAGCCCCGCCGCCGGGATCCGCTCCTCAGCCGCGAGGATCGCCGCCGCCACCGCCAGGTCGAACCCGGACCCCGACTTGGGCACCGAGGCCGGGCTCAGCCCGATCGTCAGCCGCTTCTGCGGCCACTTCTCGCCGCTGTTGACCACCGCCGCCCGCACCCGGTCCCGCGACTCGTTGAGCGCCTTGTCCGGGAGGCCGACGATGCTGAACGCCGGGACGCCCGGCTCCAGATCGGCCTGCACCTCGATGACCACGCCGTCCACCCCGACCAGCGCCACCGAGCAGCATCGCGCGAACCCCATCTACACCGCCCCCCGCACATGCTCGACGTGCGCCGCGCCGCGGCGCCCCCGCACCACCGCCACCACGTCGAACCGCACCCCGCCCGGCGGCCCCGCCCGCCGGTCGAAGCGCGGCCACCGCCGGGCCAACCACACCTCCGCCAGCAGCCGCAGCCGCTCCGCCTTGCGCTCCCCCACGCCCGCCAGCGGATGCTGGTAGCCGGTGCCGCTGCGCGTCTTCACCTCGCAGACCACCAGGACGTCGCCGTCCTGCGCCACGATGTCGATCTCGCCGTGCCGGCAGCGCCAGTTGCGCTCCAGCACCCGCATGCCGGCCGCCTCCAGGCAGCGGACGGCCACGTCCTCGCCGTAGCGGCCCATCGCGCCCGCCGCGCACGCCGGACCGCGGCCTCCGCGGCCCTCGCCGCCCCCGCGCGCCGTCTTCTCTCCGGTCACAAGGAATCACCCCCGCGAGAAGACTCGCGGGGGTGACCGGTCCTGCACAAAATGTTACCGGCGGGTTGTGGATAACCCGAGCAACCCGCCCGGCCTACTGGCCGCTGCCGCTCCCGCCGCCGAACCCCGCCTCGTCCGAGGGCAGTTCGAGGTCGTTCTTGGTCAGCTCCTCCACATTGACGTCCTTGAACGTCAGCACCCGCACCTGGCGCACGAACCGCGCCGGCCGGTACATGTCCCACACCCACGCGTCCGCCATGGCGACCTCGAAGAACACTTCGCCGCCGTCCGACCGCACCTTCAGCTCGTAGTCGTTGGTGAGGTAGAAGCGCCGCTCGGTCTCGATGACATAACGGAAGAGACCGACCACATCCCGGTACTCCCGGTAGAGCTTCAGCTCCATCTCGGTCTCGTACTTCTCGAGGTCCTCGGCGCTCATCGAGACGTTCCCCTCTTCGCACGCGGCGGGCGGCGCAACCGCCCGCTCCACTCTTCCGTCACCCATTGTGGCCCCGGCCGCGGCCGGGGCCCGTCACTCGATCTGGTCGTCCAGCCGCAGCGGCTCCGCGCCGGGCCCGTCCGCGAGCAGTCGGGCCAGCAGTCCGCCCATCCCGGCCGGGTGCACCACCTCCCCGCCGGCCTCCGCCTCGGCCAGCTCCTCCGCCGTCCACCAGCGCAACCCGCGCAGGCTGTGCCGCTCCAGATCCGTCCAGCCCCGGGTGTCGGCGCCGGCCCGCTCGCCCGGTACGGCGGTGCGCGCCAGGTGGAACCACTCGTCGGAGCGGTAGCGGCACCCCGCGAAGAGGAAGTCGCTGCGCCGCCGCCACACCACCGGGCCCAGCTCCACGTCCGCGATGCCGGTCTCCTCGGCGAGCTCGCGCAGGGCGCACTGCTCCAGCGTCTCGCCCGGCTCGACGCCGCCGCCGGGGGTGAACCACCAGGTGTCGGAGGGGTCGTCGGGCTCGTGGCCGTGCAGCATCAGGACCCGGTCGGCCGGGTCGAGCAGCAGCACGCGGGCGGTCGTCCGGTCCACCACGGGAGGTCCGGTCTCGGCGGGGCGCGGCTGCTCGGTCACCCCCGCATTCTGCCCCTCGGGGGCCGCGCCATCCGCGGCGGCACGCCCGCACACCCGTGCCCGGACGCCGCGGCGTCAGGCGCCGCGCCGCTCCCGGGACCTGGCGGCGATCGCCGTGACGCCTCCGGCGAGGGTCGTCAGCAGCAGCAGCGCCACGCCGCCCACGCAGACCGCCAGCGCCGGCACCAGCGGCCCCGCGCCGCCGCCCGCGTCCTTCGCGGCGCCCGGCACGCCCGCGGCGGCGAAGACCGCGCGGCCGGCCCGGTCGCCGCCGAGCAGGCCGATCCGGTCCGACGGCCAGGCGACCGCCTCCACCCGGCCCACCACGGCGTCCACCGGCACCGTGCCGTGCTTCCCGTCGCCGAGCCGGGCCGCCGAGTCCATCGAGTTGAGGCGGTTGTCGCCGAGCAGGAAGAGCCGCCCGGACGGCACCGTGACGGCGAACTTGCTCAGCGCGCTCTGCTGGTGGGCGGTGCGGTCGCCGAGCGGGCGGGGGGCGAGGTAGGTCTCCTTGAGCGGCTTGCCGTCCACCGTCAGCAGGCCCTGCTTGTTGCAGCAGGAGACGCGGTCGCCGCCGACGCCCACCACCCGCTTCACCTCGGGCAGCGCGCCCCAGGTCGGGTCCTTGATGACGACCACGTCGCCGCGGCGGGCCGAGGTGCCGGGGACGCGGTCCGCCAGCACCCGGTCGCCCGGCTGCACGGTGGGCTTCATGGAGTCGGTGGGCACGGCGAACGGCCGGTAGTTGAGGGCCAGCATGCCGAATCCGCCCAGCATCGCCACGATCCCGACGCCGATGAGCACACCCTGGACCCGCTGCCAGGCCCGCCCGCGGCGGGCCCCGGCAGCGGCTCCGTCAGTCGCGCCCGTCGTCCCGGCGCCCGTCCCCGTTGCTGTCATGGCGCAAGACCGTACCCGACCGCCTCCGGCGCCACGCCAGCGGCAGCAGCCCGGCGGCGAGCACGGCGCCCGGCAGCGGGGCGCTCACCGGGTTGAGCGCACTGCTGCCGCTCCCCCCGGACATGGGCGCCGAGGCCGCCGAGGACGGGTTCGGGACGGAGGCGAAGGTGTGCGGCACCTGCAGCAGGTCCCAGCGGTTGATCGGCCACGCGACCGCGAACGCCCGGCCCACCACGTCCTTCAGCGGCACCGCGCCGCCGCCCTTCTCCGTCTCGTGGTAGCGGGAGTCGAGCGAGTCCTGGCGGTGGTCGCCCATCACCCAGACGTATCCCTTGGGGACGGTGTACGGCTTGCCGCCGTGGATCGGCTTGTCGCTGCAGGAGTAGCCGGGCTCGTAGATGTACGAACGCTCGTCCAGGGCCTTGCCGTTGACGGAGACCGTGCCGGTGCCGCTGCACTGGACGGTGTCGCCGCCGACGGCGACGACGCGCTTGATGAGGTCCTGCTCGTTGGCGGACGGCATCAGGCCGATCCAGCTCAGCGCCGTCTGGATGCCCTTGCCGACCGAGTTCTGGGTGGACGGCGGCTGCTCGCCCAGCCAGTGGCCCGGGTCGTGGAAGACGATCACGTCGCCGCGCTCCGGCTTAGCGCCGAACCACGGGGTGAGCTTGTCGACCAGCACCCGGTCGCCCACCTGCAGGGTGTTCTGCATCGACTGCGACGGAATGGAGAATGCCTGCACGAAGAAGGACTTGATGACCAGGGCGAGGACCAGCGCGATCAGGATCAGGATCGGCAGCTCCTTCCAGAAGGAGCGTTCCTTGCCCTTCTTGCCCTTGCCGTCCGCCTTGCCCGACTTGTCGGTGGAGGTCGAACTGCCGCCCGAGGACCCTCCCCCGTCGAAGCCCTGTGTCCCCTCGGTCACGGTCACCTCGCTGTCACCCACTGCCTCGCGTCCCCGCCGCGTCCGCCGCTGCTCGGCGGCGCGCGGCCCAACTGAAGTTCCGGCCTTGTGTATCACTTAACGAGCGGAGGCCGCCGAAGGACGCGGCCGGGTCGACTTCGGCCGGAAGTTTCCCAGTTTCCGCCGCGATTGAACACAGCGCCTCCCCCATGCTGGCACTACCCGTCTAAAGGGAGCGCCAGCGACTCACCGGCCACACCACCCAATCGACCCGTCCGACCACCATGTCCAGCGGGACCATCCCGCCCCCCGGGTCGCCCAGGTGGTCGCGGGAATCGCTGGAGTCGGCGCGGTGGTCGCCCATCACCCACAGGCGCCCCTTCGGCACCGTCACCGAGAAGCGCGTCTTCGAGGGCGCGTTGTGCGGGTAGAGGTAGCCGCTCTCGTGCAGCGGCCTGCCGTTCACCGTGATCCGGCCGTCCGCGTCGCAGCAGCGCACCGTGTCGCCGCCGATGCCGATGACGCGCTTGACGTAGTCGCCGCCCCCGCCGAAGGCGTCGTCCCCGTCGAAGACCAGCACGTCCCCGCGGCGCGGCGGATGGGAGGCGTAGGAGAGCTTGTCGACGATCAGCCGGTCGCCGGGCTTCAGGGTGTTCTCCATCGAGGCGCTGGGCACCGTGAAGGGCTCCGCCACATAGGCGTTGAGCAGGCCGATGACGAGCGCGATGCCGGCGATGGAGGCGATCCAGCCCCAGGGCACGCGGAAAGACCGCGGCCGCGCCGCAGCGGATCCCACCGAGGAGCTGGGCTCTTCGTCGGGTCCGACTGCGGCGCGGCCGCGGTCTTCTGCCATCGGAGGCGCGAGGCCGTAAGGCTCAGCGCGTCACTTGGCGGAGGGCGCGTTGTCGCGCTTCTCCTTGATCTTCGCCGCCTTGCCGCGCAGGTCGCGCAGGTAGTACAGCTTGGCGCGGCGGACGTCGCCGTGGGTCACGACCTCGAGCTTCTCGACGATCGGGGTGTGCACCGGGAAGGTGCGCTCGACACCGACGCCGAAGCTGACCTTGCGGACGGTGAAGCTCTCGCGGACACCGTCGCCCTGGCGGCGGATGACAACGCCCTTGAACTGCTGGATGCGGGAGCGGTTGCCCTCGATGACCCGGACGTGCACGTTGACCGTGTCACCCGGACGGAAGGTGGGGATGTCGCTCCGCAGCGATGCGGCGTCGACGCCGTCGAGCAGGTTCATCTCAACTGCTTTCCTCGCAGGTGCCACGGGCCACCCACGGAATCTCGTGATTGGTTCGAAGGGGCGCGCCGCCTTACCGGTGTCGATGAGGTCCCCCCGTGGCAGGGGCACCGGCCGGTTCGGGCGCAGCGGCTCATTCTTCCACACGGTCCTCGGGAACCGGAAATCCCAGCTCGTCGAGGAGCTTGCGGTCGTGCTTGTCCAGGGTGCCCGGGGCGAGCCGGGCCAGCAGCTCGGGGCGCATCGCGGCGGTGCGGCGCAGCGCCTCGTCGCGCCGCCAGCGGGCGATCCGGCCGTGGTGGCCGGAGAGCAGCACCTCGGGGACCTCGCGGCCGCGCCACTCGGCGGGCTTGGTGTAGACGGGGCCCTCCAGCAGGTTGTCCATGGCGCCGGGGGCGAAGGAGTCGTCGCGGTGCGACTCGGCGTTGCCCAGCACGCCGGGCAGCAGCCGGGCGACGGCCTCGACCATCACCAGGACCGCGACCTCGCCGCCGGCCAGCACGTAGTCGCCGATGGAGACCTCGTCGACGCGCATCCGGGTGCCGGCCTCGTCGAAGACGCGGCGGTCGATGCCCTCGTAGCGGGCCGGGGCGAAGACCAGCCAGGGCTCCTCGGCGAGTTCGCCGGCGAGCGCCTGGGTGAAGGGCCGGCCACTGGGGGTGGGGACGATCAGCCGGGGCGCGGGGCCGTCGGCGCCGGGCGGGGCGATGTCCTCCAGGGCGTCCGTCCACGGCTCGGGCTTCATCACCATGCCGGGGCCGCCCCCGCAGGGGGTGTCGTCCACGGTGCGGTGGATGTCGCCGGTGTAGGCGCGCAGGTCGTGCAGGCGGACGTCGAGGAGGCCGCGGGCGCGGGCCTTGCCGACCAGGGAGACGTCCAGCGGGGCGAGGTACTCGGGGAAGATCGTGACGACGTCGATGCGCACCGCCGTCACCCGGCCCCGTCGGTCCGCGGGTCGCCGTCGGCCCCGGTCTCCTCGGCGGCCCCGGCGGCCTCTGAGGCCTCGGCGCCCTCGGGGGCCGAGGCGGTCACCGCGTCGGCGTCGTCCAGCAGGCCGGGGGGCGGGTCGACGACGAGCTTCTGCTCCTCCAGGTCGACCTCGGGGACGATCTCGGTGACGAACGGGATCAGGATCTCGCCGCGGATCCCGCGGAACCGGCCGCCGGGATCCACCGCGATCAGGTCCTGGGAGGGCAGGTGGAGCACCTCGCGGACCTCGCCGACCGGCTCGCCGTCCACCGTCACCACGTCCAGCCCGACCAGCTGGTGGTCGTAGAACTCCTCCGGGTCGTCGGGGAGTTCCTCGGGGTCGATCTCGGCGACGAGCAGGGTGTTGCGCAGCGCCTCGGCGGCGGTGCGGTCGGCCACCCCCTCGAAGCGCAGCAGCAGCCGGCCGCTGTGCACCCGCCCGTCGGCGATGGTCAGCGGACCGCGTCCGGCGGGGTCGGTGGCGAGCACCGCGCCGGGCGCGAGGCGCAGCTCGGGCTCGTCGGTGCGCACCTCGACGGTCACCTCGCCCTGGATTCCGTGGGCGCGGCCGATCCGGCCGACGACCAGCTGCATGGGGGGCGCTCCTTGCGACGTGCGGGTCTGGATGGGGGTGGGGGGAGAACGGAAGAAAGGGGCCGGGCGGACGCGTGCGCGTCCGTCCGGCCCCTCGAAGAGGCTGCTCGGGCGATCCGTCAGCGGATCTGGTCGACGTCGACGAGGTCGACGCGGACTCCGCGGCCGCCCAGGGCCCCGACGACGGTGCGCAGTGCCCGCGCCGTCCGGCCGCTGCGGCCGATGACCTTGCCGAGGTCGTCCGGGTGGACCCGCACCTCGAGAACACGGCCGCGACGCAGGTTCTTGGTGTGCACCTGCACCTCGTCGGGGTTCTCGACGATGCCCTTGACCAAGTGCTCCAGGGCCTCGTCCAGCATGTCAGCCCTCGGCGGGCGCGTCGGCGGGGGCCTCGTCGCTCTTGGCCTCAGTCTTCGCCTCGGCCTTGGCCTCGGTCTTCTCGGCCTTGGGCTCGGCCTTCTTCCTCGGGGTGGTCGCCTCGCCCTTGGGCTCGTCGGCGGCCTCCTTGGCGGCGGCCTCGAAGAGGGCCTGCTTGCTGGCCTTCTCCGCCGCGACCTTCATCGGCGCCGGGGCCGGCAGGCCCTTGAACTTCTGCCAGTCGCCGGTGACCTTGAGGATCGCCTCGACGGGCTCGGTCGGCTGCGCGCCGACGCCCAGCCAGTAGGCGACGCGGTCGGCGTCGACCTGGATGCGCGAGGGGTTCTCGATCGGGTGGTACAGCCCGATCTCCTCGATCGCCCGGCCGTCGCGCTTGGTGCGCGAGTCGGCGACGATGATGCGGTAGTAGGGCGCACGGATCTTGCCCATGCGCTTCAGCTTGATCTTGACTGCCACGGGAGTGGTGTCTCCTGAAGTTGACGCGGGTGAGCGGTGCGCGTTCGCGTGGGGTTGCGGACGGCCTGCGCTCGGTGGACACGTCAGCCGAGGCGAGAGGGTCCAGCGGCTGTCGGGTTCAGCGGACCAGTATGCCATGCCGCGGCGGGTGCTCGCGGCCGTGGCCGCGCGCCCCGGCGCACCACCACGGGCTGGTGGGCGCGCCGGGGCGCGGGACGTGTCGGGGCGTCGGGCCGCTCTCCCCCTGCGGCCCGTCGCAGGGGACGGGTCAGGCGACCCTGGCGGGGGTCGCGGTGGGGTTGGCGGCGGGGTCGACGATGGTGAAGGGCTGTCCGCAACCGCCGCACACGATCGGCGCCTTGGCCAGCACCGACGGAACGACCCGCACATTGCGCCCGCACCCGCACACCGCCTTGGCCCGCACTCCGCCCCCGGAGGAGGAGTGCCGTGCCGCCGGCCCGCGGAACGCGCGTCCGGTGGCCGTGCCGGTGGTGTACGACTGGTGGGCGCCGAGTGCGCGGCTCAGCCGCTCGATCGTCGACGCGTAGCGGCGCCGCGTCTCCGGGCGCATCACGACGAGCGAGAACCCGCTGCTGGGGTGCGCGTCGTCGGGATGCTCCAGACCCAGCTCGTCGGCGACGGCCAGGAAGCGGCGGTTGTGGTAGCGCCCCGCGCGCGAGGTGTCCCGGATTCCGCGCGCGGCGGCGAGTCCGTGGGCGGCCTCGTGCAGGAGGCGTTCGAAGCTGAGTTCCGTCCCGCAGGCGGAGGAGGACTCGTCGATGAGCGACTCCGGCACGGCAAGATCGGGCAGCTCTGGATGGTGGCGCTGGATGTCGGCCCAGGCCACGGCGAGTTCGGCGGCAAGAACAGGTGGTGTCGTGCTCACATCCGGCAAACGAAGGGGAGTGGCGCGGGGTTCCTGAATCCGCGCCACTCCGCGCCAGGTTTCTGAATTTGACAGAGAGTCAAGCGGAGGCAAATTCGCCGCCGCCCGACCTACCGTTCGGTAAGGCGCGAGTTTGCGCGCGAACGGCCGGAATCAGTAGGAACGGCCGACGACCGCGATCGCGCCCGGCTCGTCGTCCGACTCCGGCACCCCGCCGTCCTCGCGCACCAGGCAGCGCACCGTCACGGCCTGCGCCGCCAGCTGCTTCTCCCCCTCGACGCCCAGCGTCGCCCACGGGATGCGGGCCCAGCCGGTGGCCGAGGCCTCCAGCGCCTCCTCGACGGTGGCGACGTCCGCGGTGTGCGACTCGCGGCGCTCCCGCGACTCGCGCAGCAGCGTCTCCTGGTCCTCCTCCAGCGCGGCGAGGACCGTCTCGGTGAGCTTCTCGAAGGAGACCGGGCTCTTGCCGCCGGGGATGCGGCGGGCCACCACGGCCTGGCCCTCGGCCAGATCGCGGGGGCCGAGCTCGATGCGCAGCGGCACGCCCTTCAGCTCCCAGTCGACGGCGCGGCGGCCGAAGGGGGTATCGGTGCGGTCGTCGACCCGGACGCGGACGCCGGCCGCGGAGAGCCGGTCGGCGATCGCCTTGATCTCGGCGAGGACGCCCTCGTCCTCCTTGATCGCCACGACCACGGCCTGGATCGGGGCGAGGCGCGGCGGCACCCGCAGCCCGTTGTCGTCGCCGTGGCCCATGATGAGCCCGCCGACCATGCGGGTCGAGGAGCCCCAGGAGGTCTGCCAGACGTGCTCGCGGGAGCCGTCCTTGGCGAGGTACTGGGTGTCGAAGGCCTTGGCGAAGTTCTGGCCCAGCTCATGGCTGGTGCCCATCTGCAGCGCCTTGCCGTCGCGCATCATCGCCTCGCAGGTGAGGGTGTTGATGGCGCCGGCGAACCGCTCGGCCTTGGTCTTGCGGCCGGGGACCACGGAGAGCGCCAGCACGTTCACCATGAAGTCCTCGTAGGCCTCGCGGTGGATCTTCGCGGCGTAGTCGCGGGCGTCCTCGAAGGTGGCGTGGGCGGTGTGGCCCTCCTGCCAGAGGAACTCGGTGGTGCGCAGGAAGACGCGGGGGCGCAGCTCCCAGCGGACCACGTTGGCCCACTGGTTGATGAGCAGCGGCAGGTCGCGGTAGCTCTGCACCCACTTGGAGAAGTACTCGTTGATGATCGTCTCGGAGGTGGGCCGGACGACGACCGGCTCCTCCAGGTCCTTGCCGCCGGCGTGGGTGACCACGGCGAGCTCGGGGCTGAAGCCCTCGACGTGCTCGGCCTCGCGGCTGAGGTAGGACTGCGGGATGAAGAGCGGGAAGTAGGCGTTGTCGGCCCCGGCCCGCTTGATGCGGTCGTCCATCTCGGACTGCATCCGCTCCCAGAGCGAGTACCCGTACGGTCGGACGACCATCGTGCCGCGCACGGGGCCGTTGTCGGCCAGCTCGGCCTTGTTGATCAGATCCTGGTACCAGCGCGGGAAGTCGTCCGACTGGGGGGTGAGCACGGGAGCCTTTGCCATGGCCCCAGATCGTACGGGGCGATGGCGCGGGAACGGGAATCGAGGCGCACGAAGGCGGCGCGCGGAAGCATCCAACGCGCCCCCTTGTGCCTCTGGACGCGGGGCCGGAAGCGCGGTCAGATGGAAGGGGTTCCCGCACCGTTCCCCTCCCACCCCGTCCCGATTGGGGGTGTCGCGATGGGTCCCGCCAGCACCCTGAGCGCACCGTGGCAGCACTCCGCGCACACCGCTTCCGCACCGTCCGCGCAGCCGGCCGGGAGCGCCAACGCCCTTCCGCCGGAGCCCGGTTCGGCCTCCCGCGTCCGCGACTGGGCGGAGATCCAGGAGCGGATGCTCGCCCCGCTGGTCGAGGCCGTCTACGGCCGCCTCGACGTCGGCCCGGGCACCCGGCTGCTGGGTCTGGGCTGCGGCTCGGGGCTGGCGCTTTTGATGGCGGCGTCCCGCGGGGCGTCCGTGCAGGGCCACGACGACGACGGGGCGCGGCTGGAGCTGGCGCGGCAGCGGCTGCGCTCGGTGGGCCGCGGGCACGCGGTGGCGGACGCGCCCCCCGGCACGCCGCCGGGCGGGCTCGCGGACACCTGCGCGGACTGCGACGAGGCCTCCCCCGCCGCGGCGCGCGGACGCTGGGGGCTGCGGCCGGCCGCGGTGCGGCCGGGCGAGCACGACGTGGTGACGCTCTTCGAGCTGTACCGGGCGGAGCAGCCGGGCGTCCTGGTGGCGCGGGCGCGCCGGCATGCGCGGCGCGGCGGGCAGGTGGTGCTCACCGGGTGGGGACCGCGGGAGCGCTGCGAGACGGGCGCGGTGCTGGAGCTCTCCGAGCGGCTGGCGCGCACCGGCGGGGAGGGCGACGGCGACAGCTCCCGGGCGTTCCGGCTGAGCGCGCCGGGCGCGCTGGAGCGGCTCGCGCTGACGGCCGGGCTGCGGCCGGAGGGCGGCGGACGGATCAACTGCCCGTTCGCCTACCCGGACATGGAGAGCGCGGTGCGCGGGCTGCGGTCGACGGGGCTCTTCGACCCGGCGGCGCGGCGGGTCGGCGACGGGCCGGTGGCCAAGGAGATCGAGGAGTCCCTGCACGGCTACGCGCGGCCGGACGGCACCGTCCGGATGAGCAACGTCTTCCGCTACGTCATCGCCCGCTCCGCCTGACGGGCCGCGGCCCCGCCGCCGGACCGCGGGCGGGGCCGCGGACCCGGCGGCACCGCGCGGACCGCTACCGTGCGGCCAGCGGGACCCACTCCTCCGACGTGAGCGCGAAGCGCTCGTGGTCGCGCCAGGCGTCGTTGAGGTACAGGAAGCGCGGCGAGAACCCCTCGTGCCGGAACCCCACCCGCTTCGCCAGCGCCAGCGACCGCGTGTTGCCCGGCTGGACGCTCACCTCCAGCCGGTGCAGCCCCAGCCCCTCCGGCTCCGGCGCGAAGCAGCGGTCGACGACGAGCAGCAGCCCCTCCGTCATCCGCCCCGTCCCCGCGTACGGCAGGTACGCGTCGTACCCCAGCGAGGCGTTGCAGAACCGCCCGCGGGCGATCCCCGAGACGTTGACCTTGCCGGCCAGCCCGCCGTCCTCCTCGTTGATCAGAAGGAAGGTGCGCAGCGCGTCGCCCTGGCGGTGCAGCAGGTCCGGGAAGCCGTCCGGCTCCACCGGGTTCCACTGCCCGATCAGCTCCGCGGAGCGCCGCACCGCCGCCGCGTACAGCGGCGCGTCGGACGCCCGCGGCTCGCGTATCCGAACCCGGAAGCCCCCCGCCGCGCTCACTTCGCGTCGCCGCCGAGGATGTCCTTGAACTCCTTCGGCAGCTCGAACTGCCCGCCGTCGTCCGGCATCGCGCCCGGCTCCAGCTCGCCCGCGGCGGCCGCCGCGCGCCGCTCGGCCGCGGCCTGCTCGTCGGCCTTGCGCTTCATCGGGTTGCCGCTGCGCTGCTTGCCCTTGGACTTCTTCTGCTGCTTGGCCTTGCGCTTGGCCCCGCCGCCGGCGCCAATGCCGGGCATGCCCGGCATGCCGCCGCCCTGGGCCATCCGGGACATCATCTTGCGGGCCTCGAAGAACCGCTCCACGAGCTGGTTGACCTCGCCGACCGAGACGCCCGAGCCCTTGGCGATGCGGGCCCGCCGCGAGCCGTTGATGACCTTCGGGTCGTCGCGCTCGCCCGGCGTCATCGACTTGATGATCGCCGAGACGCGGTCCAGGTCGCGGTCGTCGATGTTGGCGATCTGGTCCTTCATCTGCGCCATGCCGGGCAGCATGCCGAGCAGCTTGGAGATCGAGCCCATCTTGCGGACCTGCTCCATCTGCTGCTGGAAGTCCACCAGGGTGAACTCCTTGCCGCCGCCGCGGCGCAGCTTGGAGACGGACTCCTGGGCCTTGCGGGCCTCCTCCTCGCTGAAGGTCCGCTCGGCCTGCTCGATGAGCGACATGATGTCGCCCATCCCGAGGATCCGGGAGGCCATCCGGTCGGGGTGGAAGGCGTCGAAGTCGTCCAGCTTCTCGCCGTTGGAGGCGAACATCACCTGCTTGCCGGTGACCGAGGCCACCGACAGGGCGGCGCCGCCGCGCGCGTCGCCGTCCAGCTTCGAGAGCACCACGCCGTCGAAGCCGACGCCGTCGAGGAAGGCCTGGGCGGTGGTGACCGCGTCCTGGCCGATCATGGCGTCGACGACGAAGAGGATCTCGTCGGGCTTGACGGCGTCGCGGATGTCCGCGGCCTGCTGCATCAGCTCCTGGTCGATGCCGAGCCGGCCGGCGGTGTCGACGACCACGACGTCGTGCTGCTTGGTGCGCGCGAACTCGATCGAGTCCTCGGAGACCTTGACCGGGTCGCCGACGCCGTTGCCCGGCTCGGGGGCGTAGACGGCGACGCCCGCGCGCTCGGCCACGACGCTCAACTGGTTGACGGCGTTGGGGCGCTGGAGGTCGGCGGCGACCAGCAGCGGGGTGTGGCCCTGGTCCTTGAGCCACTTGCCGAGCTTGCCGGCGAGCGTGGTCTTGCCCGCGCCCTGGAGGCCGGCGAGCATGATCACGGTCGGCGGGTTCTTGGCGAACCGCAGGCGGCGCGTCTCGCCGCCGAGGACCTGGATCAGCTCCTCATTGACGATCTTGATGACCTGCTGGGCCGGGTTCAGTGCCCGGGAGACCTCGGCGCCCGCCGCCCGACCCTTGACCTGCTTGATGAACTCGCGCACCACAGGGAGCGCGACGTCGGCCTCGAGCAGGGCGATGCGGATCTCGCGGGCAGTGGCGTCGATGTCCGCCTCGGACAGACGACCCTTGCCGCGCAGGTTCTTGAAGGTCGCGGCAAGGCGATCGGAAAGGGTGTCGAACACGTCGGTCGCGAATCCTCATTGGCAGCGGGCGGCGCGGCGGCGCGCCGCGATGGTCGTCCCCCAGGGTAACGGTCCGCGCGCACGGTTCAGGCTCTGGTGCGCGACTCCCTCGGTTCCCCTCGCCCCCCGCGTGCCCCTGGCGCGCCTCTCAGCTCGCGCTCCACAGTGGCCGCCGCCGCCTTCGCCGCCTCCGGGGAGAGGGGAGCGCCGTCCGGGTCCAGGACGTAGAAGGTGTCGACCGCGTCCGCACCGAAGGTGCTGACGCGGGCCCGCTGTATCCGGACGCCGGCGGCGCCCAGCGCGAGGCCGATGCGGTGCAGCAGGCCGGGGCCGTCGTGGGCGCGCACCTCCAGCACCGTCGCGGTGGCCGAGGCGCCCGGGACGGCGACCGCGCGCGGCTCCGGGAAGCCGGGACGCGGCGTCCGGGCCGCCTCGTCCCGCTTGGCCAGCCGGCTCTCCAGCTTCAGTCCGCCGCCGAGCGCCCGGACGAGGTCCTGCCGGAGCCGGGCCGCGGCCGGCAGCGTCCCGCGGTCGGCGGCCACCGTCCAGGCCAGCACCGCGACCGGGCCCTGCCCCAGCGGGTCGATGACGTCCGCCGCGGCGGCCCGCACCGCCACCCGGTGCAGGGCCAGCACCCCGGCGGCGATCGCGGCGAAGCCGTCGGTGTCCGGCCCGGCGAGCAGGATCTCGGCGCTGGGTGCGCCCTCCGACCCCGGACGGACCGTCAGCACCGGCTCCCCCGTGCGGGCCGCCTCCACCGCCAGCCGCTCCTCCTCGGCGCCCACGGTCTCGGCGGGCGGCGGCGGGGCGTCCCCGGCGAGCACCGCGCCGACCCGCTCGACCAGCGCGTCCACCTGCTGGGCGCGCCAGTCCGTCCACACCTCCGGGCCGGTGGCCAGCGCGTCGGCCTCGGTGAGGACGTGCAGCAGCTCCAGCGTCCCGGCGTCGCCGACCGCCTCTACGACCGGGGCGAGGGTGGCCGGATCCTCCGGGTCGCGGCGCGATCCGGTGGTGAGCAGCAGCAGATGGTGGCGGACGAGGCGGGCCAGGACGTCGGCGTCCTCCTTGCCGAAGCCCATCCGGCCGGCCATGTCGCGGGCGATGGTCTCGCCGGCGACCGCGTGGTCGCCGGGCCAGCCGCGGCCCATGTCGTGCAGCAGCGCCGCGGCGAGCAACAGGTCGGGGCGGTGCACCCGGCGGGTGCGGGCGGCGGCGTGGGCGGCGGTCTCCAGCAGATGGCGGTCGACGGTCCAGCGGTGCAGCGGGCTGGAGTGCGGGCGGCAGCGCACCCGCTCCCAGTCGGGCAGCATCCGGCTGACGAGGCGTCGGGCCTCCAGCGCCTCCCAGACCTGCAGCGCGTCGGGGCCGGCGCCGAGCAGGGCGAGCAGCGCCTCGCGGGCCTCGTCCGGCCAGGGGACGGGGAGCGGCGGGCAGTCGGCGAGGCGGGCGGCGGCGTGCGGGGAGAGCGGCAGGCCGGCCTGGGCGGCGGCGGCCGCGGCGCGCAGCGGCAGGACGGGGTCGCGCTCGGGGCGGACGCCGGCGGCCAGGACGGCCTCGCCGTCCTGCTCGGCGACGCCCTCGGCGAGCGGCTGCCCGGGGTGCGGGACGGGTCCGCCGCGACGGCGGCGCAGGCCGAGGCTGTGCCGGCCGGCGCGTCCGGCGCGGCCGCCGCGGCGGGTGTCGAGGACGCGGCCGACCTCGCGCCAGGTGACGTCGGCGGCGTAGGCGACGGTGCGGCCGGCCTCGTAGACGCGGCGCAGCAGCGTCTCGCCGTCCAGCAGGCCGAGTTCGGCGGCGACGCCGTCGCGGTCGGCGCGGGCCAGGCGGTCGGTGGCGCGGTCGGTGGCGCGGTGCAGCGCGCGCCGGGTGTCGTGCAGGACGGCGGCGGCCTCGCGGAGGCCGTCGTGGGGTGCGTCGGCGGTCCAGGAGGCGGCGACGGCGCGGAGCGCGGTGAGGTCGCGGAGGCCGCCGCGGGCCTCCTTGAGGTCGGGCTCCAGCAGGTACATCAACTCGCCGTGCCGGGCCGCGCGCTCGCGACCGAGGTCGCGGAGCTCGGGGAGGCGGCGGGGGGCATCGGCGCGCCAGTCCGCGAGGACGCGGGTGCGGACGGACTCGGTGAGGGCGGGGTCGCCGGCGAGGTGGCGGACGTCCAGCAGGCCGAGGGCGACCTTGATGTCCTCGCCGGCGAGGGCGGCGGCCTCGGCGGGTGTGCGGACGGAGTGGTCGAGGGCGAGGCCGGCGTCCCAGATCGGGTACCAGAGGCGCTCCGCGTCGGGGGCGGCGCCCTTGGGGAGCAGCAGCACGACGTCGAGGTCGCTGTAGGGGCTCAGCTCGCGGCGGCCGTAGCCGCCGACGGCGGCGAGGGCGCCCGGCCCCTCGAAGAGGGACTGGAGCCAGCCGTCCGTGAGCGCGGTCAGGGAGAGGCGCTCCCGCTCGGCGGGCAGGCCCTGTTTCAGCAGCTGTGCGCGGGCCTCACGAAATCCGTCGGGGGTCATCGGGTTTCCTTCTCCCTCACGGTGGTCCGTGCTCCCTGCCCGCCGCCCCTCCCGGAGGCCACCAGGTCCGCTGTCACCGCGCGGACCCCGGGTGGGGTGCCGGGGCGGAGGGGCGGCAGGGGCGGCAGGGGCGGCACCGCTACAGCGCGTCGGGGCCTCGTTCGCCGGTGCGGACGCGCACCGCCGTCTCGACGGGGACGCTCCAGACCTTGCCGTCGCCGATCTTGCCGGTCCGCGCCGCCTTGACGACGACGTCGATCAGCTCCTCGGCGTCCTCGTCCTCGACCAGCACCTCGACCCGCGCCTTCGGCACCATGTCGACGGTGTACTCGGCCCCCCGGTACACCTCGGTGTGCCCGCGCTGCCGACCGTGCCCGCTCGCCTCCGTGACCGTCAGGCCGTGCACGCCGAAGGCCTCCAACGCGGCCTTCACCTCGTCCAACCGCTGCGGCTTGATCACCGCGGTGATGAGCTTCATGCGTCGGCCTCGACCTTCTTCTCGACCTTCTTCGCCGTCGAGACCTTCGCCTCGACCTTCTTCGCGGACCCGCCGGCCACCCCGGTGAAGTCGTACCCCGTCTCGGCGTGCTCCGCCTGGTCGATGCCGCTCACCTCGTCGTCCTCGGTGATCGTCATGCCCATCGTCTTGTCGATCGCCTTCGCCAGCAGGAAGGACACCACACCGGAGAAGACCAGCACGGTCAGCACGCCCACGCACTGCTTGCCCAGCTGCGCGAGCCCGCCGCCGTAGAAGAGGCCCTTCGCGGTCTGGCCGACACCGCCGGTGGCGAAGAAGCCGATCAGCAGCGAGCCGACGATACCGCCGACCATGTGGACGCCCACCACGTCCAGCGAGTCGTCGTAGTTCCAGCGGTACTTCAGGCCGACGGCCGCCGCGCACGCCACGCCCGCGATCAGGCCGACCGCGATCGCGCCCAGCGGGCTCACCGAGCCGCCGGACGGCGTGATCGCCACCAGGCCCGCCACCGCGCCGGAGGCCGCGCCCAGCGTGGTGAACCGGCCGTGCTTGATCCGCTCGTAGACGAGCCAGCCGAGCATCGCCGCCGCCGTGGCCACCTGGGTGTTGAGGAACATCACCGCGGCCACGCCGTTCGCGGAGAGCGCGGAGCCGGCGTTGAACCCGAACCAGCCGAACCACAGCAGACCGGCGCCGATCATCACCAGCGGCAGGTTGTGCGGGCGCATCGGGTCGCGCTTGAACCCGATCCGCTTGCGGATCGCCAGGATCACGCCGAGCGCCGCCACACCGGCGTTGATGTGCACCGCCGTGCCGCCCGCGAAGTCGATGACGCCGAACTTGAAGAGGAACCCGTCCGAGCCCCACACCCAGTGCGCCACCGGGAAGTAGACGATCGTCCCCCACAGGGCGATGAACAGCGCCCAGGCGGTGAACTTCACCCGGTCCGCCAGCGCCCCGCTGATCAGCGCCGGGGTGATGATCGCAAACATCAGCTGGAAGGAGGCGAAGACATAGATGGGTATGCCGGTGCCCGTCCACAGCTGGTTGAGGCCGATGCCGCGCATTCCGAGCCAGTCGAGGCCGCCGAGCACGGCGTTGCCGCTGTCGAAGGCGACGCTGAAGCCGTACAGCGTCCACAGCACTGTGATGATGCCGAGGCTGATGAAGCTCATCATCAGCATGTTGAGGACGCCCTTGACGCGGACCATGCCGCCGTAGAAGAACGCCAGCCCGGGTGTCATCACCATCACCAGCGCTGCGCTGATGAGCATGTAGGCGGTATCGCCTGCGCTGAAGCCATGGGGCATCGGCGGTCTCCTCGGCCTGCTCGGGGGATCAGGTGGTGCAGAATGCCGATCCGCTGTTTCCGAGCGCGCCGCGGTTTGTGTCGTCCGGGTGACGTTCCGCCGTGCTCTGTTTCGTGCGCGTTAAGGAGATCTCAACCGGCCGCGCCGCCCGCTCCGGATGATCTGGCGTGGGGGAGCCGAGCAAACCAAAGGGGCGCGCGCGGCCGGAGTCATCGGCCGGGACGGCTCAGCCGGCGGCCGCCAGCTCGGGCAGGTCCATCAGCAGGCGGTCGGAGAGGTCGACGACCTCGGCGACCCCGGTGTAGCTGCGCACCGCCGCGTGCGTGGTGCGGCGCAGCCGGGTGTTGACCCGTTCGGAGCGGATCCGGACGGCGATGTCGACGGCCCGGTGGGCGAGCGGCACCGCCGCCGCCGGCGCGCCCTGCAGCAGGTGCACGCTGGCCAGCCCGACGAGGTTGAGGGCGTGCGAGCGCTGGTGCCTGCCGTCGGCCGCGAACAGCGCGACGGCCCGCTCCAGTTCGGGCACCGCGCGGGAGACCCAGACGGGGCTGCGGTCGCCGCGGTAGGCGAGGTCGCGGTAGGAGTGGCCGTTCTCGGCGTGCAGTTCGGCCTCGGTGAAGAAGGCCATCCAGTCGGGCTCGGGCTCCTCGCCGCCGACCGCCGTCTCCTGGAAGACCGTCTCGGCCTGGCAGGCGGCCCGGTGGCAGCGGTTGGGCTCCCCGAGGTTGGCGTGCGCGCGGGCCTCCAGGGCGAGCAGCATGGCCGTGGTGCGCGGGGTGCCGGAGCCGCGGCTGCCGTACTGGGCGAGGTGGACGAGCTCCAGCGCCTCCTCGGCCCGGTTGAGGTGCAGCATCTGACGGGCCATCGCGGAGAGCACGAAGGCGCCGAGGGTGCGGTCGCCGGCCTCCTTCGCCGCGTGCAGGGCCAGCACGAAGTACTTCTGGGCGCTGGGCTGCATGCCCACGTCGTAGGACATCCACCCGGCGAGGTGGGCGAGTTCGCCGGCCGTGCGGAAGAGCCGGGCGCGCAGCTCGGGCGGGTTGGGCTCCTGGAGCAGGTCGGTGACCTCGTGGAGCTGGCCCACCACGGCCTTGCGGCGCAGGCCGCCGCCGCACTGGGCGTCCCACTCGCGGAACCGGCGGGTGGTCTCCTCCAGCAGCTCCACCTCGGGGGCGGAGAGCCGCGAGACGCGACTGCCGGCGGGGCCGGGCACCAGGTGCTCGGGGGTGCCGGCGAAGGACGCGCCGGGACGGCGCCGCGGCAGGGGCAGGCCGCAGTCGTCGCCCTGCGCCGCCCCGTCGGGGAAGCGCGCGGCGCCGGGGGCCGGGCCGAGCCATCGCTGCATCGACTCGACGAGATCCGGGCCGGCCGTCACCGACAGCGAGCTGCCGAGCCACCCGCCGCGGCCGACCATCAGATCGCTGCGGGAGAACTCGCCCAGCATGCGCACGGTGCGCTCGCCCGACCAGGGCAGGTCGACACCGGAGAGGGCGGGCGCGGCGGGGGCGGCGCGCAGCCCCAGATCCTCCTCGGTGACGACGCAGCCGAAGTGCTCGGAGAAGAGCTCGGACATCAACTTCGGTATCGGCTCGCGCGGTTGCTCGCCGTCGAGCCAGCGGCGCACCCGGGAGGTGTCGGTGGAGACGTGGAGCGCGCCCATCCGGCGCGCCCGGCGGTTCACCTGGCGCGCCAGCTCGCCCTTGGACCATCCTGTTCTCACGAACCAGGACGCCAGTCGGTCGTTTGGTGGTTTGTCAGCCACCGGAACGCCCCCATTCCGGGTTTCCCCGCTGCTGTGCCTCCGCCCGGTGGTCCCCGCCGCTGCACGCGGGGGCCGACCACCCGGTCTCCCGGGTGCACCGGACGGCGGCGCTCCGTGGGCCGTCAACGGGGATTCGACAATCGAGTCCGCCGCCGGCGCCGCGCCGGGTGCGCCGGTGGTGCAATTGCCTCCGGCATACCCACGGATCTGACGTAGCGCCATGGCCTGTGAACCGAACGTAACCCTTCGGGTCACCCCCTGGCGAGTCCGCCACCGCAAACGCCACCCTTCGCCACCCCTAGGCCCGAACCGATCGCCACCCGGGCACGATTGACTTGACGTGGGACGGGTCGCCCACTCCTCCCTGGAGCATGCCGAACACCCCCGGCATTGCGCCAGGGCGTGCACGAAGCGACACGCGCCCTGCCCTCGCCACGTGCGCTATTGGCGCACGCCGCCACGCACCGGAAAGCTGGCGGGCAGGCGTCCCGAGGCAGCACCGGCACACGCAGGCAATCGGAAGCACACGGAGCGTCACAAGCGCGTAACCATCGGCGATCCTGACCCGTTGGGGGTGACATGGACATCATGCTCGGCTCGCGACCCCGCCGCCGCACCCGCGCCACGGTGTGCCGGGCGGTGGCTCAGTACACCGAGCGCTGGGGCTGGCCCGTGGTCCCCGGTGCCCACTTGGTCCGCGGCGACCGGTGCTCCTGCGGCCTGCCGCACTGCGCGGCGCCCGGCCGCCACCCCGAGGGCCCGCCGGCGGCACGCCTGCCCGGCGGAACGCGCGCGGCGGACGTCGAGCAGCTGTGGCCGGCCGAGGCCGAGACCACGGTCCTCCTCCCGCTCGGCGACCGCTTCGACGCGCTGGACGTCCCCGAGGCGGCCGGGTGCCGCGCCATGGTCCGGCTGGAGCGGATGGGCTCCCGGCTCGGCCCGGTGCTGGCGCTCCCCGACGGACGCGCCGACGGCCGCGAGGGTCGCCGCACGCTCTTCTTCGTCGCGCCGGGGGCCGCGGCCGAACTGCCCGATCTGCTCTACAAGATGGGCTGGGACGACGCGGGGCTCGACGTGGTGTGCCACGGGCGCGGGGAGTACCTCCCCGCGCCCCCGTCGGTGCTGGCGCGGTGGCTGCGGCCGCCGTCCGCGCCGACCGCGGCGCGGCCTCCCGAGGCGCGGCTCCTGCTGGGCACGCTGGCGTACGCGTGCCACCGGACGCGGGAGCCGGCCCCGGCGCCGTAGCGTTCCGCGCGGAACACCCGCGGCGCGGAACGCTCGCGGCGCGGAACGCGGAGCGCTACTCCCCGATGAGCGCGTCCACGAACGCGCCCGGCTCGAACGGCGCCAGGTCGTCCGCGCCCTCGCCGAGGCCGACCAGCTTCACCGGCACCCCCAGCTCCCGCTGCACCGCCACCACGATGCCGCCCTTCGCCGTGCCGTCCAGCTTGGTCAGCACGATCCCGGTGATGTCCACCACCTCGGCGAAGACCCGCGCCTGCACCATGCCGTTCTGACCGGTGGTGGCGTCCAGCACCAGCAGCACCTCGTCCACCGGGCCGTGCTTCTCCACGACCCGCTTCACCTTGCCCAGCTCGTCCATGAGCCCGGTCTTGGTGTGCAGCCGGCCAGCGGTGTCCACCAGCACGGTGTCGCTGCCGTCCGCGATGCCCTCCTTGACCGCGTCGAAGGCCACCGACGCCGGGTCGCCGCCCTCCGGGCCGCGGACCGTCCGCGCGCCCACCCGGTCGCCCCAGGTCTGCAGCTGGTCGGCGGCCGCGGCGCGGAAGGTGTCGGCGGCGCCGAGCACCACCGTGCGGCCCTCGGCGACGATCACCCGGGCGATGCGGCCGCAGGTCGTCGTCTTTCCGGTGCCGTTGACGCCCACCACCATCACCACCGCGGGGCGGGACGGGTCGGCCTCGGCGTGCCGCGCGGTGCGCAGCTCGCGGTCCATCTCCGGGTCGATCAGCGTCAGCAGCTCCTCGCGGAGCAGCGCGCGCAGCTCGTCCGGGGTGCGGGTGCCGAGCACCTTCACCCGGGTGCGGAGCCGCTCGACCAGCTCCTGCGTCGGCTGCACGCCGATGTCGGCGGTGAGCAGGGTGTCCTCGATCTCCTCCCAGGTGTCCTCGTCGAGATGGTCCCGGGAGAGCAGCGCCAGCAGGCCCTTGCCCAGCGTGTTCTGGGAGCGCGAGAGCCGGGAGCGGAGCCGCACCAGGCGGCCGGCGGCCGGCTCGGGCACCTCCAGCGCGGGCTTCTCGGGCTCGGCGGGCGCCGCCGCTGGCTCGGGCTCCCCGGGGAGCTCGACCTCCTCGACGGTGCGGCGCGGTTCCTCCTTCGGCGGCGCGGCCTCGTCGCCGACCTGCGGCTCGGGCTCGGGCTCGCGCGCGGGCGCCTGCTCGACCGGCGCCTGGGGCGCCGCCGGCTTCGGCAGGGCCGCCTTGCGCCGCCGTCCGGAGACGACGAGGCCGGCGCCCCCGCCGACCACCACGATCGCGGCGACGACGATGACGATGACAAGGGTGAGAGTGTCCATAACGGGACCCAGTATCCCCGACGGGCCCGCCGCGTCAGCCTACCCGCGCCGTCTCCCGGTCGCCGTCCCGCAGGCGCTGGGAGATGACCTCGGAGATGCCGTCGCCCTTCATCGTCACGCCGTAGAGGGCGTCCGCCGACTCCATGGTGAGCTTCTGGTGGGTGATGACGATCAACTGCGAGGAATCCCTCAGCTCCTCCATGATCGAGATGAGCCGCCGCAGGTTCGTCTCGTCGAGCGCCGCCTCCACCTCGTCCATCACATAGAAGGGGCTGGGCCGCGCCTTGAAGATGGACACCAGCAGCGCCACCGCGGTCAGCGATCGCTCGCCGCCGGAGAGCAGCGAGAGCCGCTTCACCTTCTTGCCGGGCGGCCGCGCCTCCACCTCCACGCCGGTGGTGAGCATGTCGGACGGGTCGGTGAGCACCAGCCGCCCCTCGCCGCCCGGGAAGAGCCGCGAGAAGACGCCCTCGAACTCGCGCGCCGTGTCCTCGTACGCGGAGGTGAAGACCTGCTCGACCCGCTCGTCCACCTCCGCGATGACGGTCAGCAGGTCGCGCCGGGTCTTCTTCAGGTCCTCCAGCTGCTCGGTGAGGAACTTGTGCCGCTCCTCCAGCGCCGCGAACTCCTCCAGCGCCAGCGGGTTCACCTTGCCCAGCTGGGCGTACGCCTTCTCCGCCGCGCGCAGCCGCTTCTCCTGCTCGGCCCGGACGAACGGCCGCGGCCGGTTCTCCGGCGCCTCCGGATCCTCCGAACGCTCTTCCCCCTCGGCCGGCGGGGACGGCGGCACCGGCTGCTCCGGCCCGTACTCCTCCACCAGCCCGGACGGCTCGATGCCGAACTCCTCCAGCGTCCGCCCCTCCAGCGCCTCGATCTTCAGCCGCTTCTCGGCGCCCAGCACCTCCCCGCGGTGCACGGTGTCCGTCAGCTTCTCCAGCTCGCCGGCGAGCGAGCGCCCCGCCTCGCGGGCCTCCCGCAGCAGGCCGTCGAGCTCGGCGCGGCCGCGCTGCGCCGCGTCCCGCTCGGCCTCCGCCCGGCCCAGCGAGGCCTCCACGAAGAGCAGCAGGTTGGCCGCGCCCGCGCGCACCGCGCCGGCC
The DNA here is from genome assembly GCF_001879105.1 of Mangrovactinospora gilvigrisea. Taxonomy (GTDB): domain Bacteria; phylum Actinomycetota; class Actinomycetes; order Streptomycetales; family Streptomycetaceae; genus Mangrovactinospora; species Mangrovactinospora gilvigrisea. The sequence continues at coordinate 20,011 of NZ_MLCF01000080.1, read as the reverse complement.
ACCGCCGACTCCCGCTCCAGCCGCCGCCGCAGCGCCTCGGCGCGGGCCCGCGCTTCCCGCTCGGCGCGCGCCGCGCGGTCCAGTCCGTCGGCGCGGCCCGAGAGCCCGCGGACGCGCTCCTCGTGGGTGCGGACGGAGAGCCGCGCCTCCATCTCGGTCTGCCGGGCGTTGGCGCCGTCCGCGGCGAGCCGGTCGCGGTAGGAGGAGTCGGGCTCCTCCTCCCCCGGCTCCTCCTCGGCCGCCTCCAGACGGGCCGTCAGCACCTCCAGCGCCTCGGCGGCCTCGGCGCGGGCCTGCTGGGCGCGGTCGACGGAGGACGCCAGCCGCTCCGCCTCGCCCTCGGCGGCGCGCGCCTGGCCGCCGAGCCGGCCCAGCTCGCCGGCCGCGCGGGACCGTTCCTTCTCGGCGCGGCGGCGGGCCGCCGCCACCTCGTCCGCGTGCCCGGCCGCCTCCGACCGGGCCTGCTTGGCCGCGGCCAGACGCTCCGTCAGCCGCTCGCAGCGCTCCTCGACGGCCTCCAGCCGCGCCGCCGCCTCGTCGACCGCGGCCTGCACCTCCAGCAGGCTCTCCCCGCCGCCGGCGCCGCCGTGCGCGAAGGCCGCGCCCAGCACATCGCCGTCCCGGGTCACCGCGGCCAGCTCCGGACGCTCCCCGACCAGCGCCGCCGCCTCGTCGAGCGTGCCGACCACGGCGACCCGGCCGAGCAGCCGGCGCACCGCCCCGGCGAGCGCCCCGGGCGCCCTGACCACCTCGGCGGCGCTGCGCGCGCCCGCCGGCACCGCGCCGACCTGCTCCTCGCCCGCCCCGGCGCCGCCGACCAGCAGCGCGGCACGCCCTATGTCGCCCTCCCGCAGATGGCGCAGGGCGGCCGCCGCGGCCGCCACATCGGCGACCGCCACCGCGTCCGCCGCGGCACCCAGCGCGGCGGCCACCGCCGCCTCGAAGCCGGGCTCCACCGACAGCAGCTCGGCGGCCGGCCCCAGCACCCCGGCGAGGCCGCCGTCGGCCGCCGCCCCGGCCAGCGCGGCGGCGCCGTCCTTGCGGCGCAGCCCCTGGGCCAGCGCCTCGTGACGGGCCGTCAGCCCGGCCCGCTCCCGCTCCGCGGCGGCCGACTCCTCGCGGACGGCGGAGAGCTCCTCCTCCGCGGCGGCCAGCGCCTCGCGGGCCTCCTCCTCGGCGGCCTCCAGCACGCCGCCGTCGCCCGCCTCGCCGTCCTCGGTGGCGCCGACGCGCTCCTTCAGCTCCTCGTACTCGGCGCGGGCCGCCTCCGCGCGGGCCGCCGCCTCGTCCCGGGAGACGCCCAGCCGGCCGATCTCGGCCTCGGCGGACGCCACCTTGCCGCGGGCCGCCTGCACCTGGCCCTGGAGCCGGGCGAGGCCCTCCCGGCGGTCGGCGACCGCGCGGGCCGCGGCGCGCAGCCGGCGCTCCTCCTCCTCCAGCTCCCGCTCCAGCGTCGCCCGCGCCTCCGCGGCCTCGGCCAGCTGGTACTTCGCGCCCTCCAGCGCCTCCTGCAGCTCCGCCTCCTGCTCGCGGACGCGCGCCGCCTCCCGCTCCAACTCCTCCGGGTCGCGGCCGCGTCGGGAGGCCGACTCCTCGCGCTGGCCGGCGGCGCTGCGCTCGCGCTGCTCGGCGAGCCCGACGGTGCCGCGCACCCGCTCGGCGAGCGAGGAGAGCTGGAACCAGGTGTCCTGCGCCTGCGCCAGCCGCGGGGCGAGCGCGGCGACCCGCCGCTCCAGCTCGGCCTCGGTGCGCTGCGCCGCGGCCAGGTCCGATTCGACGGCGGCCCGGCGCTCCTTGTGGGCCCGCTCGTCCGCGGCCTCCTCGGCGAGCGCCTTGCGCAGCTGCACCAGGTCGTCGGCGAGCAGCCGGAGCCGGGCGTCGCGCAGGTCGGCCTGGATGACGGCGGCCCGGCGCGCCACCCGCGCCTGCCGGCCCAGCGGCTTCAGCTGCCGCCGCACCTCGGCCGTCAGGTCGGCCACCCGGTTGAGGTTGGTCTGCATCGAGTCCAGCTTCCGCAGCGCCTTCTCCTTGCGCTTGCGGTGCTTGAGGACGCCGGCCGCCTCCTCGATGAAGGCGCGCCGCCCGGAGGGGTCGGCGTGCAGCACCGAGTCGAGCTGGCCCTGGCCGACGATGACGTGCATCTCGCGGCCGATGCCGGAGTCGGAGAGCAGCTCCTGGATGTCCAGCAGCCGGCACTGGTCGCCGTTGAGCGCGTACTCGCTGCCGCCGTTGCGGAACATCGTCCGGGTGATCGTCACCTCGGCGTAGTCGATGGGCAGCGCGCCGTCGGAGTTGTCGATCGTCAGGCTCACCTCGGCGCGGCCCAGCGGCGCCCGCCCGGTGGTGCCGGCGAAGATGACGTCCTCCATCTTGCCGCCGCGCAGCGACTTGGCGCCCTGCTCCCCCATCACCCAGGAGAGGGCGTCCACCACATTGGACTTGCCCGAGCCGTTGGGGCCCACCACGCAGGTGATGCCCGGTTCGAACCGCAGCGTCGTGGCCGACGCGAACGACTTGAACCCACGGAGCGTCAGGCTCTTGAGGTGCACGCGGAGTTCTCCTCGCCTCTCCCTCGCGGACAATCGCCGACAACGGCAGCGTCAACGGACTCTACCGGTTTCGCGGTCGCGGGCCGGGGGCACACCACCAGCAGAGGGACGGGAGATCGCGGGGACGAAGCGGGGAGCGGGGACCATGGCAGAGGCAGCGGACGACGCACGGCGCCAACGACGAAGGGACGCCGGCTGGGGCGTCCCTTGGATATCCTTCGGCGGATTCCGGCCTGGCCCGGCGGCAGTGCCGCGGGAGGCCGGCTGACCGGCTGCTGGCTCAGGCCAGTGCCGGCTCCACCTGGTGTACGTCGATGTCGATCAGCGACTCGTTGTGCACTGCTTCGGTGAGTGCGTCATTCTCCGCCTGCATGCGGACCAGCTCGGACTCGAGATCCTGGACGCGCTGCTGCAGACGACGCATCTCTCCGATCAGTCGCGGGTCGGGGCCGCCGACGTAACCGAGAAGCGCCTTTGCCATGATGGATGGTCCTCCACGCTGAGTGACCGACCCCAAGCGGTGGTGGGTCGAGAGGTGTTTTCGCGTTGGCCGCGCGCTCACTCTCTGACCGGCCTGCGGCGGGGTCCGCATGTCGGCCGACACGGTACGAGTGCGCGGGTTTTCAGCGTCTCACCAAACAGCGAGAGGGTCAACACGATCACGGCGTGCCGCGGCGGGCCCTCGATGCATGCGCCTCACTGCGCGCATCGGGCCTGCGCCGTCACTTCCGTCGGTCAGCCATGAGATCGTCTTGTGCCTTGCGCGGGAGTCAAGCACGCCGCGGGCCGGGGCGCAAGCGCCTTCGAAGGGTTCCTCCGCGGGTCAGCGGCCCCTTTTACTTGATCGCGAAGCCCTCGGCCGGTGCCGTCGCCCGATCGGACGGACGCCAGATCTCGGTGACGCCGTCGACGCGCCCGGGCGTGTCGCCGTTGCGGAGCCAGTCCAGCAGGAGCGCGCAGCGCGCGCGGTCGCCGTAGGCGTCCACCTGGACGCGGCCGTCGGCGAGATTGGACGCGGATCCGGTGAGGCCGCCGATCTCCAGCGCCCGGACCCGGGTCCACCAGCGGAAGCCGACGCCCTGGACGCGCCCCCGCACCCAGGCCGTCATCCGCACCCGGCCGTCCTCCCCGCCCGCGCCGTCCGCGCCGAGCGCGGTCGCGCCGGTGCGCGGCGCCCGCATCCCGTGGTCCTGGTCGTCCATGGACCCCAACCTAGTTGTCCGTCGGCGGGACCGCGCAGACCAGGCGGTCGGCCGGGAGGTCGTGGGCGAGCATCCGGGCGCGGCCGCCGCCCGGCGTCCAGGAGGCGACGCCGACCCGGCCGGGGGACTCCGGCTCCGGCGCGTCGACCAGGAACAGGACGGTGTCGCCGGAGGCGGCGACCACCGTGCTGCCAATCCGGGCGAGGCCGGCGCTGCCGGGCACCAGGGTGGCGGCGCCCCCGGTGAGCGGGGCCTCGGCGAGGGCGTAGCGGGAGTTGTCGCCCTCGCGGCGGACGGCGAAGACGAACCGGCCGGTGCCGGGGAGCACGGCGAGGCGGCCGTCGTCGAGCCCCTCCAGGTAGCGCCAGCCGCGCGGCATCCGGACGGCGGCGCGGTGCGTGCCGCCCGGGGTGAAGCGGAGCGTGACCAGGGGCGGGTCGCAGCCCTCCGCGGTGCAGGGGCCGTCCAGGGCGATGGCGGCGGCGGTCCGGTCGACGGTGTCGAAGGCGACGATGCGGCCGGTGGTCGTGGTGGTGAAGAGCATGGCAGCGTCGCCGCCGCCCGGGTTGGCCGGCCACAGCACGTCGACGGTGAGCCGCTCGGAGGTCCACAGGCCGGCGTCGAGGGCGCTGGTCAGGACGACGGCCGGGCCGCTGCCGGCCGGTCCGCTGCCGGCCGCCCCGGGGAGGACGGCGGCGGGGTGCAGGCCGGGGAAGTGGGCGCCGTCCAGCGGGCGTCCTTCGGTGCCGGGCGGCGCCTTGGGGGTGCCGTCGATGCCGTGCGCCACCCGGATCGTCCAGTTGCTGCCGATCGGGTTGGCGGTGCCGGCGGCGGTGTAGGCGTTGTCCGCCTCCCAGACGGTGCCGCCGGCGGTGACCCCGAGCAGCGAGCCCGCGGCGGGGCTGTCGCCCCAACCTCCGTCCGCGGTCCAGGACTTCAGCGGCGCGGGGACGGTGCCGAGGTCCAGGGGCTGCACGGCGAGGCGGCCGCCGAGGGCGGGCTGCCAGGCGGTCTCCAGCAGGACCTCGGTGCCGTTGGCGAGCGGCACCGCGCACGGGTCGGTGCCGCGGGCGGTCTGGGCGGGGACGCTCTGCTGGGTGACGGGTCCGCGCAGGGTTCCGTCGGGGCGGACGAGGATGAGCCGGGAGGGCATCTCGCCGGCGCCGGTGTCGTCCCGCAGCAGTGCGCCGGCGGCGGGGCGGGGGACGGCGGCCGAGGCGGGTAACGGGCGCCCGGGGTCGGGGGCGGCGGTGGGTGCGGTACGTCCGCCGGGGTGCAGGGCGTGGATGCCGTACGCCGCGAGGAGCGCGGCGGCGGCGGTGAGCACGACGATGCGGGTGCGCAGCCGCGGGAGCCTGCGCCTGCGGCGGGGGCGCTCGTTGTCCAGGACGTCGTGGGCGGAGGGCTCGGACGGGCCGTCGTCGGGGTCCCACTCGATCTCTATCGGCACGACGCGAGTGTGACTCACGCTCTGGTGTTCGGGAACCCTCCCGGACGCCACCGACCGCGCCGACATCGCGACGGCCCCGGGTGGGGTCCCGGGGCGGCGGTCAGGTCACCGCGGTCAGCGGGGGGCGCGCTGGCAGCGGGGGCAGTAGTAGCTGGAGCGGTTCATGAACGCGGCCCGCCGGATCGGCGTCGCGCAGCGCCCGCAGGGCAGGCCCTCCCGCCCGTACGCCGCCAGCGAGCGGTCGAAGTACCCGCTCTCGCCGTTGACGTTGACGTACAGCGAGTCGAAGCTCGTCCCCCCGGCCGTCAGCGCCGCACCCATCACCGTCCGCACCTCCGCGAGGAGCCGCGCGGTGAGCGGCGCCGTCATCGTCCCCGTGGGACGGCGGTAGTGCAGCCGGGCCCGCCACAGCGCCTCGTCCGCGTAGATGTTGCCGACGCCGCTGATCAGCGACTGGTCGAGCAGCGCCCGCTTCACCTCGCTGCGCCGCCGCCGCAGCGCCGTGTGGAAGGCGGCGTCGTCGAAGGCGCCGTCCATCGGGTCGAGCGCGATGTGCCCGACCGAGGCCGGCACCCCGTCCGCCGCCGTCGACTCCAGCGCGAGCCCGCCGAAGGTGCGCTGGTCGACGAAGCGCAGCTCGGTGCCGGCCGCGTCAGCGAAGGAGACCCGGATGCGCAGATGCGTCTCGTCGGGGGCGTCCTTGGGCTGGACCAGCATCTGCCCGCTCATCCCGAGGTGCGCCAGCAGCGCCTCGCCGCCGTCGCCGGTGTCGGCGGCGTCGTCGAGCGGGATCCACAGGTACTTGCCGCGCCGCCGCGCCGTGCCCAGCGTGCGACCGGTCAGCCGGGCCGCGAAGTCCGCCGCGCCGGCGGGGTGCCGCCGGACCGCGCGCGGGTGCAGCACCATGACGGAGTCGACGGTGCGGCCGGAGACCCAGCGCTCCAGGCCCCGGCGCACCACCTCGACCTCGGGCAGCTCGGGCATCCCGTGATCCTCCCCCGTCTCGCCCGCCGCCGTCCGCTCAGACGGTCGGCGCGACGCCGTCCTGGGACGGCTTGTCCAGCCCGGCCTTGATCCGGATGGCGTGCCAGGCGCTCTCGGCGGCCTGCTGCTCCGCCTCCTTCTTCGAGCGCCCGGTGCCGGTGCCGTAGTCGTCGCCGCCGACGCGGGCGACCGCGGCGAAATGCTTCTCGTGGTCCGGGCCGCTCTCGGAGATGAGGTACTCGGGCACGCCGATGCCCGTCTCCGCGGTGAGCTCCTGGAGGCTGGTCTTCCAGTCGAGACCGGCGCCGAGGCTGGCGGACTGCTCGATCAGCGGGTCGAACAGCCGGTGCACCAGCTCGGTGGCGGCGTCCAGGCCCTGGTCGAGGTAGACGGCGCCGATGACGGCCTCCACCGTGTCGGCCAGGATGGACGACTTGTCGCGCCCGCCGGTGCCCTCCTCGCCGCGGCCGAGCCGGATGAACCGGCCCAGCTCGAGGCCCCGCCCGACACCCGCGAGGGCACGCGCGTTGACGACCGCCGCGCGCAGCTTGGCCAGCTGCCCCTCGGGGAGATCCGGGTGGGCCCGGTAGAGGGTGTCGGTGACGATCAGGCCCAGCACCGAGTCGCCCAGGAACTCCAGGCGCTCGTTGGTGGGCAGACCGCCGTTCTCGTACGCGAACGAGCGGTGCGTCAGGGCGCGCACCAGAAGGGCGGCTTCGAGCGTGTACCCGAGCCGCCCTTCGAGGATGTCGAGCGACTCCTCGTGCTGCGGGCCGCGGCCCTCGCTCGGACGGTTGGCGTCCCCGCGCGACCGATTGGACCTCTTCGCAGCCGTCATCGCTCCTCGCACCTGCCCGTCAGACGTTGAGGACCTGACGGCGGTTGTAGGTGCCGCAGTTCGGGCACGCGATGTGCCCGAGCTTCGGCTCGTTGCAGGTCTGGCAAGGGACCAGCGCCGGGGCGGTCGCCTTCCACTGGCTGCGACGGTGGCGCGTGTTGCTGCGCGACATCTTCCGCTTCGGAACTGCCATCGCTACTTCTCCTGGTTCTCGGCACCGTCGGCGCCATCGGTGTTGTCATCCCCGGCGCCCGAGTGCTCGGGTGCGACGGTGAGTCCTTGCAGGGCCGCCCACCTGGGGTCGACGGCGTCGGTGTGCCGGTGCTCCGGATCGTCCGCCAGGCACGCCCCGCAGTCGGGGCACAGGCCCGGGCAGTCCTCCCGGCACACCGGTTGGAGCGGCAGTTCGAGAACCACCGCGTCCCGCACCACCGGTTCGAGGTCGATCAGGTCGCCCTCGATCCGGAGCTCTTCCGGCTCTTCGTCCTCGCCGTCCCCCTTGCCCCGGTCGGCGCCGCGCTCGTCGGCGACGTCCGGGTAGAGGAACAGCTCCTGGAACTCCACGTCGAGCGGCTGCTCGGCGGGCTCCAGACAGCGTACGCACTCACCGGCCGCCCGGGCGCGCACGGTGCCCGTCACCAGCACACCGTCGACCACGGACTCCAGACGCAGCTCCATCTCGAGCGGATCGCCCTCGGGCACGCCGATCACCCCGGCGATGCCGAGGCCCGCGGGCGCGTCGACGGAGCGGCTCTGCGTCTGCATCGCTCCGGGACGCCTGCCCAGCTCACGCGTGTCAAGCGTGAGCGGATCGCGGTGGTCGAGGCGCTTCAGGGGTCTTCCTGCTCTCTGGCGGTACTGCTGGTGAGGTGCGGTCGAATGCGGCGAACGGGCGCGACGGCCCAGGCCGAGGGACAAGGATACTGGACAGGCCCGCCAGTCCCAACTCGGACCCGATTCGGGCCGACGGCGGGCGCATTCCGGACGGTTCGCCCCCGCTCCCGGCGGCGCTCGCGCCGGCGCCGGGTCAGTCGGGGTCGTTGAGGGTGCGGAGGCGGTCGGCGTCGATGACGGAGGTGTCGAAGAAGCCGGAGACGTCGACCTCGGGGACGTCCGCGGCCTCGCCGGCCCCGCCGTCCTCGCCCTTGCCGGCGTCCTTCCCGGCCCGCTCCGCGGGGCGCGGGCCGGGCAGTTCGGCGGCGCCCTCCGGCGCCTCCCCGCCCAGCTCGGCGATCGGGCGGCGGCCCATCAGCTTCTCGCGGCCGCGGCCGACGGCCTCCAGCGTCTTGCCGAGCACCACCTCGAAGGTGGCGAGCTTGAGGTCGACGTAGTCGTCGGCCTTGCGGCGGGTCTCCTCGGCGTCCCGGCGGGCCTTGGCGAGGACGGCGTCCGACTCGCGCCGGGCCTCGCGGGCGACCTCGGTCTCGGAGACGAGGACGGCCCGCTCCTTCTTGGCGCGGGCGGCGATCCGCTCGGCCTCCTTGCGGCCCTCGGCGACCAGCGCGTCGCGCTCCTCGACCACGGCGCGGGCGGTGGCCAGCTGCTCCGGGAGGGCGGCCTTGGCCTCCTCCAGCATCCGGATCAGCTCGGTGCGGTTCACGACGCAGGAGGAGGACATGGGGAGGGACCGGGCCCCGTTGATGAGTCCGATGGCTTCGTCGATCCGGCGTTCTGCGCTGTCCACGGAGTGGACTCTACAGGGGGTGCTCAGCCGCGTTCGGCGAGCCGCTCGCGCAGCGCCGCGAGCACCGGTTCCGGGACGAGTCCGGAGATGTCGCCGCCGTAGGAGGCGACCTCCTTGGCCAGCGAGGAGGAGAGGAAGCTGTAGACCGGGTTGGTCGGGATGAAGAGCGTCTCGACGCCGGTGAGCCCGTGGTTCATCTGGGCCATCTTCAGCTCGTAGTCGAAGTCGCTCACCGCGCGCAGGCCCTTGGCGATGGCCGGGATGTCGCGCTCCCGGCAGTAGTCGACGAGCAGCCCGTGGTGCGCCTCGACCTTGACGTTGCCCAGGTCGGCGGTGACCTCCTCGATCAGCGCCACCCGCTCGGCGACCGAGAAGAGCCCGGCCTTCCCGGGGTTGATCAGCACCGCGACGTAGACCTCGTCGAACAACTTCGAGGTGCGGGCGATGATGTCGACATGGCCGTTGGTGATCGGGTCGAACGACCCCGGGCAGACGACGCGGCGCATCACTGTGACTCTCCTTGACCCTTACGTTTACGTGCCGGTAGCGGCGCGACCGTACCAGAGCGTCCCCTCGCCGTACCGACGGGACCTGAGGGGCTCGAATCCGGGCGGCCAGGCGAACGTCCCGCCCCGGGTGGCGCGTTCGACCGCGACCAGCGCCTCGGGCGCCAGCCAGCCGCCGTCCCGCAACCGGGTGAGCAGTCCGGCCAGGTGATCGTCCGTCACCGCGTAGGGCGGGTCGAGGAAGACCACGTCGTACGGCTGCGCCGGGGCGGGCCCGGCGGCGACCGCCTCGGCCTTGCCGGGGCGCAGCTCGGCGCCGGGCAGGCCGAGCGCCGCGATGTTGGCGCGGATCGTGCGGGCGGCGCGGGCGTCCGCCTCGGCGAGCAGCGCATGGGCGGCGCCCCGGGAGAGCGCCTCCAGGGCGACGGCGCCGGAGCCGGCGTAGAGGTCGAGGACGCGGGCGTCGTCGAGGCCGCCGCGCATCGACTCCCAGGTGGAGAAGAGCGCCTCGCGGGCGCGGTCGGAGGTGGGCCGGGTGCCGGTGCCGGGCGGGACGGCCAGCCGGCGGCCGCCCGCGGCGCCGGCGATGACGCGGGTCACGCGGTGTCTCCCCTGGTCGTGGATCGGACGGGGCTCAAGCGTAGGCGCACCGAGGGTCTCAGCCCTTGTCGAGGTAGTCGGCGCGCTCGGGGTCGACCAGGGCGGCGATGGCGGCGCGCAGGTCGGGCTGGTCGGCCAGCTCCGGGTCGGCGGCGACCAGGCGGACGGCCTCGGCGCGCGCCTCGGCGATGACGTCCTCGTCCTCGATGACCGCCAGCACCCGCAGGCTGGAGCGGGAGCCGGACTGCGCCTGGCCCAGCACATCGCCCTCGCGGCGCTGCTCCAGGTCGATCCGGGAGAGCTCGAAGCCGTCGGTGGTGGCGGCCACCGCCTCCAGCCGGGCGCGCGCCGCGGTGGCCGCCGGCATCTCGCTGACCAGCAGGCACAGCCCGGGCGCGGAGCCGCGGCCGACCCGGCCGCGCAGCTGGTGCAGCTGGGAGACGCCGAACCGGTCGGCGTCCATCACCGCCATCACCGTGGCGTTGGGGACGTTGACGCCGACCTCGATGACGGTGGTGGCGACCAGCACGTCCACCTCGCCGGCGGCGAAGGAGCGCATCACCGCGTCCTTCTCCTCGGGCGGCATCCGGCCGTGCAGCGCCGCGATGCGCAGCCCGGCGAGGGCGCCGGCGGTCAGCTGCTCGACCATGTCCAGCACCGCCAGCGGGGGGCGGCGGTCGCCCTCGGCGCTCTTCTTCGCCTTCTTCTCGTCCTCCTCGTCGCCGATCCGCGGGCACACCACGTACGCCTGGTGGCCCTTGCCGACCTCCTCGCGGACCCGCTCCCAGGCGCGGGCGAGGAAGTGCGGCTTCTCGACGGCGGGCACGACGTGCGAGGCGATCGGCGAGCGCCCGGAGGGGAGCTGGGCGAGCACCGAGGTCTCCAGGTCGCCGAAGACCGTCATCGCCACCGTGCGGGGAATGGGGGTGGCCGTCATGACCAGCAGGTGCGGCACCCGGTCTCCGGGGGCCTTGGCGCGCAGCGCGTCCCGCTGCTCGACGCCGAAGCGGTGCTGCTCGTCGACGACGACCAGGCCCAGGTCGTGGAAGGAGACGGTGTCCTCGATGAGGGCGTGGGTGCCGATGACGATGCCGGCCTCGCCGGTGGTGGCGTCCAGCAGCGCCTGGCGGCGCGCCTTGGCGCCCATCGACCCGGTGAGCAGCGTCACCTTGGTGCCGTCGGCGGACCCGCCGAGCAGCCCGCGCTCGGCCAACTCCCCCATCATCTCGGTGATGGAGCGGTGGTGCTGCTGGGCGAGCACCTCGGTGGGGGCGAGCAGCGCGGCCTGCCCGCCGCTGTCCACCACGGCGAGCATGGCGCGCAGCGCGACCAGCGTCTTGCCGGCGCCGACCTCGCCCTGCAGCAGGCGGTGCATGGGGTGGGAGCGGGCCATGTCGGCGAAGATCTCCTCGCCGACCGCGACCTGGCCCTCCGTCAGGGTGAAGGGCAGCTTCGCCTCGAAGGCGGCGAGCAGCCCGTCGGGGCGGGGCAGCCGGGGGACGGCGGGCAGCGCGGAGTCGGCGGCGCGGCGCTGGGCGAGGGCGGTCTGCAGCACGAACGCCTCGTCCCACTTGAGGCGGTCGCGGGCGCGCTGGACGTCGTCCATGGTGCGGGGACGGTGGATCAGCTCCAGCGCCTCGGCGAGCGCGGGCAGCCCGCGGTCGTCGGTGAGCTGCGCGGGGACGGGGTCCGTCAGGCCCTGCCAGCCGGTGGCGCGCAGCTGGTCGAGGACCACGGTGACGGCCTTGGAGATCTTCCAGGTGGGGAGCTTCTCGGTGGCCGGGTAGAGCGGGACGGGGCGGCCGGCGAACTCGTCGACGGCGTCGTCGTCACCGGCGTCCAGCAGCTCGTACTCGGGATGGGCCAGCTGCAGGCGGCGGTTGAAGACCTCGACCTTGCCGGCGAACATCCCGCGGCGGCCGGGCAGCAGGCGCTCCTTGTGCGGGTGCTCGCGGAAGAAGACGATGTCGACCTGTCCCTGACCGTCCGTCACCACGGCCTTGAGCATGTTGCCGCGGCGGGCCTTCATCGGGTGCGTGGAGACCTGGGCGACCTCGGCGACGACCGTGACGTGCTCGCCGAGTTCGAGGTCGCGCATCTTCGTCAACTCGCCGCGCTCGCTGTAGCGGCGCGGGTAGTGGTGCAGCAGATCGCCGACGGTGTGCAGGTCGAGGCGCTCGGCGAAGGTCTTCGCGGAGGCGGCGCCGATGTAGGTCTTGAGGGGCTGGGTGAGGGTCGGCGGCGGCGTGGAGGTCACGGGGTCCATTGCACACCATCCCGGTGACAGCGGGCCGCATCCGGCCCGGGCGTCACTCCAGCCCGATGGTGAGGAGGGTGGCGGGGTGGCCGCCGGGGAGGATGACGGTCTCGGTGTCGGGGCGCAGCTCCTCCGCGTGCCGGCGCAGCGCCGCGGCGAGCCCGAGCGGGGCGTCCGCGCCGGGCAGCAGCGTCAGCAGCTCGCCGCCGTCGGAGAGCAGCCGGTCCAGCAGCAGGCAGCCGGCGGTCTCCGCGTCGGGGGCCGTGACCACCGGTTCCGCGGCGGTGTCCGGCCCCAGCACGCCGCGCACCGTGCCGTCCCCGGCGGGCAGCAGCGCCGCGCAGCCGGTGGCCGCGGCGGCCTCGGACATCGCGGCGGCGTCCTCGTCCAGCGCCCGCGCCGGCTCGTGGACGGCGAGCGCGGCGAGCGACTGCACCGGCGACTCGGACGGCACCACCCGGGCGTGCACCCCCGCCTCCTCCAGCTCGGCCGCGGCGGCGAGGAAGGCCTCCCAGCGGCCGGGGCCGCCCGGCAGCAGCACCGCCTCGGCGGCGCCGGAGTCCAGCACGGTGCGGGTGGCCCGGCGGGCGTCCGCCTCGCCGGTGAGGACGGTGGCGCCGGCGCCGGAGAGCACGTCGGCGAGGCCGGGGCCGTCGGCGAGGGCCAGCACGGTGCGGCCCTCGCGGGGGCGGTGGCCGTCGGCGTGCGCGGGGACGGTGCCGGCCTCGCCGGCCGCGGCGGCGGTGGCTCCGAAGTGCTCGATACGGATGCGGTGCGGGCGGCCGGTCTCCACGCCCGCCTCGACGGCGGCGCCCGGCTCGTCGGTGTGCAGATGCACCGTCCACAGCCCGTCGCCGCCCACCACGACCAGCGAGTCGCCGAGCGCGGCGAGCCGGACGCGCAGCGCGGCGACGGCCGCGTCGGCGGCGTCCAGCAGGTAGACGACCTCGTAGCCGGGCGACGGGGCGTCGGGCGCGGGGCGCGGGGTCTCGCAGCCCGCGGCCGGGACGGCGGTAGTGGAGGCGAGCGCGGCGCGGGCCTCGAAGGCCCGCGCGTCGAAGGCGCGGCCGACGACGGTCTCGGCGAGGGCGCCGAGCAGCACCGTCAGCCCGCGGCCGCCGGCGTCCACCACGCCCGCCCTGCCCAGCACGTCCAGCTGCTCGGGGGTGCGCAGCAGCGCCCGCTCGGCGCCCTCGATGGCGGCGAGGACGGTGGTGATGGTGCGGCCCCGGCCCGAGGCGGAGCCGGCCGGGGCGCCGCGCAGCGCCTCCTCGGCGGCGTCGGCGGCGGCCGAGACGACGGAGAGCACGGTGCCCTCGACGGGCGCGGCGACCGCCTCGTAGCCGCGGTCGGCGGCCCGGCGCAGGGCGCGGCCGAGGCGGGCCGCGTCGAAGCCGGCGTCGTCGTCCGCGGGGGCGAGCACCTCGGCGGCGCCGCGCAGCAGCTGGGCGATGATGGCGCCGGAGTTGCCGCGGGCGCCGAGCTGGGCGCCGCGGGCCAGGGCGCGGACGGCGTCGCCGGGGCCGGCGCCGGGGCGCTCGTCGAGGCAGGCGTCGAGCTCGGCGACGGCGGCGCCGAAGGTGAGGTGGAGGTTGGTGCCGGTGTCGGCGTCCGGGACGGGGTAGACGTTGAGGCCGTTGATCTCCGCGCGGTGGCGTTCCAGGGCGCGGAGCCCGGCGGCCGCCCACTGGCGCACCATGTCGGCGGTGAGGGAGGGCAGTTCGTCGCCGGATTGCGGCATGGGGCTCCGTTCGGGCGCGGACGCGGGCGGGGGGACGCGGGCGGGGACGCGGTTCCACAGCGTAGTCGTGGCAGGCGGGGGCGGGGCGGGGTGCCGGGATGCGGAAACCCGGGGGATTTTCCTCCCCGGGACGGAGCGGGGTATGCTGCACCAGTTGCCCGTGGACAGCCGTGCGCTGGACCGGGTCATACCCTCCCGGTGAAGGTCCCCTTCGGGGCCAGCGCGTGGGGACCCATCCGTTAGTGCATCTGAAGTCTTTGGAGTGACCCGTGGCTGCCAACTGCGACGTCTGCGGCAAGGGGCCGGAGTTCGGTAACAGCATCTCCCACTCGCACCGTCGCACGCCCCGGCGCTGGAACCCCAACATCCAGACGGTTCGTGCGAAGGTCGGGGGGACGCCGAAGCGGCTGAACGTCTGTACCTCTTGCATCAAGGCCGGCAAGGTGGAGCGCTAACAGCGTCTCCGCTCGGTTTTGCGTGAACCGGGTCTGCCCTTCGGGGCGGGCCCGGTTCTTGCGTTGCCGGCTTCGCGCGGTGCGGGGTTCGCCGCCCCTCCGCCCCGGCCTCCCACCCGGACCGCTGCGCGGTCCGCGGGGGTAGGGGCGGGGGGGTCAGCTGGTGAAGTGGTCCCAGCCGGGGGTGGTGTCCCAGGGGTGGCCGTCGACGGTGACGCGGACGTCGGAGGGGGCCGGGGCCTTGTGGACGTCGCCGACGACCCGCCAGCGGGCCGGGAGGACGGTGTCCGCCGGGAAGACCGCGCAGATCGCGTGGTCCTCGCCGCCCGTCAGCACCCACTGCACCGGGTCGACGCCGACCGCCTGGCCGATGTCCGCCATCTGCGCCGGGATGTCGAACTGACCCGAGTGCAGGTCGATCTGCACCCCGCTCGCCGCCGCCACATGCCCCAGGTCGGCCACGAGTCCGTCGCTGATGTCGATCATCGCGGTGGCGCCCAGCGCGGCCGCGGCGGGCCCCGCGTGGTACGGCGGCTCCGGCCGCCGGTGCGCCTCGACGAACGCCCGCGGCGAGCGGAACCCGCGGGAGAGCACCGTCAGCCCGGCCGCGGACCAGCCCAGCCAGCCGGTGACGGCGACCACGTCGCCCGGCCGGGCGCCCGCGCGGGTGACCGGTGCCCGCCCGCCGAGGTCGCCCAGCGCGGTGATGGTCACCGAGACCTGCTCGGCGCGGACCACGTCGCCGCCGACCACCGCGGCGCCGGCCACATGGCACTCGTCCCGGATGCCGTCCATCAGCTCGACGGCCCAGGTGACGGGGAGCTCCGCCGGGGCGGCGAGGGCGAGCAGCAGGGCCGTCGGGGAGGCGCCCATCGCGGCGATGTCCGCCAGGTTCTGGGCGGCGGCCTTGCGGCCCACGTCGTAGGCCGTGGACCAGTCGCGGCGGAAGTGCCGCCCCTCGACGAGCATGTCGGTGGTGGCGACCACGCGTCCGTCCGGGGCGGCGACCACCGCGGCGTCGTCCCCCGGGCCCAGCTGGACGGCCGCTGTCCTGGGCAGACGGGCGGTCAGCTCCTGGATGAGACCGAATTCACCGAGTTCGCCCAGGGTCGCCTGCATCGCTTCTTCCTCCGGTTTTGGGTGCCGGGGCGCACGTCTCGCTGAACTCCCCGGCCGCACGATAGCGTGTCAGCTGACTTGCGGTGTTTTCCAGGAGTGACAGCCGAGACGGAGGACGACCCGTGGTGCAGGCGTACATCCTGATCCAGACCGAGGTCAGCAAAGCATCATCGGTCGCCAACGCGATCAAGGACATCCCCGGTGTGCTGCTGGCAGAGGACGTGACCGGCCCCTACGACGTGATCGTGCGGGCCGAGGCGGAGACGGTGGACCAGCTGGGACAGTTCGTGGTCGCCAAGGTTCAGCAGGTGGAGGGGATCACGCGGACCCTGACCTGCCCGATCGTCCATATCTAGGGTTCCGTACCATCGCGGGATGGGCGCCAACCGATTCCGCTTCGCAGGTGTTGCCGCACTGGTTCTGGTGGCCGGGTGCGGCGCTTCGGGCTCGGACTCCGGCGCGGTGCGGCTGGCCGCGCCGCGGCCGGGTTCGGAGCGGGCCGCGGCGGCGTGCCGGGCGCTGGCCGCGCGGCTGCCGGAGAAGGTGGACGGGCTGGCGCGGCGGGACGTCACCCCGAAGTCGGCGTACACGGCGGCCTGGGGGAAGTCGGGGGACGGGGGCCATGCCGAGGTGGAGATGCGGTGCGGGGTGGGGACGCCGGCGGTGCTGACGCCCGGCTCCGCCACGTACAACCCGACGGCGGACTCGGCGGCGGTGAACGGGGTGGAGTGGCTCTTCGAGAAGGCCGGGGGCTCGGGGGCGGAGCGCTACACCACGATCGACCGCGCGGCCGAGGTGCAGGTGCGCGTGGCGAAGCGGGGCTCGGCGGGGAGCTCGGCGATGGTGGATCCGCTGCTCGACTTCGCGTCGGCGGTCAAGTCGGCGGTGCGCAGCACGTCTTGACGGTGCCGGTGGATCGCGGTCGCTGTCCGCCGCCCGAATTCGAAAGCTCGCCTCTGCACCCCGGCACCCCACCCGGCCGGGCTTCCGCCTGGCCGCGGGGGCGCCCGGCCAGGGGCCGAGCGGGCTCAGCGCAGGCCGGTGGGGCGGCGGAGGGCCGCCTGGATGAGGCGGTCGATCAACTCCGGGTAGGGCACGCCGGTGTGCTGCCACATCAGGGGGTACATCGAGATCGGCGTGAAGCCCGGCATAGTGTTGATCTCGTTGATGACCCAGCCGTCGTCGGTGAGGAAGAAGTCCGCGCGGACCAGCCCCTCGCAGTCCACCGCCTCGAACGCCTTCACCGCCAGCCGCTGCACCTCGGCGGTGTCCTCCGGCGCCAGCGGGGCGGGGACGATGCCCTGCGCCGAGTCGATGTACTTCGCCTCGAAGTCGTAGAACTCCGCGTCCTCCCCCGCCGAGGGGATCTCCGCGGGGACGCTCGCCCGGGGGCCGTCCTCGAACTCCAGGACGCCGCACTCGATCTCGCGGCCGCGCACCGCCGCCTCGACGATCACCTTGGGGTCGTGGCTGCGGGCCAGCGCGAACGCGTCGTCGAGCCCCTCCGGGCCGAGGACCTTGGTGATGCCGACGCTGGAGCCGGCCCGGGCCGGCTTGACGAAGACCGGCCAGCCGAGCTCCGCGATGCGCGCCTTGGCACCCTCCGGGTCCCGCTCCCACTCGCGCGGCTTGACGACCACGTACGGGCCCACCGGCAGCCCCGCGGACTCGAAGACCCGCTTCATGTACTCCTTGTCCATGCCGACCGCGCTGGCCAGCACGCCGGAGCCGACATAGGGCACGCCCGCGAGCTCCAGCAGGCCCTGGAGGGTGCCGTCCTCGCCGTACGGGCCGTGCAGCAGCGGCAGCACCACGTCGACCTCGCCCAGCGCCTTGGGGACCGAGCCCGGCTCGCTGAGCACCACCTCGCGGCTGCCGGGGCCGTTGGGCAGCACCACGGCACCGGCGGTGTCCTCGGCGACGTCCTCGACGGCCGGGACGCTCCGGCCGTCGATCGCCATCCGCTCGGGAGCGTCGGCGACCAGCGCCCACCGGCCCTCGGTCGTGATGCCGATGGGCAGCACCTCGTACTTGGTGCGGTCGATGGCCGCCAGCACGCTTCCCGCGGTCACGACGGAGACGCCGTGCTCGGAACTGCGGCCGCCGAGGACGACCGCGACCCTGATGCGCCTGTTCTGGGGTGCCGGTGTGGCAGTTGGGTTCGTCATATCGGGCTTGAGACTACCTTCCGGGTCACCGCCGCTCGGGCTTGGCGCTGCGGGACATCAGCTCCTTCAGCCCGACGTGGGGGGATTTTCCGCCGTGCACCACGTCCACCACCGTCTCGGTGATCGGCATGTCGACGCCGTGACGGCGCGCCAGCTCCAGCACGGAGCGGCACGACTTGACGCCCTCGGCGGTCTGCCGGGTCGCCTTGATGGTCTCCTCCAGGCTCATCCCGCGGCCCAGGTTGGTGCCGAAGGTGTGGTTGCGGGAGAGCGGGGAGGAGCAGGTGGCCACCAGGTCGCCCATCCCGGCGAGGCCGGAGAAGGTGAGCGGGTCGGCGCCCATCGCCGCGCCGAGCCGGGAGGTCTCGGCGAGGCCGCGGGTGAGCAGGGTGGCCTTGGAGTTGTCGCCCAGGCCCATGCCGTCCGCGATGCCGACGCCGAGGCCGATGACGTTCTTCACCGCGCCGCCCAACTCGCAGCCCACCACGTCGGTGCTGGTGTAGGGGCGGAAGTAGCCGGTGTGGCAGAGCGACTGGAGGCGGCGGGCGGCCTCCTCCTCGGCGCAGGCGATGACCGCGGCGGCGGGCTGCCGCTGGGCGATCTCCGGGGCGAGGTTGGGGCCGGTGAGGACGGCGACGCGCTCCGGGCCGGTGCCGGCCACCTCGGAGATGACCTCGCTCATCCGCTTGCAGGTGCCGAGTTCGACGCCCTTCATGAGGCTGACCAGCACGGTGTCGGGCCCGAAGAGGGGCGCCCACTCCGTGAGGTTGGCGCGGAAGGTCTGGGAGGGGACGACGAAGGCCGCGAACTCGGCGCCGTCGGCGGCCTCGGCGGGATCGGTGGTGGCCAGGATCCCGTCGGGGAGGCGAACGTCCGGCAGGTAGTCCGGGTTGACGCGGCGTGAGTTGATGGCCTCCGCGAGTTCCGGGCGGCGGCCCCACAGCGTCACCTCGCAGCCGGCGTCGGCCAGCACCATGGCGAAAGTGGTGCCCCATGAGCCGGTTCCGAAGACGGCGCAGCGTGTCAAGGAGGTCCTCCTGTCGGGTCGGGAGAGGGCAGCGGAGCGGCGCGCGGGTCTAGGCGGCGTCGCCGTCGGTGGACGCGGCGCCGCCGGGGGCGGTCCCGCCGGCGCGGCGGGCGGCCTCCCGGCGCTCGCGGTTCTCGGCCGCCAGCGCCTTGCGGAAGTCGAACCGCTCGGCGGGCGCCTTCTCCCCGCGCAGCTCCTCCAGCAGCGCGGTGATGGCGTCCATGATCTTGTCGGTGGCCCGCCGCAGCACGTCCGAGGTGATCGGCTCCCCCTCGAACTCGGAGAGGTCGACGGGCTTGCCGGCCAGCACCTTGACCGTAGCGCGGGGCAGGATCCGGAACTTGGGCTCCCCGGCCTTCTTCGCGTACGGCGGCACGATGCGCTGCGCGCCCCACTGGGCGACCGGGATGACCGGGGCGCCGGTCTCCAGCGCGACCCGGGCGGCGCCGGACTTGCCGGTCATGGGCCACAGGTCCGGGTCCCGGGTGAGCGTGCCCTCGGGGTATATGGCGACGCATTCGCCGGCCCGGACGGCCTCGACGGCCTCGCTGAAGGCGTGGGCGGCGTCGGTGCTGTTCCGGTAGACCGGGATCTGCCCCATGTGGCGCATGAACCAGCCCGCCACCGGTATCCGGAAGAGCGATTCCTTGGCCAGGAATCGGGCCGGACGCCCCGTGTTGTACTGGAAGTGCGCATAGGTGAACGGATCGAGAGCGGAATGATGATTGACGACGGTGATGAAGCCGCCGTCCTTCGGCATGTTCTCCATTCCGCGCCACTCGCGCTTGGCCAGGGCGGCCAGCGGCGGCCGGGCGATGGCGCCTCCCAGCCGGTAGGCGAGTCCGATCCTGCCGCGGGTCACCTGGATTCCTCCTGCAGATCTGTGCTGGTTGCGGGGGTCCGCAACCGACTCAGTGTCGCTCTCCGGTCCCCCTGCTGTCGAGAAATGGGTGCCGTGGAGCGTCGTGCGCGCCCCGGACGACGGACGTCGGGGGCGTCGCGGTGACGGACGGCACGGCCGGGTGGGCGCTGGTGGTGCCCGTGAAGCGGCTCGCGGCGGCCAAGTCGCGGCTGGCCCCGGCCGCGGGGGCGCAGCGGAGGCGGGAGGCGCTGGCCCTGGCGTTCGCCTGCGACACGGTGGCGGAGGCGCTGCGCTGCGGCGCGGTGCGGGGTGTGGCGGTGGTCACGGACGACGCGCGGGTCGCGCGGGAGCTGGGCGGCGTCGCGGAGATCGTCGCGGACGAGCCGGGGACGGGCCTCAACGCGGCGCTGGAGCATGGCGCGGGGGCGGCGCGGGCGCTGTGGGGGCCGGCGGTGCGGGTGGCGGCGCTCTCGGCGGACCTGCCCGCGCTGCGGGCGGCGGAGCTGGGGCGCGTGCTGGAGGACGCGGGCCGGTTCGGGCGGGCGTTCCTGCGGGACGCGGCGGGGGTG